>JAFQBM010000029.1 GCA_017399685.1 Lachnospiraceae bacterium
ATAACCAAAACTACCGGTTGAAATCAAAGGAAATGCTATACTTTCACACTTATTTTCATAAGCCAATTCGAGGCTCTTTCGATAACAGGAACGTAATAAATCCTCTTCTCCACTTTCTCCATCTTTATAAAACGGACTAACTGCATGAATGATATATTTTGCCGGAAGATGGAAGCCTGGTGTTATAGCAACTTCGCCTACGTGCATGCATCCTATTTTTCTTCTCTCAGCAAGTAATAACTCGACTCCAGCAGCTTCGTATACCGCAGTATCTACCCCATCGCTATAAATCGGTTCCATATTTGCTGTATTAACAATTACATCAACTTCCATCTTTGTAATATCATTTCTGACTATTTTAAATGCCATAACACCAGCCCTTTCCACCCTCTCTTATAAACAAACTTTTCATCGTATTTTTCTTATCCGATGGATTACGTCTTTTTCTTATAAAATAAACGGGTAACATTAGTATAACTAATAAAATCCAAGAGACAATCACATATAATATAATCGTTGATACTACTTTCATCGTAACCCACCTCGTATACGTACTTTTTTCTATTTTACTCCCTACATCCCATAAACACAATAAATTCTCGATTTTTTTAACATTACTGCCCCGAAATTTCCTTATACTGCTTTACCAGTCGTTCCCCCTCCGCTTTCATCAATTTTTACTTCTCCTATTATAATCAGCTTCAATCTCTTCCTTCCAGTCATCAGTAAGAACTTCCGCCATATCTGCTACCGAACATTGCCTTACTCTGCTTACCACATTACTAAGAACCCTGTAATTCAGCTCTGTTCCTATTTCATCGCATTCATACTTAACAGCCCTTTCCTTACTGATACCAAAACGACCAGCTTCAGCAACTGCATCCATATTCGCTCCCAAGAATAAAAACTCCCAGCCATATTTCTTTTTTTGACGTTCAACCATTTTCTTTACTTTTTCATAAGTATATATTTTGCTGGAATTTTCCTGTCCGTCAGTAGTAATAATAAATAAAGTTTTCTCTGGTCTATCCTCCTCTCTGGCATATTTATGCACATTTCCAATATGATGAATCGCTCCACCTACTGCATCCAGCAAAGCTGTACATCCTCTCACAAAATACTCTTCTTCTGTTATTGGCTTAACCTTATCCAGACCAACTCTGTCATGTAACACTTCTGTCTGATCATCAAACAATACTGTCGATATAAATGCCTCTCCTTCCTCCTTCTTCTGTTTTGCAATCAAAGAATTGTATCCTCCAATAGTATCCTTCTCCAAGCCACTCATTGAACCACTTCTGTCCAAAATAAATACGATTTCTGTTAAATTCTTCTTCATGATAATTACCTCCGTTTAGGCTTTTTATTTGTTTCTGAGGCAACTATATCACAAAAGTGAAAAAAACAGGTCGCCACGAAGGCGACCATACAATATATCATACAAGATATGGAAAAATTTTCATTATATCATTCCATATCTTGTAGAAATTTTTCTTAGTGCTAAATTACATATGAATATTTCATATGTAATTTAGCACTTTTGTAAAACTGAAGTTTCTGTTCTCTACAAATAATGTTTCTATCTTAATATTTCAAATTTTGAATGTTCCTGTCTTTCAACAAAAATTTAACCTGCATGTAACAATTACCTTTTAATCCATGTAATCTATTGTCAGCTCAACCTGATTTCCTCGGGACCACTTTCTTATATGTTCCAACAATTCCTTATATCCATTATACCGGATTGATTTTCTTGCCTGGTCTCTAAAATCCACACAATACACATCTTTTCCTGTTTTCGTATGTATTATGATAGTTCTGTAAAATTTTATACTTCTTTCATTACCTTTCCACTCAGAAGAAATAACAATTTCAGAAATATCCCTTGCCTGATAGGATTTTTCATTGATGGAAAGTACTCCCGGACTTAAAGTAATCTTTCTCAGTATAGTCTTTTTGTATAAACGATAGGGCGGAATTTGCATTACAAGGTATACCAGATTCGGAAAAAACGAAAAAATAAAGACGGTAAGAACCACGTCCAATCTTCCTAATGTTCCATTGTAAAATCCTAACATCATCAATCCCACAAAAATTATTATAGTTGTGATAAATGTTAATTTTAATCCCTTCCAAAAACGCTTATGAACTTTTTCCAGTAATTCTTCTGCCGGCAAATTAATAACCACATAATCTAAAGAAACCTGAAATTCCTCCGCTTTTTCCATTTCGGATAATGCCTGATTCATTACTTTTTGTTTTTTCTTTTCTATCAAGTAAAATACAAACCAAAAAATCGAGTACACAAAAGAAACTCCAAGAAAAATCAGTGAAAGAATAACCAGACTGTCACTTAAAACTCTGTCCATTTTTACTACCAAATTGGCAGCGATAAATGTAATTACAGCTAATGATAGGTTTACCAAAGTGACTACTTTATTAATCTCTCTTCCTTTTACAAATATTATTCTCATTATCTTTCTCCTTGTATATCTTCGCCAAAACACAGTTTGCAAACTTCGAATTCTCCGTTTTTCCTCTTCAAGCTTTTCATAAGGATTTTCTTTCCCACCAAAAGACTTTTTGTAACTGTTCACATGTGAACAGTTACGAATTGGTTTTTGCATGCAAATTCGCTGCGCGAAGCAAAAACCAACCCCTGAATCACTCTATTACGTAACCTGACAGCAAGTGTCAGGTTACTGTGTGAACAGTAACGACTTTTTTCTTGTAAACTACTACAAGAACCAACTCTTCTTTATATGCTATATAAAATATTATGTAAGTAAATAAATGAAATGATAAATACATACGGAAACACTAACACATACTAATATCACCAAGATAACCTCTATTTTAATCGCAACCCTTTCCCACAGTTCAGATTGTGGTTTCTGTTCAACGCAGCTTTTGTCAATACTATCATCATTTCTAAGACACTCTTCCAAATATTTTCAATTTTTACGTTTACTCTCAATAATACTAATACCTCTGAGCCTACATAGTTTATACAATTCTCTTTTGGATAAATGGCTGTAATCTACGGAAACAGAAAGCTCCCTTACTTTCTTTTTTTTCAATTTTCCTTCGATATCAATATAAAACCAAAACAAAGACAGAAGCACATAATTGATAAAAATTTCTATTATCAGTGCTACAATTCCCCATAACAACGAATACTCTCTACTGTCTCCAATCATTTTATCTCCACTTGTATATTGAACATATTCATATACATCGCCTTCTTCATACTCGCTTCGGATACTTGGTGTTACACGAACATAAGTACCATTGATAACAAAATAGTATATGGGCATTTTAGTGCTTCCATACCTTTTAGCCACCGAGTGCTTTTCCACTATAATATCTTCTATGATTCCTGATGCGACTTCTTTTTCATAGAAAACAGGATATGAAATTGCTCTATATATATATGGAAAAAACGACAGCATCGTACAAACACTCAAAAGTAACATAACATTTACAAAAAAGTATATCTTCGGATGCTTTCTACTTAATTTCATACTTATCTTTAAAATAAAATCTTCTATTTTTATCATCATATTTTTCATATCTATCTTTATCAATTCGACAATAATGCCATTTCCTCATAACTCATACTACCAAAGATGTATTCATATGCTCTCAAATCATACTTTGCACATTCTTCGTCCGTAACTTCCACACCATCAATATAATTGACACCATACTCGTCGACAGAGTCTTCCGCCTCTTCACCCGGCATTCTGTTTCCGTTTGAATGTTCAAAATTCAAAGTTATCTCTCTATACTACAACTAATGCATCTTATTTTCATAATCTTGTAACTCATGAAAAATATTATCTATAACCACTAAATCATCTTCAATGCGATATAACATAAAATATCTATGGTTCAAAAAGTTTATATGACGATATTTTAACTGATGCAATCTTGGATTATCACACAGTTTTAAACTTCCTGCCACATGTCTTAGACTTTCAATTGTCGCATCATAATCATTCAGCACATTTTCTGCCGCTTGCAAGCTTTTCTTCTCAAAAATCAGATACTTGATAAAGCGTTCCAAATCCTCTTCAGCAGATTTTGTTACTACCACCTTATAATCCATACTTCGACCTCATATCACGTGAAATATCATAAGCATCTTTATACATTCCTTGTGCTGCATGCTCGCGTGCTTTCTCTAGCTTTTCAAGCATTTCAACCTCTGATAATACCTTATACGGATTTTCACTTATCTTTTTTATCTCAAACGGAAATCCATTTACGGCTAATGCCTGTGTCAAAAATATACGGATTGCGGTTGTTGTATCTGTACCTAAATCTTTAAATAATTCATCTGATTTTGCTTTTAATTCATCATCCACTCTTACTTGAATTGTACTTGCCATTTACGCCACCTCCAACAAATTTCTTTCTTATAAAATATCACACATTCATTACCATTTCAATACATTTGTAATGAATGTGCATTTTTATTTAGATATTTTGTTACTGTACACTCGTACCTCGTGAACAGTAACGATATTTTTCTGCCTATGCTTATGATATTTTAAATACATAGTATGCATAAAGCTGAATTTTCCTTTTATCTATTGCTTCATTGCAACAATATGCTTGAATTTCCCACTTTTAGCATTGGCTTCCGGTTGTTTGTCCGAACAATAAATCTCACAACTAACACCATTTTGCAATAAATATTCTGTTACAGCCTTCTTGGCTTCTTCAAACGCCTGAACCTTATCTTCAGCAATTAACCTCAACTCTAACTCGTTTCCACTCAACTGAATCAACTGAAAACGTTGTATTCCATGTATTTCCTTAAGCACTATATACAGTGAGAGGGGTGGAATTTTTATTCCGTTTTCAAAAGTCAAAATATCATCTGTTCTACCCTCTATGGTTAACCATGGTCGATTATTACCGCAGGCACATGGTTCATCATGCATTACAATTCTATCTGTGATTTCAAAACGAATTAGTGGACATACTTTATTCGCAAGATTGGTCAGCAATACCTTGGCTGACTGCGTTCCAAACGGAACCGGCTGATTGTTTTCATCCACCGATTCCAGTATAATCCAATCATCATTTACATGAAAGTGATGTTCCGTACATTCACAAGCAACCGTACCTCCCTCTGTACAGGAATAATTGGTCTGCACATAGCATCCAAACACCTTGGACAATCTCTTGCGAACTTCCTCACTTAGATGCTCACCACCGGTCATAATTATTACCGGATTTACATGCAGATTCCCGCTTTCCTGTTCATATGCCAATAATTCCAGTGCTGTGGGATAGGACCCTATCATGGTCGGTTGATATTCATTTAACATATCAACGATATCCTGAGTCTTTTTACGAACATCAAAAGATTTCATCACATTTTTCTTCCATGGCATCTTATTAAGATTATATTTTACAGAACCACTGGCAAGATAAAATCCACCCTCTGCAAAAAGTGCAACGTTCTTTTTTCCTTGTTTCATAAAAGCTTTCATATCTTGCTTTCTGGCAAAACTGCGAAGAACACTGATTGCAGATGAAACATTAATAGTAGTTTCATCATAGAGTACAATACAAGGATTTCCAGTAGAGCCAGAAGTTGTATATACCAGATATTTCCCATCCATCTTTTTACCCACATTGGAAATATCTGCCATAAAGCTATCTGCCTTTTTTCGTGTAATACTTCTATCTGTCATCCAACTGTCGAAATGTTCCATCAATGCCACTTTATTGGTAATTGGTAAATCTGTAAGCAAGAATGTTTCTCCCACTTCTTTATAAAGTTCAGCATAATAAGGACTATTTTCTTTCACATAGGAAACCAAATCCTGCAAGCGACGTTGTTGTAATTTCATTCGTTTCGGTGTTGTCATCTTTTCTGCTTTATGTATCAAGTACATTGCTTTTAATAAACTTATTTGCTTCATGACTTCGCTCCTTTCGCACCATGCACCATATCCGATACAGTTTGCTTCATCATCGACATAACCTGCTCATCGCTAAAATCCATACGATTTTCACAAATCATAGTTCCAACGCCTATCAGTAACAAAAAACTTCTCATCAAAATATCTCTGCACACTTCGAAATCCAATTCATATAATTGTGTCATTTTTAAAAGCATATCTCTATTATTCTCATAATCCATCATGACATCTAGCAACTGATTTCCATGAAAACCACCCGACATATAAATTAATCTGAACAAATTCGGTTTCTTTCTTGCTAAATCGATTACCCATTTTGATGTTCTTGCAAAATAATCAGGATATTTTTCAAACATAAGAACTTCTTCAACGGATTTCTTGCATACATAATCAAATGTCTCTTGTCTTAATATCTCCATAGTAGGGAATTGACTAAATACAGGTTGAATGGAACATCCGGCTTCTTTTGCAACACTACGGGATGTAACTGCTAAAATACCATTTTCTTCTGCTATTCGAGCTGCACACTCTAACAATTCTTCCTTAGTAATCTTTTGCTTTGGTGGCATAATATTCTCCTCTTTCTTCAAATATCCACTGATATATATCACTAGATATATTATAATGCATATACACCTTATAATCAACTACTTTTTTCATAACTCCAAATACACAAATAACCTCAATGATTTTAGATAACAAAAGAGATGGTATTTCTACCACCTCTTTGAGAACATAACTCAACTAAAAATTCAAATTTTTCTAACTGTTTTACATATTGGAATTTACTTCTTTGCCTTTATTATATTGAACATATCTTTATAAGAAATACCATTTATTGCAAGCACTCTGTTTTGCATAATAGTAAAACTTACGAACATACAAGCAATACCTAACAAACTGTCTTTTCCTGTTATCATTTTGTTTGCTACTAAATAGTAAATGTTGAAAACCGATACAGCCAACATCATATATGCCGTAACCATTCCTGGGGTGTAGAATTTTTCTGCTTTGGACAGTTTGACACCCATGGTATGTACGAAGCCTTCAAAAATGCCAAGAAAGATAGGAATCAAAGTAAAAAAAACTACTGAGTCAAAAAGATACGGAATGATATGAATCAGCAGAAGCAAAATTATTACTGGAATATGCGATAGTTCTTTTGCATCTTCACTGAATTTTTTGCCAATCATTCCTTCCATAATTTTTACAAATCCACCCGGAAATCTGTTTTCTTCCCACTCATGTAGTGTGAAAAGAAACACATATGCTAAAAGCATTTTTTGTGTTATTGATGGTGTTGCATTAAAAATTGCAATCATTGTAACAAAGGCAAACATCAATGTGGTCAATATTTCAAGATTGTACTTTATAAAAAATCTTTTCATATCCGTAATTCCTTTCTGGTGGTTAATTTTAAATGCATAACCTCCATCAACTTCAAAGCTTATGCTCTGTTCATCATATATAATTAATATAACCTACAACTGAATCTACTCCCAAAGCGCATTAATTCTATCGGGCAGTAACTCTATCTCCATTCCAAGCAAAGCAACATCATCTTCATCTATTAGCACTGGTACATTAAAATAGTTTCCCTTATTATCAATTCCATAAAGTTCCCCACCACCATTTGAACCAATGATAATGTGACCTGGCAGAAATTCTTCAATTTCATAATCATCATTTATTTCTTGCAATTCTTCTAACGGATATAATATAAGCCAGGTTTCTCCAATATCTCCTTCGCCACCATTATGTTTTTTCATAAATTCTATGTAATCTTTTGGCAATACCACATCATTTATTTTCTCAATAATTTCTCCAATATAAGGCATATTAAATTCAAACATTCCCCATTTTTCCATATCATTCACCTCGCCGTAAAATTCAAATCACCTGTGTTCGACCTTCCAGAGATTGAACACAGGCATTAAAAAATATTAAATAATTACACTTGATGCTCCAATACCCACTTAAGCATATCTTTATATTCCAAGCTTCCATCTGCTACTGCAAGAACCAATTCGTACAATTCTTTTTGCGTATACGACAATTCGATTCCATTCAAAGCAAAGAATACAAGCATCGCATGTGTTCCTATCCGTTTGTTCCCATCCAACATACAATGATTTTTTATTAAACCATAGCCAAGGCGTGTACCTTTCGCTTGTATCGTTGGATATAACTCTTCTTCGCCGAACACTTGAAACGGTGTCTCAATAGCCGACTCCAACAAATTGAAGTCTCTTACACCAGGGGTTCCGCCAGTTTGTTCAATGAGCTGTAAATGGAGCATCAAAATTTGCTCTTTACTCAATCTTCTCATTTTGCAAGCACCTCATAAGCTTCTTTATTCTGTGCAAGTAATCTCTTTGAAATCTCAAGCACATCTTCATCCTTAGCTACAGCACTTTCATCCGCTTTGCTAAAATCGATTACCAAATATCTTGGTGCATTATTCTTAAGTATAACGACTGAGCCGAGCTCATCTACTAATCTTGCAACTTTTGAAAAATTCTGATTCGCTTCTGTAATCGAAACCATTGTGTTTGTATCTACTATCATGTGAACACCTCCATAATCTTATATAGATATTATATCACTTTTTCTAGGATAAATACAACCTATTATATCGCACCGGCTAAGGAAACAATACGAAATTTTAACCTAACTCCTTGTCGTACATATCGTTCTCTCCATTCACTATCCTCATTTTACCATTTATACATTTCTTTGTACATATAAATCAACAAATCATCATACTATCTTTTTCTTATTCCTCTTTCTTTTAATCTGATTATACATCATACGATGTACATTCTTTTGTACAAAAAAAAGACTCATGAACACCATGAATCTCTCGTCATCACTTATGGAACAATCTTCTTATTCATAAAAATAAAAATTATAAATCTGTTTTGTTAGCCATTCTCTTTTATTCTTAAAAGAGTGAAAAAAACAGGTTGTCACGAAGGCAACCATACAATTTACAGTTCCATATAAAATTCTTTCCTATCATTCCATCTCAAGTATCCCTTTTTCCACTTCCTTTGTTTCATGATTTCCCACATATAATCACGAAATAAAACAAGGCAATCCATGTTCTTCCAAAACGATATCAATTTCAATCATGTCAAACACTTCCCGCTCAATAAAAAACGAAAATATAATATCTCTCTTATCACAAGGCGAAAGCGCATACCCTGCTCTTGACAGCAAATCCTTTGTTTCATCCAGATTAAGCTTTGCACCTACACACAACCGCATGGCAGTCGCTTTATCCGGGTGATAATCTGCCTTCAGTTTAATCTTAGAAAAGAGCTGTTTCGATATAATCGCTCTCTTGTACACTTCTGCATTCGTCAATCCCTTTAATTCTATCAAATACATGAGATACTGCTGGGTTCTCCCCTTTTCTTCCTGTATCCATCATATCCAGGGGCGTCTTTTGCAACAGAACCAAAGTATCTGTCACCATACTCTTTTTCTCTTTTGTCACAGACAGAATTATAGTCAATATACGCCCCCAAATCCGGATATAAATTCAATCCATGCCTTGTAGATTCTGTATCGAATACAACCAGAAATATCTGCATATTAAATTTAAGCAAAAAAGCATTTATTTCATCCACTGCTATACGCATCCCCTCTTCTTTGGGATAACCAAAACTACCGGTTGAAATCAAAGGAAATGCTATACTTTCACACTTATTTTCATAAGCCAATTCGAGGCTCTTTCGATAACAGGAACGTAATAA
>JAFQBM010000002.1 GCA_017399685.1 Lachnospiraceae bacterium
AAATATAAAGTTAGGAGATATGGAAGTAAATCTGGGTAAACTTACAGTTGGAGAACATTATTTTGCTCTGCAGGCAATTGATAGGACCACTGGTTTAAAATCCCACAAATTATATAATGATTTGCTCGTGGTAGATCCTGAGAAGGAAAAGATTACAGAAGAACAGACCTATCAGATTACGGATGAAGATTTGTCCCAATATGGAATTAACAAGGAAAGTAGTACGCTAGAGGAGGATCTCATTAATACGAGAGATGGTTTAAACCAGCTTTTTGTAGATATTCAGACAGAGGGATATAGAAAATGCGTATTACCAGAGGGGATTTATAGAATTCAAAGTGCTGACCGGACGGAATGTATAAAAATACCATCTTATCTGACTGTAGATATGAGTGGTAGTACCTTTAAGCTGGATACTGTGAAGGAAAATATAGGAGCACTTCTTGTTTCATTTAATAATGTAGATGATGCACATTTGATTAACGGAACAGTGGAAGGTGACCGGTTCGAGCGTAAAGCGCTGGGCTTGGAGCATGGGTATGAAGGTGAAGGAATCAACACCATTGCATTTAGTGGTGGAAAATACTGTTCCATCGATCATCTGGTTGTAAAAAATACGACAGGTCATACTGTCGGTACCAGTGGTACAGGAGGAGCATGGACAGGCTTTAAAGAATATACCCCGGTCAGAGTTGTAGATGGGGAAGAAGTCAGTGATGAGAACTGCTGTACAACAAACTATGCGGATTTAACAAAAATAAAGAGTGAGTCACCATATGTGAGGGTTGGACAGGGAAATGGATACCGCGGTTTAAGAGGTTCTTCTCCAATCATATATGTACATTTTTATGATAAAGATAAGAATTTTATAAAGACGGAGACTGCATACCAGTACAGAAAGATTCGGATTCCGGAAGATGCAACATACGGAAGAGTAACTTATTTAGGAACTGTAGATGCCAGTGATAAGTATAATTCATTTTATGTAAAAGGGTTAGGTGATTTTATTGAAATTACAAACGTTGATTTCTACGATACAAGAACAACGGCATTGGCACCATCCACATGCAGTAATCTCCTAATTGAGAATTGTACTTATACACGATGTGGTAATTCCATCACTCCAAGTTCCGTGGATTTTGAAGATGGATGGCAGGAATGTCAGGATGTTTACTATAGAAATAATACGGATTATGAGCGTCCGGGTTCCGCAACAACAATTGATAATACAGGATTTAACCATGTATATGAGAATCTTAAGGGGCATAGAGTTGTTATCCGGAGATCCAATATGGGTGCGGTGGTAAGGAATATTGATGACATGGAAGGAACGACCATCAGCTGGAGTACTGGAAATATCGTTAATAGTAAATTCTGTAGGAATTATAATAACAAAACACTTGAAAACACCATGTATCATGGAAACGAAACAATTGAATTGAGTAAGCATAAAGTGAAAAATTGTGTGATTGCAGCAAGCTACATTACTGCAGCAACAGATTCAGTTGTATATGACGATTGTACCTTTACAAATTTTGGAGCAGCTAAAATTGTATGTAAAAACTGTACCATAAATCCAAGTTCATCCGGATATTTCAGGGAAAATCTCTATTTTTACGATTGTACCTTTAAAAATATGGATGAGTCCAGAGAAGAGATGCAGTTTAACATCCATAGTGTGAATGGTGAAAGAATCTTTGATCATTGTAAATTTGAGGGAAAGAGTTATTTTTCAGGGAATAATAATATAGCTTTCAAGAATTGTTCCTTCGATGATGTAAGGTTCCTTACCGGGCTGGGCGAAGAAGCGAATGCACCGGGAGCAACATTTGATAATTGTACCATGAATTCTACGGCTGAAGAATTTATACGACTCGGTTTTAATGCGTATGATCGCAACTATTGTAGTATGATTTTTAACAATTGTAACATTACACATATTGGAAATATATTCTTCTATTTAAGGGGAAAACCAATCGGAAATTCAAAAATAGAATTTCATGATTCCACAATCAATAAAGACTCCGGATTATTGTTATCCGGGTGGTCAACATTGTCAAATTGTCCGGAAACCTCATTACAAATTTTATTTGATAATACAACGTTTAGTAAAGAGTTAGATGCAAGTTATGCAGAGGACCAGAGTAAAGTAAAGATTGTTTATACTAAGGAATGAGACTACCGTTAAAAGAGGAGAGTTTAGTTATGAAAAAATTTAAAATAATATTTGCAGTATTTCTAAGCATAATGCTTATGTTGACATCCATTGTCACGCCATCGGCAACTGTTTTTGCAACAACAATTACAAAAGAAACAAAGTCCATCACATTGAATGTGAAATCCAAACAGACAATGTACGTGGGAACAAGCCGGAAAATCAAAGTGAAAAGTGTGAAACCAACAGGAACTTCCAAGAAAGTCACTTATAAAAGCAGCAATGCTTCTGTGGTAAAAGTGACAAAAAATGGAACTATAAAAGCTTTAAAAGAAGGAAAAGCTACGATTACCGTTACTTCTGCAATGAATAAAACGGTATCGAAAAAAGTAACAGTTACGGTAAAGAATCTTGTTAAAAATAAAACCTACAACAAGATGGTCATTGCCCTTGATAAGAAGTCAAAGAAAAAAAAGCTATCC
>JAFQBM010000030.1 GCA_017399685.1 Lachnospiraceae bacterium
GCTTCGCTAATATCTACTCTGCATACATTTATCTGTCCCATCTGAAATACGATGTATTCAGATGGTCTATTAAAGTTACCCTTTTTTACTTCACAATTTTTTTCAAAAAAACTCTTGACTATTTATAGTTTGTCACCTCCATAAAGTTTGCTCGTTGTCGCATTATTTGTTAAATGAAGTTTCTTTCTATTCTATCTCTAGCTTTCATTCGTCATTCCAACCCATATGGCGGATGGTGAAAAATATAAAGCAAATAAAACATAGCCTCACAGAGCGAAATACACCCTTCACACAAATCTTACATTTATACTCTAAGTATTTCGCCTTTACATCAAAGACAATATACATTTTCTAGCGCAAAAAACTTTACCAGTTAAAGTCCGTCCGCTCCAAAGGTAATACCTATAGCAATACATTTCATCGATGTTTGTACAACCGTGATATCGTCCCCGACCTTTGCCATATCATAATACTTTTTGGAAACAGGTGTAATTTCTCCCTTAATTCCCTTACATCGATAACAATAAGCTGGCATTTTACGTCCCTTGCCATTGACCCAATAAACAACTTCCTTGCTTAAAATCTTGGTACGCTTAATCTCATCATAGACATATGTGCGGTGTTTTTTTAACCGTTTCAACAACAGAACGGTAAAACAAGCCAAAAACACTGCTAAACCCACTGGAATTCCCATTAAACCCAAGTTAACTAACATATCTTCATCTTTAAAATAAAAACATATACCGCCAAAAAGTAAAAGTGCGATTATCGCCACTGACCAAGATGTAATTAAAAGTGCCTTAATCGGTCTTTCTTCCTGATAAGTAATCCACTCATTCAAATAATACTGTTCTCTTTCTGTCAACTTATTCATTTCCATTATATTTCCTCTTTCACTGTAACATTTTCTTTCTCTTATGAGGGTTCATAAGCAAGAGTATAACGATATAACACGATGCAAGATGTAATAGAAAGGATAGCCAAGAAAACTTTTGCGTTTTCAATGATAAGACGATTCATCAAACAGGATATCCGAGAATTGTGTCCGTCATTAAGCATTAGCTCCATCGAAGGTTCGTTGAGAAAAATATATTTAAAGGAACGCAACTCTTCAGAGATACTCAGATTGTAGATAAAATTGAAGAGGCGAGATAATAATCGCCCTTCAATTTTTCATTAAATTTTAAAATAAGACTCTATGTAAAGCAAAAAATTATTGAACACTAGCATGATACAATTCTACAAAATAAGCGTCTGTTTGCATTAGTTCTTCAAAAGTCCCTTGTCCAACAATTCTCCCATCTTTAAAGACGATAATCCGATCAAAGCCGGCAATGGAATTTAGTCTGTGTGCAATTGCAATCACCGTTTTCTGTTTTAATTTTTGGATAACTGCTCTCATCACGTTTTCTTCCGTTAAATTATCCATTGCAGATGTTGCTTCATCCAAAATAACAAGTTCGGAATCTTCAAACCACAAACGTGCTAATGCAAGTCTTTGTTTTTCTCCTCCTGATAAACAAGTACCTTTCTCACCAATTTCGGCATCTAATCCTTCCGCAACATTTTCAATCAAATAAGCTAATTGTACCTTGCTCAATGCTCTCGTTATCTGCTCTTTTGACACATTTTTCTCAAATACTAAATTTTCTTTTATTGTTCCGTCAAAAACAGGAGCGTCCTGTGATAGGTAACTAACTTTATGATACAAATCATTGAGACAAATATCCCTTAACTCCATATCTCCCACGGAAACGTTTCCTTCATTGTACTTAAGCAATCCCAATATTATCTTAATCAATGTTGATTTGCCGGAACCGCTTTCTCCTACAAAAGCTATTTTTTCGCCTTTTTTGATAGATAAGCTCAAATTATCAATAATTTTTCGTTCCTCATATTGAAATGATAAGTTTTTAATCGTTATTTCTCCAATATCTCCATTTACCGTTTTACCTTTTATTAATTGCTCGTCATCCTTTACACTCAAAAACTCTTCAAATCTCCCATAGGAAGCCTTATCCAATTTATATTGGACATAAAGCACATTAAAAATAGCAATTGGTGTATAAGCATTTTCAATCAGCGTAATGATTGCAACTACAGAACCTACCGTAAGGTTTTGTTCGTTCCACGCATAAAACAGAATGCCAATATCTAACATTGCTACAAGCAGAGCAAATATTGTAAAGAACGCTTCATGAATCATATTCATTTTTACTTTTGACGAAACAATATCCTCTTTTGCATTTTGGGTTTTCTTTATTTCATTCGGAAATTGTCTGCTCATACGAAATACCAACATTTCCATAAAGCCCCTAACCAAATAATGATTTAATATTTCTTCACTATTTAGAATTTTCTCTTTTATTTGATAAAGAAATTTTAGCAGAATATTGGTTATGATAAAAATAACCGCATAGCCTATCAGTAATACATAAGTAACTTTTCGGTCTATCCTCCAAATAAAGTATATACTAAAAGCGATAGTTGGAAGTAATTCACGAATCAAACACAACCAGAAATGAAACAATACATTCCTTCCTGCGGATGAACCATTCTCAATCCTTTGAACAAGTTTACCAGTACCAATTTTTTGATATTCCATATAATCGATTGTACTTATTTTCCGAAGTGACAACAGCTTAAAATCCAAATAAATACCATGTTCCAGCTTCTTTTCAGGATATTGTCCTAAGTAATTCATACAATAGTTTACTACCAGAATGAGACCATATATTGCAATTCCTGTAAATGTAAGCGTCCTATCTGCCAATCCATCAATCACCTTTTGGAAATAGTCAGCCTTATAATTTGCCATAAATGCATTAAATATGCCTAATCCAATATAGACTAATACCAATATTCTGTTTTTCTTTAATACTTCTTTTATGTAACGCATAACTGTACTCCTTTATCTTTTCTAATCATTAGGTCAGTACAGTCAACGACTGCCAGCAAGTTTCTTTTAACCTCAGCACAATCTGCCAACAGTTTACATCAACTGTACTGAGTAATTATCTCGGATAAATTTCATAACGATTTCACCTCTTTTAAATTCTGATACTTCCATAATAGCAGATGTATCTTTATGTTTGTCACATTATACTACTTAACCTTTCCATTTTCAACAAAAAGAATCTGCCTTAGCATTTTCTTTTCTTATGAATCACATACAGTATTAAATTTGTCAAACCAACCAACACAGCATGAATCACCACAAAAACAACATAGAAAAACTGACCTAAGCCAGAAAATAAACCGCCATCCTCTGAAACAATACCACAAGTATTTAATAGAACCTGAACAACGACACCTACCCCAAAATGTCCATATACATTCCATGGCATATAACTTTTTCTATTACACATAATCCAATAGATAAGGTATAAAATACCTAAAACGATAAAAGCAAGCAGCAAAGCGTCATGATAATGTTGCATCATTGCGAAACTCATCACAATGAATACTATATGAAACACATATGCAATTATTATATGTAGAATTTTATCCTTCATATCTATCATCTCCATTTTTTACTATTTGTCAGATAAAACCGAAAGACTATGAAAAGAAAGCCACCTAACCATACAAGCAGCTCATTGTAAATCATTCTTACCAGACTTTCAGGACTCCCCAAAACACTCATAACCATTGTTTTACTGTTGTAATCTTTAGTACCTTAGTGCTATCCCTAGTATGAGTAATTATTAAAAACTACTTGGTGTATATCTAACTGTGACAATAACAACCATTTTCCTTGCCTCATCAATACGATACACAATTGTAAAATTCTTTACAAAAATTTGCCGATACCCCCGATTGGCAAATGCACCGGTTCTCCTAATAGAGCCACGATAGGGCATCTCCTCCAAACTTAAAATAGCTTCTTCTAAAGCATCTGCCATTTTCTCAGCAGTACCTATTTCCTTAAAATCATCTGCTATATAATTATAAATATTATCAAGGTCATCCGATGCTCTCTGCAACATTTTTATTGTATATTTAACCAAAATGCTTCCTCCTAAGTGATGCTAGTGTTTCTCTTGCATCAAGTAAAATCCCTGAAGTATCATGCTCCTCCTCAGCTTCTGAGATTGCATTATCAATGGCCTGTGTTTCGACTATCTGCTCATAGGTTTCTATACTCATAACAACTAAATCTCCGTAGCCATTTTTTGTAATAAAAATAGGTTCTTTCACAGCATGGCATGCATCTGATATCTCATTTGTATTTCTCAAATCTGTAATTGGTCTAATCTGTGGCATAAAATGCACCTCTCTTTCTTTGCACATTATTCTAGCATAATTATATACATTTTACAATTGTTTTATATCCAATGAACGTAACGTGATCACACAAAAAAATGCCTTACCTCAACCACTTAAAGTCAAGGTAAAGCACTTAGATTTCGCTTTTCAATTTCACTTTCCAACTCAGCCCAAACTAAGCCGATTTTCCCTAGTCTTCCTGCATCTTCGCAAGCTTCGCCGCTTGATCCGCTGCAATACAAGCATCCAATACTTCCTGAATATCACCATTCATAATCTTATCCAGTTTATACAGTGTAAGATTGATTCTATGGTCTGTTACACGGCCTTGAGGGAAGTTATAGGTACGGATTTTTTCAGAACGGTCTCCGGTACCGATTTGGTTTCTTCTTGCCTCAGCTTCTGCATCATGTGCTTTCTGGCATTCGATATCATATAACTTTGCTCTTAACATTGCAAAAGCCTTTGCTTTATTTTGTAACTGGGATTTTTCTGTCTGGCTGTAAACTACGATTCCGGATGGATAGTGTGTTAAACGAACCGCTGAATCTGTGGTATTTACACATTGTCCACCATTTCCGGATGCACGCATTACATCGATACGGATATCTTTTTCATCAATCTGAACGTCTACTTCTTCTGCTTCCGGCATAACTGCTACTGTGATGGTAGAAGTATGGATACGTCCGCCGGATTCTGTTTCAGGCACACGCTGTACACGATGTACACCGGATTCGTATTTCATCTTGGAATAAGCACCATTACCGGTAATCATAAAGGTTACATTCTTCATACCACCAATACCGATTTCTTCAAATTCCATGGTTTCCACTTTCCAACGCTGGCTTTCCGCATAATGCACATACATACGGTAAATTTCAGCCGCAAACAATGCAGCTTCATCACCACCGGCACCAGCACGGATTTCCACGATGACATTCTTATCATCGTTAGGGTCTTTCGGAAGTAAAAGAATCTTTAATTCCTGTTCCAATGTTTCCTGAGCTGCTTTGGCTTCATTTAATTCTTCCTTTGCAAGCTCTCTCATCTCTTCATCGCTTTCCTCATCCAACAGAAATAAGCTGTCTTCAATGGTTTGTTTCGCCGCTTTATATTCTTTAAATTTCTCTACGATTGGAGACAATTCCGTCTGTTCCTTCATTAATTTACGAAATCTTTCCTGATTATTTACCACATCCGGATCATTTAATTCCTGTAAAATCATTTCAAAACGATCTACCGTATTCTCTAACTTATCAAACATATTTCTTTTCCTTTCTCATCTTTATTCTCAGTATCTGTGAAACTATAATTTATATTAAGTGATTCAAAAGAATCAAATACATTAGCAGGTGCTTGGGCGGCCGTCGGTACTTAATGAGAGGTTTACCTCGAATTTAGTACCGCTACGAGCCGAACGCAGCGAAAGCGTGCCTGCGTTGTTTTGATTCTTTTGTATCACTCTCATATATTATAGCTTCGCAATTACCTATTACACTTTTCCAACCACAACTCGGTCTAATCCTGCTAAATCCTGAACACTATAAACTCCAGTAAATCCCTCTTTTTCCATACACTCCATGACTTCCATCTTCTGGTCGTGTCCAATTTCAAAAAACAGCATTCCACCTGGATTTAAATGTTCTTTCCCTTCCTGAATGATTCTTCTGTAAAAATATAATCCATCTTCTTTTCCGTCCAAAGCAAGCATTGGTTCATACTTTTTCACTTCATCCATAAGCCCCGGAATAACAGAACTTCTAATATATGGCGGATTGGATACAATGGCATCAAATTTCCCACTGATATTTTCAAACAAATCACTTTCTACTAATGTTACATTAGAATTTAATTTTTGTCCATTTTTTTTCGCAACCTCTAAGGCATTTTTTGAAATATCTGCTAAAGTTACCTTCGCTTCTGACATTTTTTCAATAGAAATTCCAATGCATCCTGAACCGGTACATAAGTCCAGCAAAGAAGAAATCTTATCCTTATATTTTAACACTTCTTCCACCAGACATTCCGTATCCTGTCTGGGAATCAACACATTTTCATTTACATAAAAGGAATAACCCATAAATTCCTGTTTTTCTGTGATATATTGCAATGGATATCTTCCGGCTCTTTTTTGAATCACCTCATGATAGAATTGTTCCTGCTGGTCGTTCAGTTCTTTTTCACCATCTAAAATCCAGATAATAGAATCTTTTCCTGTGACATATTCTAACAGATACTTTGCATCCAAGGCACTATCTGGAATTTCTGCTTTTTCCAAGATACCTCTTCCTCTTATATATGCCTGTTTCCAAGTAGTCATTCTATCCACTCCTGTTCACGCAACATTGACAATCCTTGTAACTCTATGTGTTGTCAATCAGTCATTAATCCTCAATTTCTCCTTTTCGGATAGCTTCCACATAAGGTTTCCAGTCAAAAACAGCCTCCACAGAAGCAATGGCTACCTCAATCATATCGTCATCCGGTTCTTTTGTTGTAAGTTTTTGCATTGCCATACCCGGCTTACTTAAAAATCCAATAATTTTAGAATCACTTCTTCCTGCAAGACGAATTAATTCATAAGAAATTCCGGCAATCACAGGTACTAACAATAATCTCACAATAATTCTAAGAGCCACCGTATCTACCCGGATAAACATAAACAAAAGAATACTGATTAAAATAACAAATATTAAAAAACTTGTTCCACAGCGTTTATGAATTCTACTATGTTTTTTCACATTTTCTACTGTTAAGTCTTCACCTGCTTCTAAGCAGTTAATGGTCTTATGTTCCGCTCCGTGATACATATAGGTTCTCTTAATGTCTTTAATATTAGAAATCAATACAATATATCCTAAAAAGATAGCAATTTTAATCAAACCTTCCATTAAAGACATTACCAGCATAGAATCAATCACAGACTCAAACAGACTGGCAATCAAATATGGTGCTATCATAAATAATGAAATAGATATAACTAAAGAAATAGCTATGGTAGCAAACATAAAGGCATTCTCTTTTGCTTTTTCCTTCTCTTCATCTGTAATCTTTTTCGTATCTTCTAAGGATTTTTTCTCATTTTCCAAATTAGTGTCTGTTTTTTTATTTATTTCCACATCAGTACTCTGTTCCTGATTTGATTTTTTCAAATCCTCTTTTTCCGAATCTGTCTTAGCTTGATTTTCATTCGTTTTTTCTGCTTTTTCTTTCTTTTCTTCTATTTTTTTCTTTTCTTCTTTCTTCTTTGCTATTTCTTTTTTCTCTTTTTTGTCTTTCATGTCCTCTGGATCTTCTTCCTCTTCCTCAAAGAAGGACGCTGAGTAGTTTAAACTTTTCATTCCTACTATCAAAGACTCTACAAAATTAACAACTCCCCGGATAAAAGGAGCCTTTAATATCGGATAGTCATCACCAATACTTTTGGTTTTCTCCACTTTTGTTTCGATTGACTGATCCGGCTTTCGAACGGTCATGGCATATTGATTTCCGTTACGCATCATGATTCCTTCCATCAAAGCCTGACCACCGATGGATGTTCTCTTCATTTCATACCAATCCTTTCTATATTTGACAGGTAACTTAGTGTATCATTTCCGAAACAACTGCACAAAATCGCTTTCCTATTCCCTTGATTGCGTGGTTGACATAATGATAAACGATACACCAGTATAACGAAAAAATAGGTTGAGATTTCAAAAATCTCAACCTATCATTTTGATTAGTTTGCTTGGCTAACTCCATATTTACGGTTGAATTTATCAATACGACCACGTGCTTGAGTAGCTTTTTGTTGTCCTGTATAGAATGAGTGACACTTTGAACAAATTTCAACGTGAATATCTTCCTTAGTTGAACCAGTAACGAATTCATTACCACAGTTACAAACAACTTTTGCTTGATAGTATTCTGGATGGATTCCTTGTTTCATTATTTTCACCTCTTCGTAGATTAATTATAAAATAGGCTGACATAAACAGCCGCAACTGCTCGCTGTTATGAACCTTTATCGTCGTTTTTAAACAGCTTTCTAAGTATATCACATTTTTTTTTCATATGCAAGGTGAAAATTCATTTTTTCCGTCGTGAAAATCAACAAATTATCTTGTAAATAATGATACTTCAAATAAAATTTTAACCAAAACATATTTTTAATGTCAACAAATTGTTTATCTTCTTCCTAATGATTTATGCACCAATTCCATAAATTCATTATTATTTGCAGTTCGTGCGAATAGTTTTAATACTTCCGAAATCGCATCTTCTTTCTTTTCACCAGACAATTCTCTTCGTATTAATTCCATAACTTCCTGCTCGTCCTTTTGTAACAACAGTTCATCCCTTCTGGTGCTGGAGCGTGCCAAATCTACTGCCGGGAAAATTCTTCTTTCTGAGAGACCTCTATCTAATACCAGTTCCATATTACCAGTACCCTTAAATTCTTCAAATACCACTTCGTCCATTCTGCTTCCGGTTTCTACTAATGCTGTAGCCAATATGGTTAAACTTCCGCCTTCTCTCATGTTTCTGGCCGCACCAAAGAATCTCTTTGGCATCTGCAATGCTGCCGGGTCCAGACCACCACTTAGAACCCTTCCGCTGGTTGGAACTACTAAATTATAAGCTCTTGCCAAACGGGTAATACTGTCTAATAAGATTACTACATCATTTTTATGTTCTACCAAACGTTTTGCACGTTCGATTACCATTTCAGAAACACGTTTATGATGTTCCGGTGACTCATCAAAGGTAGAATAGATTACTTCTACATTTTCTCCTTCAATGGCCTCTCTGATATCCGTTACTTCTTCCGGTCTTTCATCAATCAAAAGAACAATCAATTTAATTTCTTTATAATTCTTTGTAATACTGGTTGCAATCTGTTTTAATAATGTAGTTTTTCCAACCTTAGGCGGAGCTACTATCATTCCTCTTTGTCCTTTTCCAATCGGTGCAACCAAATCCATAATACGCATGGAAGTAGGACAATGCGGATAATCCAGATGAATTCTTTCATTTGGAAAAATAGGGGTCAGTTCTTCAAAACTCTTTCTTTGAGATGCAATGATAGGATTTTCCCCATTTACACCCGTAATATAAAGCAACGCACTGAATTTTTCGCTTTGGGTTTTTATTCTGGTATTTCCCTCTAAAATATCTCCTGTTTTCAGACTAAATCTACGAATCTGGGAAGGAGAAACATAAACATCATTCTCGCCTGGTAAATAATTCGCACTTCTAATAAAGCCAAATCCTTCTGGCATAACTTCCAAAATTCCTTGAACCCTGATCCCAGAATCCAATTCAGAAATGTCTTTTCCCTCGTCTTCTCCACTATTCGTTTTCATTTTTCTGCCTTGCTCAATGGATTTTTGATATGCAAGCCTTCTTGCAGTCTCATCTTTGCTTGGTTCTTCTTTTACAGCCCAATATACCGGCTTCGATGCCTCTGTATTCTTTTCTTCCACACCCGTCTGAAGATTTTCTGGTGCTGGATAGGTTGTATTTGTTTCTTCCTTACCTGCAGGTGCTTTTCTGGCTTGTTCTTTTTTTACTACACCTTGGGAATTCACTTGTTTGTCCTGTAGCAATTCAATAATTTCCGACTTTTTCAGTCCGCTGATTCCTTTTAATCCTTTTTCTTTTGCAACATTTTTTAATTCATTTAATGTAAGCTTTTCGTATTCCATTTGGTTTCCTTTCTTCGTCAAAGTTCCTAAAACATATTTGGCGAACTGTCAGATTCTATAGATGAGCATCCCGTCTCATAATCGAATTACTCTGCCAAATTTTCCGGCAGATAAAAGAAAAATCTATCTCGTTATGTATCATGATGTTAAAAACAAAAGATATTTACTCTCATGATACTCTCGGAAAAGTTTATGTACGTTTGCTATTGTAACACAGTTTTTTTTTTTGGTAAACATTTTTATATCAAACTTCACCTATTTTATGAACAATTTTTCTATGTTTCCATTATTGCTTATCACATATTTTCGTGTTAGAATATAACCTATGACAAACGTAATATAGGAAAGGTGAATTCATTATGACTACCAACGAAAAAGTTCTTATGCTAAAGGAAGAACAGAAAGGGAAATTAGAAACTGCTTCGAATTTATTTACTATGGAAAATACGGTTTCTGAGAATATGCTAGACCTTTCAAAGTCTGAACAATGTTGTAAAAACTCATATTCCTTCTTAGCATTATGAGCAAACAACCCTATTTTTATACCTTTGACCAATATTTAAAAGAATGTTTTCATGAAAAAGTATATAAAATTTCACTGAATGGTGGAATGACCTGTCCAAACCGTGATGGAACATTAGGTACCAAAGGCTGCATTTTTTGTAGTGAAGGAGGCTCCGGAGACTTTGCCTCCTCACCTGATTTATCCATTTCAGAACAGATTCAAGAAGGAAAAAAACTCCTTCAAAATAAAACAGATTGCAAAAAATTCATCGCATATTTTCAAGCTTTCACCAATACTTATGCACCTTGCGATTATCTTGAAAAGATTTTTAAAGAAGCCATATCTTTTGAAGAAATTGTAGCACTTTCTATTGGTACAAGGCCTGATTGTATCTCTGATAAGACGTTAGGATTATTAAAGAAACTAAATGAACAAAAACCTGTAATCATAGAATTAGGTCTTCAAACCATTCATGAACAGACAGCAGCATTCATTCGTCGTGGTTACCCACTTTCTACATTCCAGGATTGTGTTACCCGTCTGGCGAATGCAGACATAGAGATTGTTGTACACCTTATATTAGGATTGCCCGGTGAAACCCAGGAAATGATGCTTGACACGATTCAATATATCAATACACTTCCCATAAAGGGTATAAAACTTTCTATGCTTCACATTTTAAAAGGTACTGATTTAGCCCGAATATATGAAGAACATCCATTTTTTACTTTTGATTTAGAAAATTATACGGATTTGGTTTTGCTTTGTATAAAACATTTACGGAAAGATATTGTAATCCATAGATTAACCGGAGATGGACCTAAGGATTTATTAATCGCTCCCAGGTTCAGCCTGAACAAACGCCTTGTGTTAAATACCATTCATCAAAAATGCAAGCTTCATCAGGTTTATCAAGGAATGGAACTTGAAATATAACTTTTCGTTATCGGCATTTATGAATTAAGCCAAATATTAATTCTTTACATTCTACTATAAAAAAGGAGATTCTATATGAATGATACACTAACATTATATAAACTAATCATTCTTTATATGTTAAATAAAGTAGATTTTCCATTAACCAATTCTCAACTTTCTCAATTCATCATAGGAAAAGGTTATACCGATTACTTTACCATACAAACCGCCATTAATGAATTGATTGAAAGCAAATTGATTTCATACGAAACCATCCGGAATACTTCTCACTATGAGCTTACTCCCAATGGTGTTGAAACATTGAATTTATTTGAATATAAAATTTCTACTGCAATTAAAGAGGACATTCTTAACTTCTTTAACGAAAATAAATATCAGTTAAGAAAAGAAGTGGAAATTATTGCAGAATATTTCCCAGAATCAGAAAAAGAATATCTCGTTCGATGTGCGGTAAAAGAACGTACCAGCACCTTAATGGAAATTAAATTAAATGTAGTAACAAAGGAGCAGGCCATTACCATTTGTGATAATTGGAAAAATAACAGTTCCTCTGTTTATGAATCTTTACTTCAACAATTAATGTTTGATTCTTCTAAAAAGAATCAACATTCCGCTAATTAAACTTCCTAAGATTCCAGCAGCCTCAATAGGGATGCCGGAATCTTTTTTTTCGTTTTCATTCTTTTCATCCGTTTCAATTCCCTCCACTTTCTCATTTAACTTATTCTCTTTATACTGAATTTGTTCTTCCTCTAGTGTTTTATCCCCTTCTTCTATCTCCTCTTCTGTCATTTCCCCCTTCGTTTTAGTATTTGCAGCAATTACCTCCATCGTTTTTTGAGCAAAATTGCCATGTGTATCTTCCATTTCTACTGTTAAGATGCATTTTCCCTCTGGAATCTGGGACGTATCACCTTTATATTGTTCCCCATTTATGTATAATTGATAAGTTGCAACATTACTACCTTCAAATACATCTTCTAACAATATTTCCATATCTTCTAATTCAACTTCCTGATTTTCAAATTGATTTAATTCTTCCAATTCAAGTTCAAAAGAACCCAGGGAATAATTTTGATAAGTTCTGCTTTCATTTCCTGAGCTATCCTTAGCATAAAGGCATACTAAATAATTTCCCTCTTTTTCAAAGGACAATTCTCCTTCTGTTTTATTACTCTCCTGCCAGATTAGCTCCTCTTTCCCTCCTGACGTGAAAAAAACTTTAATTTGATATTCCACTAGATTCTCATCATCCATTCGATAGTAAAATCGAAGTTCTTTTTTCTCAGGAGAACTTACTAAATTTTCAATCGTTACCACAGGTGCTTTCACATCTTCCAAAACTTCTATAGAAGAATCTTTTTCTGATTGTATATTTTCTAGAACATCTACAGAAGAATTTTTTTCTGATTCCACATTCAATGCTTCCTTTATGGATAACTCTATTTCTTTCTCATCTTCTCCTGTAGCTGCTAGATTTTCATTTGCCTGTTCTACTATTTCCTGTGGTTCCATTATTGTAACCCCTGGTGCTGATGTCTGACTCTCCTGCTCCATTCCAAATTCCGTGTCTATTATCTGTTCTGTAACAACCACTGATGATTGCTCTAAGTTTTCCGGTGATAGAATAATCTGCTGCACTATCACATTCTCTGGTATTTCATCAGACTGCAAAAAATGTTCTGTCAATGTTTCTGAATCTATCAGGCTGTTTTTCTCAGAATTTACATTACATGATTCATTGACCATTATCTCTATTACATTTTCCTCTAACGCTTCTTCCTTTATATCTTTTTCCTCCACTTTTTCTTCATACTGATTTGCCTCCTGTTCTTCTAATTCATTCTTTTTCTCATCATAACTTTCTTCTTCTCCTTCTTTTTCCGAATTCTCATCTTTATTTTCTTCATTTATACTTTCTTCTCCCTCTTTTTCCAAATTCTCATCTTTATTTTCTTTTTCCTCCGATTCCCCATTTTCCGCTTCTTTTTCTATCTCTGCATTTACTTCTTCACCTTTTTTCTCCTCTGCTTTTTCTATCTCTCCAATTCTCTCTTCCTCTTTTATCTCCCCTTCTTTTTCTTCACATTCTCTACCTCCTTCTGTTTCTTTTTTTCTTTCTTCCTCCTTTATTTCAATCTCTTGCTCCCAATCTGTCATTTCTTTCTCGTTCTCCAACAATTCAGATTTTTGATATTCCTGCTCCTCTTGAGCTGCATTGACGATTTCTTGATTTCCTAATGGCAACATTAATCCACCACTGAAAAATAATACTGCTGCTAAAATTAATTTTTTACTATTGTTTTTCTTCATAAATTCCTCTTTCCTTTGCTGTTTGAATCAACATACACCACCGTTGATTTTTCTCTGCTAAATTTGATTGATTCCCTATTTCAATTACTTCTTGTATTTTATCTTTTATACCACATTCTGTCTTTTCCTGATATTGCTCTATCAGACTATTTAAAAATACACAATATATTTCATTGGCATTTTCCCCAAGGATATGAATTCCCTGGGAATATATTTCATTTTCTTTTTCATATTCCTTCATCATATGATACAATTTCCCGATATCACATAATTTTCCCTCCATCCCATATACAGAATTCCCACAATATTGAACTGCTTTAAAGTATGCCGACACTGCCTCCTCAAAATACATCATTTTCTTTTCTTTCTCCGTAGCTTCACAGAGTTTCCCCAATTCTTTCCTGGCATTTCCTAATTGCTCATAACACAAGAATAAATCCTTATCATCCAGGGTTTCATCACATTCCGATATCAGCCATTCACAGTTACTTTCCACTATTTCCAACATCTCACCATCCTCCATAAAATAAGTCAGGATAACTTGATTCATAATTTGAAACTGCAGTATCTGTTCTAAAGAATTTGATGTTTCTATTGTTACTTTCTGAAAACCCAACAGAATTTCTCTTAATTCAGTTAGTCTTAAATCTGAATGTAGCAGACAACCTGTAATTTCTTTTAAATAATAAGCCTGGCTTCCCTCTTTTAAATCCGGCATTCGTGTATAATAAGTAAATGCTTTCTGATACTTTTGCTTTGTCAAATAATAAGTACCAACGGCATAAGCTACCCCTTCCTGATATAAAATATCTCCTTCCGCATTTTTCAAAATCTCTTCTGCAATGTAATCAATGTTCTCTTTCCTCAGCTCCATGCAGGCTAAAGAAAAGAATTCAATGTAAGATTTTTCTTCCTTAGGATATTGAAAAATACAGTCATATAAAAGAGAAATTGCTTCTTCATACTTTCCTTCCACTCTATACTGGGTTGCCTGTCCAATGATGGTTTCATATTTGTCCTTTGTTTCAGATAACGCCACTTTTTGACCACTTTGAAAGAAAATTGACATACACGCAATAACCAAAGCCAAAACAGGAAAAATTAAAATCTTGATTTTCTCCCTAAATTTTCTTTTTCTTTCTTTTTCGGTTGATATTTTTAAATCTTGCTGCATCGTTTTAATGCACTGATATCTTTTTTCCTTCCTTGGTTCCAACGCCTTTTTCAAAAACATCCGATATTCCCTCGGTATCTTTTGAAAATCGCTTTTTCCCTCTACATACAGATTTCCTGTAAAGAGTTCAAAAAAGACCTGCCCCAAACTGTAAATATCGCTTCGAATATCCAGGTATACTTTCCCTGATTTGCTGGCGTATTGCTCTGGTGCTGCATATCCCCTCGTGCCATAACTCTTTCTTCTGACTTCTGTAACCTGACCGGCAGCACCAAAATCAACCAGACTGATTTTCCCCTGATTCCCAACGATAATATTTTCCGGTTTTAAATCACCATAAAAAATCGCTGGTTGCCTGCTATGTAAATAAGAAAGAATTTCCATGATTTCAACAAGCCACCGTTCAATCTGCTTCACAGTTATTTTCTTTTCCTTCATTACAGTACGCAGATTTTCCCCCTGGATATAATCCAGAATATAATAATTTGCCTTCTTATCATAAAAGTATTCTACTACCCTGGGGATAGCAGGATGGGAAAGATTTTTTAACAGTTCTATTTCTTTTTCTACCGTGTTCTTTTTTTCCTCATTAGTTTTCCATATTTTTTTCATTAGCCACACTTTATGAAGAACCTGGTCTTCCACCAAAAAAACTTCGGAACAGCCCCCTTCCCCAATTTTCTTAAGAAGCTTATATTTCTTTATCTGCATGTTACCACCGCCGCTGATATATTATCTTTTTCCTCTCGTTCTTTTACTAATCGTATACAGGCAGAAAGACCATAACAAATCTGCTCTCTCTTCCTACAATATTTAGGTGAAAAATACATTTTTATTTCATTCCTTTTCAATTTTTGATAAAATCCATCACTGCATAACAAAAAACTGGTACTTTTCTTTAACTTTCCCACCCTGATATAAGGTTCCAGTCTTGAAGTCACCCCAACACACTGGGTTAGAATATGTTTTTCTTTTTCTTTATCTGGATTAAAACAATACAACAACCCCCTTTTATTTTTTTCATATAAAGTATGGTCTTTACTGATTTGCTGGACAAAATGATTAATTTTATATACTCTGGAATCTCCTACATGCAGCAAAATATAAGTATTCTTATAAATAATGAGCGCAGAAAGTGTAGTTCCTATCATACTAAAATGTTTCTTTCCAATATGTTTTAACTTCCGGTTGACATAGGACAGCAACGTCTTCCATTGTTCTATGATTCTCCTTTCCCATTTCTTACTTTGAAATATTCTTTCATCCAAAAGGGAAAACCAACGATAAAATTCTTGAACCAGACAATGACTGGCAACTTCCCCGTAAGACAATCCACCCACACCATCACACACAATCATAAGTAAAGTCTTAGTTTTATTTTGAATCTTTGAAAAATAGGCAATACAGTCCTCATTTATGGATTCTAAAATACCTTTATCTGTTTTTGCACAGGCAATGTATTGCAACCAACCACCTCCTCAAAAAATAAGGGTTTCTTTTTCATTCATGTTCATTTTTAATGGAAACTGTTTCGATATTTCGTTTAGAATTGTATTTTGAAATCATCAATGTTTAAGATTTTTAAGATGTAAACTTTAATAAAAGTTTATTCCATTTCCTCATTTTTGTCAACCACTTTTTATTTTTTTTACATTTGCATTTAATTTTTCTTTGAATATTGCAATTATCCAGACATTCTTTTCTCTCATTCTATTTTTGCTTATTTTCTACCTTAATATGCCTCTTAACTTTTTATCTTTTTTTTGCTATACTATTGTTTGTATTTTTAAAGCAGATATAGATGAAACAATAACAATAAGAAAGGATTTGCAGTTTTTCAAGAAAAACCGCACTATGGTGTGATATATGGAACAAATTGATTTACATGTTCATTCAAACGCTTCGGATGGCACTTATACTCCAACGGAAGTAATTCTTGCAGCGAAACAAGCCGGGCTTAGTGCCATTGCCCTGACAGATCATGATACCGTTGCCGGCATACAGGAAGCAAAAGAAGCTGCAAAAATTCAGAATATTGAACTTATCGTAGGTTCCGAATTTTCCTGTCACTATCAAAATACTGAAATTCATATACTTGGCTTTTTTCTGGACGAAACCAATGAAGAACTTTTAACCAACTTTCGGATACTTGTAGAAAACCGTAAGAAGCGAAATCTTTCTATGATAGAAAAATTTAATTTAAAAGGTATTCCTATTACTTTAGAAATGCTGTATGCCGGAAATCCTGACACCGTAATCACCAGAGCCCATTTTGCCCGGGCATTACTTGAATTAGGGATTGTAAGCAGTAAAGATCAGGCATTTCAAAAATATCTTAATTCCAATTGCCCCTTTTATGTTCCCCGTCCTAAATTGGACCCAAAAGAAATTATCAGTGTCATAAAAAAAGCTGGTGGAATGGCGTTTCTTGCGCATCCTATGCTATATCATTTAGGCTACCAACAGGTATCTTCTATGCTGGATTCTTTGATAGAATATGGTCTGGAAGGCGTAGAAGTATATCATTCTTCTAATCATGCCCTGGAAAGTTCCTACTTAAAATCTATGGCACTTTCTAAAAATCTCCTAATCAGTGGTGGTTCTGATTTTCATGGAAGTAACAAACCAGATATTGCAATTGGAAAAGGACGAGGAAATTTATTTGTTCCTTATGAGGTGTTAGAAAACATAAAACAAGCAAGATTTAAGTCATAATATTGAAAAAATTTTTTATTTCATCAGATTTCAAAAATCGTTTATATTTTTATCTATTAAAATTTGAAGATTTTCCCGATAAAAAAAGAATGTCATCAAAAATGAAGACATTCTTTTTTCATTCATTCCTGCCTTTCCGCTTCCTCTTATTCCGCTGGTAAAAGACTTGAACTCATTTTATTTTGTTTTTTCTTTACCTTCTTCTTTTGGTTCATTTACCTTTTCCACTTCTGCAATCGCAGCCATCTGCATTGGAATACGGCAGTTTTTATTGTTACCAAATTCAACAATTACCATGCTGTTTTCCGGTTCTACCACAATAACGGTACCATAAAATCCGGAAGTAGTTACAATGCTGTCACCTGGCTGAATAGAAGACTGTAATGCCATCATTGCTTTTTGCTGTTTCTTCTGTGGACGAATAAACATGAAATAAATCAAAACTCCCCAGAATACAACCAATCCAATCAAAGTAATCCAGTCACCGGCACCTGCTGTAGGGGTAGCCGCTGCTTCAGTGGTTCCTGTCAAAATCATATTTTTCATTTCTTTTCCTCAACTTTCTATTTTTTCTTATTCTTCAATCATTCACGAATTAAATTCGTGAATCATCTTAGTTATTTTCACTTTCAAAGCCTTCTAATTTAGATTTTTTATAGCTTTGATATCTTTGTTCTTCAATGGCAAGACGAATTTCTTCCATCATGGTATTATAAAAATACAAATTATGCAAAACGCAAAGACGCATTCCCAGCATCTCTTTTGCCTTTAATAAATGACGAATATAAGCCCTGCTGTGATTCTTACATGCCGGACATCCACATCCTTCTTCAATCGGACGGTCATCCGTTTCATATTTTGCATTGAATAAATTCAACTTACCATGATTCGTATAAACATGTCCATGTCTTCCATTCCGGCTAGGATAAACGCAATCGAAAAAGTCTACACCACGGTCTACCGCTTCCAAGATATTCGCTGGTGTTCCTACTCCCATTAAATACGTCGGTTTATTTTCCGGCAGATACGGTACGGTTTCTTCAATAATGCGATACATCTCCTCATGAGATTCTCCTACTGCCAGCCCGCCTAATGCGTAACCTTCTAAATCCAGTTCCGAAATCCTTTTTGCATGTTCAATTCGAATATCCTCAAACACACCACCCTGATTAATACCAAACAGCCATTGGTTCTTGTTAATGGTATCTTCCAGAGAATTCAAACGGTCCATTTCTTTTTTACAACGTTCCAGCCACCTTACTGTACGGGCAACCGAATCCTCCATATACTCTCTGGTACAAGGATGTGGCGCACATTCATCAAAAGCCATGGCAATGGTGGAGGCCAGATTGGACTGTATCTGCATACTTTCTTCCGGTCCCATGAAAATCTTTCTTCCATCTATATGGGATTGAAAGTACACACCTTCTTCTTTTATCTTGCGTAATCCTGCCAGAGAAAATACCTGAAATCCTCCGGAATCTGTTAAAATCGGCTTGTCCCAGTTCATAAATTTATGAAGACCGCCCATTTTTTTAACAATTTCATCTCCAGGTCTTACATGTAAATGATAGGTATTTGACAATTCTACCTGTGTTTTTATTTCTTTCAAATCAATGGCAGACACTGCACCTTTTATGGCTGCTGCAGTTCCTACATTCATAAAGACAGGAGTCTGAATGACTCCATGAACCGTAGTTACTTCCGCCCGTTTGGCTCTGCCGTCCTTTTTTATTATTTTATACATATGCTCTCCTAACATCAAAAAAGTCGCATGTGCTTTTGTTATAAAACCCCTGTAATTATCTTAAATACAAGTGTTTACAATCTATTATTTCACTGTTACATAACTTTTTTATTCTATCAGATTTCCAAAATAATAACAAGAGTATTCCAAGGAATTTATAAAAATTTCATAAAAACTTCACAAAAACCATGTAGTCATTATAGCCTCAATGATTCACTACATATCTTGTAACCCAGCCCAGATGCCGCAAAACGCTACCTATGTGTGTCACCTGTTTCTTCCTCAAAATCTCTACTATAAAACTTCTTGATTCTATCCAGTCTTGCAGTCATATTCATAAGAAGCATATCCAAAACTGTAATGGCTGTCATCATTTCTACAACTACCACTGCTCTTGGAACCACCACCGGGTCATGTCTTCCTTTAATGGCAATCTTGATGTTTTCATTTTGTTTGTTTACTGTACTTTGCTCTTTATAAATCGACGGTGTTCCCTTAAAGGCTGCACGTATTACGATATCCGAGCCATCGCTCATTCCACCTAAAATCCCTCCGGAGTGATTGGTGCATTTTTGAATTTTTCCATCTTTATATTCAAAATTATCGTTATTTTGGGAACCAAACATCTTGCTTGCCTGAAATCCTGCTCCGATTTCAACCCCTTTTACTGCTCCAATAGAAACAATCGCTTTTGCAAGATTGGCATCCAATTTCTCAAATACAGTTTCTCCTAAACCAGTCGGTGCACCCTGAACCACACATTCCACTACACCACCTACAGAATCCAATTCCTTCTTTTGATTGGCTATGTATTCTTCGGCTTCCTTCGCGGCAATTTTATCAGGCATGAACACATGATTTTTCTTGCATTCTTCTAAATCAAAGCGTTCATAATCCATCTCAACTTCGCCGATAGACTTTGTATAAGCGAATACCTTGATACCCATTTCTTCTAATATCTTCGCTGCGATAGCTCCTGCTGCAACTCTTCCTATGGTTTCCCTTCCAGAAGAACGGCCGCCTCCACGATAATCCCGAAATCCATACTTTTCATCAAAAGTATAATCTGCATGTCCCGGTCGATAACAATTCGCAATTTCACTATAATCTCCGGAACGCTGTGTTTTATTGAACACCATCATGGAAATCGGAGTTCCTGTGGTTTTTCCTTCAAAAACACCAGATAATATTTCCACCTTATCTTCTTCCTGTCTGGAAGTAGTCATGGTGGATTGCCCCGGCTTTCTTCTGTCTAAGTACTTTTGAATATCTTCTTCACATAATGAAAGTCCTGCCGGACAGCCATCTACTACTACCCCAACTCCTTTTCCATGAGATTCTCCCCATGTTGAAATTCGAAATATATTACCATAAATAGAACCTGCCATTTCACTACTCCTTATCTTATTTTCATTTCATCCTATTGTCCATGATACCTGAAGATTGTTACACACTTTCTGGTATCATCAATTCTTATCATTATAACCTATAATTTTCTTAATGTGAAGTAGAACCTTTTTCGGATTTTTCCATTGATTTTAAACCTTGAAATTGTTCCCGCTCCTGTTTCGAAAAAACACAGCCACAATAATCCTGACGGTATAATCCATACTCTTTTGCCAGTTCTGTAGAACGATAATACCCGCCTTTTTTCTTAAAATCACTGAACAGATACTTCACACCATATTTCTCACTTAAAGTTTCTCCGATTTCATTCAGCCATACAGCATTTTTGTGAGGACTGATGGACAATGTAGTGGTAAAATAATCAAATCCCAGCTTTGACGCTGCTTTAGCAGTTTCTTCTAATCGTAGTTCATAGCAGGCATAACACCGCTCACTTTTTTCCCCAAGATGCTCCTTTCCCTTAATCTTTTTGAAAAATTCCATAGGGTCATAATCGCAATCCAAAAAATTAATGGGATTCTGGGCCGGAAAACGGGAAATAAAATCAATTTGCTCCTGCTTTCGTCTGTTGTATTCTGTTTCTGGCCCAATATTAGGGTTATAATACAGTATGGTTATCTTAAAATATTGGCTTAAATATTCCAAAACATAACTGCTGCAAGGAGCACAACAGCTATGTAAAAGAAGGGTTGGAACTACCTTTTCTTCTGTCAGTTTATTAAGAATTTTATCTAAAATTAATTGATAATTTTGTGGACTTTGCATCATTTTTCACATCCTTTTGTTTAATCTCCACAAAACAAAAATCACTTATTTCCGTTTCAAGACTGTCAATTTGTATCATTTCCCAAATTGACTTTGTTACTTTCTTACAATATAATAAAAGTAGGAAAAATACAAGAGTAATTTATGCTGCTGGCTACTATCGAGACAGTAACTACGATTACAATAACTCATTCGGGGAAGAGGGGATTCATATGACATTAGAGCAAGCAATTAAAAAATATAAACTTGTACCTATCGATCCTGCCTTAGGAAAAGAAAAGGCTAAAATTCTTAACGTGGATGAAGTGTTATATATTTTTGAAAGTAAGAATAAGTATGCATATGTAATTCGGGATGGATACAGTATTTTATTATATACGGATGAACGAAGCTTATATACCAGATTATATAAAGGCATGAAAATCATCCAACTCACTACATAGTTTTTCATTTTTCATAATTAATCATAAAAGGGTCGGATTTTGGGTCCGACCTTTCCTATTTCCTTTTTGTCCCTAGATACCAACGATTGCTGTGTACTTTGTGCCACTGCTATCATAAAATCTTGTATCTTGGCTTTTCCTCTTTGAATATCTTCCATCTTAGCAAATCGTCTACAAAAATACACACCAAAGACAATGCCATCCAAAGAACCGAATAAAGCAGGCAGATTTGTCCCATAAACTGATATGGCATTGCGGAATAATCCCAGACATTTAAATGCAGCCAGACATTCACAATTAATCCCGTAACCAATTCCAGTCCTGTAATAATCATCATGGATAAAAACATCTGACTAATTAATGACATTTCAAAATGGGACCATTGATTTAAGGCTCCCGACAATACAAAAGCCAATCCTCCGCAGATAATCATGGAAAAATGGGAATATCCTCTAAATGCAATTTCCAGAAAATAATAGCTAAATCCACCAATAAGAAACAAAAACATGTACTTGAAAAAAGTGTAAAATACCTTCAACCTTTTCACCCCTTCTGAAATTTGTTATTAGTATCTTACACTTTTTCAAATCTATTCTTATTTTTTCCTTGCCATAAGCTGATTTTCTTCCAATGTGATTTCTATGGTACTTCCCATGGAAATTTCATCCGATAAAATCAACCGTGCTACCAAAGTTTCCACATATTTTTGCAGATATCTCTTTAATGGTCTTGCTCCATAAACCGGGTCGTAACCCTGGTTTACAATATAATCCTTTGCCTCTTTGGTTAATTCCACTCTTAATTCTTTGTCCATTAACCTTTGATTCATCTTAGCCATTAAAAGGTCCACAATACCAGTGATATTTTCTTTGGTTAAAGGCTTAAATAAAATGGTTTCATCCAGTCGATTTAAAAACTCCGGCCGAAAATGAAGTTTTAACTCTTCCATTACCATATTTTGAGCTTCTTCTTTTATTTCTCCGTCTTCATCGATGCCTTCTAACAAATAAGAAGAACCAATATTAGAAGTCATAATCAATATAGTATTCTTAAAGTCCACAGTCTTTCCCTTAGAATCGGTAATACGACCATCGTCTAACACCTGAAGCAACACATTAAATACATCTTTGTGTGCCTTTTCAATTTCATCAAATAAGATAACAGAATATGGTTTTCTCCGAACTGCTTCTGTAAGCTGACCGCCTTCTTCGTAACCTACATATCCCGGAGGTGCTCCAATCAGACGTGCCACAGAATGTTTTTCCATATATTCGGACATATCAATTCGAACCATATTATTCTCATCATCAAATAAGCTCTGTGCCAATGCTTTTGCAAGTTCTGTCTTACCAACACCGGTAGGTCCTAAGAATAAGAAGGAACCAATTGGCTTGGTAGGGTCTTTGATTCCCGCTTTGGAACGGATAATGGCTTCTGTTACCTTTAACACACCTTCATCCTGACCCATAACCCTTTTATGGAGTTCTTTATCCAGATTCAAGGTCTTGTTTCGTTCTGTTTCCGATAATTTTGACACCGGAATTCCGGTCCATCTGGATACGATTTTTGAAATTTCTTCTTCTGTCACCTTTTCATGAATCAAGGAATAATTCTGACTCTTTACCTTTTCTTCCTCTTCACTTAATTTTTTCTTTAAATCCGGAAGTGTTCCGTATTGTAATTGAGCCGCTTTTTCCAAATCATAATTACGCTGGGCAATGGCAATTTCACTGTTGATTTTTTCGATTTCTTCTTTGATTTTCTGAACTTTTTCCACGGAAGCCTTTTCATTGTCCCATTTCGCCTTCATATTAGAAAACTCTTCTCTCATAGAAGCAAGTTCTTTCTCTAATTCCTCATACCGCTCTTTACTTAAACGGTCTGTTTCTTTCCGCAATGCAGCTTCTTCAATTTCTAACTGCATGATTTTTCTTTGAATATCATCAATTTCTGTTGGCATGGAATTTAACTCTGTCTTAATCATGGCACATGCCTCATCTACCAGGTCAATGGCCTTATCCGGAAGAAAACGGTCTGAAATATACCGATTGGAAAGCACTGCTGCATGAATCAAAGCATTGTCTAAAATCTTAACTCCATGGTATACCTCATAACGATCCTTTAATCCCCTAAGAATTGTTATGGTATCTTCCACTGTTGGTTCTTCTACCAACACCGGCTGGAATCTACGTTCCAATGCCGCATCTTTTTCAATATACATCCGGTACTCATCCAATGTCGTAGCACCAATACAATGCAATTCCCCTCTTGCAAGCATTGGTTTCAACATATTTCCTGCATCCATGGCACCATCTGTTTTCCCTGCACCCACTATAGTATGAAGTTCGTCAATAAATAAAATGATTTCCCCATCGCTCTTTTTTACTTCTTCCAAAACTGCCTTTAGACGTTCTTCAAATTCACCCCTGTATTTTGCTCCTGCCACCAAGGCTCCCATATCCAGAGCAAAAATTCTCTTATCCTTTAATCCTTCCGGAACATCTCCCCTTACAATTCTTTGTGCCAGTCCTTCCACTACTGCAGTTTTACCAACCCCCGGTTCCCCGATTAATACCGGATTATTCTTGGTTTTTCTGGATAGAATCCGGATGGCATTTCGAATTTCGCTGTCCCTTCCGATGACTGGGTCTAATTTTTGTTCTTTTGCTCTTTCCACCAAATCATAGCCATATTTGTTTAAGGTATCATAGGTAGCTTCCGGATTATCTGAAACTACATTTTGATTTCCCCTTACCGTAGCCAGACTTTCCAAAAATCTTTCCCTCGTGATTCCAAAGGCATTCAAGATTGCTTTTACTTCTTTCTTTGCTTCTTTCAACAATGCCAGAAATAAATGTTCCACAGACACATACTGGTCTTTCATGTTTTTTGCTTCATCTTCTGCAAAAATCAATACTTTATTTAAAGCATTGCTGATATAAATTTGTCCGCCGGAAACTTTGGACTTCTTCTCAATGGCACCGATAATCTGGGCTTCTAATACCTTTACTTCGATTCCCATTTTAATCAATAGCTTTTCTATCAGACTATCCTCAATACTAAGAAGGCTCAGAAAAAAATGTTCCTGGTCAATTTCCTGGTTTCCATATTCATAAGCAATTTTTTCGCAATTTTGTACTGCTTCCATAGATTTTTGGGTAAACTTATTAATATTCATACCTTTTTCCCTCCTATTGCTTTGTTCTAGAACTAATATAACACTCATTGTTAGCACTGTCAAGAGGTGAGTGCTAATTTTTTCTGACAATTTCACCAACCTGCCTGACTTCTTTTATAAACATCCTATTTTCCTCAATAAACCGAGGATTTGACTATAAAGTCTACTATGCTATAATAGATATGTGATGCCTCAATAATTCCTATACCCTAAATATTTGATGCACAGCAAAAAAACTAAAATAAAAAAAGATAGGATGAAACTCATGAAATACGAACTTGCGATTTTTGATATGGATGGAACCATTTTAGATACTTTAGAAGATTTGGCAGACAGCTTAAATTATGCTCTTTCTTTATCCGATTTTCCAGCCAGAACCTTGGAAGAGGTAAGAAGTTTTGTTGGAAACGGCATACGGAAGTTAATTGAAAGAGCGACTCCTGCCGGAACTTCACCGGAAGACTTAGAAAAGGTATACACCGATTTTACTGCTTATTATCCAAAACATTGTTTTGATAAAACAAAACCTTACTCTGGTATTATAGAAGTAATTCAGGAATTAAAAAAACAGGGAATAAAAACTGCTGTTGTTTCCAACAAGGCAGATTATGCCGTACAAATTTTATGTAAACAGTATTTTGATGGATTGTTTGATTTCGCATTGGGGGAACAGGCAGGAATCCAGAGAAAACCAGCACCGGATTCTGTCAATATGGTTTTAGATAAACTTAGGATAAGCCGTAAAAACTCCGTTTATATCGGGGATTCTGATGTGGACATCAACACTGCCATGAATGCTGAAATAGATTGCATTTCTGTAGACTGGGGATTTCGTGATGTTACTTTTCTTCTGGAACATGGTGCAAAAACCATTGTTTCTTCACCAGAAAAGTTACTTCATAGTCTAATCTAGACTTTTTTTGGAAAAAGCTTTTATTTCCTTTTTACATTTGCTGCATAAAATATAGTAAATCTTTTTATTTGGAGCAGTTTATGTATTTTTTCTTTCTTTTTTTACTACTGTTTGTATTATGCGGATTCCTCTTTTTTCATAGACGAAAGAAAAAAGCATGTCAAAGGATATGCAATATGAATACCTGTGAAAAGTGCGAAAAACTAGAAGATTTAATTACTCCTTTCGGTTACTGTTATAATTATAAACAAGATATTTTTTCCACTACGATAGATGCCTGGCAACGGGATTTTGGTTATACTGAAGCCTATAACCGTTATGCCCCACGTTTTAACATGGTATTTGACAGTGAACCTATCTACTTTAACTACAAAGAACGCACCTGGTTAATCCAATTCTGGAAGGGTCAATATGGCATCAATACGGGCGGTGAAGTTGGCATTTATTACAGTGATTCCATCGTGCCGCCTGCCTTAAGAAACCTTACTTTATTTCAGGCTGTAGACAACAAAGATATGCTTCCTATTTCCATGCACCTGTTAAAAGGAGAATGTACCCTAGGCATGATGCGAAAAAAACATTGGTGGCTTACCATCTTTGACCTTGGAGAATACTCCAGCCCCTCAGAACTTTCCATAAATATCAGTATCTCCTTTCCAAATAAAGAAATGATGAATGCCTTTGTTGCTTCCTTGTTAGAAAAAGGTTATACGCAGGAAGATCTTTATGTTTGTGGAACAAAAGTACATTTTAAATATGATACCTGTTCTACCTGCTCACTTCCTTTCTTCCGTGGTCTGCTTTGCCGCTTTTCCCAATGGAAGAACCGGAATTTTTGCAGACTTTATTTATGGGCTACGAAACCTTTTTCCTCTTCCCTAGACCGCGTATTATGCCTTTATTATTGTTTACCTTTTGCCTTTCGCCGTTTATTTCAAATAAAACGATATAAAAAACAAAAAAGGAATTAAAATCTATGAGTTATAAAAAAAGACTGGATGCCGCTTTTCAAACAGCTCCCACACTACCTATTTTACCATCCTCCAGATTTGTATTTATGAGCGATTGTCACAGAGGTATTGGGAACTCAAACGACAATTTTCTAAAAAACCAGCATATATATTTTGCAGCCTTAAACTATTATTATAAGATGGGATACACCTATATTGAAATAGGAGACGGAGATGAACTATGGGAAAATCCAGATATCACACATATTAAGGAAATCTATAGTAATATCCACTGGCTTTTGTCCTTATTTGCTCAAAAAAAACGCTTATATTTGCTATGGGGAAATCATGATCTTGAAAAGAAATTTTACGATTCCTCTGATTTTTCTTTTTATGAGGGTATCATATTAGAAGATTCCATTTCCCATAAGGTTCTTCACCTAACCCATGGACATCAGGCGGAACTATTAAATTCTACATTTTGGAGACTGGCACGTTTCCTTGTCCGCTTCCTTTGGAAACCTTTAGAACAGTTTGGTGTGTCAAATCCTACCAGTGCTGCAAAAAACTATGTTATAAAAGAAAAAGCAGAAAGACGTTTGGAAGAATGGGCAAAAGAACACAAGACTACCATTATTTCCGGTCACACCCACCGTCCGGTACTGGATAAGAAAAGTCCTCACTACTGCAATACAGGAAGTTGCGTTCATCCGAGATGCATCACTTGTCTGGAACTTCAAAACAATTCCTTATTCTTAGTCAAATGGTCCGTAGAAACCAGGGAAGATTTGAGCCTTGTTGTGGCAAGAACTGTTTTAAGTGGCCCTATAAAATTAAAAGATTTAAATACCTAACACGAAATATGCGCAACATATCTTGTAAACAGGTGTCACCCAACATCATAATATGACCTTTGGGACCCGCAAAAACCTGAGAAAATTCAAGTGACTTCCATGGTTAGGTTCTAAAACCTAACCACAGAAATCCACTCTTCTCAGGTTCTTTTATTCTTCTTTTTCTTCTACATCATATCCCTTCCAGGTCTCGTTCCACTGTTTCTCTTCATAAGTTTCCTTTCCTGTAATATCACAATATGCCTGCTTTATCCCATTTTTAACGGCATTTTTAATGATAAAATAAAGAACAATCAATACTATAATCGCGGTTCCACCACTGATACCCAATTCTTCCCACATAATCTACACCTCAATCTTTCTTTTCAATTTTTCTTTTCCTTTTTTGCTTTTCTGATTCCATTACATAATCCAAAGAAAGGGAATACCGTAAACACACTACCACAATATAGACACGCCGTTAAAACCAACGATACGGTTCCACCTTGTGTAACCATAACATAGGCACTGATGAAAAATAGAAGGGTAAAAACCAATGCCGGAATGGCAAATGCCTTTCGTTGTTTTTCTAACACTTCTACTTTGGATTCACTATCAGTAAATAATGGTGTGGTTCCTTTTTCCGCCCGAAAAATCTGAAATCCATTCTGGGAGTATACCAGTTCCCACCCACTGCTTTCATACAAAGACAACATTCCTTTTTCTATTTCTTCTTCCATGTTATAGTCATAAATATACTCATGACTTTCTCCCTTTTCCAGTCTGTAGAATAAACCAGACATACCTGCGATATGCCAACCCTTACGGCTCATTTTTTCCAACATTCTCATGTCTTTTTGTGGAGCTATGGCAAAGCCCCTGGAACCTTTATATTTGCTCATTCTCTTCCCCCATTTCTTTTTCTGCCAGGTCAACGATTTTTTTTCTCCTGCTATAATCCTTCATTAATACCTGCCATCCTTTTTCTGTAATCTTATATACTATTTTAGAATCAGAACTTTCTGTTTCACTAATCCAGTTTACCGCCTTCATTTTTTTTATGGTGGTATACATGGTAGCCGGTCCAATAGAAATATTTCCAGCAGTTAATTCTTCTATTTTTTGCATTAATCCATACCCATGAATAGGTTGTTTCATAGCAAGCAGAATCAAAAAAATACTGTCTGTAAGTTCTTCCGATTCATAAGGACTTGTTTTCGCCAAATCATCACTCCCTTTATATCAATGATGGATATAGTATATCAATCATTGATATAGTTGTCAAGAAAAAAAGTTTCCATACAACAACAGTATAGAAACTTTTTGTAACTGTTCACACGTGAACAGTTACAATTTGGTTTTTGCATGCAAATTCGCTTCGCGAAGCAAAAACCAACCCCTGAATCACTCTGTTACGTAACCTGACAGCAAGTGTCAGGTTACTGTATGAACCAATGTCATTTAGATAATTTACGACAACATAACACTATTTCGATGATTTAAAGAAAAATTGAAAATAAATTTACAAAACAAATAAAACAATCCTAAATTACGGATCGTTTTTGGAACTTGCAGATATTTTATGGTATGACAAATAAACAGATTTTCATCTGTTTCAAAAAATGGTATAATTAAAATCTGTTATGATATTTCCTACGCTGCTCTATATATGAAATACCGGGGTTTTCGGAAGTGTGCCGTTTTTAGCCTTGGATACTGGCGGTTGTCTCTAATGGGGATTAGTTCAGACACAAGGATTTTCATAACATCCATGGAATCTTCCTTTGTGGTCAAACGAAGGAAGATTCTGCTTATATGTGCTGCTACTGTAAAATTCACCTTATAGGTATGTTTTGTATCATGTTTTTCAATAATCGTATTATTAATGATGGTTTCTGTTACATTGTACAGAATGATTCTTGCATAAATTTCCTGTTTAATATACTCAGGTTTGTACGAATGAAAATTACTCAAACCAATCGTATATTTAAGTTTTCTGAACGAGGATTCGATTCCCCATCTGGAAAAGTATAAAAGTTTCAGTTTTGGGATATCGAATTCTTCACGTGGAAGATTTGTAACCAGGCATTCATATGTATTATCAGAAAGTTTAAAACGAACCACCCTGAAAGAAATATCATATGTATCATCAGAACCATACTCTATATAGTCAAAAGCCGTGGCTTCATCTATAAAACGTCTATAATAATTGGCATTAACCGGAATTTTTTTTGAACGACTTCGTGTAAGTGTAACATTTACGTCAATGTCAAAAGTATCAGTGTCAGGATAATCAAATTTTCCAACCAGACCTTTGGAATGAATGTCTTTCGTGCGAAAAAGAAAGTATTGTCCAGACGAAACTACATGTGCCATATTGTTGTAAGAACAGTATCCACGGTCTCCGATATAAACATTTTTTGTTTTCGGTAGCACAGGATGTCTGTCAACAATCGTACAAAAAGCTTTGAATTCATCTTTTTCATGTACGGGCTGAATAAGGATATCAGTATAGATGTGCTTTTGAATATCCTGAAATGCATTGATATGCATGCTGTAAAAGCCTTTTTGTGAATGTCCCTGGTTAACAAAATACTCATTTGATGAAAAAGAAGACTTACTAAAATATGTGGCTGTTGTTCCATCAGCAGCAATAAAACGATATCCGGAAGATGCTGTTTCTTTGAAAACGGCATTATTAAATTCATACATTACCTGTTGCAGGGCTTCCGGTTTGAGTTTTGCTCTCTGTTGGTTAAGTGCTGAAGCAGTTACATAATCGCTAGTATATTGAAAAAAGTCCAAAAGTTCTACTTTTGTTGATGAGGAACCTTCTGAAATGAGAAAGGACATAAGTTTTTCGACCGGAAGTTTTTTGTGTCGTTTGAAATCTCTTTCTGGTGAGACCGTATACTGGGAAATGTTATCAGCTACCTTTAAAATAGCAGAATTAAATAAGTTTTTGATTTGATTTTGCAACATAATAGTGCCTCCTTGTAGTTGGTGTTTTTTGCATCACGCAAATATATTTCTTAACTACAAGGGCCGCTCTCGCTACCTCAAAAATACATTCAGTAGCGAGAGCGGCCGCACATTTTTGATATTGTGTCAGCCCCTTTAGGGAAATTTTTTCAAAAAAAGGTTAGACCCTGTATATGAGATCTAACCCTGTATATTATCTAAATGACATTGCTGTATGAACAGTAACAACTTTTTCTTTTCATCATAAAACTTCAAAAATCTGCTTTATTCCATCTTCATTTTTGCTGTATCTGGCACTGGCTGGATTTCTCCACCCAATCTTTGCCGCAACATGGTATTTCTTTTCGTTACTGTTACATTCTTAACTGCATAAGCCAACGCCTTCTTTGTTCCCACCATAACCAATATTTTTTTGGCTCTGGTAATTCCGGTATATATCAAATTTCTCTGCAACATAACATAGTGATTCATCAAAACCGGCATTACCACAATAGGGTATTCTGAGCCTTGAGCCTTGTGTATGGTGGTAGCATAAGCATGAACCAGCTCATCCAATTCTGTGATATCATATTCTATCTGTCTTCCATCGAATTGAACCATCAATGTTTTATCTTCTATATTTACAGACTCGATGATGCCGATATCCCCATTAAATACTTCTTTATCGTAATTATTTTTTATCTGCATTACTTTGTCTTTGGGACGGAAAATAAATCCACTCCGTCTTAATCCTTCTCCCTGCGGATTTAATGCTTCCTGCAAAGCAAGGTTTAAATTAGTAGCTCCCACCACACCTCTTTGCATAGGTGTCAATACCTGTATGGCTGAAGCAGGAGTCTTATAATAACTGGAAAGTTTCTTCTTTACCAATTCCACAATCAATGCTACCGCATCTTCCGGGTCTTCTTTTTCCATAAAGAAAAAATCAGCCATCTTGCCATTTGAAATGTCCGGTAATTCTCCGGCATTAATGCGATGGGCATTTAAAATAATCCGGCTGCTCTGAGCCTGACGAAAAATCCGAGTCAGTCTTATTACCGGAAAACGATTAGAATCCATGATATCACGAAGCACATTTCCTGCCCCTACGGATGGGAGCTGGTCAATGTCTCCCACCAGAATCAGACGCATATTTGAAGGAATCGCCTTAAGCAGGGAATTCATCAGCACAATATCAATCATGGAACATTCATCCACGATTAAAACATCCCCTTCCAAAGGGTTCTCTTCATTTTTCTGATATCCTTCTGGCGGCTTACACTCCAATAAACGATGTATGGTTTTCGCTTCCAACCCCGTAGCCTCTGTCATTCGCTTTGCTGCCCTGCCTGTTGGTGCTGCTAAAAGAATTCGTAATCCGTACGCTTTAAATGCTGCAATAATCCCTTGCGTAGTTGTGGTTTTGCCCGTTCCAGGCCCTCCTGTTAATATCATAACTTTAGCACTTGCCGCCTTTAAAATAGCATCTCTTTGTACTTCATCATATTGCATCCCGACCGTCTTTTCTATCCTAGAAACCTCAATTTTAGGCGGCATTTTATCGCAAATCGGTTCCCGGTATAATTTTAATAATTTATTGGCAGTACCAATTTCTGCATAATAAAAGGGTGGCAGGTAAATCGCATCTTCCTCCTGAATCAAATCCTTATCCTTTAACATCTGATCCATGGTCATAATAATATATTCTGGTTCCGCTTCCAGCAATGTCACCGCTTTTTCCATTAACTGTTCCTTCTGAGAATACACATGTCCATCTTCTGCAAGTGCACTTAAAGTATACATAATTCCACTACGAAGGCGAACATAAGCTTCTTTCCCAAATCCAAGTTTCTGTGCAATTCCATCTGCTGTTTTAAAACCAATTCCCCAGATATCATCTGCCAGCCGGAAGGGATTTTCCTTTACAATCCCAATACTTTCATTTCCATATTGTTTATATATTTTCGCAGCAAAAGAAGTATTCACACCATGATCCTGCAGGAACAACATGATATTTTTCACTTCTTTTTGCCGTTGCCAGCTCTCTTTTATCATCTGTACCCGTTTTTTTCCGATACCTTCTATCTCAATCAGACGTTCCGCCTCTTCTTCAATGACCAAAAGAGTATCCGTGCCAAATTTTTGCACAATCTTTCTGGCAAACTTTGGGCCAACTCCTTTTATTAATCCGCTGCCTAGATATTTTTCAATTCCATATATGGTAGCAGGCATGGTTTCTTCCCATTTTTCTGCCATAAACTGTCTTCCATATTTGGTGTCAATTTTCCAGTTTCCATCTATGATAAGTACCGAACCAACATTGGCATCCAAAAGACTTCCTACCACAGTTACCAAATCTTCATAGCCTTTGACACGTACTTTCAGTACAGTATATCCATTTTCCGGGTTTTGATATGTAATTCGTTCCACTACGCAACGGATTTTTACCATTATAATACCTCATCTCTTCTTACGTTTCAAACTTCCTAAGATATGTAGTGAATCATTGAGGCTTTATGTTCCAACTGCAAAAAACTCAATGATTCACCACACCTCAGATAAATTGTACCTTGCAGATATTCTTTTGTCAATTCAGGAATCCATCCCTAATTCAAATACAACTATCTCCTTATATGGATTGGTTTTGGCAAGACCGATATGCGTTACTCTTCCATCAAATACACCAAACTGATTTTGAACCACGCGAAATGCCGCAGCCATTTCCTCCTTTGAGAGTTTCTTTCCCACCGTTGTATGCGGAATCCATTGAAAAGGACGATAAAACCTACTAATTTCCACATCATCCAGTTTCACCAGACTATCATATATCTCCTGGGAAATAGTATGAAGATACTCATTTAACACAGGCATTAGGTAAATCACATAAGGAAGAAACATCCCCACTGATACCCATTGCAAAGAATCTTGTTTTAGTTTCTCTGCCTGCTTTTCTAACATAGAAATTATGACTTCTTCTTTTACAGCAGAAAAAGAAGAAATTGTAATATGGGAAGGTACATTATGATCTAACATAAAGGTATTTCCCGTACTTTTTGCAATTTGCTGGATATACTGCTCAATTTTTTTATTTGTATTCTCGTCAAAATATATAGAAATCAGATACATGATAATCAAATAATTCCTTTCTACTGCTACAGCACCGTCAAATTAAGAAAATATTGCAACATACAGCATACCCTAATTATTCACGAATCATTGAGGCTATATATTGAGAAAATTTATATGACGACCACAGCCTATTTTATTTCTACATTCCGTTTAAAATTAATATAAGTCACGCTAAAATACATACCGTATACAATTAAGAATAACACAAGTGCCAGCCCAAAGAAACTATAATTATTGGATTGAATCTGTGTTCCCATTAACATAATCTGATTCAATTTAAAGGAAATTACCATACTAATCATAACTGGAATGATAATTGGGAATCCAAAGTAAATAAGTAGTTGGTTGAAGATTAATTTTGACTTTTGATGATCATTTACCCCTAAATAATTTAATACCTTATAGCGGAATTTATATTTAGCCCCATCGCTTAACTGCTGAACCGCTAAAATCGTCAATGCAACACAAATAAACACCAAAGCCACATAAAAGATAGAAGATACCACTGTGATAATATACTCTTACATAAGGAATATCAAAATGAACAAATCAATTCTTTTCCAACATCAGGGTTGGAACTATATTTTCTTTTGCACTTTAGGCATATTTTGTTCATTGGCATCATGGTCATCTTCGTATGATTATTTAATAACAGTTCTCATTTCACTTCCTGTCCTCAAATACTCCATGCCGATAATTAAGCCCATCAAATACTCAACGAATAAAAGAAGCTTTTCCTGTAACCCCAATCATGGCAAATTTTGTAGTCATTTTAGTTACATCTTCTGTTGCAGCTGCCTGCTTTCGCATAAATTCTTCATTTCCCCTTGTTCCATCACTGATTTCTTCATTAAAATCTTTCATACTCATAATAATCACTCCATTCTTTTATTCAATAAAAAAGTCGTCCTCCTAAAAATGTGTTGTAATGAATCTTAGATTGATTTCATTATACTTTTTTAGAAGGACAACTTTTGACATTGTGGTATTAAATTTTATATAATCACTACTTACACACTAATCGTTACACCATATTCTGTAAAATATTCTTGGACACCAAAATATCCAATAACTCTTTCTCGGTAGAATCCGGTTCAGCATTTTCCAACACCTCATAAATCTGTTCGATTACAAAGAGGTCTGTTTCTAATTCATCTGCGATTTCATCACAGGACTTTCCCTTCCTATATTTCTTCCTAACCTGATTCAGCAAAGTCCTCATTTCTCCCTTTTCTATTCCACGTTCCATTCCACGTTCCATCCCGCGCTCATACACACCATATCCTAAATTACACATATCCATCAGCTCCCTGTCAATATTTTCATTCATCTGAATATCATAGTCATGTTCTAGAGATTCTTTCTTTTCTTTATTAGATAATTCATCAGAAAATAAAGTTTTTAGCAGACCAATCAGCTTTCGCTCATCATCCGGAATCTATTTTGAATCGCCCCATTTGAATGGCAAAAACAGAAATTTAAATTCTAACTATAGTATATGTAATTCCATGAATTTTTGCAAGAAGTTTACTTGTTCTTTCCCATGTAATATCAGAAATGTATTTATGTTTTTATACTACAACATTAATGTAAAAAATGCAAGTCCTGATTGATAAATTTTCAGTGTACTTTATAAGTGAAAATGTATTTACGAGGAATCTCAATTCCTGTTTAAAGAAAAAAATAGCCCCTGCACAATGCAGAGGCTTAGGGATGAATCACACTGATCCATCATTTCTTCCAATACATAGCAGATGGATTTTCCTGCTCCTGTGGGCATTATCCAAACACATCCTGCCCACTTAAAATGCTGTTAATCAATTCCTAATGACCTTCCCGAAAGGAGTCATATCCAAAATATTTCTTTAGTATCTCTTGTGTTTTCATTCTTCTCTCTTTCCATCCTGCTTTAAATTATCTTTGCCGTATTTTTATTATAGTGTTAATACTAAATAGCACTTATTTCTATTTATTACAAGGAAATATTTTTTTGCAAGCAAAATCAGAGCGTAATTGCAACATATTACAATTACGCTCTTTCAATCAATTCTAAATAAAAATAATTATAATTCTGACAAAAGCTCCTATTACCGGATTAATCTCAATTTTTTCATTAAGTTTATCCTCACTCACCCAGCATCTTTTTCCGATAAGCATTATCCACCGTAGCATCAAATCCGGTTGGAAGATAATCTTCCGGAATATACTCCTTATAATCCAAATCCATAAAATAATTGCAAAAAATCATTTCCACATAAATAATGGTATCTTCATTATCTGTTAGAGCATACACAAATCCCTGATATTCATCTGCATACATTGCCACTAAAGTATATTGTTTATCAAATCCGGTTACACCATAATAACCTTTATATTCCGTTGACTGGTAGTTCTTCAAGCGATTTACTTCTTCTTCATAATCCTGTTCCTCATAATCCACTACAAGGTATCCAAGATATTGTGCATCAAACGGATTATAATACACCATTTTATAATCCTGCACCTTCATATTGGTTGTAATTTCCTCTGGAAATATGGTTTCATCCATTCCCCACTTTGTCTGAAATTCGCTTTCTGCCTCTTCCCCTGACATATACTTTTCATAATCTCCAATATTCGTATATACTTCTACTTCTGCATTTTCATAATTACTTCCCAAAACCAGCAAAAGAAACATGCCTATTACTATGTATACACCCAGACTCCCCAGGATAACACCAATGATAATCCCTAAATTTCGTTTCTTCATTTTCTTTTTCAGTTCTTTATAAGAATCTGCTTTTTTTCTTTCCATTTCATTATCAAAACTGAATTGTTCTATGACATCCGAATCACACATAGTTTCGTAATATTTCTTACATTCCTCACAAATTCCTAAATGCTTTTTTACTGCAGCTTTACTTTCTTCACTGCATACATCATCATGATAGATTGGTAAGATATCCCGAATAATATTACATGGATATTTCATTTCAATTCCTCCCTTATTTTCATTTTCGCACGATGATAAGTCACTCTTGCCCAGATCTCCGTTTTCCCATGTACTTTTCCAATCTCTGCAAAAGTAAGTTCTCCAAAAGTCTTCATCCAAAACACTTCACGATATGGCTCAACCATGGTATGTAATATCTTATGAATCTCCATTGCCATATCCTTATCTAAAAATGCCTCTTCAAAATTTTTATCTTTTTCCAGCTGTTCCAAAGGAACATCTGTGATTTTCTTTTCCTTTTTGATATGGCTAAGATAAGTATTTTTTGCTATCTGGCACATCCAGACACTCAGTTTGCAATCTCCACGATAAGAATCAATTCCCTTTAACACCTTAAAAAATGTCTCCTGGGTGATTTCTTCTGCCAGATTTTCATCCTGGCAAAGTTTACAAAGATATGCATATACCTTAGGATAATAACTCTCATAAATTTCTTCAAATTCCTGCACCTACTTGCCTCCCTTCCTTTGCGTTTTCCATAAATATGACTACGAAATTGATAAAACGTTACAAACTTTTTTTACTTATTAAGATACTGTTTCAATACCTTTGTCCCAACATCACGATATCTCAAATATTCAAAACTATCTCATAAATCACCACTTCGGATATATCTTACAATAAACAAACCTGAATTTCCATGAAAAAAAACCTCATTAGAAAATTTACTCTCTAATGAGGCTGCTCATCATTTCGATTTAGTTGTGATTGAAAAGTGGGGTAGAAAGATATCTGTCTCCAGAATCCGGAAGAAGTACTACGATTGTTTTTCCCTTGTTCTCTGGTCTCTTTGCAAGAATCGTAGCTGCTTTTAATGCTGCTCCGGAAGAAATACCGACCAAAATACCTTCGCTTACCGCAAATGCCTTACCTTCCGTAAATGCATCATCATTTTCAATGGTAATAATTTCATCATAAACCTTTGTATTTAGTGTATCTGGTACGAATCCTGCCCCAATTCCTTGAATCTTATGAGCCCCTGGAGTTCCTTTTGATAAAACAGGGCTTCCCGCAGGTTCTACTGCCACAATCTTTATATCCGGATTTTGCTCTTTTAAATATTCGCCCACACCTGTTATGGTTCCGCCAGTACCCACACCAGCTACAAAAATATCAACTTTTCCTTCTGTCTGCTCCCAAATCTCAGGACCAGTGGTAGCCTTGTGTACTGCAGGATTTGCAGGATTTACAAACTGGCCAAGAATGACTGCTCCAGGAATGGATTCTTTTAATTCTTCTGCCTTGGCAATGGCGCCTTTCATTCCCTTCCCACCTTCTGTTAAAACAAGTTCTGCACCATATGCCTTTAAAAGATTTCTTCTTTCCACACTCATGGTATCCGGAAGAGTAAGAATCGCCTTATATCCTTTCGATGCTGCCACCGCTGCAAGACCAATTCCTGTATTTCCACTGGTAGGTTCAATGATAGTTGCACCTGGTTTTAAAATTCCCTTATTTTCTGCATCTTCAATCATAGCCAATGCAATACGATCTTTTACAGAACCTGCTGGATTTAAGTATTCCAGCTTCGCAAGAATTGTTGCCTGGGTTGCTTCTGCTTTCGCAGCATAGCGGTCTGCTTTTAATACTGGAGTTCCTCCGATTAATTCTAATGAGTTATTTACTAATTTTGCCATATACAAATACGCTCCTTCCAATTCCTACTATTCTAATAGGTTTAATATGATTATACTATACTCGCTATAAAACCACTTGTCAATAAAGTTCCTTGTTATTACTTCTTGTATTTTACTATACTTGGTTATAACTTTTTTATATATTATTTTTCCGGTTGTTCTTCTCATTCTGCATCCTTAAATGCAGATACCATTCTGTCTAATGCTTCTGTAAGCAGACTTCTCGGACAGGCAATATTGATTCTTTGAAATCCTTCCCCTGTTGTTCCGAAAATGCTTCCTGCATCCAGCCACAGCTTCGCCTTATGAATGATACGCCTGTTTATTTCCTGGTCGTTTAATCCATATTTCCTAAAATCAAGCCACACCAGAAAAGTTCCTTCCAGCTCTGTCATTTTGACTTTTGGAAGTTTTTCTTTTAAATACTCTCTCATAAATTCAGCATTCTCAAGAATATATTTTTTTACCCCCTCCAGCCATTCCTCTCCATGCTGGTATGCTGCTTCACAGGCACTAAGACCAGAAAGATTCAACTGGCTATAACCAGAGGCATCTACTTCTTTCCTAAATTTCTTTTTCAATTCTCCGTTTGGAATAAAAATATTAGAAACTTGAAATCCTGCTATATTAAAGGTTTTGCTTGGGGATGTGCAGACAATACCAATATGTTCATATTCTTTCCTTACTTCGGTAAATACTGTATGCTTTCTCTTAAAAGAAAAATCTGCATGAATTTCATCACTTACTACCACCACGTTATACTTTAAGCAAATATCTCCGATTCTATTAAGTTCCTCCTTCGTCCAAACCCGGCCCACCGGATTATGTGGATTACAAAGAAAAAACAACTTTACTTTTTCCTTCACTATCTTTTCTTCGAAGTCCTTAAAATCCATCTGATATTTTCCATCAGCATCTTGCTTTAATTCATTGGTAATAAGTTTCCTATGATTATCTTTTATCACTTCATAAAAAGGATAGTATACCGGTGGCTGAATTAATACTGCCTCGTTCTCCTTGGTATATGCCTTAACTGCCGTTGCCAATGCGAAAACAACGCCCGGCGTTTTTACCAGCCATTTCTCACTGACATCCCAATCATAATGTCTCTTCATCCAGCCTTTCACGGCATCAAAATATTCTTCCTTAGTTTCACTGTAACCAAAAATTCCATGGGCATTGATATGGTTCAATGCTTCAATAATATAAGAAGATACCTTAAAGTCCATATCTGCCACCCAGAAAGGAAGTACATCCTCCGGCATTCCTCTTCTTTTTGCAAAATCGTATTTTAAACTTTTTGTATTTCTTCTTTCAATCACTGTATCAAAATCAAGATTTTTTTCTCCCATACGAATCCTCCTGTCCATCTCCTTCTCTTTTCCTACTTATTCGCTATGATTTTATTATACCTATCTTTTTGAAAATGTGTTAATTCATAAAAAATAGGACTCGTTATAAATTTTTCTTATAACAAGACCAGCTCTATGATAACAAAACACCATTCATAATTTTAACCAAGATGATTCACGACCTTAATCATAAAAAGATGGTTCTGCAAGTCCACTTGCAAATAACCATCTTTCTATGATTAAAAGGTCAATTGACAACCATTCTATCTCTTGTATCAATCATAATAAAATATTACTTATGACCTTTCGTCTCAAATATTTTGTTTATAACACCTTTTCCTTATATTTTCTTAATTCCTCAATATATTTTTCTCCCAGAACACTAAGGGGCATCCTCTTCTGCTTAATATAACCAATGGTCATGATTTCTTCTGTGTTAAGAGGTACTGCTGCATACTCGTCTCCATTTAACTCCTCACAGATAATGCCGGAACAAAGGGTATAACCATTTAATCCCACCATTAAATTTAAAAGAGTTGCTCTGTCATCTGCCTTAATAATCTGTCTGTAATCATAGGTGCTAAGTACTTCTTCTGCAAAATAAAAAGAATTATTATCCCCCTGTTCAAAAGAAAGACACGGATACTGCTGCAAATCCTCAAAATCAATCAGATTTTTCTTTGCCAGTGGATTATTTTTACTAAGATACACATAAATTTTACAATCAAACAAGGGAATAAATTCCAGTTCATTTTCCCTAAGAATCTTATCAATGAATTTGCTGTTAAATTCATTTTTATATATAATTCCTACCTCACTTCGATTCAAATGAACATTTTCAATTACTTCACTGGTTTTCGCTTCATGTACTGCAAATTCATATTCTTCCATTCCGAATTTTTTCGCCATTTGAATAAAAGCCTCCACCGCAAACGTATAATGCTGCATGGATACACTGAATTTCTTCTTAAATGCAGTATGTTCCACATACCGTTCTTCTATCAGACGGTAGTGGTCTAACATCTGCCTTGCATAGCCTAAGAATTCCTCTCCTTCCGGGGTAATGACAATTCCCCGGTTGGAACGGACAAAAAGTTCTATATGAATCTCATTTTCTAAATCCTTAATGGTATTGGAAAGACTCGGCTGGGTTACAAAAAGCTCCGTAGCCGCCTTATTCATAGACTTGCAATCTGCGATGGTAACTGCATATCTTAACTGTTGTAATGTCATGGTATCTTCCTCTCTGTCCTAAGTGTTTTTATTCAACTTTTCCACCTTCTACTACCAGATTATCTGCATCCACACTGTCACCATACACTGGAGCCAATGTTTCTTCAAAATCCTTGTGGAAAAATTGTTCTTCTTCTAATGATTCAATTTCTTCATTAATCCAATTTAATAATTCTGTATTTCCCTTTTGTACTGCCGGTGCAATGGTATCAAGACTGCCTACAGATTCCACTCCTACCGCAAATCCCTTATTTTGCAAAGCCCAGGCTAATACTTCTGTGTTATCTGTAGAGAATGCATCTCCTCTTCCATCTAATAATGCATCATAGGCTTCCTGGTATTCATCAAACTTTAACAAATTAATTTCTGGATAATTTTCACTAAAATATTTTTCTGCTGTGGTTCCTTTTACTACAATCAAAGTTTTTCCATTTAACTGTTCCACATCGGTAATTAACGCATCTTCCGGTGATACTACACCAAGTGCCACCTTCATGTAAGGCAATGCAAAATCTACTTTTTCTGCTCTTTCTTCTGTTACGGTAAAGTTCGCAAGAATAATGTCAACCTTACCTGACTGCAGGTATTCCACACGATTGGCTGCTTCTACATATACAAATTCTACCGCATCTTCGCTTCCAAGTAAATCCTTTGCGATTCTTTTTGCAAAATAAACATCATATCCCTGCACTTCTCCATTGGAGTCAACATAACCAAAGGGATTTTTATCACTAAATACCCCTATCTTGATATTTCCATCCTCTTTGATTTCCTCCAATGTTCTTACTGTCTGATTGTTGTTATCTTCCTCTTTTTTCTCCTGGCCGCAGCCTGTCAAAGCTCCTAATGCCAATACTACTGTTAACAATAAACCTAACCATTTTTTCTTCATATCTTTTTCCTCTTTTCTTTCTAATATATTTTCACCCCAAAAGGGTAAATTATAACTTGAACCATTCACAACAATCTTGTAAACCACCACCATCATGACCCAGTGAAGGTTTGCATAACCTCTCTTTCTTACTGCCATTTCAAATTTCTAATGCTTCAAAATGAAAGGTATTTAAAAATTTCTTTGCTCTTTCTGTTTTGGGATAGTTAAAAAATTCCTGTGGTGTTTCTTCCTCCACTATCTCTCCTTTGTCTAAAAAAATCACCCGGTCAGCGACTGCCTTTGCAAAATCCATTTCGTGGGTAACAATCACCATGGTCATTCCCTCCCTCGCAAGTTCCAATACTACCTGCAAAACTTCCCTAACCATCTCCGGATCCAATGCTGCCGTAATTTCATCCAGCAACAAAACTTCCGGATGCATCATCAATGTTCTTACAATCGCCACCCTTTGTTTCTGCCCTCCGGAAAGCTGCCTTGGATACATTCCTTTCTTCTCTAAAAGGCCTACCCGGTCTAACAGGGCTTCTGCCTCCTTCTTCACTTCCTCCTTTTTTTTCTTTTGTACCAGTACCGGAGCCAGCATAACATTTTCCAGTACTGTTTTATGTGGAAACAGGTCATAGCTTTGAAATACCATGCCTATTTTCTCCCTGTATTTGTGAATGTTTTTCTTATCAGAACTAATTTCCTTTCCATCCAGCAATATTTCCCCTGAATCGATTGGTTCTAAAAGATTCAGACACCTTAAAAAGGTACTTTTCCCACATCCCGATGGTCCTATCACTACCACTACTTCTCCCTTTTTTATAGAAAATGTGATGTTCTTTAACACCGGTGGAGATGCATCAAATGATTTGGTCAATGCCACAGTTTGTAAAATTGCTTGTTCCATTGTTTCCTCCTTTCCAAAGGTTACTATCATTTAGTCTTTTAACCTTTTCTCTAACACAGTTGATAATTTTGAAATAGGGTAACATACTGCAAAGTATAAAAGGAATATGGCGCCATAGACCCAGATGGCAGCTTTAGGATTTTCGAATCTGGAAGCGTCGATGATTTGTTTTCCAACTTTTACCACTTCCACTACTCCAATTAATACTACTAAAGAGGTTGTTTTCACCATTCTGGTTAATAAACTTACTGCGGATGGCAATAATCTTCGAAACGTCTGGGGTAAAATAATATGCAGGTATAACTGGATTTTCGAAAATCCCAGACTGTATCCGCTTTCATACTGATGTTTCGGTATAGAAATCAATGCACTCCGTACCAAATCTCCCATTTCTGCGGTTCCCCAGAAGGTAAAAACCAGAACCGCCGCCATCTCTCCTGAAATATCTATCCCAAAATGCTTTGCTGCTCCAAAATACACCAAAAACAGCAATACCAGTTGTGGCATAATTCGTACTACTTCAAGATATACCCTGCAAACAAATCGGATTGCTTTATTTTTTCCTGTCATTACCATACCAAGAAATAAGCCTAATACAACGGAAAACAACATGGAAGTGAATGCAATTCTTATAGAAGCCCAGAGGCCTTCCAAAAGTCTAAAAAAATTAATTCCATCAAACAGAACCTGTATTCCCGAATCCTGCATATCGCACCCTCCTCTCTATCCATGAACTTACCAATGAGATAGGAAGAAGTATCACTAAATACGAAACAACCAGCATCATAAGTGCCTCATCGGTTTTATAATAAAGTCCAATCAAATCTTTGGTGACATACATCAAATCCGCCAGTGCAACCGCACTAAATACTGATGTTTCTTTTAAAAGAAATATCACATTGGCACAAAAAACCGGTACACTGGTTGCCACAGCCTGTGGCATAACAATCTTCCAAAAAGTCTGCTTTTTTGTCATTCCTAAACTATAGGCGGATTCCCTCTGAATCTTCGGTACATTCTCAATGCCGGTTCGAAATCCCTCCGCCATATAACTTCCTCCCAGAAAAATAAGTCCAATCACTCCACAGGCTTTGGAACTTAATACAATTCCCACCTTTGGTAATCCAAAATACAAAAAGAATAACTGTATTAATAAGGGGGTATTTCTGGACAACTCAATATATATTTGCACCAACTGCCTTAACACTGGTATTTTTAATTCTATTATAAGACTACAAATGATTCCTACCACAAATGCACCTGCAATTCCACATGCACCGATTTTTATCGTCAGCTTTGCTGCTTCGATATAAGTTGGGATATATGTAAAAATAAATTCAAAATCCATACCTTCTTTGCCTCCGCCCTATTCGGGCTACTTTCTCATAATTTATGGAGTTATAAATTATATAATTTCATTTAAAAATGAAATTATATCATCTTTTACTCCTAGTATCATACTATTTTAGTAGGATTAAAGTGTGACAAAATGATTGAAATATCTCCACTGCCCTTATCACATTCCACAATTATGTATATGTTTCATATTTTAAAATAGACATATTCCTTAACTTAAACTTTCCCTCAACGTCTTTTTCCTACCGTTTTACTATGTTTTATATCTTACTCTTCACTTTACAGAATGTCAATGATTATTTGCATTATTTGTAATTCAAAAAAGTAATACTTTGTAATAACTTTTTCTTATAACAAAAAAAGCCGGGGAGTCCCGGCTTTCACACTTAACCTCAATCATTTTTATCAACTTTATCATGAAACATCTTTGTTCATCAAACATCCTTGTTTCACCTTAATGAGCAAAACTGATCTTATCATTTTGGTTTAATATTCACAAATATCTGTTTTCAGCATTTGTCTGCATCTCGTCACCATCAATGGAAGGATGCTGATTACATTACAAAGCAATAAAGCCCCAAATGCCAAAGAATCGAAATAGCATAAGTATTTTCCATCCGGATAAAGCACCAGATGATTGAAAAGATATAGACCCAGTAAAGTAATTCCTGCTCCTACCATAAGAGCAATCACATCCATCAACAGAAGTTCCTTTACTATCTTACCAATGATACGCTTTTTCGAAATACCAATGGCCAGATAAACAGAGAACTCAAACTCTCTTCTTTGATACATTCCTACAAAAGCTGCATGAATGGTAATAGCAAGTATGATAGAGATTAAAATTGCAATAAAGAGATAAATCACATTAAATATTTCAAACTGACTCTCTATGTTCGCTCCCAATCCCGAATAGACATAAACATTCTGTTTTTCTTCCAATTGATTTTGAATCCCGTAAACATAATCATAAAGTTCTTTTCCTTTGATATCCTTTCCCAAAAGGGTGGCACTTGGTATCATATCCTCTTCATTGGTGATAAAATATAAGGTATATCCATCTTCCTTTGTTACCGCATCCAAGGTAAACTCACTATAAATCATACTATACCCGTTTTTATCCACCTTATCCCCTATGGAAAATCCTTTGTTCTTTGCGAATTTTTCACTCATAATCATACTGTTTTCTTTTAACTTATCAAAGTCACACTCAATTCCAAAATGCTCACAGTATGTCTTAAAATCTTCCACACTACGAAAGGTAAAACTACAAATTCCAGAATCAAATCCCATAATACTCTGCCATTGAAATCCATTATAAGTTCCCATTTCTAAAATCGTAACCTTGCCATCGTCAGAAAGTTCCTGAAGAAACCATTGATAATCTTCATCGTCTGACGAAATACCACTTACACTGACGATTTCATCATAATAACCAATGGCGGTTTTCCAGTTATCCAAAGGGTTCGTAACATACAATCCCCCAAGATACACACCAAAACTTAAGAAAATCATAAGTATTAATAATAAACAACGCTTTTTATTTTCTTTCACAAAATAGATTGCTGAAAATGGTTTCATACTGATCCCCCACCTTTAATTGTACTGATGTCTCCATCCCACATTTCAATCACACTGTCTGCATCTTTTAAAATAGAGCGGTCATGGGTGATGACCAACACCAGATTCTCTTTTGCATATTCTTTCAAAATTTCCATTACCGCAAAGGCATTTTCATGGTCAAGGGCTGCAGTAGGCTCATCCGCAAACAAAACCTTCGGCTCATTTATCATTGCCCTGGCGATGGCGGTTCTTTGTCTTTGTCCACCGGAAAGTTTCGATGGACGTTTGGAGATTTCTCTTTCTCCTAAACCAAATCCCTTCAGTAGTTCCTTGGCTTTATCGATGGTTTCTTTCTCGTGTTTTGTAGCTGCCACTGTTACATTGTCCAGTGCAGACATATAAGGCACCAGAAAATGTCTTTGAAACACAAAGCCAAATTCATTCCTTCTAAGAACTTCCCTCTCACTGTCTTTTAACCTTGTAATCTCTTTCCCATTATAAAGAATCTTCCCATCTGTGGGCTTTTTTAACGTAGAAAGACAATACATTAAAGTAGATTTTCCGCTTCCGGAAGGACCTATAATTCCAATCAATCCCTTATCTGGAAGAGATAAATCAAATCCACCTAGGGCATAAACTTTCTCTGTTTTTTCCATATCATAAATCATTGTAATATTTTTAATTTCAAACATATAAATCATCCTCCATGGCATCTATGGTGCGTATCTTGTACAATGCATAACGGATAGGAATCTGTAGCAATCCTATCAAAAGCATATAGGAACATAATATTTCCATTATAATTTCCGGATAAAAATACCGGCATCGGATTCCCATTGGCCGTATCATTCCAAAATCAAGTCCTACCACTAAAATCATGGTTAATCCTGCTCCAATGAAAATGGCAAGACCAAAAGTAAAAGCCAGTTCCCGTAATATAGAACAATATATTTCTTTTTTGGAATAGCCAATGGAACAATACAGGCACCACTCATTTCGTCTGTCTCTTAAATACATGGTATATACAATATAAAGAGCCAAAGATAAGACTAGTAAGACACCAAAATATATCACATTGCTGGAGTTATTGATTACATCAATGACCTCTTTTTGTAAATCTTCTTTTCCCGTCTTGACATCCACAACCGTATCAAAACCATCTCTTATGAATATTCCCTCTTTTTCCAACAACTTTGTCACATCTTGAATACTTCCATCCGAAAGTATCACAATGCTTGTAGATAACTGATATTTTTCACTAGGGATTCCACAGCCAAAATAACTTTCAGAATCCAAAATTCCAACAATTTTAACAGTATCATCCAAACTTTCCGTATCAAAATAATCGTTTAGCTGGTAATTACCATTTTTCATGGAAGCCCTGTCTAAAACAATTTCTCCCGGATGTTCCGGCATTCTTCCTTCGCTAACTTTCGTTCCATAGTGTTTCAGAATAACAGAAACCTGCTCCTTCTCCACCAATGGAATTTCTGTCTGCCATTCTCCTATGGCAGCCTTCACATCCATATAAAGAATCTGTGCATAAAATGAATCCAAAACTTCTTCATATCCCTTTAGCTTCTCAGCCAGTTCAAGATTTTTCTCTAAATATAATTCATGAATTTCTTCCTGGTCCATGTGTTCCACATCCATCCCTAAGGAACTTCCTGCCAATCTCAAATACTGGATTTTTTGTGCATTATCCACAAGCACAATCCGAAAGGTTTCCTCCGTTGAAGATAATAAAAAGTTTACAAGATAAGTAAGCATAAAACAAAGTGCCAGACTTATTACCAATACAGCAACTCGCCGCTTGTTATTTTTTATATACTTCATAGCAGACAATTTCTGTCCCATAACCATCCTCCTTTTTATTTCTTGGATTAGATTAGGCATTTGCGAAACTATAATTTTTTGTGTGAAAGTGATTCAATCGTTTTGCAATTGTCTATCTTCTTTGATGTTCCTATCTTAACATAATAACCTCTGACAAAAAAGTAACCACAGTCATAACCTCACTATGACTGTGGTCATATCGTTACCCATGAATTGCGACAATAAGTTTTGCCCTGTCATGAATTCCTGTTTTTTCATAAATAGCAGAAATATAATTTTTTACAGTACCTTCTGAAATAAAAAGTGTTTCTGCAATCTGCTTATTTGTAAGCCCCTTCGCTAATAAAGTACATATTTCCTGTTCCCTGCTGGTCATTCCATCAAATAAAGAAGTATCCTTATTTCTTCCACTCATTAGGACCTGCAACCGTTTCATTACCTTCCGGTCAATGACATCTCTTCCTCCCATAATCTGCTCAATGGCTCCAAGAATCGCATCTTTTCCACTATCTTTTAGTAAATATCCATCTGCTCCTCCGCCGATGGCCTGAGTAATATTTTTATCATCATAAAAAGTAGTTAGTACTAATATTTTTACTTTCGGATATTCCTGTTTCATCCGGGAAATCAACTCAATTCCGCCCATTCCTTTCATATTTAAGTCCACCAGTGCCATATCACATTCTTTCTCAGAAAGGACTGCCAAAGCTTCCTGTCCATCCTGTGCCTTTCCTACAATCTCCATTTGATTTAAGGTCAGAATGATTTCCAGACTTTCCAGCAATAATGGCTCATCATCCACTAAAAGTATCTTTAATTGCTTCATTCTCTTCTCCCTTCTGAAATTCCAATAGAATTTCCGCTTTAAATCCATTATCATTCGAAAAATAAGTTCTTCCTCCACATCTTTTTACATAGGAAATCATTTTTTTTAAACCAAATCCATTCTCAATCCGTTCTCTTTGATTTTTGTCAGAGAAATCACTTTTTCCATTGTCTGTTACTTTGATTTTAATATGCCTGCTGTCTGCTGTCAGTGTCACAGTAAAAACATCTGCTTTTCCATGCCGGACACCATTGGATAAAAGTTCTTGTACTGCTCCCGTAAGAAATTCCGTATGTTCATGTGGAATCACCACATCCATACTTACATTTCCGAAATCCGTATATATTTTTATCATGGTATCCATCACAAAACTATCTGTAACTGCCGTAAGTTCACCCAAAAAATCACTCATCATAACAAATTTATTCTCATGATCCAGTACCCTAACCGCCTGACGGATGGACTCCAAACTGTTTCGAATCCTGTGGTTTGCCGTATTCATCTTTTCTCTTGCTTTATCCGGTGCCGCATCAAATAGCATATCTGCAGCATCTAAAGTCATAACTGCGGCCGTTATGGAATGCCCCACACTATTATGAATGTTTCTGCTGATATTTTCCCGCTCCTCCAACCGGGCAGTTTTATCCGTCAGATAATTTTTTATCACAAGTTCCTGATTTAACTTCTTTGCATACATTTCATTGACTGCCATAATACTAAGTGCCTTAGAAATCTGACTTCTTGCAATGATATACTTTTCTATCAGCTGTTGAAAAACAAAAAGAATAAGACATATCCCTGCTAATATGAAAGCACGAAGCATCACTTCCGGTAATCCTTGGTTTCTTATCAAAATTTGAACGAAAAAATATAATATGGATGGAAACAAAAAAGAATATGACTTTCCAATAAGAAAAATCTCTTCTCCTATCCCAACATCTTCTCTTATCTCCTTCTCTTCTCGATTCCTTTTTCGCTTTAATGGTAATTCTCCACCCAAAAGATAAAACAATAAATAGGAAAGATATTCTCCTGTGAATGCTACAAACACCAATGATAAGATGAACTGAACTCCCAAATAAATACCATGTTCCTCTTCTAAAAGACTTCTCTCACATATCATACATAATAAAATCCCAGAAACAAACAACAGATAAAATGGCATTTCTGAATGCAGACATCCCCACACCGTTAATATCATCAAAATAAAAGACCGCTGTATAAATCTTTCCATTGCAATCATAATCATCACCCATTCTGATTATACCGAAAATCAAAAGACATTTCAATGTGACTTAAGTAATACATTGGGGGCAAAATACTTTTTGCCCCCAACATTGCCTTATATGGAATGAATTAAGTTTTAACCAGTTCTTCCATATGATTATTTTATTTCTTATCATTCAGCTTGGAATAAATAAATGTGTCTTTCCATATTGGCCGATTCTCATTATCCTTCCAAAAATACACGTTTTCTTTCAGATACGCTTCTCTGACAAATCCCAGCTTTTCTAACAAGCCCCATGAATTCTGATTATCAGGATCGCATTCTGCATAAATCCTATGTATGCCTCTGCCAAAGGCTTCCTCTATTAGTTTTTCGCAACTTTCTTTCCCATAGCCTTGTTTCCAATAAGTTTCATTGAATACAAAACCTATCTCCAGGGAATCAAATTCTCTCTTACCCAGATATACATTACCAATCATTTTATGATTTGACTTCAATTCAACTGCTATCATTTCATCCGTTGAAATTCTCCATTTCAAATTATCTTTTACTTCCTCTAAACTCATAGGTTTATATGGCTCAAACTCTACAACCTTTGGATTCGATAAATATTCAAATAAATCCGTCAAATCACTTTCTGTATATCTTCTTAAAATTAATCTTTCTGTTTCTGCTAATATTCTATTTTCCATAAAATTTTCTTCCTCCATACACATTAATTCTCCTGCTGCTGCCCTGCTAATCATTGTATTTTTCCAATTCCTATTCCTGCTACTAACTCACCACTGCAATACTAACACAATTTATATTTTAACTAATACAATTAGTTTTGTCAAGATAAAATCATCGCATTATATAAAAATAACCATGCCACAGATACTTTTTCTACGACATGGTTATGATAAATATTTCTTATGTAAAACTGCGATATCAATACAAAGTCCGATTCTTAAAACATTTCTTTGAACCTCTATTTTTACTCATATCATTAACTAAATAAATCTAATACATCCGTAACGGTACCCAATACCTTTCCTGCCTTTTCGAGCGTTCCGTTAGAACTGGTCTTGCTCTGACTTTGACTTGTATTACTGCTGGATGCTACCGGATTCGCATAATCGGAAGCGGTTGGTGCTAGCAAAATTTTTCCGGTTCCACGGTAAACATTTACAAAACCTTCTCCGGATACAGCAGAACCAACCAGACTCTTTCCTGACTTTTCTACGGTAAACTGTAACGAACCAGACCAGGCAACTGCCATGTTCCCGTCGATTTTCATTACATCATTGTCTAATATAACCTCGATTAATTCTTCATAAGGAACCTTACTTTCCAATGCAGCAATTCCGTTACCGGATAAGGATAGATTAAACAATCCTTCTCCACCTAATACTGCAGAAGAAATATTTCTTCTAGCTACTGTTTTTTGTAATAAAGTTCCATCACAAGCTAAAAATAAACCATCATCCAAAACAATGGTACCCCACTTTGACACATCCACTAAAATGATATGACGATAGGTAGGTTCTAACATCATTTGACCTTTTCCTCTATAAATAGGCTTCACTGCACTTTCGTTCGTTACTGCAGAACTTACCATTTTTCCAAGGAAATCTCCAACTCCCTTTACATTAGAATCTGTGGTAACATTTCCACTCATCCACTGCATGGCTCCTTTTTGAACAATGTAGCTGCTTTTCTCATCCAAGTCCAACAATAACTGTCTTTTTCTTACATTCATCTTAGAAGCAAAAAATTCATTTACTGCCGTATAAGCTGAAACACTTAAATCCTTTTCATGTTCTAATACATGAAAATTACCCATAGAGGCAATTTCTTTTAAATTAGCATTATTTAAAATAGTACTATTTACCATATTCTTCTTCCCCCTATGCTGTTGGTGCCATTAAAATTTTTCCGGTTCCACGATATACATTCACAAAGCCTTCGCCGGATGCTGCAGAGCCAATCAGACTCTTACCTGATTTTTCTACAGTAAACTGTAACGAACCAGACCAGGCAATCGCCATATTTCCATCGATTTTCACTACATCATTTTCCAGATTAAATACCACTAATTCTTCTTTTGGTACAGGACTTTCTAACACTGCAATTCCATTTCCGATTAAGGATAGATTAAATAATCCTTCTCCGCCTAATACACCGGATGAAAAGCTGGTTCTGGCTACTACCTTCTGTTGAAGGGTTTCTTCGCAAGCTAAGAATAGTCCATCATCCAAAACTACTGACCCCCATTCAGATACGTCCAGTAAAATAATATGCTTATAGGTAGGTTCCAACATCATAATTCCGTTACCACGATAAATCGGTTTTACCGCTGTTTCTTTCGTTACTGCGGAACTTACCATCTTTCCAAGAAAATTACCTACACCCTTCACTCCTGTGTCCATCTCCACATTACCAAGCATCCATTGCATGGCACCTGCCTGTGTCACACAACCACCTTTTTGTAATTCCACTAAAACCTGACGTTTTCTGACATTCATCTCGGAAGCAAAATATGCATTCACCGCACTGGCTGGGGTTACACTTAAATCCTTTTCATGCTCAAATACACGGAATGGTCCTTTCTGTTCCGTCACCTTCATATTCGGGTTATTTAAAAAATTGTTTAGTTGAAACATTCGTTTTCCTCTCCCTTTTTTTATATTTTTAGTTATTATCCTTCGTACATAACTGCTTTAAACAGATTGGAATGTACACACATTTTGCTATACATATTCTGCAAAATAACTAAGTTCAGTTTATCACGAATTCTTCCATAAAACAACAAAAAATTCATGCAAAATAATAAATCAAAAACAAATATTAAATTTCAAAAAAGACATTTTAACTATTGAAATATATCAAGATATGTGTTAGTATTTCCATACGGAAAGTACCCATGACAGGACGGTTACCTCCCAAGCTGAAACTGGTTCGCCAGAATACATAGAAGGGAGGTGCGTAATTATGACTGATTATGAAATCATTATGATTTTCATTGGCATATTAGGTTTACTAATATCCTTCGGAAGTTTATTAATTATGCTAATCTCCTTTCTCGATAAGAGAAATAAGGGAAAATAAAAATGCCAATCCTGTCCGACCACAGGATTGGCAAGGCTCGTAAGAGCTAAAGCAACCTTGGGAGTATCCACTTCGGATTGGGTACTTTCCCTTTTCTAACTGCATTTTAACATAACACATATGTGAAGTCAATAAATAAAATCAATCTTCTTTCCATTCCTTTGCATATTCTATAAGGTCAACACCCTTTTTCTCACAATCTTCTATAATTTGAACACCGATGTCACAATTCTTATCCCCGTTCTTTTTAAAGAAACGATAAATCGGAATATCAACTGCTGCTAGGATTAGCCCCAAAATAAAACCTTCAAAAATATTATTATTTATCATTTCCAAAACAGCTGGAACTACGATAATTGCAACATAGAAAAAAAGAAAAATAATATTTAACTTCTTTGTCTGTTTTTCTTCTTTTCTAATTTTCGCTGCAAATTCCGGAAACATCATTCCCTTTTTTCTTTGTAATCTTGCATATCGTTTTGCCATACCATTGACCATAATTTTATATGTGGAATCATCGCTTACTTCTTCGTTAAATAATTTCATCTGTCTTTTTTCATCTTTTCTATGTTTCGCGGCCTCTTTCGATTCTTTTCGTATGGTTCCAAATTTCACATATCTCCAGATAGAGCGAACCATAAGGTAAATAGCAACATACCCGCCAGATATTAAAATCAAAATCTTGTTGGAAACTTCCACCCGAAATAAATCAGATACTTGAACACTTAAAATAACTCCAACTACAAAACCCAAAATTATGATAAAATCAAAAAGTAATGGCTTTATTTTTTTACTTTTAAATATAAACTTCTTTAATACATATTTACTTATAAATGCAAGCCCAAAGCCTAATAAAATACCCGCAAGATAAGGAGAAATATTTTCTTTCCTTTCAAGTACCAAGTCCATGTCATCAAAAGGAAACAGCCATATCATCGTACAAATAATTACTACCTTCATAATGCCATATATTGCTTTAGGAATACTAATATACCATTTTTCCTTTTCTTCTTCCTGTTTAAAATAATCCTGACAAAATTCTTCTATATCATTTCCAACGATTTTCTCAATTGGTTTTTCCTCATGCTGTGCCTGCATTAATAAATCATACAGATTCATCATTTTCTCATCTCGTTCTTCTATTTCACCTCCTGCTATAGTATCGTACATATCCGCTTTTTCAAAAACCATACGGTAATCACCTTTTAGCTTATTCGCCATTGAAATTGTATCTAACATAAATCTCCCTCATTTCTTTCTAACAAAATCTGATTCGCATTATGAATTACTTTTTGATAAACTTGTTTAAAGTTCTCTAAATAATTTTTTCCTTCCTCTGTAATAGAATAATATTTCCGGATAGGTCCCAGTGGAGACTTTGCTTTTCTACAGGAAATATATCCATTCTTATTAAGACGGGTAAGAACCGGATATAAAGTTCCTTCCCCAAGATTCTCAAATCCACTGTTTTCTAACGAAGACAATATTTCGTAACCATACGTCTCCTCTTTTTGTATAATCGAAAGCACACACCCTTCCAATATCCCCTTCATTAACTGTGTATCATCCATATAAACCTCCATTTCCCCACATATACTTAAACCTTTCATGATGTTTCAAACGAACCTGCCAATCCTTCGGAGCCTAAAGAATTTTTAAACTCATCCAACATCTGTTCAGATAAAAATTTATCTGAACAACTACTTTGTTTTACCAAGTAGTGTAACAATAAAATAACATAGCTACTTTGTATTGTCAAGTAGCTATGTTATTTTTCTCTTTTATTCTTTTATTATTTTATTCTTTTATTCTATTATTCTTTTATTCTTCTATTCTTAATTATTTCTTATTAAACCCATCCATACTTTTCCGGTTTAAAGCAAGTTCTAATAATTCCGGTAATTTTTCCGGCGGACAGGCAAAGCAGGGAATATCAAAACCGGCTATTCTCTCTGCCATCTGGGCATCGTAAAATGGTTTTCCCTGATCCGAAATGGCCAGTAGAACAATGATATTAACTCCCGACTCTTTTAATTCAGCCAGTCGTCTTAGTAATCCATTCCGGTTTCCACCCTCATACAAATCTGTAATTAAAAACATTGTAGTTTTATTTGGCTCCACAATAAGGTCTGTACAATACTTCACAGATTTTTCTATATCGGTACCTCCTCCTAACTGAATTCCGTATAATAAATCCACCGGGTCGGAAGATACATCCGTCATATCATGAATTTCTGTATCAAATGCCACAATATGAGTTTTTAAGGCATTCATACTGGCAAGAATACATCCCATCACAGAAGAATAAATCACAGATTCTCCCATGGAACCACTTTGATCAATGTCCAGAATTACAGTCCGGTTCGAAGACCGGGACAACCTCTCATAAAAATAAAATTTTTCCGGAAGTAGCACATTCCGTTCAATGTTATAGTTTTTTAAATTCCTGCGGATGGTCATTTTATAATCTAAGGCTGCTGCGGAAGGAATGGGCGAATGCTCCCTCCGGTTCATGGCAGCTGTCACTGCTCTCTTTACATCATCTGCAATATGTTTATTGATTTCTTCCACTATCTTTCGGATATATTCTCTTACATTATCCTTGGCACGCTGTGGAACCTGATCTTTTAACATTAAAATCAGGGAACCTGTATTAATATCAGGCTCTAACTGGTCTAACATTTCCGGCTCGAAAAACAACTGCTTCATTCCTTTTCGCTCTATGGCATCATTCTGAATGATAGTAATCTCCATAGGTTCAAAAAGAGAACGCAGGTCTCCAAGCCAACGGGTAATCTGTGGATTGGACATCCCTCTTCCTCCCGTTCTTCCATTGGCGGAATCACCACCCTCAGCTTTATCATTTCCATAAATCGCCGCCAAAGCAGAATCCATCAGTAATTCTTCCTCTGTAAGTGAAAGCGGCTCCCGACTCAAATCTTCCAGTCTTTCATTGGCATCCTCACCCAGAATCAACCTCCAGCGTTTTAAATTTTCCATCGTTTTCTTTTCCATATTCTCACCAATTTAACCTTTTTCGTTAAATATCACCAAAATCGAAATCGTCTAATTCGTCCAAGGTTTCCTGTTCTACCTTCGTAACAGGTGCCACGATATATTCTGAAGCACTTTCTTTAGAAATTCCAAGAATTTCGCCAATATTTTCTGCAATATCTGCCTTTTCTGAAGGTGTGAATACCGAAAACGTCCTTCGAAGACAAACCAAAGCAGGCTTAAATTCCTCTTCATCCAGCTCAGAAACATATTCAAATAGTCTTTCCCATAAACTAAGCCTGCTGATAAGGGAACGTCTGTTTTTCATGGACAATCCTTCGAACCACCCTGCACCATCTGCCGCAGCAGTTCCCTTTGACAATCTTCTGCTGATAAGTTCTGTTAATATTTCGTTGGTAAATCTTCCTCTTTCCGTCAAAACTGCTGCTGCATAGCCGGAAATTCTCATATTCACATCATCCCGGTCTGCCAATTGATTAAGAACCAAAATCCACTGTTCTTCCTTTAAAAATTCATGAGACAAACATGCTGCATTTACCTTTTCCATGGCACGAATGATTTCATCTGAGGCGGCTTTATCACAAACCGCTTCATTTCCAAGTTCCAGACAAAACCTTAAAAATAAAGTTTCCATTAAAGGTACTAAAGGCTCTGTATCCAGTCTTCTAAGACTTCCAAAACGCATAATAAAAGAAAGGGTTCCTATGGTGTCTCCAATATCTACTACTCCGCTGCATTCTGTCGCCATATTCTGTACTGCTGTAACTGCGGTTTGAACTACATTGGATATTCCACATAAAAATGCGGAAGCTAAAATATCTGCGGTCTGACTCAAGGTTTGCGCATTACTTAACTGCATGGTTAATTCCATTTGTGCTGCCTGCAATACCGTATCTCCCTTTAATGACGCCTCTACAATCTCAATTTCTACTTCCGGATTCCATTGCAAAGCCCATAATTCTGCCCAGGTCGCATTATCCTGCTTTCTTTCAAGTCGCTTGCAAAAATGAATCCCCAGTACATAAAGTCTATGCAAAAAGAAGGAACGATTTAAATCCAAAAATGCCGCTTTGTCCGATTGTACTCTTAAATTTTCCCTTAAATCCAGTTCCACTTCTTCCATGACAGGAGAATAATATTTGTCCAGTTTTAGTTCCTTTAACTGTCGTTTAAAATCCTCCTGAACCGAAGTACATACTGTACCTTCCGGTAAATGTCCTATTTTTACTCCGATTTCTGTAGCAGCACATCCAAGGGAGATTTCTCCAAAGCTTCCATGTCCCATACAGGTAACTGCTGCATCCCGCAAATCTGCCAAGGAAGGTCTTATTCCATTCCGAAGACTTGCTAATACCTTCGATAACCGTAGTGCTTCAATGACTTCCGCCGAAGAAGTTCCATAACCTTTTTCCCTTTGAAATTTAGCTAAAGAAGTCAGGTACTCTGCGGCAGAATCCTCTTCCCTTCCTTTTAGTTTATTCTTCCATAAAATCTCACAATACGCTGGAGCCTTATTTCCGGCACCATATCCCGAATGGGAGGATAAACGATAATAAGAATATGGCATTAACGTCGCTTTAGAAGACAATTCCGGTAAATTTTTCAGTAACTTCTCATCCTCTTTTGAATCGCTTTTTCCCATCAATCCCTTAGTGTGAAAGGCTCCGGTAATCACAGATATTTTTTCCGGAACAATTCCTTCCCTCTCAGCTTCTGAAATTACTTTTCGCATATAGGCTTCTCGCAATTCATTGTAGGCACTATAATTTGAAAATTCTCTTAGGTTTCCCCCATATTCAAGGGTAGCCGCCATAAAATCCTCGTAACTCTCATTATGCTCAAAGGTATATTCCCAAAAGCTGTCAATATCCATGCCGATATGTTTTTCCAGTTCTGTATAAACGTTAAAATCCTCTGCCTCTTTCTCTACTACATCGTCGTTCTCTTCTTTCTCCCCATTCTCCTTTTCCTGTGCTTTTGCTCTTTCCGCTTCCAAGGCAAGAGTCACCTTTCCCGGTAAATCACAAAATCGTACCGGTACTTTATTCCTGTTGGCCCAAAGCATCGCCTGATATTCCGGTGAGAACCCTGCAAAAGGCCAAAGTACGGATTTAATGGGAGGTTCCTCTGTATAAGCCAGAATTGCCACTGGAGGCACCACCTCGCTACTGCAAAGAGGTTCGATGAAATGGCTTAAATCCGAAGGACCTTCAATGAGAACCAGTTCAGGAGAAGTCCGCTCCAGAAATTCCTGCACATAATAAGCACAGGCAGGGGATAAATGTCTGATTCCAAAAAAATTCGCCAATATTAATTCAACTCCTTACATGCACTGTAAAGGGATGCATATCCTTTTCCACGTTTTTTCATTACATTTTCCAGATATTCTGTCCAGGTTGCTTTATCTTTTCCTTCATCTTTTACGATGGCTCCCTGCAAAGCAGATGCAAGGTCTTCGTCCGTAATCTTTCCATTTCCAAAACTTCCAGCCAATGCCATACTGTTGGTCAATAAAGAAATGGCTTCTGCGGCAGATAGTACACCGGATGGTGCCTTTACTTTTATCTTGCCATCCAAAGTCTTACCATCTCTTAATTCTCTAAAAATGGTTACTACTTTTTCCACCATACTTTCATCCGGTAATTCTGCCTTTAATTCAAAGCTGTCTGCCATTTGTGCTACACGGCTCTTTACAATGTCAATTTCAGTCTGGATATCAGATGGTGTTGGAAGTACTACGATATTAAAACGACGCTTCAATGCAGAAGACATTTCATTTACGCCCTTATCTCTTGTATTGGCTGTTGCAATGATGGAAAATCCCTTCTTCGCTGCCACTTCTTCTGAAAGTTCCGGAATGGAAATTCTTTTTTCTGATAAGATAGAAATTAAGGCATCCTGTACCTCACTGGCACATCTTGAAATTTCTTCAATTCTTGCAATAGCTCCATCTTCCATGGCAGTATAAACCGGACTTTTTACCAAAGATTCTTTGGAAGGTCCCTTGGCAAGAAGCATGGCATAATTCCAGGAATAACGAATCTGTTCTTCTGTGGTTCCTGCAGTTCCCTGAATCACACGGGTAGAATTTCCATTAATGGCAGCAGTCAAATGTTCTGAAAGCCAGGACTTGGCAGTTCCCGGTTCTCCAATTAATAACAAAGCTCTGTCTGTAACCAATGTTGCAATACAAATTTCTACCAGTCTCTTGTCTCCCATGTATTTTGGAGTAATGATTTTTTTCCCACTTTTTCCCCCGATGATGTATGTCAAAACAGAACGAGGTGACATTTTCCATCCTGTGGGAATCGGGTCTGTTTCATTTGCAATTAAAGTTTCCAGTTCTTCTTTATATAATTCCTCTGCCGAAAGGCGAAGTATCTCGTTAGCCATAGTGTTATCATCCTTTCTACTACAATATATTTATTAGGTAATTACTCAGCTTGTGGATATCTGTTTAAAAAATATCACTTATCCACTATAAATGTTTTACGCATATGTTGTTTTCAACAATTCCTGCACTTGTGAACGTATCCTCTTTTTCGCAGTGGAGTCCACATCTTTTAGTCCATCAATCATTCCGTCTATCTCTATCAGTTCTTCTTTCTTATCCTCATATGACATCGGAAGTTTATCCAGCATATTTATCTTCCATAGGAATCCTTCTTTTCTTATCTCGCTTTGAGCGATATGATTTCGAATTAAACCTCTGTACTCTTTTGACGTCCCTTCCGTATAAAATGGAATTATAATATCCTGAATTTCCTTTCCGATAGAACAGTGCTGATTCACCTGAAACGCAAATTTTATTGCCGCATCCACACATTTTTTGTATTCTTCCGTACCCGGTTTTAAATCTTGACACCAGGAACGTAATACCTGAACCGCCCATTCCACATGAACTTTTCTTTCAGCTTTTTCCATCTTTATTTCGTTTTCCCCCTGTCCGGGTACAAAATAGCCGGTATCTGTTACGAAAGTAAGTACAATTTCCGGTAATTGTTCAAAAATTTTTATCTCATTGCGTTCCATTTGGTTTTCCCCATACAGACACCCTAAAAAGTCCCATGATAAATAATATCCATCCCGAATATTATCATATCTGGTACAATCCAATAAACTTAACATCCTCTTTCGATTATGATACATTTCTTTGTGAAATTCCTTGAAAGCATCTTCCCCTTTTTCTTTTAATTCCAAGAAAAATCTTGCAGGAAAATAAAACTCCGGATAAGCTTCATATACCTTTTTTATCATTTCTGCATACCTTTGGTCATCTACCAAGAGATTTTCCAAAAGGACCTTGTTCATTTCTTCCTGCCAGTTATTATAAGGTCCATTGGCTACTTTTTTTACATATTTATAATTTTGGGCAAATTCAAAGAAACAGTTTTCAAGCTGTGGCTTTCTACGAATCAATTTTATTGCCCGCTCCAGATTGTCATTATGGTCTATTCTGTCTTTGTGAGTAAGATTTACCTTGCCCTCGCAGATTTCCCGGCATCCCTTTAAGGCATTCTGAAATTCATTTTTGGCAAATTCTGCACAAATGTCATTTTTAGAATGCATGATGAATTCATCATAGCTGCTCTTATATTTCTTCGTACATTTTATCCAGATTTCTTCTGCCTCTGGTGGATCTAATTCTGCAAGGGTCAGGGCTGCTGCATTTTTCGCTACACCTTTTTGAGTATGATATAATTCTAACACTTTTGAGGCATTTTCTTGGGAACAAGCTAAAGCCCGGATTGCCGCGGCCCGAATACTTGGAGGATTTTTTTCTCCTTCTATAAGACTTAAATACCAGTCATTTGCCTTTTCACCATAAAATTTTGAAACCAGTCGGACATAATAAGCGGTTCGATTTTTCGGTCCTACCGTAATCAAATCCACCTGTTCCTTTAACAATGGAATTACAGAATCTCCCAATTGTGGAAGCAACACCGCTGCCATACTTTCTAAAACCACAGTACCCTTATAAAGATTTTGGATAAAAAACGGAAATAATCTTGGGTCTAAGGCTTTTTCCATATCTTCTTGTAAAAAAGCACTTTTATTATAATCTCCTGATACAAGAGAATTCTTTACTTCTTCTAAGCATTGTCTGGATATGGTTTGGGGTTTTAAACATAGTTCATACTCTCTTACTTCGCATTCTGAAACATCCTGAAAACTTCCCTGAGTAACTGCAAGGGCATCTGCCAATGCGATGCAATCTGCCAGTTGGGCTGCAGTATTTTCAGTGGTAAACAAAGCTTCACACATCTGATAAAAACGTCCAAATACCTTGTTTACTTCTGACATTGGTTTAAATGCTTCTACTGCCCTCTTTAATCTGAAATCCTCTGCAATTAATCCACAGCCTGCTGCCGCCGTAGCATACAATCTCTCTCTTAATTCATAAAATACATTGATATCCATTCTTTTCCCTCCCTGACTTAGCATAACACTACAATCGCATCTTCTTTTACAATGGAAATCGGACACACGTATATCTTTCGTTCTCGGGAATCATAGAACAATTCACCAAGCAATGCCCCATGCTCCAAAACTTCCTTTGGTTCCAATGGCAGAATACTACAAGTTTCAGGATAGTTCTCATTTCTTTTTAATCCAATGGTTTCTCCCTGATACTTTAATACTCCATGCCCGTCAGAAACTGCGAATTCTATGCTGTCAAAGGGTAAAAGCATAGCACAGACTTTTTCTGAAAGAGTGTTTTTTAATTCGTTTTTTGCTTTTTTTACTGCCTCACCAATAGAGGCTTCCGCTTTACTTAAAATATCGCTATAATCCTTTGCTTCCAGTCCTCGCTGCTCCATTGTCTCCCAGCGGATACGACGGTTCATTCCTCCCGGATAGCGGTATAACGTAGGAATCTGATACACTCCAAAAGCAGAATCCTCTGATTTGATATACTTTGCAGATTTATATGGTCGGATATTTTCTGTCTTGGAAATCTCCCCGCTGTCTAAATCAATCCAATACCCCGTTTCTATATTGGCTTTATGCATGGTATCATCAATCACCTGAAAAGATAACTGTACCATTCTGGCATTTTCTTTGAATAATCCAATTTCTTTTAATTGTGCCAGTTTCCAGATTCCTCCCATTTCTTCATAAAGAATGGTGTCTTCCAGCTGCACATCCCCATTTTCCAGCTTTTTGTTTATGTATTCCTTGGATTTCTTCACAGATGCAGAAAGTTTTACACACAAGGCAATCAAACGGTTTAATTCTTTGTCATCCGGATGTTCTGACAATTCTTCTGCTACTGTAATGATTTCTGTCATAATTGCCTGCAATTCCGGTAAATAATAGTCTCCTAACTGTTTCGCTAAGTTCTTATAGGAAGCAGAGGAACTTCCATTAATGGAAGACACCCCTCGGTTTAAAATATCAGTTACAAAGGTTTCTGCCAATTCTAATCCTTCCAATTGTTTTTCTAATTTTTTCTTTGCAGCAGAAAGGCTGGTTTTGGAAGGCTTTTTCGGACCACTTGCTGCCTCTTCCTTCGCTTTTTCCTGACGTTTTGTTATCTTTTCTCTTTTTTTCGCCACATCTTCCGGTATGTCTGCTGTCTCAAATTTTTTTCCACTTATCCATTCAAACATAATGGCAAGGCTATGTTTGCAAGGAAACTGCCTGCTTGGGCAGGAACAACGGAACACCGGTGCCTCTCCTGAAAAATCCGCGGAAGTCTGGTAACCGGATTTTCCACTTCCCTTACATTCTCCAAAAATCAAATCCTTATTTTCCGTCTGAAACAAAGAAACAAATCCCCCTGTATTGGAAATCTTCTTTGCATTGTTGATGGCTGCCGGATTTGGAGCCAAAGAACGAATCAGTTCTTCCGTAATCATTTCTGCTGTTTGTGACATAACTACCTCCCAATTCTACATTTCGTCTGTTTTAGACATTATGCTTATAAAATATCCTCTGAACATATTTTAGAGAAATGCCAATACATGTATAGATAAAATTATACTCTACCCACACTATTTCCTCAATGATTTTTATTGTTTTTTCACAGCATTTCCTCATAACTAAAAACGTGTGGATTTTAATTCCACACGCTTAGAACTACTCCATTCATTCCCTTTTAGCCATCCACTTTGAGAAATTGAAATTCCTCCACCCCATGTCAGTACATTCTTCCTTTATTCTTTCTTCATAATCTTCTTTCTCATATTTCATTTGTCTGTCATCTTCCCACTCTTCATTCTCTGCATAATATGTGAAAATTGCAGGGGCAGCATCCAAAGATACATCTTCTTCCAGATATTCCAACACCGTCTTCATACCTCTTTCCAACTCTATTTCCACAGAATCCGGATGTACAAATAAATTGTAATGTGCAATCCAGTAATCCATACGAGAAAGTGACAAGCATAAATACATCCCTATTACTACAATCGTACCAAAACGGAATAAGGTAAAATGGCACCTCCATATTGCTATGATAACACCAATAAATAAAATTGCTAATACTGCCAATGCCCAGAACACTAAGACACGTTTTCTGGTTAAACCATAAGCCTCTACATACATTCCCATACGAAAGGCTGCTGAAAGAATCATGATATAAGTACATACCACCATTAAGGTCTGCAACACTTTTAAGACTTTACTCTCTCTAAAAAAACTATAACATATCATAACAATTCCAAAATTAATCATACACACAAACAACAACTGCCAAAATCCTTCTCTTGCATACTCTGCGTAAGTATAATTCTCTGGAAGACTCATATTTCCAAGAAACAAAGCTCCGATTTGTATCCAGGAAAAAATGGCATAGATAATTAGAAAAGGGGCTAAAAAACCAATAGCAATCAATGGTTCATGCTGATTTATCTCAACAGCAGCATATTCTGAATTCTGTTTTTTAGCAAAATAATATAGCATACCATAAAAACAAAGAAATGCTGAAACAAACCAGAAACCAATGCCAAAGATATTTCCAAACCAGTTGTATCCAAACAAAGATGCTAAAAGTTCCTTACCCATATCTCCAAACACAGCATCGGAAGACATTAAAAGACATCCAACAAATATTACCGCCGGAATGGCACAAGTCACACCTAAAATTACTGGAACTATCTTTGTATTATGAACCCCCTTTTTCTCTCTTTGAACTGCATATTCTTCCTTATATACCTTATGCATTGAAAAACATGCCATAAGGTTTCCTAAAATTCCGAAGCCATAATTTAGAAACTGCAAAAAATAATCCAGTCCCTTCCATGAATCGATATCATAAAGATGGCTGATTACCAATAGTCCTATCAAAAAGATTCCTGCAATATAGTTGAAAAAAATGATTCCCCCATTGGTGGTTAAAAAGCTGGAAGTTCCAAAAATAACAATTACAATTCCCATTGGTATGGCTGATTTTTTTATTTCGATGCCATTGATTCTTGCAAAGTAATAAAACAATGTTAATATACCTATTGCAAAAAAGGGAGCTGTAACTCCTGCCACATTCTTATAAAGACAAACTATAAATAATAAGGCAAATATCAAAGCCATACCTACATATTTCCAATACTCCCTCTGCATATTTGTCACAGTTTCTGATACGATACATATTCTAACATTATTATGTGTTTTGATTTCCTCCATACTCTATTCCTCCCCTTCTTCGTCCTCACGAAATTCCAAAATATCCCCTGGCTGGCACTGTAATGCCGTACAAATCTTATTTAAGGTATCGATTTTTATCGCCTTTGCTTTTCCATTCTTTAAAATCGATATATTGGCCATGGTAATACCAACTCGTTCTGATAACTCTGTCACACTCATTTTTCGTTTTGCCAACATTACGTCTATATTAATAATTATCATTTTTCTTTCACCTTTTCCTCCATTCCACTTTCTACTCTGATTAAGATATGTTTCGTTTTTAAATGGTTAAATCATTTTCCTCTTTCAACGCCGCCGCTTTATAAACCAAATGGGATAATGCTGCGGATAATACGGATAGTACCAATCCTGCACAAGCAATGATCATGCACATAATAAAACAGCCTAATTGGTTCCATCCTAATGCCAGATACACAATATTTCCCACTACTAACAGGAAAATATCAGCTATAAATAAATGGCTGATTTTCTTTAAATGAATCGCATTCTCACTGGAAAAAGAATTGTCTTTCTTAATTTCCTTGGTAACTCCCCAAAAATGATACAATACCAGATAGCATGGAACAGCCAGCACCCAACAAAGAATCATCCATGGAAGATACCAGTCCATATAACCCTCTCCTTTTTGTCCAATTAGCTCTTTTCCAAGAATCGGAACTACCCCAAAACAGATGATGAGTCCTGCTATGGCAACTCCTACGGTAATTACCTGTAAATACTTTGCTAAATTTTTTTGATTCATAATCTCTTTTCCTTTCTTTTCATCAATTTACCATTTCTAAATGACCTATTCTTACAATATCATTTATATTCTCGTAAGTCAATGATTTTTTATCGTAAAACAATAAATTTTTCCCGATAAATAGTAAACAGCATAAAAAAGTCGTCTGAATCCCAAGTTTTCGTTCCCTGATTTCAGACGACTTTTTATGTAATATTTTATATCTGCTTTATTGCACTTTTTATTCTTTTCTGCTTTTCCTAATACTCTTCGTAATATCCCAAAGCTTCTGCTATGTCATAATACTCCATTGCCTTATCCTGATTGGCTTCTACTCCATAGCCTTTTTCATATAAATAACCTAAACTATCTGCAGACCTTCCATCTCCTAATTCCACACCTATCTCATAATATTCAATGGCTTTTGCATAATCTTGTTCCACGCCTTCTCCATTTTCATAAAAGTAACCCAAATTACCTGCTGCAATTCCACTGCCTAATCCCATGCCAATTTCATAATATTCAATGGCTTTTGCATAATCTTGTTCTACTCCTTCTCCCATATCGTAGAAATACCCCAAAGAGGTGGCCGCATTTGCATTTCCTAATTCCGTCCCCATCTCATAATACTCTATTGCTTTGTCAAAATCTTGTTCTACTCCACAGCCATATTCATATAAATATCCCAAATTATTGGCTGCATTTCCACTACCTAATTCCAAGCCCTCTTCATAATACTCTATCGCCTTGGAATAATTCTGTCTTACTCCCTCTCCGGTTTCATACATATAACCTAAACTATTGGCAGAATCTCCATCTCCAAATTCAATTCCCATTTCATAATATTCAATGGCTGTATCATAATCTTGTTCTACTCCATAACCATTGCGATACAAATAGCCTAAATTATAAGCTGCTACTCCCTCTTCTAAATCAACACCTTTTTCATAATAATAGATTGCCTGTTCATAATCCTGTTCTACTCCATTTCCCAGGTCATACATATAGCCTAAGTTATTGGCAGCAGTGCCACTTCCCCATTTCATACCTTTTGTATAGTATTCCTTTGCCTTGGCATAATCCTGCTCTACGCCATATCCCATATCGTATAGGTATCCTAAATTATTAGCAGCTGCCGCACTTTCCCGTTCATAACCTAGTTCATAATACTCAATCGCCTTAGCATAATCCTGCTCCACTCCATTTCCCAGGTCATACATGTAACCTAGATTATTGGCAGCATCACCACTTCCCAATTCCATTCCTATCTCATAGTATTCCTTCGCCTTGGCATAGTCTTGGTTTACTCCTTCTCCATTTTCATACATACAACCTATAGCATATGCAGCTTCTCCATATTCCATTTCCAGAGACTCTTCGTAACATTCCATAGCTTTTTGATATTTTTCATCATCATAGTATCCATTTCCTAAATCAAATAATTCCTCTGCACTAAGATTTTCTTTTTCCTCTTTGCTGCCAAGGTCTATTTCGCTACAACCGGAAAAGCTTGTTGCCATCACCATAGCTGCAGCCATAACTGCAAAATACTTTTTTATTCTCATTCTGTTTTTCCTCCATTTTTTCTTTTTGCGTGATACAGAAAACATTATATGAAATTCTATGTATATTTTCAACGAAATTTTGATATAAAACTTACTAAAAATCTTGCTTTTTCAAAATACTGCTCTTTTATCTATGTGTATCCATAGCATCGTATATTACTTCTTTTCTTTACACAATATAAAAATTATCCTCCAAAAGAAGCCAGTTGGCACGAAACAACTGCATAATCTGCCAATAGCCGGGTCCCCTCAGTCCAAACTCTTTTATTAAATCAAATTTTTTTTGGAGACTTCTCACATCCTCAAACCAGACTTCATGTAAAATACCGTTGCTCTCATAATTAAAATAGGGAGACTGGGCAAGTTCATCAAACTTTATCTGGGCGCCCTGATTCACAGCAATCTGCACTGCTTCTATATTTCCAATGGTTCTTGCTTTGGTTTCTCCCCGTTCAAAAGGAAGTGGCCAGTCATACCCATAATTCGGAATTCCCATACTTATTTTTTCCGGCGGTATTTCTGTAACAGCATATTCCAATACCATTCTTACCATATTTATAGGCGCCACCGCCATGGGAGGTCCATAGGTATATCCCCATTCATAGGTCATAATAAGTACATGATCTGCCACTTCCCCCAATGCCCTGTAATCTTTGCCTTCATATAAAAGTCCTTTTTGTTCTGCCGATATTTTCGGTGCCAACGCTACCGATACCTGATATCCCTCTATATGCATTCTTTCCGCACATACCCGGACAAATTCTGTAAACAAATCCCTGTCCTCTGCCTTAATAAATTCAAAATCGATGTCAAGCCCTCCATAGGACTTTTCTTTCATTACAACCACAAGATTTTCTAAAAGTCTGTCCCTACTGACAGGATTTCTTATAATGGCACTGATAAGATTATTATCAAAATTTCCATTCATCCCAAAAGGGGTAAGGGTAAGAATTGGCAAAGTTTCACTTTCCAAAGCCATATTTACCATCCAGACATCATCTAATATGGGTGGTACCAGTTCCCCCTCAGCAGTAAAACCATAAGAAAAAACGGATAGTTCCGTTAAAAAAGGCAAAGTATTGCCTAAGACCCATCCGTTTATAAAAGGGTACGCATACCCATTACTCCTTATTTCCATGGACTTTTCTCTTGGTCCATTTGTAATCAGCAACGCCTGACCAATTGCCAGCTGATAAGGATAAACCAACTGATTGGCATATATCAATGTATTCACCTCAATCTGATATGCTGATGCTATGGCATATACAGTATCACCTGGCTTTACCACATAGATTTCCATACATTCACCAAAGGTTTTCGTTTCTATTATTCTATGCTAACCTATGAATTTTTATTGTTTCTTTCTATAAATAATCCGCCGGATACTCTCCAAAGACAATGCATATTTTTCCATTAATTCATCCATTGTCATACCCTTTTGATAATCTTCTTGAATTTTTTCATTCCGTTCTTTGTAAAACTGTCTTGCGCCAGACCCCTCTCCCCACTTTTTCTTTTCCTCTGGTTTTGGAATATAAATGACTTCTCCTGTTACATACTTTTGAATCTCCTTTAAAAGCTTATCCGGCAAAACATGTGAAGCATTTTTGTACTTCATTTTCCTTTCATCCCTTCTTCACCATTAGGCAGTTGCAATACTATAATTTTTTTCTGAAAGTGATTCAAAAGAAACAAAACAACGCAGGCACGTTTTCACTGCGTTCGGCTCCCTGCTTCTTCACTATCATCATTTTCTTATGAATTCTCTTTGTAAAATTCCTCAAAAGAAGCATACTTATTTTGTGCAACATGTTGCTGCTCCAAGGTTCTTACCAGATACTCCTCAATTTCTTCTGCTTTTTTTGCAAATATGCTTAAATCATTGCTGTCAAAAGAAGACATCAAGTCCATGTTCTCAAGATTAAAATCCTCTCTGATTGCGTCAAACTCAATTTGAAGGTAACAGCCTAACAGATAACTGTCTTCTACACTATGAATCCCTGTAAAATAACTGATTCTACGAAACGTATATCTTGCCTCCTGATACCACATTGCTAAATCCTCATAATTTGGTTCTGCAACTTTTTTTTCTTCCAGACATATTCTTTCCATAAGAAAACTTCTTGTTATCTCAATCAAAGCATACACTTTTTCCAGTATCTGTTTTATCTCATTTGCAGAAAGCATTTCTTGAAAAATATCCTCAAATTTTTTCGGATATTCTTTCATGTTATGCAAATCCTTGGTAAAATTCATATAACCACTTTCTAAATAAGTTCCATTCATCATGGCTATAGAATTCATCAGATAACTGCACACACCCCCTGCCGCCTTCCGAACATTACACAAAGAATCATCAAATAGCATGGTTTGAAAAATCTCCTGGGCAGTTTCCAGAAATTCCAGACTTTTAGGGATATGAAAACTTTTATCCTGTATCTTTACTAACATTTGTGCCTTTAAGGTTTCAAAACGTTCTTTTTCTTCCTGACTTTTAGCATAAATGACTTCACCCTTTGCAAAAGCAAATATCATCCTTGGTTCTTCTATGGCTGCAATGCCTTCCAGCCTCTCCCAGGAAATCGGATATAAGTCATATCCCATATCTTCGATAATAAAAGTCTGTGCTAATTGGAATCCCCTCTCCGTTGCCGGAACAAAAAAATCAAAAACCATATTCTGTTCATCCGTAGGAATTTTTCCCCCTCCTACCTGTCCAATTAATAATGCTACATCCTCCTTATACTCTTTCTGAATCTTATTAATCGCCCATTCCACCAATTCTTTGTCAATATTCGTCATCTTTATTCGACTTCCTTCCCATAATCCATATGAAGGGATTGTTCCTCCCATGAAATAAATATTTCTGCTTCCCAATAGTAAGCTGTAGCCATGGCCGTTGTTTCATAACCAATGCTTTGATAAAAAGCTTGATTTCCACCTAACATCCCCTTGCAGTCAGGATATTGCTCTAATACCCGGTTCATTGCTTCATGAAGAATCGCAGTTCCAATTCCCTTCCTTCTTTCCCACCAGCATACTCCAAGGGGCTCTAATTCGCAATATGGCATACTCTTATCATACCATATATTTGCCATTGCAACAGGTCTTTTTTCTCTGTCCAATACACATAAATCAAACTTTGGATTATAATATTTCATCTGCCTTACTGCATGAAATGCTTCCTGTCCATGCTCTGCTGCCCGTTCCCAAGAACCATAACCAAAGGAATGTCTATGTACATTGGCAAGGTAGCTATCCGGGGAACTTTCTCCATCTATGATACAATATCCTTCCGGAAGTACTACTTCATATTTCTTTTCCGTAAAAGAAAACAGATTCAGCTTTTCCGTCCAGCCTCCTTTTTTCAGTCCATGCTCTGTGGCTACCCTGATTAAGGTTTCATTCCAATCCGGAATAAATAAATTCACAAATCTTGTTCTTCCATCACTTTTATATCCTGCACCATAAGTCTTGGCAAATTTAATCATATCCACCAGCAATTCCTCTTCTTTGCTCCTTTCTTTTGAATCAAACAAAAAGAAGGTAGTTCCATCATAGCACCCCTCATTCCATACACAGGCAACCATTTTTTCCTGTTCAAAATAACAGCCTACGGTCTTCTCCCAGGCTGTTGCACTGTCACAAAATATCTTGTTCAGTGAATTCGAAAATTCCATTCGACTAATTCCAACCAACGGAACCTCCCATTCATAAGAATTCAAAACCAATCGTAATAACTCTTGATATAAGTCTTTTGAATAAAAAGTGAAATTGTATTTCATAATTTCTGATTCTCCTTTGCATCGTAGTTTTATCTGATTATATCAATGGAGAAACGAAAAAAATATGCCATAAACTGTTATATCTGTTTATGACATATCCTTCACTAACTCATCTGTCCAGGCAAAAATCTTATAGCCCGAAACATCCGTTTTTCTACAAATTTTCCTTCCATTCCTCAATGACGCATGTATGGTGTTTCTTATTTTTCCCCTCTGCGTCATAATTAATGCCACCCAAAAGAATCTTATGGTTATATCCTGACAAAGCTCCCTGATTCCGCTTTTCCTTAATTTGCTTTATAGCGGTATCTGCTGACTTATAGGTTTCATTGTTGGGAGTAATCAATTCACTATTGAACCTAGCATTAACTATAGATAATGTTTCTTTATTACTATACTTTTTTTATCCATCTCCATTTCATTAATTTCATTGAAAACTCTTTCAAATTTCTCCAAACTTATTCCCATAGGTAGTACAGTTCCTGCCAATAAATGATTCTTAACTTCAATTTCATGTAAGTTACCATCCCTATCCTTTTGATGTGCAATAAAACTAATTGGTTTTTCCACAAATTCAATTGGACATTCTACAAATTCAGTTGGACATTCTACAAATTCAATCGGTTTTATAATTTCTTTATTGTTTTTATTTTTTTTCATAGATATCTCCCTTTTTAATAATTATCAAACACGTGTTTAATATTATTATATCAGAGATTCCTTACGTTATTAGGGTACAGAAAATTTCTAACCCTTTAAATCTTGCACAAAATATTTTAGACATCCTTTCATTACACTTCTATGTTCCAATGCATATACTTTCATTGTATCTAACTTTTTAGTTGAATCTTTAATTTCAATTACTTCTTTAAAACTTTCATTATTTGATTTTCTTATTTCGGACAAATTTTTTAAATTTTCATCAACTCCAAAGTAATTCATCTCTTTTTTATCTCTATTGTAATATGCATTTATTTCTTCAAATTTTTCAATTATAGAAAGTTTTTCTCCTTTTTCATATAGTGGAATTTTACCTTTAAATTTTAGCACCTCTTTATATGGTACATCATCATTATAATAATTATTCCACCATTCTGTAAGCATCTTTTCTTTTTCATATAAAAAATCCTCAATATTTTTAGTATCCTTTAAAAATTTAATCCATTCGTATCTTAATAAAAACCAATAATATTCTGTAATAGGAACGACTATTTTTTTTAAAATTTGCTTCATATCCCCTACAAGATTATCATTATAATTTGTTAGATTTATAAACGAAAATATTACTTCTGCTATTTCATTTCTTAAATAAATACAAGGCAATCGTGATATATCCGATATAATTTCTTCTAATTTATCTAATTCTTTTTTATTGTTAATTTCTTTTGTATATTTATATATATTATTCGTAAGCGAAATACCCAATGAAAAATCTAATAAAAATCTATTTTCTATATTGGATGCTTTTAGAGAATTGTATAATTCTTTACTTTTCACAAATCCATATCTCGTAATAGTTTTACTGTCTTTATTTACATCAAAAATATCAAAATTATCAATATTGAATAGTTTTTTTTGAAAGTCCGCACACCAACTCGTTGCTTTCTCACCAATTCCTGACATATCTATAGAAATAGGATAAAAATTTAATGTATCTATCCTCCACCTTCCTTCATCCCTCTCATTGTCTGTTACCATATCACAAAATTTTTGCATCTCAACATCAAAAACATATTTTTCGCTATATATATAACTCATTATCATATAAATTGCTATCTCAATATCTTTTTCGTAATTTTCTTTTATAGTCATTCTTCTAAAAAAATCTTCCATATTTGTTTTATCAATGATTTTCCAAAATTCATCTGTATTAATTTTTTCCCAAATAGCTTTGGAAACACTCCATTCTTCAATATCATTTCCATATTCATTCTTTAATTGTTGTTCTATATCCCCCATTGACTTATTTATAATTTCAAATACATTTATCCTATCATGTTTTAATTTTACATCAAATTTAAATGTAGTTTCTATAATCTTTTTTGTTAATTCAATCATCATACTTTCCACCTTTCCACCATTTCCACATATTCTAACATAATAATTTCTCAAAGTATATATACATCTTGATTTCTAGTGGAAACGGTGGATAAATGGATTTATTTTTTCTTTTTCTTTAAAACTTCCCTTTTCCATATATTTAATACATTTCTTACAATCACGCAAACTACTTCAACCAAGATTTTCTTCAAATCATAATTCATTTTATCCCATCCTCTCTTAAAACAAAAAAGACGTAGATTTCTCCACGTCTTTCTTTATGTATCCCATTTATTTTATATTGTTTTATTGTAATTCAATAGATACCGTTGTAAAACTTAATTGATTTCCACCTTCGGTATTTCCATTATATCTTCCTGTAAATATAACTTTATCACCATCAAATAATGATGGGTCTGATGTTTTTACATTAGACCTAATTTCGTACATCTTATTATTACACCAAACATATAGTAGATATTCATTATCAAATATCATACTAACTTCTGCTTGAAATTTTACTGTTTTACCGATATTTGATTTATCTCCAATAAAATTTCTAAAATCAGATGCAGATATAAATTCTACATCATTAGATGTTTTATTGCTTGATGAATCATCATCCATGGTTTCTACCATCTCATTGTCATCTTCTGTCGATTCAGTACCACCACTGCTTAATAATCCGTCTAATAAAACTAGAACACATAATACACCTATTACAATAATCCATACTTTTGTTTGCTTTTTCATAATAATTCCTCCTAGTATAATAATGATGTAGTCAATCAAGACTACCTGGTTAATAAGTTTCTATATAACAGATAACAGAAGAAGGTGTTCATCCTTCATCAGATGTTATCCATAAATAATTATCATAGTCCTCTTCTCTTTTTTCTAATTCTTTTTCTAAATTCCCTTTCAATATTTTTTTCTTCTACATAAAATTCAATTCCATTAATCAAACCAAAATCTTTTATGCTTTCAAATAGACTTACTGAATTTTCTTTGCCATACAGCCAAACTCCTTTCCAAATATGTGTATTTACATTTTATCACTTATATTTTGTTTTTGCAATATGCTACTTTGCATCAGCATTGATATAGATTGTTTATTATTCACATACTAATTTATAAACTATTATTTGGGGTGAATCTTATGAATGAAAAGAGAAGACAAGAATACAAAATGATTGGTTTAAATATTGCATATTATCGAAAATTAAAAGGATTGACACAATTACAATTAGCAGAAAAGATAAATATCAGTCGTACACACATGAGCAATATTGAAGCACCTAACATGCCAACATCCATTTCCTTAGAAACTTTACTTGATATTGCAGACGCTTTAGAAATACCTGTCGCAAATCTTTTATTTTTTAACAGATAAAATTTTTTTGTTATTTGACAAAGGGATTTTTAATTGAATTGCAGTAAACTTGCAGTAAAATCATTAAAAAAAGCACTTTCCATATTAGGAAAGTGCCTTTTTATCTTACGTTTATTTATCAAGACTCTTCATTGTTTGGATTAAAATATATACCCATACCTTGTATCACCTCATCTTCTATCATATGTTCCAAATATAATAATTATTTTTATTATATTTTGGGATACATACAATGTAATTGTGATTATCAACAAGCTGACAATTTATTTAACTTCGCGAAGCAAAAAACAACTCCTGAATCATGCTATTACGCAACCTGACAGCAAGTGTCAGGTTACTGTGTGAACAGTGACCCACAATAACATTCAGCTAACATTCATTTATCAAACCGATTGCTAGATAATGAATTTTATTATATAATTAGTTTAACCTTAATTATTCAGGAACTTACTCATTAAATTCTGATGACGAAATCATGTTTTTGCATCCATAATTTAATGTAAAGTTCTCAATACACTTTATTATTTATGATAAATATCATTATTACAGAAAGGATGGATGAACTTATGAAACACCTAAAAATTGCTTTACCTATTTTAGGACTTTCAATTCTTTTCCTTAGTGGCTGTGGTGAAAAAAAAGAAGAACCTTCTGTCTATTATCTGAATTTTAAACCTGAAGCAGCTAAGACTTGGGAAGCGATTGCAGAAGCCTATACGAAAGAAACAGGCATTGAAGTAAAAATTCTTACTTCTGCAAGTGGTAACTATGAACAAACTTTGAAAGCAGAAATTGCCAAAAGAGAGGCACCAACCCTGTTCCAGATTAACGGACCGGTCGGATATAATTCCTGGAAATACTATTGTGAAGATTTAAGTGACACGGATTTATATTCCTGGCTGATTGACAAAGATCTGGCCGTTCACGATTCAGAGGGTGTCTATGGCATTCCTTACGTTGTAGAAGGTTATGGCATCATCTATAACAATGCCATTATGGAAAAATATTTTTCACTTTCCACCAAAGAAACTCCTTACAACAGTATGGAAGAGATTAACAATTTCGACAAACTGAAAGCTGTAGTTGAAGATATGACCAGACATAAAGATGAACTTGGTATTGAAGGCGTTTTTGCTTCAACTTCATTTAGTGCCGGCGAGGACTGGCGTTGGCAGACGCATCTTGCGAATCTTCCAATTTACTATGAATTTAACGACAAAGGAATCTCTGACAGCGAGACAATTGACTTCAAGTATTCTGATAACTATAAGAATATTTTTGACTTATATATTGAGAATTCCTGCACTCCTAGAAATGAACTTGCATCTAAAACCGTTAATGACTCCATGGCAGAATTTGCGTTAGGAAAAGTCGCTATGGTACAAAATGGTAATTGGGCATGGGGGCAGATATCCTCTACTCAGGGTAATGTTGTAAAAGAAGAAGACATTCATTTTCTTCCTATTTATACCGGAATGAACGGTGAAGAACAACAGGGACTTTGTACCGGTACCGAAAACTTCATCTGTGTCAATTCCATGGCAAGTGAAGAAGATAAACAAGCTTCCATAGACTTTATTGAATGGGTATACAGTTCTGACATCGGTAAAGATTATGTTACCAATTCACTAGGCTTTATCTCCCCATTCAATACTTTTTCAGATGCAGAAATTCCAAAGGACCCACTGGCAAAAGAAGTTCTTGCATATATGAAAGATGAAAATCTAACCTCTGTCAGTTGGAACTTTACTGCATTTCCAAGCCAACAGTTCAAAGATGACTTTGGTTCTATCCTTTTGGAATACTCCAAAGAAACAGTAACTTGGGATACTGTAAGCTCTCACTTCCGTGAGACTTGGGCTTCTGAAAAAGCGAAGTAAAGGAGGTAACAGTTATGAAGAATTTTTCAATTAGAACAAAAATTGCAATCCTGATGACTACAATCTCAGTTATATTGATTGTGTCAATCCTGACTGTAAGCTATGTGGTAAATAAAAATAATATTACCAGTTTGTGTGAAAGCTACCTGTATGACACCTGTATTTCTGCATCGGATACCTTGTATGAAAGCTTTTACGGAGATAGTGAAAGAAATGACTTAAGTGTCCGTCTGGAATATATCCTAAATAATGTTGGTATTGATACCATGGACTCCAGCCGTGGTTACTTAGTAGATACCGACGGAACTTACCTTTATCACGAAGATTCCGAATTAGTTGGAACAAAACTAACAGGAAATCCTATCATCGAAGAAGTATTAACTACCATGAGAGAAGAAGGACATATTACCACTGCTGACGTAAGAACCTGTATGATTGACGGCAAAGAAGTATATGTTGCTTTTATGTGTACCGTGAATGACTGGGTTATCTTTGTACAGGCAGATGCTTCTGACGTAATGGCACCGGTTAAAACAATCAATACTATTTGTATTATCGTCGGAATGATCCTTTTAGCTGCTGCATTATTAATTGGTGGTATTGTTACTACGATTATTACAAAACCGATTAAAAACTTAACTGCTGTTATTAACGATATTTCAGAACTGAATATGTGCACTACGCATGAAATTCCTAAAAGTACTGATGAAATTGGAAAAATGGGAAATGCTGTTTTACAAATGCAACAGAAACTCTCCAACATTGTTGCAGAATTGAATGACATTGCTGAGATTTTAGTTAGCGATTCCAATTCCTTATATTCTATCTCTGAAAAGGTAAACGAAGCCTCTACCGATAATTCAGCAACGAACGAAGAACTTGCTGCAAGTATGGAAGAAACTTCTCTTTCTGCTGAAAAGGTAAATGAAAGCATTAAAAATATGAATCACAATGCTGTAACGGTTGCAGATAAAATTGAGAATGGTACTATTCTTACAAGCGAGGTTATGGACAAGACCATTACTATCTATGAAAAAACGAAATCCGCAAGTAAAGAAACCATTCGTGTATACGATACCATTCGTAAAACCTCTGATGAAGCAATTATCAAAGCCAAAGAAGTGAAAAAGATCAATGAACTTGCCAACGCAATTCAGGATATTGCCGATCAGACCAACCTGTTATCACTAAATGCTTGTATTGAGGCTGCAAGAGCCGGGGAACAGGGAAAAGGGTTTGCCGTTGTTGCAAATGAAATTTCTAAACTGGCTGATCAATCCACCACAACCGGTGACCACATTCTTACCATCGTGGAACAGGTTAATTTGTCTGTAGAAACATTAACCAAATGTCTGGTGGACGCCCTTGATTTTCTTGAAAATAAAGTCATGAATGACTATTCAGATTTTATGAAATCCAGTGAAGAATACAGCGACGCTACCAGAACCATCGAAGACTTCATGACACTTGCCAATAACGAAGTAAATGAATTGAAACGAGGCATTATGAATATCACCACTGCCATTGAAGGAATCAGTAATAATGTCAGCGAATGCTCCTTCGGTATTAATGATATTGCCGCTAAGACAACAGATGTCGTTGAACTTACAGGTGAAACCTATACACGTACCATGAATTGCCGCGATTCTGCTGAAAAACTACGTGCAATCACCTCAAGATTCAATTTATAAAAACCTACATTCTTCGTACATATTATTCTACGAAAACAAACGCAGTGCAAACGATGTGGTTTTACACCATATCATTTGCACTGCTGTTTTTATTCTCAGATTATTCATTCGAGTCTTAGCTTCAAGACGTATCTTGTAAACCGCCTTTACCGTTTCAATCCTTTACAAAGCTGAATCCACAATACTTTCATATTCCAGAAGATTTTTTGCTTTTTTAACCTTCTTATACAGTTTTTCATCCTCTGGAAACATCTCTCTCATATAAAACCATAACTCTTTCATTTTAAAAAGAACCGGAGTGTCCCCGGAAAGATAATTCTTATAGCCGGTAAGTAAGGAATCATGAAATTGTTTTAAACGGTTAAAATCATCACTTTTCGGAAAAGTGGTGTGAAATTGTTTCAAAAAAGCAGAATCATTACTACCTTCTCTGGATTGGGGTTCCTTTAAATTCGTATAAGATAGACTGTTACCACTATAAATTTCTCTTTCCTGTTCAAACTCCTGAAGTTGTTTCAATAAAAAGGGATTCCGTAAAAATCCTCTTCCTATCATCCATTTGTCTACCCTTGGAAATCTGGTAACTAAATTTATATAATCCTGTAATGTGTTGATGTCTCCGTTATAACAAATAGGATTTTTACTATGTATCTCGGCATAGGAAAATGCTTCATAATTCGGCATTCCCTTATAAAAATCCTTCCTTAATCTTGGATGTATGATTAATTCTTTTATGGGATATTGGTTATATATCTTTAAAATGTCTTCCCATTCTGATTCTTCATCCATACCGATTCTTGTTTTTATGGATACCGGAAGGACGGTATCGGAAAATATTTCTTCCAAAAACTGATTTAAAACCCTTAAATCTCCAAGCAATCCCGCACCCCTACCTTTACTTACCACAGTTCCGGAAGGACACCCAATATTCAGATTTACTTCTTTATAGCCCAGTTCCTTTAACATCTCACACGTAGCCACTACATCCTGGGCATTCTTAGATAGTATCTGAGGTACTGCATTCATACCGGCATTATGTTCCGGAAGAATATCATTTCTTTCTTTTTCTGTCAACTTCTTCTTTGCCCCCGGAGAGATAAATGGAATAAAATATTTATCCGCTACTCCAAAGGTTTCATGGAATGCGTTACGATAGATGTATCCGGTAATTCCCTCTAATGGGGCAAAGTAGAATTGTGAGTTTTTAGTATTGTTCATTCGTCTTTCCTTTTCTAAAGATTTTATTGCATTAAGAATATCAGTCTTTCTCTCAATCATTCATGTCATGAATCAGGCATTGCAATACATAATCCGCTACTCCGATTGCTGAATGAATTTTAAACTTATCATCCTCAAATTCTTCTCCCTATTCCTCCATCATATCTTCGGGTAATCTTATGTGTTGTTCCTTGGCAACCGCTATCAAAAAAGACTTGCAAAAATGTTTTACACCTTTATTTACTTACAAGGTTCTCAAACTTGGTTGCTTTTGCAATAGCCAAATAAACTAATCGTACATCATAAGCATCCTTTGTAGGATGGAGCAATTCATTGCGTAAATGAAATATTGTAGGATAATCTTTATAATAATTTTTATCTGTATACCCATTATCTGCAAACAAAGCGTAAGGTTGTTGATTATCTCTATCCTCCAGATGGTACTTTGACTCATCAAGCCTTGCAAAAAAACCTTCATCCACCTTGTTTATTTCGTTTGAAAAGAGTTCACGTAAAACACCCTGCCTAGCTACTTCTCTCTGTCGTCTTCTTCTCGATATCCGATTTATTCTTCGTTCAACCGCAGTGTTAGCTTCCCCAAATACTCTTGAACACCAAAAGTCCTTACCCTTTACTCTGTATAAATTGTAGTTTTCATCTGTCACTGCCATCCCAACTGAATTAGTTCCCATATCGATTCCCACATACATCTTTTTGCTTTCTTTACCCATTTTTTTCTCCTTATAACTTTTTCCTCTTGCATTTACCTGTAAATATGTGTTACCATGTAAATGCTTACAAGGTGAGTGCAAATAAGGTTTTAACCGACATTGTTTACGCACATTGGTGCTAAAAAAAAGGCTTTATTAGCCTTTTTTTATTTTATCTTATTATACGACTTATACACTCCCCCCTTGCAAGAAGAATACGATTGCTCTTATCCAATATTTTAACATTTTCTCTCTACAAATTTACCTTCCATTCCTCAATAACGCATGTATGGTGTTTCTTATCTTTACCCTCTGCGTCATAGTTAATTCCAACCAAAAGAATCTTATCATTATATCCTGACAAAGCTCCCTGATATCGTTTTTCCTTGATTTGCTTTATTGCGGTATCTGCTGACTTATTGTACTTAAGTTCCACCACCATTGCCGGTCTCCAGCCTGCATTTGCTCTTGGTTTAAATATAAAGTCTGCATAACCTTTTCCTGCCGGATGCTCACGAATAATATCATAATATGCCGGAGCTGTGAAATATGCCATTGTAAGAACACAGCTTAAAGAGTTTTCGTCATTATAGTTTAATACTGATGTGTAGGTTTCATGTGCCTGTTCAATAAGTTCTGCCACTCTGTCTGCATTACCATCGATTGTCTCATCTAACAATTCATCACAAATAGAAATCGCCTTAGCAATGTCTTTCCACTCACCAGTCTGTATGGCTGCCTCAAATGCTGTTGCAACCTCATAATTAGGAATAAATGCACTCTTCTTGTCTGCATCATATCCAAGATACCCCAAATGAATCAGTGCTGTTAATGCATCATCCTTAGATGCCACTGTAGAAAAATCATTTTGGAATGTATTAGTATTCACTCTGACTTTTCCACCTGCCAGCATTTTCATAATATCATCTTTTAGTCCTGCATAATTCATGGTGATAAATGTGTTAATGGATGCAAAGGAAGATGTATTCTTCCAGTAGGAATCGAATTTATGTCTATCCAAAGCCATAGATACAGAATTAGGATTATACATATGTTTCCCGTCAATCAGATATCCATTGTACCAGGCTTTCGTTGATTCAAAATCCATATCATATTCCTTGCAAAGCTCTCTTACTTCTTCTTCTGTAAACCCAAAATACTCTGCAATTGGATAAGAATCCAACATGGTATATTCTCTGAAATTATTCAGTGCTGATTCGTCCTTAATCTTTTTGATTGGTAAAATTCCTGTGATATATGCCAATGCCAAGAATGATTTTGACTCTTCTGACTTAAATAACGAGTGGAGGAATTGCAAATATCTGTGTACTAATTCTTTATCTTCGCTGTTTCTGATAACACAATCCCACTCATCAATGATGATGACGAATGGAATATTTGAAACCCTATATACATTCATAAGTATTGAATGAATCATTTTAGAATAAACTATCTTATCTTCGTATATTTCCCGTATATCATCACAAATATATTCCACAATCTTCTCAACAATATTATCTTTATAGAAGTCCCAGAATGATGATATATCAAGATGAATCACATTATACTTGTTCCTATACTTTTCAAAATCATTACTTTTAGCAATCTTTGTATCCTCAAAAAGCTTTGTTGAATCACTCCCAAGGCTGTAATAGGCATCTATCATTCCTGCAGCCTGAGATTTTCCAAAACGTCTGGCATGGCTTAATGCGATGCAATTCTCTTCTGTGGATAATCTTTTATTTAAATATTCAATTAGTCCTGTCTTATCAACATAAATCTGACTATTTCTTGCCCTTTTATAGCTTTCATTATTTGGATTAAAATATATACCCATACCTTATATCACCTCATCCTCTATAATATGTTCCCAAATATAATAATTATTTTTATTATATTTTGGGATACATACAATGTCAATTGTGAAAAGTAGATTAAAAACACAGAATAAACTATTTCCGTAATCTCTCCACAAGGGTATTTTTACTGATACTTCGATATGCAAGTTCCGGTGTAACCAGACAAATAAAAATAATAACTACATATACTGCAAACACAGGAGTAAAAGGATAATCGTAAATCGCATAATTCACAATATTTTTAAATATTCGGAAAATTCCATATCCCATCAGATTCCCCACAGATGCTGCAAAAAACAATGTTATCACAGCATATCCAATACCTTCGTATCTTAACATAGAACGCAATTGCTTTTTACTCATACCAATGCTCTCAAGGGTTGCAAATTCATGTCTGCGGGTCATAACTCCCACTGACATTACATTAATAAAGTTAAAAATTCCAATGAATCCAAGAATGCAAGAAATTCCTCCACCAAGTACAAGCATAATGATTTTTGCATCCTGCATAGCCTTTCGTCCCTCATAACGTGATGTCATGGAAATTCCTTCCTCAGCCGAAAACTCCTTAAATGTATGATATAGCTGTTCTTCATATTCACTTTCCGCATTGATTCCTAAAGAAAGGATTTTTGGTTGCTCCATATACTGTTCCAGGAATTCATTCGAAACAAGAATTTCCATATCCGAGTATTGAAATGAAGTATCTGCTTGTGTGGAGGAAATATTTACAATGCCCCCAACAGTGAGAGAGTTATATTCGTCATCTGCTCCTCTTTTGATTTCCAAATTCGTAACATCATCAAAACAGCTTAACAATTCTTCCTTTGTCACATTAATCATCGCAACCTCACCACGTTCAAAACTTTCACGATCAATAGGAGCTGAAATCGTTGCATTAAGTTCATCAAAACGAACCATATCAATCCCCTTGATTGTATGAGTGTTGAAAAAACTCTCCTCCATAACAACTGTATCTACAGCTACTCCTGTTTCCTTAGCAATCCATTCGGCGTAAGTACTTAAACTTTCCAAAACTCGTAATTCTACAGAACCAATCCGTGTAACAGATGTCGTTTTTACACCAGCATTCTTTTGCACCTTCTCGACAAAATCCTCATTGAGAAAATAAGACTTGGTCATATCAGAAGTAAAGAAAAAATCATAATCATACTCTGAATTGATATAATTGTCAATGTTGATACTGTTTACAACCATCATTACACTTGTAAACACCGTAATACTCAAAAACAAACTCAACATTACAATGGCTGCCCTTCGTTTATCACGGAATATATTTCTAAGAGCCATACGATACATTTTGCCTTTCATGGCATACTTCACTTTTTTATTACTGGCATATTCACCTATGTAGTGCAAAGCTTCCATTGGTGAAATGCTTGCTGCTTTTTTTGCCGGCGTGATAGCACCAAGCCAAGCCGTCAACAAAGAAAAGACGATGGTCCCAATATAGATAAAAGGCGAAAAAGAAACTACTGTCCCTGTATCAATTCCACTATTAGAAATGACAGCCGGAACCAGCAAGAAAGATACGACTACTGCTGCCAAACACCCAAAAGGAATCCCTACCAAACAAAAGAAAAGTACCTGCCCTATCACAATATGACGAATCTGTTTTGGCGTTGCACCTAAGGTTTTTAGCATACCAAAAAAACGTACGTCTTTAGAAACAGATATATACATTACATTATAAATCAATAAATATCCTGCAAACATAAGAAACAAAATCAAAAAACCTATAGCAAGATAACTTATGATATTATTACTGATATTATCACTGTTAGTATCAATGGCTGATGATTGTACATAAAGCTGATTATCATAAAAACATAAATCGATTTTTAGTTTCTCAATGTTTTCCTCAACATGATTATTTTTAAACAAAATGTTCACTGTAAGATTACTTGTTTCAAGTGCTTGATAGCTTTGGGCAAATGCTTCGGAACAGTAAATTGAAATATCACTTCCAGGTCGGCTGTGACTATACTCTGTATAAATGCATGACAAGATAAAATCTTTTGTAACTGTTGTTTCATCTACTGTAAAAGATAATGGTATGGTCATTCCAATTTCAGGATGTTCAATCCCCAATGCATCAAGAATATAGCGGGAAACCATAATTTCATGTTCTTTTTCGGGATACTCTCCCACAACGTTTGTGTAAACAGGACAAAACATGGTTTCCCATTGTGTCTGATTAACATAAGATATCGGCATTTCATGAAACCCTGGAACATCGTTTGTTACTGCCACATTGGCGCCTATGCCAACAGCATCAATATAATCAAGTGTATAAACCTTCTCTAACTGTTCTTTTGTAGGGCTTGCAAATGCCATATGGGAGATGGAACCTTGCATACGTTTTTCCCTTGTTGCAATGGTGTCATAGTAACTCATGCCAATACTAAGAACAGAAGCCAGCATAAAAGCAGTCAAAAAAATTGCCATAATAACGAAAAAGTTTCGTTTTTTATCCGCAGCTAATTCCCTTTTTATCATCTTCTTTATCATTGCTTTGTTGTTATTTCCAAAAAGAATATCCTTCATCTTCCCGCCCCTTTACTCTACAATCCTGCCATCTTCGATACGGATAATCCGGTCAGCAAGTTGGGCAATCTCGTTATTATGCGTAATCATCACAAGGGTCTGCCGGAATTTTCTACTGGTAGCTTTTAATAGTCCTAACACATCATTGCTTGTGCGACTGTCTAAGTTTCCAGTTGGCTCATCTGCCAGGACAATGGCAGGTTTCGAAACAAGAGCCCTTGCAATGGCGACACGTTGCTGCTGACCTCCGGAAAGATTTGTTGGCATACTGTTCATCTTTCCTTCCAGAGACAACATATTCACTACTTCCTCTAAAAAAGCATTATCCACAGTATCTCCATCTAATTCTACAGGAAGTACAATATTTTCATATACATTTAAAATCGGTAAAAGATTATAGTTTTGAAAAATAAATCCAATATTTCGTCTGCGGAAAATTGCCAACTGCTCATCGTTAAACTTTGAAAACTCTTTACCTTTTACTTCAACACTACCTGAAGTGGGAATATCCAAACCTCCCATCATGTTAAGCAAAGTGGATTTTCCGCTCCCGGAAGTGCCGACAATGGCAACAAATTCGCCCTCTTCAACACCAAAATCAATGCCATCCAATGCTTTTGTAATATACGGTTCCTTCCCGTAATACTTTTTGAGATTCGTTACTTGTAAAATACTCATGGTATCTACCATCCTTTCTTATAATAGCTTTTATGGTAAATCACAATCCTCACAAAAATATCACCGTTCTTTTTATTTATGAAATGAAACTATCACAAAAATGCGACAATCTATTGGTTCGGAAGGAAAACCGAAAAAGTAGAACCTTTTCCAATCTCTGACGTCACCTTGATATAGCCTCCCTGCATAATGATAATCTCCCTGGCAAGATACAAACCGATACCAATTCCTTCTATGTCATGCACTTCCTCCTCACGATAAAATCGCTTGAATATGGCTCCACGGCGACTTTCCAGTATTCCTTTTCCTGTGTCTGCTATGCTGATTTTCAAATACATTTCCCAGCTTTCAACGTACACACGGATACTGCCTCCTGCCGGAGTGTACTTCACCGCATTATCCAAAATATTAAAAAATGCTTCACTGGTCCATTTCCGGTCATGAGAAATCGCCAACTCCTCTGGGCATAATACATGAACCTGAATCCCTTTCTTTTCAGCATTTAGTAATATGCCACCCAATGCTGCCGCCAAAGTCTCATAAATCGGCTGTTTTTTCTTTTCTAATGAAATCACTCCTGTTTCCAACCGGGAAGTTTTTATTATTGCCTGCATAAGAAAATCCAACTTATCAACCTGACTATCCATTGCCACTAAAAAATCTCTACGTTTTTCCTCTGGCACGGGTTGTTCCAAAAGGGTTGTGTTAATCATTTTCAAGTTGGCAATGGGTGTCTTCACCTGATGCGAAATATCTGAAATCAATTCCTGCAACTCTTCCCGTTCCTTTGCAATACTATGACGATTTGCAAGCATAATCTCATAAAGTCTTGCTATCCTATGATTGATTTTATAAAACAGGCTTTCCTCCTCTGCATCTATTTGAGTTGGCTCTATTTCTCCTTTCATCATATCATCCAGGGTCCTGCAAATCGTTTCTGAAAATAAAACCAGTTTTTGACGTATCACAACTACCAATAAAATAAAGCATATCGAAAACAGTGCTATAAACAAGACACCGCAAAGAACTGCCTTATTATTTTCAGTCAACACATACAGAACTACAAGCATAGCTACAGAAATGATTGTAATGATACATCCTATGAATGAAAAAAATTTATTGATGGAGATTTTTTGTGCATTCACTTTTTCATACCTCCAATCCACATATAGCCCATGCCATAAACGGTTTTGATATACTGAAATCCATTGATTTCAATTTTATTGCGAATACGACTGATTGCTGCGGTCAAGGCATGTTCATCCACAAAATTTCCATCAACATCCCATAACTTTTCAAGAAGTATCTGCCTTGTTAAAACTATATTTTGATTTTTTATGAGCAATCGTAACAATCGGTACTCCATAGCAGTAAATACAATCACCTCGCCGTCAAGTGTAGCAGTCGCTTCTGAAAAATTAATCACCAGGTTCCCATCTGTATAACCATCTCCTCCTGTATGCTTTTGAATCCGATTTACAAGTGCTGTTACTTTCTTCAAAAATACACTCATAGGAAATGGCTTTGTTACATAATCCTCTGCCCCCAGTTCGAACCCCCGAAGCATATCACTCTCCATATCATTTGCAGTTAAAAAAATTACAGCCGTATCGACGCGGCGTTCTTTTATCTCTCTACAAAAATCAAAACCATTTCCATCCGGTAAATTAATGTCCAAAATAATCAAATCATAATCCTGCTTTTCACATAAACTGATTGCATCCGCTTTTGTTAAGGCAGAATCTACTACATATCCTGTCATAATCAAGTTGTAACAAAGAGTACTGTTTAAAAGATGGTCATCTTCTACAACTAACAATTTCATTCCTTCACATCCTTTCCCCAATTTATAATACCAATAAAATGTCACAGAATTCTCACAAAAAGAATGATTTTTTAGTAAAACGAGGCTGTCGCACTTAGAAAATTTGATACGGAATATTGGCATTTTCAAACCGAATCATGCCATATCCTATGTTATTTTCATAATGCGACAGCCTCGTTAGTAATACTATTCTAAATATTAATAAATGATATATTCTTTTTTCTTGCCTATCAGACTGTGGAAATTACACCAAAAGATTTCATTTTTATCATTTCTTTATTACACTAACATCCTGTTGTGCTTCCTTTATTAATTCCACCAATTGATCTAACTGTTCGCCGTTTTCTGCAATCCCATTCATGATAACCTTTTTCTGGGCATTTTTTATATCGAAGGCATAGGATGCTCTTAATGGATTTACACCTGTACTTGGTGCTTTGCAGAAGTTAAACGTAACAACATCTTTTCTTCTTATAAAACAATATTGTACATTACCATTTATCATATATTTCTCAACAACGTAATCCCTTGTTAAAAAAACGACTGTTTCTAAACCGATTTTAACATTCATAATAGGTTCTGCACTCATTTGCTGGTCAAATAAATCCACATCTTCATCCGTCTTAAGCAAGTCTAAAACACTTTCCCTGGTTCTCTTTGCTACATCTGTTTTCTTATTCTTACCCAATATAACAGCTACCAATACCATAATAAAAACAACTATTCCTACCGTAAACAATAAACCGCTTTTTGCCTGCGGGTCTGACATGCCACCGTTTTCCATAGCCGCTATTATAATTAATAGCAACATTACCGGAATGATAAGAAGTATTATCTTCTTCCCTTGATTACTTTGTTCTTTCTTTCCTTGCACTTCTCTCTCATAGTTTTTTAACCAAATTGATTGTTTCATTTGTTCTTCCTCCACGTATCAAGGTTTGGTAACTTTGTTACCATTCAATTTTTCCTTTTTACTTTGTAACTTATTTTCAGTTACAAAGTAAAAATACCATTTTTTCTTATTTCCTTCAAGCTCTTTTTCCAATAACCCCTCATCGCACATATCTTCTTTGAAATATCACCGCCGCTAAGCCAAGCAGTCCTACACACCAGATACCCTGTACCATAAGACCATTTCCAATAATAAGATACTGTGGGATTTTTTCAATCAGAAATCCATTCATGGATGATATAACAGGAAGAAACCGCATTGTTGTACTATATTGCAGCAACAGATTTCCAAGTCCCAGTATCAATGAAGTTAGCATTGCAATTGATACAACCGGCGAGCGTGTCAGTATTACCATGCCTGCTGTTATCAATACCAGTTCCATGGTTGAAATATACGCAGGTACAAGGCATTTCAAACAATCTATAAGATGCTCTGCCTTTAAGCTGAAATCAAAGAAAAAATGCAATACTACGATGGAAAGCAGGGATGTCATTGCCAGCAGAATTACTGTCCATATCAGAATACAACAAACTTTTGACAACAAAAACCTGATTCTTTTCGGTGTGCCAAGAAGACTTGTACGCAATGTGGATTTCAGATATTCCTGTCCAAAATACAGTGCAGAAAGAACTACATATCCCACCTGTCCAAGATAAAAACTTTGCATCAACTTGCTTTTGATAAGAAGATAACCTTCTTCTCCGACAAAAGCATCCAAGGACAACACCATTACGGGAATGAATACCAGCAAGCCTGTCATTACAATCAAAATCCATTTGTTATATAAAAATTTTCTCTGTTCGCTTTTTACATATCTTCCAAACATCAATATTCTCCTCGTAAATCACTTTTTAGAAATTGTCAATGACGATGTTAAAATGTAAGAAAAAGGCGTTTAAATTTTGTAAGTTTTTCGATGCATTTTAGGATGTGATACACTCTTATAAAAACATTATAGGAGTGAATACAAATGAAAGGAAACTTATGGCTGGAAATTAGAAATGAACGAAAAAAAGGATTAAGCTATACAGAAATAGCAAGAAAACATCATATTGATCCAAGAACCGCTAAAAAATATGCGGAAGCTGACACCAAACCGGTATATACACTCACAGCACCAAAACCTTCTA
>JAFQBM010000031.1 GCA_017399685.1 Lachnospiraceae bacterium
TCTAATTTCCATCCATAAGTTTCCTTTCATTTGTATTCACTCCTATAATGTTTTTATAAGAGTGTATCACATCCTAAGATGCATCGAAAAACTTACAAAATTTAAACGCCTTTTTCTTACATTTTAACATCGTCATTGACAAATGGGGTTGTGTCGGGATAACCACGCTGTCAGCCGCCGCCAGAGCATTTATCGTTATCATTCCGAGGGAAGGCATACAGTCGATAAGCACATAATCGTAATACTTTTTGACCTCGTTCACATAGGTTTTCAGAATACGCTCACGGCTCATAGCATTGATAAGCCTTACCTCAAAGCCAGACAACTCAATGTTGGACGGTAGCAGGTCAACGCCCTCGTCGTGGTGTAGAATACCTTGCTGAACATCAAAAGATTTATCGTCTATGATGTTCTGCATCACGGTGGAGAGCGTTATGGGAATATCGTCTGGTCGGTTGAAGCCTAAAGCCATTGTGAGATTTGCCTGTGCATCAGCATCAATCAGCAAGACCTTTTTACCTTGCTTCGCCAGACCTACGCCCAGATTGACCGCCGTTGTGGTTTTACCGACACCGCCTTTCTGGTTAGTCAGAGCAATCACTTTGCAATTTGACATAGATGCGTCCTCCTTTCGCATAGAATTAGCCACTTTGTCAAGGTGGCTATGTAAAGCGTACCAGAGAACGCAAAAGAGCCGCTTACTCTTAGGGGGATAAGAATAAGCGGCTCAGTTTCGATGTGCCTTAGACATATTCAATTTTCATTCTCTTGACAGGAGCGTTTGCAACCTTGAAGATAAGCTCGTCAACGCAGTCGGTATATCTGCCTTGCTGTATAAGAGCGTTTTTCAGCTCCACAAGGCTATGTAATATAATCTTTCTTTCGTGGCTATCCACATACAGATGATTTATTTTCTCTCTCATAATCTCGACCTCCTTGTACCTATATTATATAGTAGAGTACCGATAATCTCCAATGTGTAACAGGCTTGTCCTATGCCACATCTGGAACGGCGGCATAGATGTTGATTTTTCGCTCATTGCCACGCTGTACCACCGTTGGATGCTCTGAAAACTCCACTTGATTGTTTTCGCCATATCGTAACACCTTGTCCGAGGTTGTTAGGCTATGTACCCAGAAGCCCCTAAACTTGGGACTTTGGGCTGAATTTTCATTGTGGAACATTTCCGATGCTTCTCTGGGAACAGAAGAACTGGCACACTTAGAAATCATAAGTGCCATCGTATATCAATTAACCAGAAATATGAGCATGGAAGAATTAAAAGAAGCTGGATTTGATTTATATTATATAGACCACACCGCTGCTTTATGGCCACAATCCGCTGGCGGTATTCCTTTTAACAGCTGCGAATTCCAGTCAAAAGGAGATCCGATTACGGATTTAACAGAAGATATGGCCGCAGAACAAAAAGCCAGAAGTACTTATGATAATATTTTACGTCTGGTAAAGGATTATCCTGATGTGGCAGACCCAATCAAATTTTTAAGAGAACGTGAAATTGTTCACTTCCAGAGATTTGGAGAAAGCCTGGAAATCGTAAAAGACCATTTAAATTCAAAGAACTTTTATGCCTTTAATCCGGCTTTTGATACCAGTGCTCCTTGTTTAAAAGATAAAGATTGCAACTGTAGATAAGAAAAACGCAAGTAATAGCATCTTCATTACTGTTACACTAAACAGTAATCATCTTCTATTACTTGCGTTTCTTTTAGTTAGAATCAATCATAGACATCATTTGTCTTCTTTCTCTGTCACTTACCAGATTTTCAACATTCATGGAAATTACAATCTTTCCATCATCACTGACAATCTTATCAATATAGTTGGTGGCATCTGATACAATAATAATTGGTGGTTTTTCCACTTTTTTCCCTGTGATATCCATAATCTGGGCAACCTGATCTACTTCAAAACCAATGGTAATATCACCAGTCTTAGTAATAATCAGCATTCCCTCATCATCCCCAGATAGCTCTTCCTTATTAAATTTCGTTCTGAAACTATAAATAGGAATTACGTCACCTCTTAAATTGATGATACCCTTAATACAATCCGGAGTATTTGGAACTGTAATGATTTCCTGTTTCTTTTCAATTCCCATTACCTTCTTAATGTCAATTCCGTAAAACTCCTCACCTACATTAAATACAATCAGCTTATTTTCCTCCATAGTAACTACGCCTCCTTGTCCTGACTGGTGTTAATCCATTTTAGATAAGCATTGATAAAGCAATCAATGGAACCATCTAAAATAGCGTTTGTATTGCTGGATTCTTCATTTGTTCTATGATCTTTTACTAATGTATATGGCTGAAGCACATAAGATCTTATCTGACTTCCCCATCCATTATCCATCTGTTCACCACGAATGCCTGCTATCTTTTCATCGTTCTCCTGTTGTCTAAGTAACAACAACTTAGCAGTCAGCATCTTCATAGCTTTATCTTTATTCATATGCTGAGAACGTTCATTCTGGCACTGTACAACAATACCTGTGGGCAAATGTGTGATACGCACTGCGGATGAAGTTTTATTGATATGCTGCCCACCGGCACCACTGGAACGGTAAGTATCAATTCTTAAATCATCCTCATTAATATCAATGGTCATATCCTCTTCAATATCAGGCATAACATCGCAGGATGCGAAAGACGTCTGACGCTTACCTGCTGCATTAAACGGTGAAATACGAACCAGCCTGTGAATGCCTCTTTCTGATTTTAAATAACCATATGCATTCTCACCATTTACCTGGAAAGTAACGGATTTAATTCCCGCTTCTTCTCCTTCCAGATAATCCAGTTCTTCTACCTGATACCCTCTTTTATCTGCCCATCTGGTATACATCCTATATAACATACTCACCCAGTCACAGGATTCTGTTCCACCTGCCCCGGCATGCAATGTTAAAATAGCATTGTCCTTATCATATGGACCCGACAACAATGTTGCAATTCTTAACTGCTCAAATCCTTCTTTAAAATCATTCAGCATCTGACCAATTTCTTCTATCATAGATGCATCCTGTTCTAAAAGCACAATCTCAATAAAAGCCAGAATATCTTCATATGCCTTCTCAAGGTTTTCATATGTTTGTAACGTATCCTTAAGGCCCTTTAATTCTTTCATAACCTCTTGAGATTTTTCAACCTGGTCCCAAAATCCAGGGGATTCCATCTGATTTTCCAAATCTAAAATTCTATCTTTTTTATTTGCAATGTCAAAGTGAATCCCTTACTTCCATTAAAGGTGCTTCATATGTTAAAATCTCAGCCTTGAATTGATCTAATTCAATCACCTTATCACCACCCATTTACATCATTTTAAATCCAAGCTACAGGAAGGATTGTTCTATACACCCCTGCCACAGCATTGTTTAAATTTCTTCCCGCTTCCACACGGACACAATTCATTTCTTCCAACCTTATCAGAAGTTCTTCGAATCGGTGCTTTTACTGCAGAATCGTCCTTATTTGTACCTGTTACTTTCGCTACCTGTTCTCTTTCGATTTTTTGTTCTACCTGAACATGCATCATAGCACGAACGGTTTCTTCACGAATCGCATACATCATTTCGTCAAACATATCGTAACCGGTAAACTTATATTCCACCAATGGATCTCTTTGACCATAAGACTGTAAACCAATACCTTGTCTTAACTGATCCATATCATCGATATGTCCCATCCACTTCTTATCAATTACCTTTAACAGGATAACACGCTCAATTTCACGGATTCTTTCTTCTGTGATTTCAGCTTCTTTTCCTTCATAATACTTGGTAGCGGCAGTCTTTAAATCCTGAATTAATTCCTGCTTCTTATAACCAGGCTTCATATTTTCGGATTCCAATACTTCTTTAGAAGAAGGAATAACAGGAACAATCAGCTCAGCCAATTCTTCTACATTCCAATCTTCAAAAGACTGGTCATCTCCAATGCTACGATTTACATAATCTTCTGTAAGGTCTGATATCATCTTGAAAATATGATCTCTCATACTTTCTCCATCCAATACCTTACGTCTATCCTTATAGATAATTTCTCTTTGTTCATTCATAACCTGATCATACTCTAACAGATTACGACGAATACCAAAGTTATTACCTTCTATCTTCTTCTGAGCTTTCTCGATAAAGTTCGTAATGGTCTTATGCTGGATTTCTTCTCCTTCCGGAATCTTTAATGCAGAATATAAAGACATTACCTTCTCAGAACCAAATAATCTCATCAAATCATCTTCCAATGATAAGAAGAACTTAGATTCACCAGGGTCTCCCTGACGTCCGGCACGACCTCTTAACTGGTTATCAATTCGACGGGAATCATGACGTTCTGAACCAATAATCTTCAAACCGCCAATTTCCTGAACACCTTCGCCAAGCTTAATATCCGTACCACGACCTGCCATGTTAGTAGCAATCGTAACTGCACCCATCTGACCGGCATCTGCAACAATTTCTGCTTCTCTTTCATGGAATTTCGCATTCAATACCTGATGCTTAATTCTCTTCTTTGTAAGCAATGCACTGATTTCTTCCGATGCCTCAATGGTAATCGTACCAACCAATACCGGCTGTCCCTTCTTATTAGACTCTATGACTTCATTTACGATAGCATCTAATTTTTCTTTTCTTGTACAGTAAACAGAATCTTCATGGTCAATTCTTTGAACCGGTCTGTTTGTTGGAACCACAATAACGTCCATTCCATAAATTTGTCTGAATTCCTGTTCCTCTGTAAGAGCTGTACCTGTCATACCAGCTTTCTTTTCATATTTATTAAAGAAATTCTGGAAAGTAATGGTTGCTAATGTCTTGCTTTCTCTACGAACCTTAACATTTTCCTTTGCTTCAATGGCTTGATGTAAACCATCAGAATATCTTCTACCTGGCATAATACGTCCGGTATGTTCATCTACGATTAAAACTTCCTCATCTTTTACTACATAATCTTTGTCACGGAACATAAGATTATGGGCACGCAATGCTAAAATAATATTATGCTGAATTTCAAGATTATCAGGATCTGCCAGATTTTCAATGTGGAAATACTTTTCTACCTTTTCCACACCCTGGGCAGTCAAAAGAACATGCTTATCCTTCTCATTTACAAGAAAATCTCCATCTTCTTCGATATCCTGTCCCATAATCATATCCATCTTAGATACTTCACCAGTACCTTCACCACGTTTCATCTGCATGGCCAAATGGTTACACATCTTATATAAATCTGTTGATTTTCCACTTTGTCCGGAAATAATCAAAGGAGTTCTGGCTTCATCAATTAAAACGGAATCCACTTCATCGATGATGGCAAAATTTAAATCTCTTTGAACCAGCTGTTCCTTATACAACACCATGTTATCTCTTAGATAATCAAAGCCTAATTCATTATTCGTAACATATGTGATGTCACAAGCATATGCCTGTCTTCTTTCGTCGTTTGTAGAAGAATTCAGGATAATACCTACCTTTAATCCTAAAAATTCATGTATTTTTCCCATCCATTCCGCATCACGCTTCGCAAGATAGTCATTTACTGTTACAATATGAACGCCTTTCCCTGTTAGGGCATTTAAATATGCTGGTGCAGTAGAAACCAAAGTCTTACCTTCACCTGTCTTCATTTCCGGAATTCTTCCCTGATGAAGAATAATTCCACCAAGTAACTGTACCGGATAGTGTTTCATACCCAACACACGGCTGGATGCTTCACGAACAGTCGCAAATGCTTCCACTAAGATATCATCCAGTGTTTCTCCCGCCTCTAATCTCTTCTTAAACTCGTCTGTTTTTGCTTTCAATTCATCATCAGACAAAGCCTGCATCTGCTCATCTAAGGCTTCAATCTTACTAACGACAGGATAAATCCTCTTTAATTCCCTATCGCTGTGGGTACCGAAAACCTTTTCAAAAATACTCATAATACTTATTTCCTTTCAATAAAATTCTTACACCCTGATTGTTTATCTGATCATTGCATTTAAGATAGTTAAAAGCCATCCCATGTCAAATCATCACCAAAAAGACTTTAGCCCTATTTTAAAATACACTTCGAGTTATAGTCTTACAATATATTCTAACATTTTCAATACCTAATATCAACAAATTTTTTTCTCGAAATAAAAGGAAGACTATCTTACACTAAAAATAGTCTTCCTCTCTCCACTATGCCAGAGAAGTTGTCCCGGCTTACGATTTAAAATTCAGGCTCAATCAAACCATATGTATTGGCTTTTCGTTTGTAAACTACATTCACTTCATCGGTTTGAGAATTTCTAAATACGTAGAAATTGTGTCCTAGTAATTCCATCTGGAAGCATGCCTCTTCCGGATCCATAGGTTTTACTGCAAATCTTTTGCTACGCACGATTTCGATTTCTTCTTCTTCACCGTCTTCGTCCACAAACTCCTGTTTAAAGAATGATGCAGCCTGCTTCTGGTCAATCAATTTCATCTTATATTTATTCAACTGACGTTCAATTACTTCTTCCACTAAATCAATGGAAACATACATATCACTGCTTACTTCTTCCGCTCTGATTATATTTCCTTTCATAGGTATCGTAACTTCAATTTTCTGTCTTTCCTTCTCAACATTAAGAGTTACATGAATCTCTGTGTCTTCATTAAAATACTTTTCCAATTTCCCTAATTTTTCATAAATCGCCCCTTTAAGTCCTTCTGTAACCTCAATGTTTTTTCCACTAATAATATAACGCATACCGTCCCACTCCTTTTGCCAAAAATTTGTACAGCTAAAATTCTGAACTGTACTTGTATTAGCTGGTATATTAACTGCTAATGTAATAATTATACCATAAATTTCAAAAATATCAATGTTTTTTATCTATTTTTTTCATATTCTTTTATAAATTTTCAGATTTTTTCGCATTATTGTTATAATTATTCTTTCTTAAAAGTCAAGCATTTTTATTCTCTTTTCTTACTAAATTTCATTTTTCATTAGATTATACCAAAACAAACGTTTCGACTTTACAAATCTTTTCCCCAACAGCATTTTACTCTTTTTTTGTGGATAAAGTGGATAACTTTGTGCATAACTTGATATTTCAACCCTTTCGCCATAAAAATCACTGTGGATATTCCCACTAACAATGTGGAAAATTATCGAATTATCCACATACAACTTTTCCTATCGTTCTATTTCTGTTTTTTTCGTTTCAAACTTTGTGCAATTTGCCATTCCGTACAAACTTTTTTACAAAAGACTTTACATAACAGAACTATAACGTAGTTTTTCTTTGTACACCGTGAGCATATTTCTTTTTCATTTACCAGAAATTCACCGAATTTCCAGCAAACAAAAAAGAACCCCATATTAGAGGTTCTTTCATAATCTCATATTTATTAGTCATTAATAATTCTAGTAGCACCACATGGTGTTCTGTAATACATGTTAGATACAATAATTCCAGTCTTTGAAGTGCTGGCATGTACTATCTTACCATCACCAATATACATTGCAACGTGTCCTATTGTCCTTCCATTATTAGAATAGAATAGTAAATCACCTGGTTTTACTTGATCCACCGGAATATTAGTTCCATTGTAAATCTGATCTCTTGATGTACGGTATAAAGAATATCCAAAGTGAGCATATACACTCATGGTAAATCCTGAGCAATCCGTTCCATTTGTTAAACTGGTACCACCATATACATATGGATTTCCAACAAACTGTAATGCATAATTTACAACTTCTGCTCTGGTTCCACTAGTAGCAGATGGAGCCGGCTGTGAAGTAGTGGTCGTTGTGGTGGTGGTAGCTGTACTACTGTTCTGAGTTGTGGTAGTCGTGGAACTAGCTTGAGAATTATTGTTTTGAGCCGCCGCTGCCGCCTGTCTTTCCGCTTCTTCTTCCGCTCTCTTTGCTTCTTCTTCTTCCTGTTGAATTTCTTCTAAACTCTTAGCTGTAGTAGTATTTAATACCACATCTACATATTCCTTAGAAACAAAGCCGGTTTCGTCTGAAAGCTGAATTTCAATCCATTCATCATGCACAGCAACTACCTTATATTTTTCTCCTTGCGGAATCTGCACCAGGATAGCTGAATCTGTGCTCTGTTCTGCTCTTACATTCAAAGTCTGGGTTTCTACTGTAATAGACTTTAAACAAATCTCATCTGCTCTTTTACCAGCCTCATCCCCTGCCAGTACATAATCATTACTGATATATCCTTCTACATTTCCGGATGTAATCTTAGTCCATCCATCTTTGGTTTCTACTACTGTAGCAACTGCTTCCGGGAACATCTTTCCAACAATCTGAGAATCTGTGGATGGCTCCATACGGACATTCAAAGATGCCTCTACGTCTGCCATACATTTTCCTTCAAAATCAGGGAATAACACTGTTTCTGCTGCAGCATTCGTAGCATCCACTTCATTTTCTGCCTGATCTGCTTCTACAGGTACGGAAGCCAAAAAATCTTCCGTTATCGCTCCAACACCCACAATCGCTGTATTTTCTTCTGTGGCACCTACCGGATTTACATTCAGTTGAAAGGCACCAACGGTAACTATACTACCTAACATCAAAGCACTAATGGCTTTTTTTGTATATCTCATAACATTCCTCCAAAAACTTCTGTCCAAATATTACAATTTTGTTACAACTTATTACGTACCCATTATAACAAAGTAATATTTGCTTGTCAACAAAGGAAGCACATTTTTCGACCGGTTTTTTGTAAACTTTTTGTAACATTTTTTATGTATTAATACCAAAATATCATTTTTATATGCAAAAAAATCAGCTTATTTCCCTAATTCATGCGCATATTTATGTTCTTCACTGCGAATGATTGCAGTTCCAATTCCCTGCACTGTAAATAACTCCAGTAACAAACTATGTGTCTTTTTTCCTGTTACAATATGAATTCGCCCTACTCCTTTTTCAATCGCCTCAATGCATTTATTTATTTTAGGCAAAAATCCTCCTCCTACTAGTCCTTCTTTTCTCTTCTCTTTTAATTCTTCCAGACAAATATGAGAATAAAGTCCCTTTTTTACTTCCGGATTTCGGTAAATCCCTTCTGTTTCAGACAAAAACACAACTTTCTCCGCCTGCATTGCCATGGCAACTTTAAACGTTGTTTCTTCTATATCTAAAGAATAATGGTGAAACTCATCATCTACACCAACTGCTTCTATCACAGGAACATACTCTTTTTCCATTAAAGTATTTAATAAAAGAGTATCCACTTCTTTGATATCTACAACTGCTTCTCCAACCCGCATCATTCCTTTTTTCTTTTCCACTCTGATAATATGACCATCTTTTCCACTAATTCCAATGGACATCAAACCACGTTTCCCCAACTCTTCTACTAAATCCGCTTCATTGTTATCTTGTACTATCACAACCTTCATGCCAATTGTTTTTAAAAGAGCAATGTCTTCTATTAAAGTAGTCCCCACTTTTGCATCCACTTTCAAGCCATCATATTGAATTACAATGATTTTTCCATTAAAATCTCGCATATAAGGAAGTGCTTCACTTAATGTTACCGCCTTTAACAAATCCTGTTTTATCTGTTCCTCCATCATAGTCACTCCATTTCACCATGTTCTGCACGTCGTGCACATAGTATTCTTCTATATTAGTAAATTCACGGAACTTCTCAGTACAGAAAAAAACTCCAAAGTCTTGTAAACAAAACCTTGGAGTATCGTCCAGTGCGGATGAAGGGACTTGAACCCCCACGGTCTCCCACTAGATCCTAAGTCTAGCGCGTCTGCCAGTTCCGCCACATCCGCATATGAGACATCCGGGGTTCGAACCCGGGACACCTAGATTAAAAGTCTAGTGCTCTACCGACTGAGCTAATATCCCATAACACTTATTTAATTTACGAAGATTTCTCTTCGAACTGGGCTAGTTGGATTCGAACCAACGAAATGCAGGAGTCAAAGTCCTGTGCCTTACCGCTTGGCGATAGCCCAAAATTATAATCAGGTGGATAAAGGGATTCGAACCCTTGGCCTCCAGAGCCACAATCTGGCGCGCTAACCAACTGCGCTATACCCACCATATAAGCGTGCCCACAGGGATTCGAACCCCGGACACATGGCTTAGAAGGCCATTGCTCTATCCAACTGAGCTATGAGCACTTATATCAAACATGCAATCTGCATATTTTAAGCGGGTGATGGGAATCGAACCCACGTATCCAGCTTGGAAGGCTGGTGTTCTACCATTGAACTACACCCGCAGAGTCGGGGTGACAGGATTCGAACCTGCGACCTCTTGATCCCAAATCAAGCGCTCTAGCCAAGCTGAGCCACACCCCGTTAAGTACTTTGTTTTTCCTTATTTCCTCAACGCAAGATTTATTATATATGACACCTCACCAAATGTCAACAAATTTTTTTAAATTTTTATTTTGCATATACAATTTTAAATATGCAAACACAATTTAAAAACCCCTAAAACCCTTATAAATACAAAGAAAAAGTGAACAATCATATGCAATGACGGTTCACTTTCTTCTTCATGAAAAGTTTGTTCTTACTCTGCGTTATCCACTGCCTCAATGTCATCCACATCAAAATCATCATCAAATAAATCATCGAAATCGTCATCATCATCCAGATAATCCGGAGTCAAATACTTATACACTGCGAAAGCAATGGCTGCTACTGCTGCTACTGCACCAATAATCGCTAACGTCCAAACAATCTTGTTATCCTTCTTTTCTTCTTTCTTATTCACAAGTTCAGATAACTTTGCTACACTAATGAAATCATCAAAATTCTTCATACTATCTCCCTTTCTGTTCCCAATTTTATTATAGATATAGTATACCATATCTTTCATATTTTTACCACGGTTTTTTTCAAAAAAAAGGCATTCTTTTTATTCCTCCACTTTCTTTAATTTTGCAAAAGAAGCAAACATTTTTTTCGTTCCTGCATTTTCAAAATCCACAGTTACTTCATAGTCTCTTCCACCGGATACAATTTCATTCACAATTCCAATTCCAAATTTAATATGTTTTACCGTATCTCCGACCTGATAATCAAGAGTAGTTTCTTTTATTCCGGAAAATTCTTTCTTTTGATATGGATTTTGATTCACAAAACCTATTTTCGCATTTCCTCTCTTTGGTTTTTCTACCTTAGAACCGGAAACTGCTTTTTTTCCCTGCTCCATTAATCCTTCCGGTATTTCTCCTACAAATCTGGATACCTTTGAAAATCTTGTTTCACCATGTACCATACGCCGCTTTGCACAACTTAGACAAAGTTTTTCCCTGGCTCTTGTAATTCCCACATAACAAAGCCTTCTTTCTTCTTCCAGTTCTTCATTGCTTCCAGACACAATGGTCATATAGCTTGGGAACAATCCTTCTTCCATCCCTACCATAAATACATGCGGGAACTCTAATCCCTTTGCACTATGAAATGTCATTAAAACCACACTAGGCTGACTTTCGTCATATCCATCAATTTCTGCTACCAAAGCGATTTCTTCTAACAATTCCTCCAGTGTCGGTTCATCATTCTTTTCCAGATAATCTACTATCTTATTACGGAATTCATCAATATTTTCCAGTCTGCCTCTGGATTCTTCTGTGTTTTCTTCTTCTAATTCCTTTGCATATCCTGTTTTTTCAAGAATCTCATCCAGCAATTCATCCAACTGATAAGGGTTCAAATTCTGTTTGAATTCCTGTATCAAATCGCAAAATTCCTGTATTTTTCCCAAAGCCTTCCCTAAAGAAGTAATATTCTCCGCTTCCATCAATGCCTGATAGAAATCAATCCCTCTATCCTGTGCATATTGTTCTACTTTTGAAACTGTGGTAGCACCGATTCCTCTTTTCGGAACGTTTAAGATTCTTTTGACCGCTAAATCATCCCTTCCATTGCAAATGGTTTTTAAGTAACAGATTAAATCTTTGATTTCTTTTCTTCCATAAAAATTCTGTCCTCCCACAATCTTATATGGTATATTATTCATCAAAAGCTTTTCTTCTATAATACGTGACTGTGCATTGGTTCGGTATAATACTGCAAAATCATTGTAGCTCACACCATGATTTTGAACCATACGGTCTATCTCAGCTGCAACATATTCTCCTTCTTCATATTCATTCTCATATTGACGGAAATGAACCAGTTCTCCCTCTTCATTCTCACACCATAATCTCTTATCTTTTCTTGCGTGATTGTTTTTTATCACTTCATTGGCAGCGGCCAGGATATTTTTCGTGGAACGATAGTTTTGTTCCAGCTTAATTACTTTCGTATCCGGAAATTCCTTTTCAAAATCAAGGATATTATAAATATTGGCACCTCTAAATTTATAAATAGACTGATCATCATCACCAACTACGCACAAATTACGATATTTTGATGCCAGCTGATGAATCAGTAAAAACTGGACATGATTGGTATCTTGATACTCATCCACCATAATATATTGAAATCTCTCCTGAAAGATTTCTAAAACATCCGGATGAAATTGGAACAATTCTACTGTCTTTACCAGTAAATCATCGAAATCTAAAGCATCATTTCCCCGTAATCGTTTTTGGTATTCTGCATAAACCTGAGCAATTCTCGTTTTTTGATAATCTCCTCTTGCCTGCCTCTCATATTCAGACGGAGACAAAAAACTATCTTTCGCTTTAGATATCTCAGCCAATGCACTTTTTTCAGGTAATTGTTTCGAATCAATCTGAAGATACTTATATACTTCTTTTAACACTGCTTTTTGATCGTCGGTATCGTAAATAATGAAATGATTGCTGTATCCCAACCGGTCGATAAACCTTCTCAATATCCGGACACAGGTAGAATGAAATGTAGCCACCCAGATATTCTCCGAACCATAACCAACCAAATCATCCACTCTTGTCCTCATTTCTTTGGCAGCCTTATTGGTAAAGGTAATCGCCATAATATGAAAAGGGTCTACTCCCTCTTCTTCTATTAAATATGCAACACGATGTGTCAGCACTCTTGTCTTTCCAGAACCTGCTCCCGCAAGAATCAGCAATGGCCCTTTTGTATTTACCACTGCCTCCATTTGTTCTTTATTAAGTCCATCTAAACGCATCTTTTTTTCCTTTCAAAACCTTTTATCTACATTAATTAGGGCGGTCAAATGGCCGCCCCAAAATATCTTTCGTTATAGTGTTTCAATGTCCACAACACTTTCATGTCTCGCTTGTCACATTTATCTAATCTTTTTCTTTGATTATTGCCCTAGTTTTGTTCCACAATTTGGACAGAATTTTGCACCTTCATTCTTTGTTCCACAATTCGGGCAGAACTTTGGAGCTTCTCCGGTTCCCGCCGGCTGACCTTGCTGCATTGGTTGTGCCTGTTGCATATTCATTCCATTCATGCCCATATTGTTCATACCCATGGAATTCATACCGTTCATATTCTGCATCATCTGCTGACCCATCATCATGCCCATCTGCAATCCAACCATATCTGCTGCAACACTTCCGGCTGAACTTCTTCCAGTCTGGTTTGCCATATTGTCCATCATCTGCATTTGCTGATATCTTCCCATATCGCCAACCATACTTTGTGAAGCAACTTTGGTTACCATCTTCTGAACTTCTTCCGGATAAGAGAAATTACCAATATTAAATCCTGTAATGGTGATACCTATTTTACTCATTTCCATATCCAGGTCTTCCTGAATACCCTTAGCAATATCGAAGGCATTCGCCTGAAGATTAAACATATCCTGACCAACCTTCATAATCCATTTCATAAGAAGCTGGTCTAACATGGAAATTACTCTTTCTTTTACTTCATTAATAGAATACTGTCTTTTAATACCAGCTATCTTATCAATAAACAATAAATAATCTCCTACTTTACAATTAAATGTTCCCAAAGCACGAATCGGCATTCCACCCGGCAATTGAGGATTTGGTATATTAATAGCCTGCTTTGTCCCCCATTTAATAGTAAATTCTTTGGTATTGATGAATAATACTTCTGCACGAATACCACTGTTGAATCCAAATTTAATTCCCTTCAATGTGGACAAAAATGGTATAATCTGCGACTCGATATCAAAACTTCCTTCGTCCTTAAAAATACCTTCAATCTTACCATTATACATGAAAATGGCATCCTGACCCGGTTTAATAATCAGACGGGAACCTTTCTTAATTTCCCGGTTGGTCCATTTCCAAAACAGGATATCTTCTCTAAATTCTTCCCATTCTACAACATTTGAAAATTGATTTGAAAACAATCCCATATTCTATCTCCTTTATCCTTACCTATTCTGTCACAATACAAACATCATCATAGTTTACAGCATATGCAACTTCCTCTACTACGTCCTGTAGTGACTCCATGTCTGTATATGTAGTTTCAATTACATTCTGTTCTTCCTGATTTAATTCAGCAGCGGAAGCATCATCCATGAAAACCCATAACAATATAGCAATAATTATAACAACAATGATAGCAATTTTAACCGGACTCTTCGGATATTCTCCACTTACTTTTCCGCTCTGACCATTAATCAGTACATTATAATCTTTTCCATTATAGGAATAAGAAGTTGAATATACCGGAAGTAAAAGATACTTAAATGTTTGTTCTGTATAGTTTCTATTAATATGCACATCTTTTACTCTATCGTATCTTCTTCGTACATCTGCCGCGGACATAGAACGTAATTCAGAATCCATTTCCATAATGGCCTTTCCATGTCCTTCTTCTAAGCTTACATTAAAATTTTCTGCCAAAAATCCTGAAATATATTGTGGTGCATAGGGAACCTGACGTTTAAAATCGAAATCTCCGATTCCCCTGAACATTCCGCTACCAAATCTCTTGGAAGCCGGAATCTGAACATCATCAAAGAAATGATGGAAATGTCCTTTGGTAAAATACCAGTCTACTTCTGTTCTGGTTCTGGTATTTCCTTCTGAATCCTTGTAACGTACGGTGCGTTCCCGTCCACCCTGTGCAGTATACCAGCATTCCGACTGTGCATCAAAGGTCCAGTATGGAAGGTAGATTCCTCGAAAACCGCCATGTTGATATAAATTTTTCAAAGAGGAAGGTGCCAGCCAACGTCCCTTAATCCATTTACGGAAACTGTCTTTTACTGCATTTTCATCCAGTTGAAAAGGAACCACTGCATCCGGTACCATCACTTCTTCTTGCTTGGACGCCAACACATAGTTGGAACCACAATATGGACACTGTGCGGCCGTTTCGTTTTTATCCACTTCAATCTGGGCACCACATCCCGTACATTCCATAGTCTGAGTAGTTTTTTCCGTTACCTGCAGTCTTTTCTTTGCAGAAATATCCAGTCTGTGTTCCACAATCGTTTGCTTTTCACTAATAATTTCTACTACCGTGTCACAATTCGGACATTTTAAACTTTGGGTAGCAGCATCAAATTCCATGATGCCACCACAACCCTCACAACGATATACATTTTCTTCTGCCATTTTTATCTCCTACCACGAAAAGGACTGTTAAAAAACAGTCCTTTTCATTATTTAGTTTCAGTAACTTGCAGTTTAATGATTTTGAGAGTGCAAAGCACGAAACAATCAACTCTTACTTTAACAGCCGAGGATTATAATCCCATCTGAGCCTTTAAAGCAGCTAATTCATCATCTACCGTTGAATCTGTTCCTACTGTATCGTACTTAGCAGCCAAATCATCGATTTCATCCTTAGGTTGCGCATTTAGTTCTGCCATAGCATTTGCAGCATCTAACATCTTATTTGCTTTTTCTTCCATGCGGTCAAATGCATTCATACTGTTTGTAGCACTACCAATCTTAGATGTCATCTTATTCATCTTTTCCTGAGTCTTAGCAACTGCTACTTTAGCCTTAATCGCATCTTTTCTTGCATTTAAATCAACAATATCTTTTGAAATCTTATCATGCATCTGACGCATCTTAGTCGCATTTGCGGATGCAATATCATAAGTCTGCTGTAAGCTTGCCTGAGTAGAAGCAAGTGAATTCTTCTTTTCTAAGAACTTTTTAGCATCATCTTCATTACCTGCTAATAATGCCTTCTTAGCATATTCTTCATACTTCTTCATTTCAGCATTTACTTCATCTAATTCTCTCTTCGCTCTGGTTTCTTCTGCCATAACAGAAGCTGTCTCTGCTTTTACTTTCCCTAAATCTTTCTCTAAATCTCTTAAGCACTGATCTACCATCTTCGCTGGATCTTCACACTTATCTAAAAGTGCATTAATATTAGCTGACATGATATCTCCAAAACGTTGTAAAATTCCCATTTTATTCTCCTCCTATCGCTTCATCAAAAAAGCACTACATGTTGTTAATATGATACATTATTTTCGAAAATTTTTCAAGTGTATTGGTTATTATTACGAAAAATTTTCATTTGTTTTTGTTGATGACTTTATCTTATCACAGAAAAAAAATGTTGCAATGCCCTTTTAATATCCGACGTTTTTTTTCTTCCATTCTTCCTGTTTTTCATTTCTTTTTTCTTGTCATATAGCTTTAAATACTATATAATAAGGTTTAAATAACTTGCAATTTGCAAATGTACTTCAAGCCTGATATACAGGCAGTACTTTAATAGAAAGAGAGGTTTCTTATGAGTATAAATATAGAAGAACTATTAAAAGAATGGATAAAACTTGATTATATCCTGCCGGAAGATGTTCCTGAAATTGAATTATATATGGATCAGGTTACCACTTTTATGGAACAGAAATTAAAAAATAACAATCGTTATGAGGATGATAAGACATTAACCAAAACCATGATTAACAATTATACCAAGAATCATCTACTTCCTCCTCCTGTGAAGAAGAAATATTCTAAAAATCATATTTATTTATTGATTTATATCTATTACTTGAAAAATTTTCTTTCTATTAATGATATATCTATATTGCTGGCACCTCTTATGGAACATTTTTCCGAAGATGATGCACTTGAACATATTTACCAAACAATTTTTAACCTGGAACGGGAACATACTAAAGTTTTGAAAACTTCCATAGAAGAAACTTACCAAAAAAGTCTGAATACTTTTTCGGGTGAAAATAAGGAATATTTAGAACAGCTTTCTTTTATCAGTTTGTTAAGTTATGATATCTACTTAAAAAAGCAGATAGTGGAAAAACTGATTGATGAAATGTCTGCTTCAATAGAGGAAACAAAACAGAATAAAAAAGAGAAAAAATCCGCCAAGGAAGAATAACCAAACCGAAAAACCTTCATTTTTCCCACCAATATACCGACATATAGATTAAATCGACTTATCTTGAAATATAGTCATGAATCATTATGATTTAGAATCAAAAATATGAGTGGAAGAAAAAGGAAGAAAGGAACAGATATGCAAACGCCTTTCACTCTTACGTTTGCACCTCATTGGAACATAAAAACATTTTCCTTGAGGTCGGGGTAAAATTTATGAGAATCAATGGTATAGAAAATAGCAATATTAATTTATTCACAGGAAACAATGCTGCAAAAGATATCCAAAGTCAAAAGAATCAAGCTTCCAAAAATAACCCTGATTCACTGTATGCTGGAGATATGAATTTAAACAATGAGGCAATCACAAAAAAGATAAATGCCAGAAAACGTGCCATGAAGCTTATTCTGAATGCTTATGGAAATGATAAGAAAGTTGATGATGGCTTAAATGAAATTAGAGAACACCAAAAAAGACTTTCTGAAAATCTAGATACAGCAAATAGCGAACTAAACAGGCTTAAAGAATCAAAAGAACAGTTAAAAGAAAAATACGAAATCGAAGAAGACAGTCAGGAACAAAAAGACTTGGAACTTCTGGAAAAGTATCACAAAGAGCCATTTTCTCTCTCAAAAGAAGAGATAGAGCGACTTAAAAATATGGGTTCTGTTACCGATTACCAAAGAGAAGCATTGGAACTGAATGCATTACAAAATGACTGGCAGAAAGTTGCAGATGCAGCCTCAGAAGGTATTATCAATGCAAGCAAAGCCATTTCTACCATTCAAATTGAGCGTTTGAAAACACACGAAATGACAGATGCCCAGACAGAATCAAAAGAAATTTTGGAATCTTCAGTAAAAGAAATTACCGGAATGATTCTTTCGGAAGCGAAAGATAAGGTAGATGAAGAACTAGAAGAAAAAGTAGACGAAGCAAAAGAAGCGAAAGAAAAAGAAAAAGCAGAAAAAGCAGCCCAGGAAAAAGAAGAATCCATAGGGAATACAGATAGCGAAAATGAAGATACCGAAAAATTGATGAAAGATTTAAAAAAAATCATTGATGAAGAACAAGTGGTAGAGGATGACATCAAAGGGCTGATTATGGATGCTATGATTTAATTATTCATGATTAAGTCTTTCACACATAATAATTAAAAGGAGTGGAGAGAATCATTCTTATAAATGATTCCCTTCACTCCTTTTTCTATAAAATTCACATAAATGATGAATAGCATTTCCAGCATCATAAAAACTTCTTAAAAAATTATTCATAAATAGTGAAAGCATCTTTGCCGGTCTTTTTGCTTACATACAAGGCTTTATCCGCACACTGAAACATTTTCAAATAATCGTTACTACCATCACTAAATATAGACACTCCCATACTGCAATGCACCTGCAATTCGGTATCTTTCTCAGAATATTCATAACGCAAATTTTCCTGCATTTTTGTGATTTTCTGATACAGTCTTTCCCTATTACCAAAGTTCGGGATAAATACCAAAAACTCATCTCCACCAATACGCCCCACAATATCCGATTCTCTGGTACATGCCAGAAGGCGGCTTGCAAATTCAATAATCACATGATCTCCTGCCATATGTCCATAAGTATCATTTATTGTTTTAAAGTTGTCAATATCGATGATAATAAGAGCCGCATTTGCATTTTCTTCTAATTTTTCTATTTCTTCCTTTATCACATTTTCCGTATAAGTTTTATTATACAGTCTGGTCATAGCATCCCGTCTTGCCAAAATGGTGCTTTCCAGTTCCATTATTTTTCTTTCATTTATATCTTTTAGCAATACAAGGGTGTAAAATCTTCTTTTTTGATCGTCATATAAAAAAATAGTCACTATGGAAACCCACCGGTAAATTCCATGTTTCAGACGAACTCTAAATTCTGACTGAACGTAATATTCGTTTCTTGCAATTCTTCTTTCTACATCAATCTTTCTAAAAACATCCACATTTTCAAGATCATCTTTATGTATATGATAATTTACCATATGCCAGAATAAATCCTCCAGCTGTTCAAATTCTTCCTCTGTTCCAAAAAACCGTTTGAACTTTTCCTTATCATAGACCAATCTTTTTTCGAGAGAAAATTCCTCTATTATAAAATCATAATATAACCCCATGGCTTCTCTCATATTAAGTAAGATATCTTGATTTACATTTCTCTCCATTTGCCTTCTCCTCATCAAAATATATCACTATAACATCCATGCTTTCTCTCCCTATTCCATAGCGAAACAAAGCATGAACATCATACCATATCTCTAGGAAAATTTCAACGGCTATTCCTTAATTGACTTTTTATCGACTTTTTATCAACATATGTTATCGTTCTTTCGCAGATTTTACTTTTTTATTGTATTCTTATACTGGTTACATCTCAAAATATGTACATTCTTTTTACACCCAATGATTCATAACACATTCATGATTACTCTGCCTCTCTTAACCGTTCCACCACACTTTTTCTTACCATATTCCTATAAACAACCATTGGAATCAGATAAGAAATAAGAAGGAAAACCGGGCTGCATAAAAGAATCGGTAATATCGTAAAGTGATTGGTGTAATACCAGGCTCCATCCATAAATGACTTTAAGAGGACACTATTAGTAAGACTCCCTAATACAATGGAACACCCAATAGCAAAAAATGCATATAACATTCCTTCCCATGCCAGCATGGATTTCATCTGTTTTCCCGTCATACCCACAGATTCCATCATGGCAAGTTCCTGTCTCCTTGCTATGATTTCTGTTACCATGGCATTGAGGAAATTTAAAATTCCTATCAGAGCGAGAACAAAACTTAAACCTCCACCTACCAGCCAAAACATATTCACGTAATCTTTAAACTCTTCTTCATAAGTTTTTCTAGATACATAAGTTAAATTTGGATGCATCTGCTCCGTATAATCGTTCAGTGCCTTGTCCAGAGAATCTTCATTTCCCTTCGCAGCCATTAAAATACTCATCAAAGCTCCTTCTCCCTCTATATATTTCATACACTCCTGAGCCGGTAATATCACTTGGGTTCCAAGATAACCAAATCCCCGTTCGGTCATAGCATAAGGCATATCGGCAAATGCCATAACCTCATATTCTTTCCTGGTTCCATCCGGGAATTCCAAGATTAAGTTTTCCCCTATGTCACAATACATTCCTTCTAACTTATTCTCTAATCCACGAGCACTTCCCCAGGTATTTATCAGACAATAATTTCCTGTCTGAAACTTTTCCCAATCTATCACGCCTTTAAAATACTCTAACTGCTCTGTTCCCCATAAATCCACACCATAAACGGAAATAAAAGGAATTTTGTTTTCTTTTAAAGGAGCCAGTTCTTCTTCGGCATAAGGGTCTTCAAAATATTGGGAATTTTCCACCGTAAACTCAAGAAAACGTTTAGCGGAAACCTCATCTAAGATAATATCTGCATCCGCACTGTAAACATGATGTACTTCCTCCACACCTTCTAAATTCTCAATTTCTTTCCGAATATCTTCTGTTATGGAATTGGTTATATATTGGTTTGAAGCAGGATTTAAAATAGTAGAATCCGTTACTATATTATCTCCAATGATTGAGAAGGAAACGAATTTATCCATATCCATTCCCTTAATCAATCCATAAACCGAATTCATTAAAATCATACTAAGGGAAAGCGAAACCACTACTATCATCACTTTTTTTGGATTTCTTCCTATGTTTGCCCATGCAAAAGAAAAGGGCGTTATTTTTCTTGACTTTTTCTCCTTCTTTTGCACATTGGCAGATACTTCAACATATCGGACTGCCTCTATAGGCGAAACTTTTGCTGCCAGCCTACAGGCTTTGTTACAACTTACCCTTACTGTAAAAAACGAAAAGAGAATTGCCCCTGTGATAACCAGAGGACTTACGGAAAAGCCATTATAATTTTCTAATACAAACGCATTTAGTACCACCGGAAATAAATATTTTCCCACTACAATTCCTAAAATCAATCCTAAGGGAATTCCAATCATTGACAGAAAAAACGCCTGTCTTCGTACCATGTTTTTTAACTGTTTTTCTGTGGTTCCTATGGTTTTTAATAAGCCATAACTTTTAATCTCTCCTGCCACATTCAATGAAAAAATATTAAAAATAATAAGGTACCCGGATGCCAATATCAATCCTAGCAAAAACAGGATAAATACCACCGTTTCTCCGTCTGCTTCACTGGTTGCATAAGCCCAGTTTATCCCATATCCAATCACATTGCTGTTATAACCGTTTCTTTCTAACAATGAAATGGTTTTATCTGCAATATTCCAGCTATTAGAAAAATCAAAATCCATCATCCAATACCCTGCATATTTGTTTCCCATCGTTTCGTAGAAAGAATTTTCCGGCGTAGGTGCTATTTCGTCACAATAACTTCTGGATATCCAGCATTGCTGTGCCATGGCAACAGGGTCTCCTTCCCAATAACCAGAAAGCACAAAGTCTTTTGTGATATGCTTATCATCTACTGTAATATTTAAGGTGATGATTTCTCCTAGCTCATGAGGAATTCCTAAGGCATCTAAAACCAAAGTGCTGGTAGCGATTTCATTGGATTCCTGTGGCATTCTTCCTTCTTCTGGATAGGAGAAACTGTTTTTTGCAGCCAAATCCTGTGCAAAACTTACTTCTGTTGGCAATTTTGATAACTCCTCATTTTCCAATATTCCTGCAATAATACGGTAAAAAGATTGTTCCACCTTGGGATCTGCTGCCAGCTTCTCATAGTCTTCCGGCAGAATATATTTAATTCCTGCCATACTGCTCCCACCCACCTGTCTCATGGTTGCTTCCTGAAAATTCCTGATAATGGCACCTCCAATGGTAAAAACCGTGGTAAATAAAATGGTAGTAAGCATAATAGCAAAGATTGCTACCAGATTCTTTTTTCCTTTTGCAGATATGGTGCGAAAAGAAAGCCTTTGAATTACTTTTTTATTTTTTACTTTCATCCTATGCCTGACCACCTTTCACGATTTTTCCATCCTCGATTCGTATGATACGGTCTGCCATTTGGGCAATTTCTTCATTATGGGTAATCATCACCATCGTCTGGCCAAAGTTTTGCCCTGTTACCTTCAAAAGACTTAATACATCCTGACTGGTACGGGAATCTAAGTTTCCTGTAGGCTCATCTGCCAGAAGGATAGCAGGTTTCGTAGCTAAAGCCCTTGCTATGGCTACTCTTTGCTGCTGCCCTCCGGATAACTGGTTCGGCATATTCTTTATTTTTTCACTTAATCCCAAAGACTCTATGACATTGTTTACATATTTTTTATCAACATCGTTACCATCCAGTTCCATGGGCAGCACAATATTCTCATAGACATTTAATACCGGAATTAAATTGTATGCCTGAAATACAAAACCGATTTTTCTTCTTCGAAAAACAGTGAGTGCCTCTTTTTTTAAGCTGAAAATATCCTTATCTTCCACATAAACTTTTCCGGATGTAGGCTGGTCCAGTCCTCCTAACATATGAAGCAAAGTGGATTTTCCACTTCCACTGGTACCAACAATTGCAACAAACTCTCCTTGTTTTACGGATAAATCAACTCCATCTAATGCTTTTACCTGATTTACATTGTTTCCATAATATTTCTTTAACCCTTCTGTCCGTAATACTTCCACCTTTCTTTCCTCCTTTAACATGATACCCTGATAAATAAAAAAGTCTATGCCTTTTACAACATAGACTATAACAAAACAATCTTTCGTCCTTCTTTCTGAAATCTTACAGTATTGAAAGATTTTAAAATTGCCAGATACCAGCCAGGACTTAACACAATCAACACGAAAATGTCAACTACAGCTTAACATCATCCGCATATGAAACATCTAACTTCCCTGTCATCCGGTTACTGGCAAAAATACAGAAAATAAGGAGCCTTCTCCTTCTTTCGATGCCACCTTGATATATCCGTTTTGTCCTTCGATAATCTGTCTGGCAAGGTAAAGTCCGATTCCAACTCCTTCTTCTTCCTTCACCATTTTCCCACGGTAAAACCTTTGAAAAATAAGAGGGATTTCTTCTTCCGAAATTCCCATGCCTTTATCACAGATTTCGATACAGACAAAAAAATCATACTGCTTTACATTGATTTGAATGACCGTATTTTCTTTCGAGTATTTCACGGCATTATCCAAAATATTATACACAGCTTCCACTGTCCATTTTTTATCATAGAAAGCTTCTGCCTGTTGTTTTGGTTCTTCACACAAAATCTGAATTCTTTTTTTCTCTGACTTTTGCTTTATCTGACTTACCGGCCCCTTAACTACTGAAAAAACATCCTGGGATTCGGGGGTAAACTGAAAGGTTCCAGTTTCCAGTCTTGAAGTTTTTACTAAGGATTGTATCAGAAAATCAAGTTTTTCTGATTGTTTCACAATTTCAGAAACCATATGCTGACTCTCTTTCGGTAAATCCTGTTCCTCCAGCAACCTAGAGTACAAAAGAATATTGGCTAAGGGAGTTTTTACCTGATGAGAAATATCCGATACCATTTCTTTGATATTAGAGCGTTCTTCCTCTAGTTTTTGATTGGATAGCTTAGAGGTAGTTAAAAAACGTTTCCACTTTACTTCTAATTTCGAAAGTTCCGTTTCATCATAATCCCTTTCCTCAAAGCAACCCTCCATAGCATCATCTAACATCTGATTTAGTCTTTTATATGTGCTTCTCATTCCTTTTATTTTCATTCTTCCCTCCACACATATCCAATTCCGTAAACAGTTTGTATGTATTTAGGCTTTGAAGGATTTTTTTCTATCTTATCCCTTAACCGCTTTATGGTAACGGAGAGGGCATTTTCGTCTACATACTCTGCTCCATCCGTCCAGATAGCATCCACCATTTTCGCTCTGGATAACTTGACTCCTTTATTTTCCACCAAAAGTCTTAATAACTTTTGTTCGTTTTTGCTCAATTCAATTTCCTGACGATTTCTGGAAAAATACATTTGTTTGAAATCAAAAAATAATTCCCCGTTTTCATAAATGCCTTGTAATTGCGAAGATGAGGATTTCGTTAGTGCTTTTTTGATTCTTGCCCTAAGAACCATCAGACTAAACGGTTTTGTAATGTAATCATCGGCACCTAATTCCAACCCCATTACTTCATCGGTTTCCAAGTCATTGGCAGTTAAAATAATCACCGGCACCCGGGAATGCTTCCTTACTTCCTGCAGGTAGTCAAAACCATTTCCATCCGGCAGGTTAATATCCAGAATGATTAAATCTACCTCTTCGCCTTTTAGTTCCTTTCTTGCTTTTTCAAAAGAATGAAATTGAATGAATTCATATTCTTCATTTTTTAAGGCAAGTACAATTCCATTATTTAGTCCTTTATCATCTTCTATAATTGCAATTTTCTTCATTCTGTTACCTGCTTTTACTCAAATTTAATTTAAGAATCCATATTCTCCCTCAACTATTTTTTCAAGTTAGCAACTCCATTTCAAGTAGGGGATATAATATTATTCATTATAAAATTCTCCGCCCATCTTTGTCAAACTCTTTCTTTAATGCTGCCTCAGTGAATAAAATCGGAATAAAAAGGAGGAGCATCTGAACCAGACAAAGAATCATTCCTGCATATCCCACTGTATCTTTCTCTTTTCCCAATACAAACAACATCGCCACTATGGACGGAAACAAAGCAATCAGTCCAGCAACATACCACATCCGACCAAAATAAGTATGGGCATATTTCCATGTTTCTTCGTTCTTCATAGACATAGCACTTCGGTAGCCAAACAATGAATTAATCTTTGCAGGTGCTGCTTTAGAAAACATTTTACCAAATATCATCATACTGAGGGGTATTAATAAAACTGTCACCATCATAAATATCCAAAATCCCATAAAACATTCCTCCCTTAATCATTCATTTAATCTTAACGATTTATAACATATCCTATAGTCTGCCACTTGCATGACCAGTGTCACATTTACCAACAGACTTTCACTATCTCATCCAAAAACCTGCTATTTTCATCTCTTCATCAAACGCCAAAACATAAGTAACCGTTACATTTTCGTAGGAAGCATTTATCTGAACAGAAGCAAAGGTCTTCCCCATTTGTTTCGTTTCTGCTACATAAACACTTCCAAAGTCTTGAAATTCTCCCCACTCCTCACTTATCAGAGCTTTTAACTCATCCATGGTTTCCTTGTCAAAATACTGCTTCATTTTTTTAATGCTGCATTCCCTAAGGGTTTTATAGTCTTCTTCATTTAAAAGTTCAATCACTCTTTCTGCCTGTTTTTTTGCTTCTTCCTTTTGAAATAATTTACTTTCCTCTATTGGTTTTGATTTTGGTAAAAACCAATAAAGTATCCCCGCAAAAAATACAAGCCCCACCACAATAGCCGAGATTCGTTTTATCCATTTTTCTTTCTTATATTTCTTTTGTTCCTCCTTTGAAAAAGTGTTATTAAACTCTTCTGCCAATTCTGCAGGAGTTCCCATTCTCTGGATGATTTCCTGTTCCTTAACCCCATTTTCCAATTCTGACATAAAATCTGAAGATAGTTCTTTTTCTATTTCTTTTCTTCGCTTGCTAGAACACTTTAATCTTTTCCCGATTTGATGTATATATTTTTTACTCATGTTCTTCCCCCTCCATAATCATAGAAACACTATTACTTATCTCCTGCCATAATGCTTCAATTTCTTTCAAGGCACTCTGTCCTTCTTTCGTAATTACATAATATTTTCTAGGAACCTTTTTCCCAACTGCTTCTCCCCATTTACTCTCTACCAGTTTATCATCTTCCAAACGATAAAGAATTGGGTATAACGTGCCTTCTTTTAAAGAAAATCTTTGATTACTTTTCTCTTTCAATTCACTGATAATCTGATATCCGTACTTTTTTTCTTTTTCCAGCAATTTAAGTACCAGCATATCCAAGACACCTTTTTTCATTTGACTTTCGTACTTTTCGTTCAATATCATCGCCTCACTATATACTTAGTATTACTAAATATATAGTATCAGAAATAATCAGAAGTTGTCAAGTCCGTTGATTCATTTGCCGGAAAATTTACTAAATTTCCTTACAAATAAAAAAAATCAAGGAGTATATGACTTCTGACTATCCTTGACTTCCATTTTTCATAACTGTTTAAAACAAATCTTCTTTAAACCATGAACTTTAATAAATTTGCGATTCTCCAAATAAAATCCAGAGCAAGACTTAATAACTTAACAAAAGGCTTTACACTCTGGATTTTTATTTATACTTTCATCATTATGATATTTTTTGCAATTTTTCACTGTGTTCCGTAACTACCAGCTTCAGCATATCTACATCTGTCTGCATGGTGTCTATCTGTTCTGCTTTGTTTCGAAAAATTTCATATGTTGTAACATAGCAAGACTCAATGTTTTGCAGCCGCGGTAAAACATCATTCTCAATTAACAGCTTCATTTCTTTCACATCTTTTTCTAGAGGTTCTATTTCTGTTTTCACCGTTTCGGTTATCATTTCTCGTACTTCTTCTTTAAATGGTTCCATTTCGGATTTCACCGTTTCGGTTATCATTTCTCGCATTTCTTCTTTGAATGGTTCCATTTCGGATTTCACCGTTTCGGTTATCATTTCTCGCATTTCTTCTTTGAATGGTTCCATTTGTGATTTCATCATTTCTGACATTGCGAGTAATAATTCGTTATCTGTCATCTTATCAACTCCCCTTGTTATTAACTATATTGTATCATGGTTTCCAAAGATGTAAAGCCTTTTATTAAGTTATCAGAGTCCGTGTTTCTCCTGTAAATATTGAATATTCTTTTCATTTTCAGTGACTGGCATATAGAACAACTATTACTTGATTCACTATATAATTCGATAAAAAGATTCGCCAAAACGTGGGGTGTAAATGAAATTGATAAAAAAGACGCAGCTTATTTACTAACGGTCAGTAAGTTACGAAATGCTCTTAAAGACTATATCCGGAAAATACTAAGAATGCTTTTCTAGAAAGTATTAACAATGCTGTATCCGGAAAATACTAACACTCAATGATTCAGACGTGAAACATTGAGGCTAAAATTCTTCATCCCATTGTTATATTAAAAATATTTTATCATATTCTCTAGCTTTTGTATACAATTATTTTAATTTATGTTGATTGAGTTTTTCATTATTGTTATTTTTCATATTATATTACCATCATTTTATTACTTTTTTTCCCTTAATTTTGTAGTAAAAAAGTCGTAAATGAGTACGTATTTGGAGCAAGTTTTTTCTAGCTTAATGTTTCCATCTTTTGTTATCACCAAATCAAAGACTGTTTATATAAAAACCGCCACATCTACGATTCATTTCTTCGTTGATGTGACGGTTTATCGAAATCACTATCCTATGCTTCCATCAGTTCTTCTAATTCTTTAATCATATGATTGATGTTATCTACCTGGTCAGATAAAACCATAATCTCATCCGTATTACTTTGTACCATGCTGGCAATATTGGCAAATTCCTCATTCTCCTGATGAATTCGTTCTGCAATATCCTCATTGATTACAACCGTTTCCTGAATGATTTGATTTTGTAATTCTCGAATCTTATCTGCCTGTTTATTTGCCTCTACAGACTGCTTTAACAGTTCCATCATATTGCGAATGCCTTTTACGGTTTCAACAATCACATGATTCTGATTTAACAGTTGTTTTGCATTCTCATTCATAAATTTAGAAACATTTTCTGTTCCATTTTGTACTCTGGAAACCACCTCATTTACGTTTTTCAGTGATTCCTTTGTACTGTCTGCTAATCGTCCTACTTCCTGGGCTACCACTGCAAACCCCTTTCCTGCTTCTCCGGCTCTGGCTGCTTCAATGGATGCATTCAATGCAAGAAGATTAATGGATTCTGCGATTTCATTGATAATATCCAAAGTCGTTCCGATTTCACCAGACTCTTTTAACAATTTATCTGTTACTTCCCGGGTTTTGTTGGTAGAACTTTCCACTTCTTCACTCATGCTCATAAGATGATTTAGTGCTGTTTCATTGGCTACAGAAATGTCCACCAATTCTTTTGATATCTTATCTACATCCTGCATTTTTTGTTCCATGTTCAAACTGCTTTCTTCCAGACTTACAAGATTTTCCTTGCTCTGCTGGGCCTTGTTTAACATAGATTCACTGCTTTCTAAAAGATTTTCACTGATTGCAGAAAGTTCTTCTGTGGAGGCACTTTGTGTCTGGGAAGTTTCTACTAAAGACTCACTGGCACTGCCCAATTTATTTGTAATATTCTCCACTTTATTTAGAATATCTCCTACTTCTGTTTCTTTTTCCACTACATCCTTAAAGAGCTGACAGGAACGTGCCGCAATCAAATATGCCGTAATAGCTTCCAAAATATATACAATAAGTATAAAAATCCATACAATTAAATTATGTAATTTTAAATATGCCTCCGGAAAAGCCATCATTGCAACAGCATTTACCACAATAGTTACAATTACATTCACCAATATCACCGAAGTATCATAATATGCAACTATCATAAGAGTTACCAAAAAATAAGCCTGCGTCATTGCACCAAATCGTCCATCATTTCCTACTACCATGGTAACAGCACCGATAACTGGCATAAGACAGGCATATAAATACTTTGCCTTCGAACCTAATTTTTTCTCAAAAATCCTTATTAATACCGCACACACTATCATCAACAATGCCACAGTATCATGAATGGTTCCGCCCAAGAACAACATAACAAATGACACCGCTGCTATTGGTACTAAAAACCCCCACACTAGAAACATAATCAGATTCATTCTTTTTTCTTCATTTTTCAATACTTCCAACTGCATATAAAACCCTCCACCGTTTTCATAAGATAACATTCTCTCTTCTCCTATTATTGTTGAATTTTATTTTACAATAATAAAAATTTTTCATCAACGTGGAGGGCAATTTTTGCAATTTTTAGGGCGATTTTTGTCATGGTTTTACCAGAAATGATACTTGTAAAAGTTTCATCTTCAACCATATATGGCAGATATCCATTCTATTTTGCAATGGTCATTTCTACACTTTTTATTCGTCTTGTTTCAATAATCGGGTCATTTTATCAACCATATCATTGATGGAACTTGCCTGATTTGCTACCTTTATGGTATCTGTTGCATTACTTTCTGCCATTTCATTAATAGAATTAAATTGTTGATTTTCAATTCGAATACTTTCTGCAATGTCCTGATTAATGGATACAGTCTTTTTAATTACTTCTGCCTGCTTATTATGGGCTTCTCCCATTGTTCCAATTGCGTCAACGGAAACATTCAAAAGCTCTGTCATATCCTGCATACACTTGAATACGTTTGCAAAGTATTTATTCTGAACTCCCATCTTTGTAGAATTTTCTTCTACTTGTACTGTAATTTCTCTTACATTCTGCTGTACTCGTTCTATTACCGACTGAACCACCTTTAAAGATTCTTGGGTACTATTTGCAAGATTTCCAACTTCCGCTGCAACAACGGCAAATCCTCGTCCTGCTTCTCCGGCTCTGGCCGCTTCAATAGATGCATTCAATGCTAATAAATTCGTAGAATTTGATATATCATTAATAAGATTTAATGTAACACCGATTTCCTGTACTGCCTCTGACAATCTCTGAGTGATATCATTTGTAATTTTCATTGATCCTGATACTTCTCCGTTAATCGTCTGTAAGTCATTCAAAAGTTTTTCATTTTCCATGGATTTGTCAAGTAAATCTCTAGATGTCGTCTCTACTTTTTGTACATTATCCGCAACAATACCTTCCCATTCACTCAACTCACCAAGATTAGCCATACTTTCATCCGTTTTGGAACTAAGTATGTCACTGCTTTCAACCAACTGTTCACTGGTAGCTGCCAGTTCTTCGGCTGCTGCACTTTCATTTTCAGATATCGCTGACAATGTAACTCCGGCATTATACAAGTCACCGGATAATGACTGAACTTCACCTAATACATTTTCTAAATCCTCTTCTTTTTTCTTTACCATTCCAAGCAAGGTATTTGTACGGTAACAGATAAAGATACATCCAGCAACCAATACCAGATAAAACAGTAAAATAAACACCCAGCCAATCAGTTTATGTAGCTTTAGGAATCCTGCCGGGAAAATAATCATACACATTGCATTTAACGCAACTGTAACAATTGCATTTACTTTGATTAATTTCATGTCTAAATAAATTACCAGCAATACAGTTGCTGCCATATAATAATGTGTAATACAAATATAACTATCACTGCTGCTTGTACTACAAACAGAACAGGTAATGGCTCCCATAATCGGAGGAATACAAGCATACACATACTTTGCAACACTTCCTAATTTCTTTTCAAAAATCTTGGTTATAATTGCAAATAATCCACCAAACAGGAAAATACACTCCCGTAATCCACCATTTAAAAACAGTGCAACAGCCCCCCAGCCTGCAACTGCAATAGCACAGCAATAGGCAAATAAGACAGTGTTTCCTACTTTTTCATTGTTTTTGATTGATTTTTGACTTACTTCTCTCTGCATAAATACATCCTCCTTCTCTTCATTAAAATCTTTTATATTTTTGCCATTTGGCATAACTTTACATGCCATTATGCAAGAAGTGTAAA
>JAFQBM010000032.1 GCA_017399685.1 Lachnospiraceae bacterium
AAATTATCATCAAGCATACATAACGATTCACGTCTTATAAAAGCAGCTGAGGAAATGGGAAAGAACGAGCGTATACAAAAAGAAGCAAATCATCTTATTAATGAATTATTAGGTGGAAATACAAATCCAGGTTTGGGAACCCAAAATTTATTTAAGGATATAACTTATTTGAGAGGAAGGAATGGTGCAAGAATTTTTTATAGAACTACGAATGAGGGCTGTGAAATCCTAGCCAAAGCTAATAAGGCAAATGAGCAGACGGTTATAAATATTCTTAAAAAATTATATGAGTAGGTGTAGTATGAAAATTAGAAAAATAATATATCCAACATCATTAGATGAAGTTGTAGATGTACTTAATGATAACATTGATGTATTTGTTGAAACAGAAGAAGGGATGCATTTTACAATGACTGTATGTACACCATTGTTTTATTTAAGTTATATGGAAAAAGAGGGGATAGACTATATTCCAGCATCGCCACCAGATATTATTGTAAAAGAGTTGACGCATGATAATATTTTAAGAGCAATCGAAAGTTTTTGTGAAGAGGAAGGTTACTGGATGAAAGCCTATTTTTTACTAGGGATGACAGATGAGTTTTATTCAAAAGAAGATATGGACAAAATGATTTATTTGTTAAACCAAAATGCTTTACCTATATAAAAATCTTTTTAGGTGCATATATGGACATCCGAAATCAAAAATGAATATTGTTTCTTCAAAAGATTTGAAACGCATTGTTTTCATAGCACTTGGTGCTGTGGAGGCAATGCGTTTTTTCTTTAATTATTTCAAATGCTTTTCCAGATTGCTGATATGGTTCTACTTCTTTCGAATATCGTGCCCAAAGTCTGACTTTTTGTCATCTTACATAGAAAAGTGCTCAGTTGGTTCAAGAAATCGTCAAGTTAGAAAACTTGATTCTGATGCAGTTTTTCTATGGGAGATGCTCCTGTTAATGGTTTTGTCATTTTTTGGCATTTAAATTTTGTAATTTTTTTAATATTTATAATCGGTTCTTGATAAGTTGTTCATAATTGTATTCGCATTAGAATTCATCTGTAGTAGTCGAGCAGTTTACTTATAACTATAAAGGTCGGATGTACCACCTAGAATAAGAAATCCTTGAATATACTTATAATAGTTTAAATCAGCTTAGTGAAATAACAGATAAAAACATAAATAAAACCACAGTCTTTAACTATGATACAGACGGACATATGAGCCAGGTCGAAATGGAAAACGGAGAACTGTTAGTATGCCGTTATGATGCGGAAGGACTTCGTCATGAGATGGAGGAAAACGGAAGGTTGATTAAATTTATTTACAGAGATAGAGATGTGGTGCTTGAAGAAAGTGAAGAATCAGGACCGGTAAGATATATAAAAGGAAACGGAAAACTTATTGCGTCTGACAGCGAAAAAGCGAGGACATACTACCATTATGTAAGTGATAACATAGGAAGTGTATGTTATGTGGTTGACAGAAAAGACGCTGATATAAAGGAAACTTCGGGATTATGTGGAGAAATATTCGATGAAGGAATATCCAGTAATGATAAGGCATTTGCAGACAGGATAAAGTGTTACTATGAATATGATGCGTTTGGTAATGTTATTGAAGCAGAAGAAAGCATAGAGAATCGATTTAGGTTTGCAGGAGAATGCGTATCATGGGGATGGATGAATCTGCATGCATATGTGGGGAATAATCCTAAAGATTGTTTTTATGGTGAGGGACAATATTTATTGGATATAGTTTCAGGTACTAAAACACCAGCTTAATTGTCAAGAATTTTTATAAATAATCCATTTCAAGGAAATAAATATTCTCATTATGTTGAAATAGATATTACAGATTTGGAAGTAATATTTGGAAGAGATAATGTGTTTGTTATATTAAATGAAGAACCATTAGACCTAATCAATAGAATAGTTTTATTTGGAAAGGTAGGGGATTAATATGACATATATAAAAGTATATTGGAAACATAACTTTCCAGATGAGCCAACCCTTTTCTCTTTTTCACAAAAAAATCTATCTTCTACCTGTTCACGTAGTGAATGACATGTAGGGATAGATTTTTTTAGTCCATTTCCAGAGGGAATGGACTGCTTATATTAAAATTTGCCTACAGGTATACGAAAGGACAAAACCACATATTAAGTTACAAAAAGCTGATATAAACGCACTTTTTGTATCAAAAAAATTTGTTACGAAAGGTGGGTGTGTTTTTATGCGTATTAAAAAAGTGAACCCAGATGCAATTAAACTATACGAGACCAGCCAAGTAAAATTGAAAACTGCTGGAGAACACCAAAGAGTGTTAGAAAGGCATAAATAAGTTGATAGATTTGATTCGTTGTAATGCAACAAAGCCAACTCATTGTAAGTTGGACTGCGGTGAAAATATGATACACAAAAAAATAAAAAATGTGATATCATATGTATACTAGAAGGAGAAAAAGTATGCCAAGTAATTTTTGACAGACAGTAGGAGGGAAGAGAAAGATGGTTTGGTGTATAATATCAGCCATATGGCTGATATTATGTTTTATGTTTCATGGGATGGGGAATGTTGGCATTTTTCATATGGAACATAATTTTTGGCTGATATGGAGTTATTCCGGGAGGAGTAGGGAATGACGTGGGAAGAATTAATTGGATTATTACACTTTAGTAAAACAGCAGAAGAGATTGATGCTAGCTTTGAGGTTTAAGTTTTTTGCATAAAAAAACGATATCAGGGAAATGAATAAAAGGAAAATAATATCAGAATGATAAGGATGAGAATACTCAAGCCGCATTCTATAACACTTTCATGGAAGGATGAACATAAAATGGAAGAAACCTTAATTTCCCGAAAAAAGATATTGCTCATTTTAGGGATTACAGCAGGTGTGTATATTTTTATAAAGTATTTATTACCGCTGGTAATCCCTTTTTTATTTGCACTTATTTTAAGTAGAATCATATCCCCAATAGTCAGATGGCTCCAGAGAAAATATAAAATAAAACCTGTCATAGGAGCATCTTTCATTCTGCTGGCAGGGGGTGTTCTGCTCTTTTTTATCATAAAATATTTTGGAAGCATGCTGGCAGAACAACTCCAGAAACTATCTTTGTATCTTCCTTTTTATACCAAGAAAATAACCATTTTTCTAAAAGAAAGCTGCAGCCGGATTGAAGAAGGGATGAATATGGAACAAGGGATGATTTACCCGGTATTAGAAAAGCAAGGAGAAACCATGGCTGGAAAAATAGTAGCTTATTTTGGAGAGTATTCCCTTGTTACGTTCCGAATGTTACTGGATGGGTTTATTTTTATCGTTCTTATGGTGATGAGTACCATTTTACTGGCTGGCAGAGAAATGAAAGACAGCGAAAATAAAATCATAAAACTTGGGAGAGAAGTATATGAACAGGTAAGCATTGCCTGTCTTTCCTATATGAAAGCGCAGCTTGTGATTATGGTTTTCGATGCCATTCTGGCGGCAATTGGGCTTTATATATTAGGGAATCCTTATTATCTGGTGATTGGAATATTATTAGGGGTGATAGATGCACTGCCTTTGTTTGGAACCGGAACTATTTTGATTCCATGGGGTATCATCAGTATTTTTATGGGCAATCCTACAACTGGGATTGGACTGCTTATTTTATACGGAATTCTGGCAGTCATGAGACAGATTGTAGAACCTAAAATCATGGGAAAACAAATGAATATGGATTTACTGACTTCTTTATTCTTCATGTATGTAGGATACCGCCTGTTTGGAATCTGGGGATTTGTTTTGGGCCCGATAGGATTTTGTACCGGAAAAAGTATCTACGAAAATTTCTTGCGCTCACAACATGAATAGTGTAAAATTAAGACATATGTTTCGGAAGATGAAAGGAAAGGGAAAAGAGCATGCGTATTCACATTTATTATGGTGGAAGAGGTCTGATTGAAGATCCCAATCTTTATGTACTAAAGAAAATAGAAGAAGTGTTAGAGGAACTCCGGGTAAAAGTGGAGCGATTCAATTTATTTGAAGATAAAAATGGTATTTTGACTCTGCCTTCCAGTTTAAAGGAAGCAGATGGTATTATTCTGGCTACCACAGTAGAATGGATGGGAATTGGAGGATTGATGCAGCAGTTCCTGGATGCCTGCTGGTTGTATGCGGATAAGGAAAAGATAAGCAACATTTACATGATGCCTGTGGTTATGGCTACCACGGAAGGAGAAAAAGAAGCAGAATTAACTTTAATGAAAGCGTGGGAGATTCTGGGGGGGAAACCTTTGCATGGTCTTAGTGCTTATGTAGAAAACAGAGTAGATTTTGAATTGAATCAGGTTTATGCCACTATCATTGAGAAAAGTGCAGAAAATCTTTATCGTGCCATTAATCAAAAGCAGTCAGCCCTGCCAAGTTCCACAAGGGCAGTAAGGGATGCAGTATCCAAAGGAAATTCCATTGACCTTACCCCAAAGGAAAGTGAACAATTATCAAGATTTGTAGCCGATGATACTTATGTGAAGAAACAAAAAGAAGACATTGAAGAATTAACGGCTATGTTTAAGGTAATGCTGGGAGGAGCCCAGGAAGAGGAAATGGATTTTGAAACCACATTAACAGACCACTTTCTAAGAGGGTATGAATTTGAAGGTTCTTTTGCTGTATGTTTCACAGATTTATTAGAAGAAAAACAATTATATCTGGAGATTAAAAACCAGGATATGGATGTCAGCTGGGTGAAAAAAGTGCCGGAGGTAGATGTTACCATGAAAACCACGAAAACTGTATTTCAGGAAGTGTTAAGTGGTAAACTTACCTTTGCAGAGGCATTTATGGTTGGAAAGATTACTGCCAAAGGAGATTTTTCTTTATTAAAGAATCTGGATAAAAAGTTCCGGTTTTAGAGCTTAATTACCTAAGGTTAATTGTACCAGAAAGGAGGGAGAAACATGTCCTATATGGCACTTTACCGAAAGTGGAGGCCTTCGGAATTTGAAGATGTAAAAGGGCAGGAACATATTGTTACCACGTTAAGAAATCAGATTATTCATAACCGTGTAGGTCACGCCTATTTGTTTTGCGGCACCAGAGGAACCGGTAAAACCACCATTGCCAAGCTGTTTGCCAAGGCAGTAAACTGCGAGCATCCGGTAGATGGCAGCCCCTGTGGGGAATGCGGGATGTGCAAAGCCATTGCCAGTCATAGTTCCCTAAATGTAATCGAAATTGATGCGGCGTCCAACAATGGTGTGGATAACATTCGTGAAATCAGGGATGAAGTAAATTATTCTCCCACAGAAGGAAAATATAAAGTTTATATTATAGATGAAGTTCATATGCTTTCCATGGGAGCATTTAATGCATTGTTAAAGACTTTGGAAGAACCACCGTCTTATGTAATTTTTATTCTGGCTACCACGGAAGCACATAAAATTCCAATTACGATTTTATCAAGATGCCAAAGATACGATTTTCGGAGAATTACCATTGATACCATCAGTGACAGGCTGCAGGAATTGATGGAAAAAGAAAAGATAAAAGTAGAAGAAAAGGCCATTCGATATGTGGCGAAGGCAGCAGACGGTTCTCTTAGAGATGCCCTTAGTCTGCTGGATCAGTGTATTGCCTTTCATCTGGGGCAGCCCCTTACCTATGATATGGTACTGGATGTCCTTGGAGTGGTAGATGTGGAACAGTTCCAGAATCTTGTGGAAGCCATGGAGGAAAGAGATACGAAAAAGGTACTGGAAGAAATCGATGCCATTGTATGGCAAGGAAAAGAGTTAGGGCAGTTTGTGCTGGACTTTACCTGGTATCTTAGAAACCTTCTCATGTTAAAGGTAACAGGAGGGAAGGAAGAGTTACTGGAAGTATCTAAGGAAAAGCAGGAATTTATGCTGGCAATGTCAGAGAAATTAGCAGAAGAAACTCTTATGAAGTACATCCGCATTCTTTCAGAGTTGTCTAATGAGATGCGGTATTCTGTAAATAAAAGAGTACTTTTGGAAGTAGCCATGATAAAGATGTGTACTCCAAAGATGGAACAGGATCTTACAGCTATTTTGCAAAGGCTGACGGATTTGGAACACCAAATGGATGAGGTAAACAAAGAGCCTAAGGTGATTGTAAAAGAAGTAAGAGCCGAGGCACCTTCTGCTATGAAGGAAGAAGAAATCAAAGAAGAATTATTGAAACAGTATGAACCGGCGAAGATAGAAGATTTAAAACTCTTCGTTTCCAAATGGGAAACCATAAAGAAGAAAACTCCAAAGGTATTGCAGAACATGTTACGGGGTGCCGGAATTGGAATTGCTTCTGCGGAACACACCTTAAATCTTTTATATGATGCAGAAGACCCGAATATTAACAGTTACTGGAATTCCAAGGATACCGAAGGATTAAATCGGAGATTAAAGGAGTTGGAAGATATCGCCAAAGAAGTCATTGGAAAAGAAGTAAAGTTCCAATGCATTCCAATCAATTATCAGGAAAACCAATCCCTTGAGCATATCGATATGACCAAGGTAAAATATTTAAATATAGAATTTGAAAATTAGGAGGATTTTTAAAATGGCAAAAAGAGGTGGATATCCAGGAGGAATGATGCCTGGAAATATGAACAATTTAATGAAACAGGCGCAGAAAATGCAGCGTCAGATGGAGGAAACAACCCAGGAATTAGAAACAAAGACCTATGAGGCATCCGCAGGCGGTGGTGTAGTTAAGGTTATGGTTTCCGGTAAGAAAGAAGTGATTTCTGTAAAGATTGACGAAGAAGTAGTAGACAAAGACGATATTGAAATGTTAGAAGATTTGATTATGGCAGCTACCAATGAAGCATTACGTGCCCAGGAAGCAGATGCAAATGAGCAAATGTCCAAAATTACCGGAGGTTTAGGTGGACTTGGCGGAGGATTTCCATTCTAGTTGGAGGTAGTATATGGACTACTTTAGTACTGAGATAACAAATTTAATAGAGGAATTAGGAAGACTTCCGGGAATCGGAAATAAAACTGCCCAACGACTGGCATTTCATATTATTCATATGCCAAAGGAACAGGTAGATAAGCTTTCAGATACCATAAAAAGTGCAAAAGAAAACATTCGATTCTGTAAAGAATGTTTTACCTTGACAGATAAGGAGATTTGTCCTATTTGTGCCAGCAAGGAAAGAAATAAAAAGCTGATTATGGTGGTGGAAAGCACGAAGGACTTGGCTGCATATGAAAAAGTTGGAAAATACGATGGGGTATATCATGTATTGCATGGTGCCATTTCTCCGATGCTAGGAATTGGTCCCAATGACATTAAGTTAAAAGAATTAATGGTACGTTTGAAAAATGACGTGGATGAATTGATTATTGCTACGAATTCAAATCTGGAAGGGGAAACTACAGCCATGTATATCACAAAACTGGTAAAGCCTTCCGGAATTAAAATGACCAGAATTGCCAGTGGGGTACCGGTAGGTGGGGATTTGGAATGTATTGATGAAGTAACTTTATTAAGAGCATTGGAGCACAGAATTGAGTTATAATTGCGAAAGCGTGCCGGCGATGTTTTGTTTTTTGTGCCACTTTCGTAAAGAAAATTATACTTTCGCAATTACCTATACGAATCATGATACAAGGAGGAGATTTTATGTTAAGAATTGGTATGTTAACAAGCGGTGGGGATTGTCAGGCATTAAATGCAGCCATGAGAGGTGTGGTAAAAGGTCTTAGTGCCCAGAAAGAAAAACTGGAAGTTTACGGCTTTATCGATGGCTACAAAGGATTGATGTATGAAAATTACAAAAAGCTTACCAGTAATGATTTTTCCGGTATTTTAACACAAGGTGGTACCATTCTTGGTACATCCAGACAGCCATTTAAGCAAATGCGAAATCCGGATGAAAATGGACTTGATAAGGTGGAGGCAATGAAATCCACTTACAAGAAGTTAAAGCTTGACTGTCTGGTTGTATTAGGTGGAAATGGAACCCAGAAGACCGCGAATCTCTTAAGAGAAGAAGGCTTAAATGTAATCCATCTTCCAAAGACCATTGACAATGATATCTGGGGAACAGATGTAACTTTCGGTTTCCAAAGTGCAATAGATATCGCCACTAATGCGATTGATTGTATTCATACCACAGCGGCTTCCCACTCCAGAGTATTTATCGTTGAGATTATGGGACACAAAGTTGGATGGATTACGTTATTCGCAGGAATTGCAGGTGGAGCAGATATTATTTTACTTCCTGAAATTCCATATGATATGGACAAGGTAATCAAAGCATTGGAAAAGAGAAATAAGGCTGGTAAGAAGTTCTCTATCCTTGCAGTAGCAGAAGGTGCTATTTCAAAAGAAGATGCTGCGCTTTCTAAGAAAGAATTAAAGGCCAAACGGGCAGCATCAACATATCCTAGTATATCCTATGAACTTGCGGAACAGATTAAAGAAAGAACCGGCCAAGAATTAAGAATTACCATTCCGGGACACACACAAAGAGGAGGAAGTCCGGATCCATATGACAGAGTGTTGGCAACCAGACTTGGTTCTTTTGCGGCTCAGTTGATTTTGGAGGAAAAATACGGATACATGGCAGCCATTCAGAATAATCAGATGGTAGCGGTGCCTTTGGAAGAAGCAGCAGGAAAATTAAAGACCGTTGACCCGGACTGCGATATTATAAAAGGTGCGAAGACCATGGGAATTTCTTTTGGAGATTAATCAGGATGAATTTTAGATGAAACTTTTGACCCTGGTATCATATACTTTTATTAAGAAAATCAGGTTGGAGTTTTCATGGAAGAATTTATGGTAGGCTTCGAAGAAGAAGAGATTGAAAAAGATATGGATTATCTTTCCAGACTTGTTCCGGGGAATTTACTTCATTTGACAAGTCTGATTAGTGATGAGTGTGATAAGATGGAACAAGAAGGCAGCATGATGTTTGACGAATATCTGGATAAAGAACAGGTTCTTCGCCTGAGTGCCCAGATTTTTAACCGATGCAATGAATGTGCTGCTCACTTGGGTTCCAATCCGAATCTGAAGGACTTTATTCAGGTATTATTATGTGATGAAATGTGTAAAAGAAGAATGAGACATCATAATCGTATGAGACGTTTTCAATACTTTAATTAGTACAGCGTCCCAGATAAAAAGTTACTGTTTACACATGACAGTAACAATAAAACTCAGTCTGATGTAAAGGGAGCATCGTAACTGTTCGCGTGTGAACAGTTACGGAGTAGCTTTACACCTGGCTGAGTTTATTCATTTATGGAGGACATAAAGATGGAAAAAGCAAAGGAAAAAATAACAGATTATATCAATGAAAGCCTGATTCAGATAGTGTTCAGTAATCCAAAATCCCAGGCTACGGCATCAAAAGTAAAGATACGGCCGGTTTTGTTAAAAGGAAAGCTGTTTTTTCAGATGACAAGCTATGTAAAAGAAAAAGTATATCATCAAAATTATGAAAAAGAAGAACTTACCTACCGTTTGGGAGACTTGCTTTTGGATTATAAGCAGGTTCAGATAAAAAACCTGGAAGAAGAATGTAGTATTTTAATCAGCAAGAAATTGGTTTCTAATATTAAGGTAAAGAAAAACAAAGAAAAGGCAGCAGCTGCGGTGATGGATCATAACCGTACCAAGAAATATATTCTGGAAGAAGGGGTTTTTGTTCCTTTCCTATATGATTTAAAGGTTATGACCAAAGAGGGGGCAGTCATAAAACAAAAATATGATAAATTCCGTCAGATTAACCGTTATTTAGAGATGGTGGAGGATGTCATTGAATATCTGCCGAAAAACCGTGTGGTGAATATTCTGGACTTTGGTTGTGGAAAATCTTATCTTACCTTTGCACTGTATTATGATTTAAAGGTGCTGCATAAGTATGAAGTAAATATTATCGGGTTAGACTTAAAAGAAGATGTCATCCAACATTGTAATGAATTAAGTAAAAAATATGGATATGAAGAAGGTCTTAAATTCTATAAAGGAGACATTAAGGATTACGAAGAAGTAGACAAAGTGGATATGGTGGTAACCCTGCATGCCTGCGACACTGCTACGGATTATGCCTTATATAAAGCTGTCAACTGGGGGGCAAAGGTGATTCTGTCCGTTCCTTGCTGTCAGCATGAGGCAAACAAACAGATAGAACAGAAAGTTTTGACACCGATTTTAGAATATGGTATTTTAAAAGAGAGAGTGTCTGCTCTGGTAACAGACGGACTAAGGGCGAATTTACTGGAACAGCATGGATACCGTACACAGATTCTGGAATTTATTGATATGGAACATACACCGAAGAATCTGATGATTCGTGCAGTCAAAGATATCAGTACTGTAAAAAATGCCTCAAAGAAGAAAGAAGAATACGATGAATTATCGGAATTCTTGAATTTAGACCTGACACTAAAACGATTGTTTAAATAGAAATAGGAAATGATAAGAAATGGTAAACCAAGATGGATTAAAAAGAAAAGTAAAAAATATCATAATTCAGGCCGTAATACTTATGGTCATTTTTGTGGTTACGCTGTTGGTTTCAAACCGTATTCAAAGCATTGATGACACAGCTCGTTACCATGAAATGTATCAGTCAAATCTGCCTTTGATTTATATGAGTTCAGAGGGCGAAAAGATAAATTGTATGTATGGATTTACTTCCGAAGTAAATCAGGCATTGTTTCGTGACTCATTGACTCCTTTAAAAGAAGGAAGCAATGAAATTGAATTATATATTGAGCCTTATAAAAACCAGATTGAAACCGTTTCTTATCAGGTGCGTCTGGTAGACGGCAGCTCTTTGATTGAAGAGGGAGAAGTGCCGGTAAAGGATAATAAAGCGGTGATTGACCTTCGAATGGATTTGAATCCGAACCAGGAATATATTCTGGTACTAACTTTGGTTACAGACCGGAAGGTAAGAACCAATTATTATACCAGAATCATAAAAAGTGATGAAATAAATATAAAAGAAGATTTGGAGTTTGCGAATTATCTTCATGAATCTCTGTTAGATAAAGGGAAGTCAGTAGAAGTAGAAACGTATTTTGAAGAAGAGAAAAACGGGAATCAATCCAACATGGCAGAAGTAGACATTCACAGTGGTTTTGATTTGGTTTCCTGGGGAGGACTGGAACCTGCTGTAGTAACCACAATCGTTCCTACAGTAAAAGAGTATGCGAATCAGGAATCCTTAATTGAAATGAAATATTTTGTCAGTGCTGAGGTAGGAGATATTACCCGGTATTATTCTGTTACGGAATGTTTTACCGTTACTACAGGAGAAGAGAGAAATTATCTGAATGCCTATTCCAGAACCATGGAAGAGATATTTCAGGTATCTTTAGTGGATACCAAAAACAACCGTTTCCGTTTTGGTATTTCCAATATAGAAGAATCCGACTGGCTGGTGAGCGAAAATAATAAAAAAGCTGTCTTTGTAAAAGCCGGGGAGCTTTGGTATTATGACTATCAAAACACTAAGATTTCTAAAGTATTCGGATTCCGTCAGGAAGATTTTAGTGATGTGCGGAATAACAACGACCAGTATGATATTAATATTTTAAAAATGCAGTCGGACGGGGTGATTTATTTTACCGTATACGGATATATGAACCGCGGTGACCATGAGGGAGAATGTGGTATTGCATTGTACCGGTATTTTCCGCAGGAAAACTGTATTAGTGAACTGGCATTTATTCCTTCCACGAAGCCTTACCAGGTGCTAAAAGAGGATGTAAAGCAATTATCTTATATGAAAGGAGATAGTTTATTTTACTTCTATGTTTCAGGAGAAATTTGTGCAGTAGATACCAAGAACTTAACCACAGATGTAATAGATACAGATATTTTAGAGGAGACCTTATGTGTTTCCGAAGATGGAAGCCTTGTGGCTTACATGAAAGAAGACAGTATTTATAAGGAAATTAAGAAACTAAATTTAGACAAGGGAACCATGGATTCCATTACAGCCCAGGAGGCAGCGAATATAAAGCCAATTGGATTTATGGAAGAAGATTTGATTTATGGCATTGCCAATGAATCAGAGGTGGTAAAGGAAGATCAGAAGGTAATAAAATTCCCAATGCAGAAGCTGGAGATCATAGGGAAAAACAATGAGGTGGTAAAGGAATATCGAAAAGACGGCTTATATTTAATGGATGCCTATATTAATGATGAAATTCTTACCATTAAGAGAGCGGAGAAAATGGGAGAAGACTACCTGCCGGTAGAGGACGATTATATCGCAAACAAAGAGGATTCAGAAAAAGATGTAGTACTAAAAAAGATAAATAATTCTGAGAGGTATCTAGAGAATTTTTTAGTATTTCCAAATTATATTTATGTTACTACAGTGCCGAAGTTTGTCATGACAAGGCAAAGGGTATGGGAAGATGTAGCCATAGTGTCTGTGCCGGAAAATGGCGGTAATAATAAGAAATATTATGTATATGTACAGGGAACTTTAAAAAGTTCTTATACAGATGCGGCAGAGGCTTTAACAGAGGCATTCCTTTCAGATGGTGTGGTGGTAAATCATGCTCAAAAGTATATCTGGGAAAAGAACAAATCAGAGTATGCAAAGATTGAGGAAATTGAATTTGTACAGGCGGAGAATAAAGAAGAAACACTGGCTGCCTGTCTTGCTACGATACTGAATTATGAAGGAGTCGAAATAACCAAGGAAGAACTTAAGAATCTGGTACAAAGTCCGGAAAATATATTAAGAGATCAGTTGGAGTGCGATGGAATTTATTTTAGCGGAATTTCATTAGACCAGGTTTTATATTATATTGATAAGGGTTCCATGGTGATAGCGAAAAACAGCCAGGGTGCGTATGTATTGATATTCAGTTATAATGCTACTTATATCCGTTATGTTGATTTAGAAACCTTAGAGGAAGTAAAAGTAGAAAGAAATGTGATAGAAAAAGAGTTTGAACAGGCAGGAAGCACCTATATTACCTACATTAATTAGTGCAAAGAAGAGAAGATTATGGTATAATGAACCTAAGAAAAGAGGTGGCTTTATGAATGAAGATGTAATTGAAAAATTATTGCAAGGCGATGAAATCAGAGTTGAAGTAAGTGAAGATGAGATGGAGGCTTATGTCTTTGTTCCCGCCTCGAAGATGAGAAATCTGACAGAGGAAAGAATCAGAGCCATACTTAAGAAAGAAAAAATAGCCTCCGGTATTGATGAAGATGCTATAGAGCGCATTATTTCTCAAAAAATATGTGATGAAAAAGTACTGATTGCCAAAGGCAAGCCTGCTACTACCGGTGAGAATGGACGTTTTGAGTTTCTGTTTAATTCTGAAATAAAGAAGAATCCTAAGATGTTGCCGGATGGTTCTGTAGATTATAAAAATACGAAATATTTCCAGATGGTAAAGGAAGGCGATAAGATTGCGGAATATGTTTCTGCCACCAGAGGGGAATCTGGATACACAGTAAAAGGTCGGTTTCTAAGTGCAAAACCAGGGAAAGAAGTCCCACCTTTAAAGGGGCAGGGATTTTATATGTCGGAGGATAAAAGGGAATATTTTGCCAAGGTAGATGGTAAGATAGAAATTAAGAACCGCCTTCTTATGATTGAAAAAGTTTTGATTATAAAAGGAGATGTGGATTTAATATCCGGTAACGTGGATTTTGTAGGAGACGTTCATGTAAAAGGTGACGTTGCCTCCGGTATGGTAATCAAAGCCAAGGGCCAGGTAGTGGTAAGTGGTCATGTGGGGGCTGCCATGATTGAAGCCGGAGAGGATATTATTTTAAAAAGTGGAATTTCGGGGAATGATAAGGCAGTGTTGTCTGCGGGCGGTGATATTCATGGAAAGTTTTTTGAATCTGCCACCATCCGTACATTAGGGAATTTGTATGCGAATTCCATTCTAAATTCAGAGATAGAAGTGGCCGGGGTGATTCAGACCAACGGAAAGCATGGAACTATCATTGGAGGAAAGGTTCATGCAACGGGAGGAATTACGGTTGGTACCATAGGAAGTATTGCTGAGATACCGACTCAGGTAGAATGTGGAATCAATGAAAGCTGGGTTCGGGATGAACAGAGATTACAAGGACTCAAAAAGAAGACGAAGGTTGAATTGGGAATGGTACTTAAGGCTTTAGCTGCGTTTCAGCATTTAGATGAATGTGGTAACCATGCGATACAGGAAGATCCTAGAAAGAAGAAATTGTTGAAGGCTAAGTCTATTAAGGAAGTGGAATTAGAAGCTTTAGATTCTAAAATTGAAGAATTGCAAAACAAGATAAAGAGTGCATCCCATGCAAAAATTACTGTTACCAATAAGGTATTCCGGGGAGCTAAGATAATATTACATGAGCACACCATGTACACCACGAAAGAATATGTAAATGTAAGTTTTATCATAAAAGATGGGCAAGTTGATACTATAGTGAATTAATACGAAAGATTAAGGGGAAGTATACCATGAAGTCGAAAGGATTTAAAGAGAAAAAATACACCATATATACGGATTATACCATTGAAGAGTGGAATGATATTCTGAAGAAAAATATCATTGAGCCTACCAAAGATAATCTGGAAAAATATAAGAACGAGGCTGTATTTATGGGAAAAGTAGGGGGAAAGAAATTTTATTTTTACCATAAGCCGGCGTATATTCGAAATACCAGCAGTTTTGTGACAAAGCTGTCCGGTTCCTTAAGTGAAGTGAAAGGAAAAACAAGAATTCGATGGAATTACTCCAAGTTCTTCCTTTCCTTTACGATTTTATCTCTTGTTACCAGTATGTTTATTATTGCACTTTTTGTTTTGTTTACCCATCATGGGGTACAGGGAGAGGAATGGCTTTGGTTTGTTTTATTCGCCTTGTGTTCTTTGCTTGTGAACTTTGGGTATTATGCCTTTACCAAAGCGTCCCGCAATGTACTAAAAAACTATTTGGATTCCTTACTTGAAAAAAGGAAGGAAGACTAGTATAATAGACATCAAAAAGTGTAGATGGAGGAAACGATGAAACATTTAATTGATCCCATGGATTTAACTACGGAAGAAATTTCTGAAATATTAGATTTAGCAGATGATATCATTCTAAATAAAGAAAAGTACAGTCAGATTTGTCAGGGAAAAAAGCTGGCGACTTTATTTTTTGAACCAAGTACGAGAACACGTTTAAGTTTTGAAGCGGCTATGATGGAATTAGGCGGCAATGTACTTGGTTTTTCTTCTGCGGATTCGTCTTCTGCTTCGAAGGGAGAGAGCGTCAGAGATACGGTTCGGGTGGTAGAATGTTATGCAGACATTATTGCCATGCGTCATCCGAAAGAAGGTGCACCGCTCCTTGCTTCATTAAATGTTGATATACCAATTATTAATGCAGGGGATGGGGGACATAATCATCCGACCCAGACTTTGACAGATTTGCTTACCATTCGCCGGGAAGTAGGAAGACTGGACCACTTCACCATAGGATTCTGTGGGGATTTGAAATTTGGAAGAACCGTACATTCTTTGATTAAGGCATTGTCCAGATATGAAGGTATTAAGATTGTATTGATATCTCCAAATGAATTAAAGGTGCCGGATTATATTAAGACAGATATTCTGGATAAAGGAAATGTGGAATATATAGAAGTTAAGAGTCTGGAAAACAGCATGCCGGAACTGGATGTGTTATATATGACAAGAGTTCAGAGAGAGAGATTCTTTAATGAAGCAGACTATGTTCGTTTGAAAGATACCTATATTCTTGATATGAATAAGCTTCAGAATGCCAAAGAAGAACTGGCTATCCTTCATCCGCTTCCACGAGTCAATGAAATCTCAGTTAAGGTGGACGATGATAAGAGGGCAAAGTACTTCGTGCAGGCATTATATGGTAAATATGTCAGAATGGCATTAATTATGAAACTGCTAGGATTGGAGGCATAAGAGATGAACATTGACAGCATACAAAATGGAATCGTGTTAGACCATATTACAGCCGGAAAAGGAATGGAAATATACCATGATTTAGGGCTTGAAAAACTGGACTGCTCCGTGGCGATTATTACGAATGTAAAAAGCCATAAGATGGGAAAGAAAGATATTATTAAGATTGATAAAGAATACAGCATTAATTTAGATTTAATCGGTTACATTGATCCTAATGTTTCGGTTAATATTATTAAGGATGGAGTAACCATAGAAAAGAAAAAGTTAGCTTCCCCACAAAAGGTAATCAATGTAGTAAAATGTAAGAATCCAAGATGTATTACTACCATAGAGCAGGAAATAGACCAGATTTTTGAATTGGTAAACACAGAAACACGAGTGTATCGTTGCATTTATTGTGAAACAGAAGTAAACGGATAGAAACTTAAAATATGCCGGGGGTTATTTGTGTGTTTGAAATGGAGGGTTGATTATGAAAAAGAAAATCAAACCAATCGTTGCAGGATTATGTCTTGGGGGACTTCTTTTAACGGGGTGCGTTAAGGAAGAAGGAAATAATAAGACTACTACAGAAGAAAAAGAAAGTACAGATATTGTTACCACAGAAGATGGGGAAGAGGTGGAATCTGTAGATGCACCTCTTGGGATGATTGAATCTTGTGAACTAACGCAATTAGAAGACAGGGAAATCATCAGTGTTTCTGTGGTAGGAGATGGAGAAACTTTATATGTTAGTACCTGTTTTGAAGATACAGAACTGGCAATGTCCGTTTATGAAGTATTACGTTTTGATTATCAGGAGCCGCTGAAAGGATACGGAGAGCCTGTTGTAATGCAATGGGACGATGATATTTCCTGTATTTATTTCACTACGAATCAGGCAGGAACCAAAGCATATTTATCTGTATTATCAGAAAATCCGGATATTGAAGATTCTGAAGAATCTTTCTTCTTACGTCTTGCGGTGGCGGATATAGAAGAAAATCAGCTTAAGAATATTACTTTGCTGGAAGGAATGGAAGAAACAGGAAATCAGATTATTTCCGCCGTAGATGAAGAAGAGAATATTTATTATGTAGCAGAAGATATGGAAACCGGTACTTTGGTGGCGAAAGCAGCATATGCGGGGGAAGGTTATATTGCCCAGGAATTGTTTGGAGAAGGACACGTTCAGACTGCTATTTTGGAAGAGGAAACAGAAGAAGCGGGAGAACAAGAAGTGATGGGAGAATCAGGAAGTGAAAACCAGACGGATATGAATCAGGAAGGGGAAGCAGAAGCTGAAAATTTAGAAGAGGATGCGGATACCCGGAAGGAAAATACCGTTTTATGGGAAGAAATCATAAATATCCGTTCCATTGTAAAAGCAGAAGATGGTGTATATTATTTTACGGCACCCAGACCAAAGGATGGTGTGTATGTGATTTATTCCACAAAAGAACAGGAAGATGGACTTTTTGCATATCCGGAATTATTACCAAAGGAAATCAATGATGGAGTAGAAGATAAGCTATATTGTGCGGTTTCTACCAGTGAAAAGTATCTTTATTATATCAGTTCAAAATCCACCGTAAATGAAGATGGAGAATTTTACAGTAAAACGATGTTATATCGTGTGTTAAGAGAAAACTTAGAAGAAACAATAGAAGAACAATAAAGGAAAAGTAAGGAAAGGAATCATTTATTATGTCTAAAATACCATTTTATATGACAACAGCCATTGCGTATACTTCAGGAAAGCCACATATCGGAAATACTTACGAAATTGTATTGGCAGACAGCATTGCCCGTTTTAAGCGTAAGGAGGGATACGATGTATTTTTCCAGACTGGTACCGATGAGCATGGACAAAAAATCGAATTAAAGGCAGCAGAAGCAAACATTACCCCAAAGGAATTTGTAGATAATGTTGCTGCAGAAATTAAGAGTATCTGGGATTTAATGAATACTTCTTATGATAAATTCATTCGTACTACAGATGAAGACCATGAAAAGCAGTTAAAGAAGATTTTCTTGAAGTTATATCAAAAGGGAGATATTTATAAGGGACATTACGAAGGAATGTATTGTACTCCATGTGAATCCTTCTTTACTACTTCCCAGTTAGTAGACGGAAAATGTCCGGACTGTGGAAGAGAATGTCAGCCTGCCAAGGAAGAAGCATATTTCTTTAAAATGAGCAAGTATGCAGACCGTTTGATTGAACATATTAATACCCATCCTGAATTCATTCAGCCGGAATCCAGAAAGAATGAAATGATGAATAACTTCTTATTACCAGGATTACAGGATTTATGTGTTACCAGAACTTCCTTTAAATGGGGTGTTCCGGTTGATTTTGATGATAAACACGTAATTTACGTGTGGTTAGATGCCCTAACCAACTATATTACGGGAATCGGCTATGATGCAGATGGAAATCATAAAGAGAACTTTAATAAATTCTGGCCTGCTAATTTACATCTGATTGGTAAGGATATCATTCGTTTCCATACCATTTACTGGCCTATCTTCTTGATGGCACTGGATTTACCATTGCCAAAGCAGATTTTCGGACACCCATGGTTATTACAAGGGGACGGAAAGATGAGTAAATCCAAAGGAAATGTCATTTATGCGGATGAATTGGTGGAATTTTTCGGAGTAGATGCAGTACGTTATTTTGTGCTTCATGAAATGCCATTTGAAAACGATGGTGTGATTACCTGGGAATTGATGGTAGAAAGAATGAATTCCGATTTGGCGAATACCTTAGGAAATCTGGTAAACCGTACCATTTCCATGTGTAATAAATACTTTGACGGTGTGGTAACAGATGCAAAAGTGGCAGAAGAAGTAGATGAGGATTTAAAGAAGGTTGTACTTGAAACCAAAGGAAAAGTCTGTGATAAGATGGCGAAATTACGTGTGGCAGATGCCATGACAGAAATCTTCAACTTATTCAAACGTTGTAATAAATACATTGATGAAACCATGCCTTGGGCATTGGCGAAAGAGGAAGCAAAGAGCGACCGATTAAAGACTGTATTATATAACCTGGTGGAATCTATTACCATAGGTGCCAGCCTCTTAGAGTCATTTATGCCGGAAACAGCAGATAACATCGTAGCACAGTTAAATACCACTAAGAGAACTATGGATGAATTGGATTCTTACGGATTATATCCAAGTGGTAACAAGGTAGTGGAAACTCCTACGATTTTATTCGCAAGACTGGATGTAAATGAAGTCCTAGAAAAGGTAGAGGCAAAGAAAGAAGCAGCCTTAAAAGAAGAAAAGGCAAAAGAAGGAATGGATGTGGAAGCATTAGAAGAAATCTCCATTGATGATTTTGCCAAGGTACAGCTTCAGGTAGGCGAAATCATTGCCTGTGAAGAAGTGAAGAAATCGAAGAAATTATTATGCTCACAGGTTAAGATAGGAAGTCAGGTAAGACAAATCGTGTCCGGAATCAAGGCACACTACTCTCCGGAAGAAATGGTAGGTAAGAAGGTGGTAGTAGTTACCAACTTAAAACCAGCCAAGTTAGCAGGAGTATTGTCCGAAGGAATGATTCTTTGTGCAGAAAATGAAGCCGGAGAACTTGCTTTGGTGACTACAGAAAAAGAAATGCCAAGCGGAGCACCAATTCGATAAAAAAAGAAAGCATAATCTCATAAATTTTAAAAGTTTGTTGTTATTCAATGCAGGTCAGTGGAAGCTGGCCTGCATTTTATGTTATTTTGGTATTTTGATTGGAAGGGAATAAGGAGTACAGGAATGGAAAAAGGTTTATTACATAAGCAAATGGCAGAGAGTAGATTAGTAGAGTATAAAGAAGAAACCATAAAAGATGAATTAAGTGCAGCACTATAAAAAAGGACTTATTGGATATAAGAGAAATTCAAATATTTATTTGAAAGAAATGAATGGATAATATATTGGAAATTGCTAACTTGCTAGGGTGTGGTATGTTAGAGACGACATGAATTTATACTAAAACAACTTCTTTAAAAAACGTAGATTAGAGAAATTAATTTATAAATCGATATTATACGATATTATATATATGTGGACAAAACTAGACATTTATGATAAACAGGTAGATTTGTAAAACTACTCAAATGGTTTTATTACAACGATTTTCATAATATATAGATAAATTAGGGATATTTAAAATCATTTAGAATTAGAAATTCAAACCTTAAATCTGTTATAGTTTTGGCACAAAAATTAAATAAAAAACAGAAAGGAGATATACATAATATGGATAATGTATTAGAAGAAATCCAAGTAAATACGGAGATTATGGACGAGATTAATGGTGCTGGTAAGCTTAGTGATTCTCTTGGGATAATAAGTTGGTATTTTGGAAACCATGGTTTTGTTTGCACGTGGACAGTTGAATGTATGTCAAATTGTAAATAATATCAAAAAATATGAATAGCTGCAGGGTTTCTGCGGCTATTTGTCAGAAAGAAAGTGAACCGGATGGACAGGATAGATAATAAATGGAAAGGTATTTTTCCAGAATTGGAAGAAGAACAGGAGATAGTACAGTTTTTTGGACGCTATATTGACAAGGAACTGTTGAAAGATGAAAGAAAAGTAATACATGGGAAATATGATGCTAATGAAGAAAGTCTTTTAAAAGTGGAAAAAGTAATAGGTAAAGATTGTCCGTTTCATAAATTTATTAGTTTGGTACTGGTTCAATTCTATAAGAACTTGGAAGAACAAATAAAAAAATATCAGGATATTGTGGAAGTTGAACAGGTAATAGATGATGTATTGTGTTATATGGGGCAAAAGGTTCTTACAATGGTAGTTCGCACTTTAATCCAAGAGATTCATCAATGTGAGGAAATGGATAAACTTGAGGGAGATGCAGAAGAAGAACGTTATAACTATTATAATGAGCAACTATCCATAAGTCGAGAGTATGTTTATGAATTAGAGGAAAAGTATCCAGTATTATTTTGTATGATAGATAAGATGATGCATATGCATATTAGATATACCCAAGAAATATTAGAAAACATTTCACTTCGCAGTGCGGATATTGCTTCTCTGTTAGGAACAGATAGTGTTGGTAAAGTACAAGCATTGCAATTTGGGTTAGGGGATTCTCATTGTGGAGGAAAAACGGTTGTTCAAATCAAATTTAGTAATAATGAGGTCATTTATAAACCAAGAAACCTTTATATGGAAGAAAATTGGAGCAATCTAGTGGAGTTTGTCAATAATAAGTATGGAAAAAATATCTTGAAAGCTGCGAAGACCATTAGTGGGATTAATTATGGATTTATGGAAAAGGTTTGTTATGCTGAATGTGGGTGTGTGAATGATGTAGAAGAATTTTTTTTTCATTCTGGGTGTCTTTTGGCAATATTATATTCTTTAAATGCAAGTGACTGTCATTTTGAAAATATCATTTCCGTTGGAACATATCCCGTAATAGTGGATACGGAATTATTATTAGGAATAAATCCTAACGAACGTAAAGACGACAAAGGAAGTATTGTAAAAGCAATCAAAGCACTTTACTACTCTGTTGCACAGGTGGGGCTTTTACCATTTCAGGTTTCCGTAGGAAAAAAGAAAATAGATATTGGAGGAGTACGCAATGTCAATAATCAAAAAGCCCCTATTAAATCATTAGTAATAAAAGAAAAAGGGAGTGTTAAAATTCACTTTGAATATGAAGAACGCACATTAAAAAGTAAAAAAAATATTCCTACACTGGCGGAAAATGTGGAAGAAAAACGATGTGTAGAATGTATGGTTGTTGGATTTGAAAAATTATATGATTTCATTTTGGAGCATAAGGAAGAATATGTATTGAAGGTTCTTTCACTATTTGAAAAAACAGATATAAGGGTACTTTATAATCCAACCATGGTATACAGTAATTTATTGGGGATTTCATATCATCCTATGTTTATGGAAGCGGAGTCAGATAGATTAAAATTGCTTTCAAGAATTGCACTGGTTAGTGGAGACAATGAAATACTTGTTCGAAGTGAGATGAATATGATGATGGAAAATGATATTCCATATTATTCAATTAAGTTTAAAGACCATGTTATTGTAGATGGAAGAGATTTAATTATTAATGATAATTTTAATTTTTCACCATGTGATATTTTTTTAAGAAAAATGAGTTGGTTTAGCCAAAATGATAAAAAGTTGCAGAAAGAGATATTGAGAGATTCATATTATTCCTTTGATTATCATGATAATCTAACGAATTTTAAGTGGTCTTGTCAGGCTAAGCTTGAACAAAAAGGCATTCTAAAAAATAATATGCTTGCTACTGCAGAAGAAATTCTTGATTATTTATATCAAATCAGGAGTTTTTTAAGTGTAAACGAGAGGGGCATTACTGAACGTTGTTTTGTAGGTAGTACCATTCCAAACATGGATAAAGACAATTGGAGAAAAGATTTAATTGATTTTGATTTATACGATGGACATATTGGATTGGTATATTTGTATTTTTACGCTGCGAAACATTTGAAGAATGATAAATATAGACAAATAGCTCAGGAAATTTTACATATGATTCAAGGTAACTATGAGCTTTTATTAAAAAAACATATGCTATTAACAGGATTACACAAAGGTTTAGGTGGCTATCTCATAACTTTTGCTGAATATTATGAGGATATTGGTGAAGATAGGTTTGAACTTTTGACTGCATTTATAAAACTTGGACTTGACGAGATGGAGAAAAATAATCTTATCGACTTGATTGATGGAAATGTGGGCTTCGTCTTAGCTACTCTATATGTTGGTGAACGTGTAAAGGATAAGATGATTAATCAACTTGTGGATTCTGTTGTCAAAAAAGCTAGAGATATGATATTGAATGCATCCGAAAAAATAGATGTGAACTTTTCTGGATATGCACATGGGATGGGTGCCTTTTTGGTAGTTCTTTATCGAATATACCAGTATCTAAAGGACGTAGAAATTTTAAAGCTTATGGAAAAACTTATTCAATATGATAGGGAAATATTTCTGGATAAAGATAAGCATGACTGGTATCGTTCAAAGAATGAAAAGGAGTTTTCAAAAGGATGGTGTCATGGAAGTCCAGGAGTTTTGTTAGGCAGGATACAGCTTAAGAAAATGGGATATAGAGATAATTTTCTTGATAAAGAAATAGAATGGTTGACAGAACATGTGAAAAAGGAAACTTTTGGTTACAATTTGTCTTACTGCCATGGAGATTTAGGTAATTTATCTATTTTAAAACAAGTGGCGATTATTAATTGCGATCAGAAACTTAAGATGTTGGTTGATGCAAATTTTCAAGAACTCTATAAGTTGGCAATTAGAGATTGGAATCAGCTTAAGAAACCTGTTCAGAAGTTGAATGGTTTGATGGCTGGGCTTGGAGGAATAGCATTTGCTCTGATTAATTTTGCAAAAGATGATAAAGAACCAGCTTTTATTTCGCTAATATAGAACTACGTTTTGTAGTTTTATATATAGAAAATATAAAAAGAAAGGAGAGAATATTATGTCAAAAGAAGCAATGGGATACATTTCTGAAAAAGATTTAGAAGAATTGGTAGCAGAAGAAAATTTGGCAGGTGGAACTACTTGGGGTTGTGCTGTTGCGACGGCAACTATTGGTGCCACGGTAGCATTTACAACCGCTTTTATTTCTAATAGTGGTTCAACAAACGCTTGCACAAAAAGTTGTAGATTCTAAATCAAAAATATGACATATATGGATTGAATCCGTATATGTCATATTTTGTATGGATGATTGGTTTTAGAAAAATTAACATATATTTGACGATGAAAAATATTTAACTCAAAGATATTGGGTATAAAGTTTAGTTAAAAAAGTATAAGTAACCATATTTTGAAGAAGAGAAATTATATCAACATAAGGATTGTAAATATTTGATGAGAGGTATGATAATGTGAAAAATAAAATCAGTAAGCTATTAGAAAAATCATTTGAAGTTCAGGGAATTAATGAGATTGCTAATTTATTAAGGAAACAGTTTGGTGCATTTTACAGACCATTTTTGTATTATGTATATGAAGAATTAAATGAGTATGTAAATAAGAAAGAAAATGTGAGTGTAACGAATGCTAACGAATTAATAAAAGGTATATTGTATGATGTAAACTTTGAACTTGCTGAAATGTGTATCAAGACATTACTCGCAGAATTTTGTGATTATAAAGAAAGTAGAATTTATGTCGAAAGTACGGGAAGTAGCTTATACAATGAGTACTACAGAAAAATAGAAGAGAAAGATGAAATTAATAGAATTTTAGAAAAATATACAGTTCTTTTTGAAGTTATAAGCAATTATTTAAAACAAAAAATTCGATATGTGAAGGAATGTATTGAGGATTTTGAAAGCGATAAAAATGAAATTTTCGATAAATTTGGCTTTAGAGATGATGCAACAATTTATAGTATAAGGATTACTTCTGGTGATACGCATCACGAAGGAAGAAAAGTTGCCAATGTTATAATAGGTGAAGATACGATTTTATATAAACCACGTTCTTTAGAAACAGAACACATATTTTATGATTTGACAGATGTACTTTGCAAAGAGGAGAAATTTTGTTTTAGAAGGCTTAAGGATGTTACAAAGGATAAACATTCTTGGCAGGAATGGGCAAGTTATCAAGAAGCAGAAACAATAGAAGATGTAAAATGTTATTATTATAGGGTTGGTATACTTCTATTTGCTTTGGATTTGATAAATTCTCATGATGTACATAGGGAGAATATTATTGCGTGTAAGGACATGCCCATTTTAATTGATATGGAGACATTAGTTGATGCAGGTCCAAAGAAACCTATAGCTGGGGATCCGTCTTTGAAATATATTAATATGGAATGTACCAATTCGGTTATTGGAACTCTACTTTTACCAACTAATTGTATTCATATGGCGTTTGATTTTGATGTGAGTGGTTTGGCTGGGAAAGCGGAATATGAATCAGATCGTTGGTATGATTTTGTTTTAATAAATCAAGGAACAGATTCGATTGGTTTAGAGAAAACATTTAAGTTACAGTTTAGTGATGAAGGAATAAACTTACTTAGACATCAAGGAGAAGTTGTGAATCCACAGGATTATGTAGATGAAATTTTAGATGGATATCAAAATGCTTATGAATGTTTTTGTGAGAAAACAGATAAAATACGAAAGATGTTTTGTGATAGTACCTTGCAGATACGTCAAGTATTAAGACCAACTGCTGTTTATGCAAAGTTTCTACAGGCAAGTATGTACTTTGAATATTTAAAAAGTAAAGAAAAATACAATTATTTATTTGAAAAACTACGAAGTAAAATATGGGATGGAAAAAATGAATTTGAAATACAGGATTTGATAAATCGTGATGTTCCATATTTTTTTTCTCAAATAGGAGAGAATGCATTATGTTCTCATCGTGGGAGAATTGAAAATTACTTTGAAAATAGTTCATTGTCAATTGTTTTGGATAATTTGGAACAAATAAATAACAAATATATAGAAAAACAGAAGTACTATATTCGACTTGCTTTATCCACATTGAAAAATAAACATGAGAAGATTCATAGACTACCATTGTTAGTGTCATGTGATAATATGGATGAAATTCTTCTCAAAATAGCCAATGTGATGGAAGAGAAAATGTTTTGGAATAAGGAAAAGACAGAGTGCTATCTTTTGACGACAACGATAATAAGAGAAAAAAGAACAATTTCTATGCTTAATTATAATATCTATGATGGTGGTGGAGTAATTGTATATTATATAGGTATGTATCTGACAACAAAAAAGGAGAGTTACCGTAAAATTATAAAAGGATTATATAGGGCTTGCCTATCTACAAAAGCAATCAATGGATTTCAAGAAATGGGTGTTTTTGTTGGAAAAATGTCATACATATATATGTATTATCTCCTTTATAAGTATTTACACTTTGAACATTGCAAGGAGCAGATTGAGACAATAAAAGAGGAAGTATATAAAAGTCTTGATGTAGAGGAAGTGGAAAATGATGTAGTTTCTGGACTGGCAGGAATGGTTCTCTTATCAGTGGCTATTATAGAAGATAAAAAAATAGATGGTTTTAATATGTTACTTTCTAAAACAGCCAATATGCTTGCAAAACGCTGTGAGGAGATATTAATAAATAATGATCTTTGTAAAACGGGATTTGCACATGGTCTTAGTGGAATGGCTTTGGCAATGTATAAAGCAGGAAATTGTTTGAAGAGGCAAGAGTACATGGAGTTGGCAATGCGATGTGTCAAAAAGGAAAATGAATTCTTTGATCAGGTAAAAGGGAATTGGAAGGATCATAGAGATGGAAAATCAAATCTTTCATATTGGTGTTATGGTTCTCCTGGAATTCTTTTAGCAAGAATACAGATGCAGAAAATTCGTTATAATGAGAATCTGGAACTGGATATTAAAAGGGGATGCAAGGCAGTAAAGATTCAACATGGTGATACCCAATGTTTATGTCACGGACAACTAGGAAATTTAAATATTATAAAGATGCTAGTGGACTATTATCCACAAAATGAAAGTCTTTTAGATTATTATGAAACAGCAAAGGAACTAATTCAAAAGGAAATAAAGGAAGATGGCTGTTTCTTTGGGAGTAGGGATTTGTTAGAGGACTATTCCTTTATGCAAGGACTTTCTGGAATGGGATATGAACTTTTGCGTTGGAAAAATCCTAAACTTCCGAATATCTTAGCATTAGAGGTTTAGTCATAGAAAGGAAACGATATGGGAAGAAAAGTTGACTTAATTAAACAAATGTCCAAGACAGAGTGTGGTTTATGTTGTGCAGCTATGATTTTGAGATATTATAAGAATTATGAGTCTATTGGTAGCCTACAAAAACAGCTTGAAGTCGGAAGAGATGGAATAAATTTAAAACAGCTTTATTTGTTTATGCAAGAAAAGAATTTTGATGTGAAGATTTTACGTGGTGGAGATGCAGAAACTATAAAGTTAAGAAATTTTCCGTGTATCGCATTTTTTGATCATAAGCACTATGTAGTAATAGAAAGAGTAATAAATAAACGAATTATTGTATGTGATCCGGATCTAGGTAAGTTAAGAATGACTTTTGATGAATTCAATAATAGATATAGTGGATTTTTATTAGAGTTTAAGCCCAATGCAGATTTTAAACAAGCTCCTAAATCAAAGGAAAGTCCATGGTACAAAGTTTTAAAAATGATATTTGAGCATAAGGTATTGATGTTTTCTGTTTTGATTCTTATGGGAATATCCTATATATTTTATTTGTATGTCCCACAGTTTATACAAAAAATGATTGATGATGTGGGGGTGAATTTCGCTTCTGGATTTGAAAAATACTTAGTAATTATTATTCTATTGTTTTTTGGATATTTAGCAATCAATATGCTTAGGTCGTTTAGATTATTGGTATTTAATATTTGTATTGGTTGGTTTTTGGAAGGATGGACTTTTAAAAAGCTTTTAAAACTACCTTACAAATATTTTGATATTCGTTCCACTGGAGATATCCTATATCGTTTAGTTTCAACTAATGGAGTGAAGGAACTTCTTGCTACACAGGTAATAGAAGGAATTGTTGATTTAGGTGCAGTTATTGTGCTTAGTATTTATTTATTTCAGAAGTCTGTTAGCCTGGCAGTTATCTGCTGGGTTATTACAACATTTTGCTTGGTGTTCATATTACTGATGCAACCTCATATGTCTAAGAGTATGAATGATGAAATTATTGAACGTACCAAGGTTCAGGAAAAGGAAACAGAAGTGCTTTCTACGATTATGACAATTAAAATGACAGCTATGGAAGAACAAATCTATGAATCATGGGAAAGTCTTTACAAGAATCTTGTGGAAAAGTTTAAGAAAAGAATGAACATACATAATTTTTATTCTGGTATGACGCAAAATTTGCAATTATTTGCACCAGTAATAGTATTATTTATTTGTCTTGTTTTCTGTGTAGAAGGTAAGATGACATTTGGAGAAGCAATTGCATTTCAATCTATTTCTTCAACATTCTTTAGTTTAGTTATATCTATCACAAGTGCTTACACACAATATATTGTAGCTTCAACTTATTTGGATAGGGTAAATGAAATTTGGGTGACAGAAGAAGATAAGGTTAATAAACATGGAATATCGAAGGAATTAAAAGGAGAAATAGAATTGGAACATATATCATTTCAATATGCAAAATGTTCTCCTTTGGTATTACACGATGTAAATTTAAAAATTGAAGGTGGAACGAAGGTTGCAATTGTTGGAATGTCAGGTTCTGGGAAAAGTACTTTAAGTAAAATTTTATGTGGTTTATATGAACCAACACAAGGAGTTTTAAAATATGATGGAATTCCGTTTAAGGACTACAATAGAAAATCATTAAGCAGTTTTCTTGGGATTGTTCCACAAGATGTTATGCTATTTAATAAATCTATTTATAGTAATATTGTAATGGAAAAAGAAAATATAACAATAGAGCAGGTTGAGGAGGCTTGTCGTTATGCATGCATTTATGATGAAATTAAATCTATGCCAATGGGATTTGACACAATCGTTTCGGAAATGGGAATGAATCTGTCAGGAGGACAAAGACAAAGAATTTTACTTGCTCGTGTTTTACTCGCAAAACCTAAAGTAATTATTATGGATGAGGCAACTAGCTCTATCGATAATATCAGTGAGAAGAAGATTTCTGACTATTTGTATACTCAGGGTTGTACAAGAATTGTGATTGCACATAGACTTTCTACAATTTTGGATTCGGATGTAATTTTTGTTATGGATAAAGGAAAGTTGATTGCGAAAGGGGTTCATGATGAATTAATGAAAAATTGTGAAAAATATAAGGAATTATACACAAGTGCAGAATTATAGAATTAATATAATTGCATATATATGGGACGATTTGAGAAATGGTTATTATGTAATTGTAAGAAAGTTTCGATTCTTTAATTCGTTGAGTTTTGAAGTGTATAGGATTTTAAAGTAATTATGGTGATAAAGTTACAAATAATAAGCTATAGTAAATTAATTGAAGAAAAATAAATGGATTTATGTATAGCTTTTTGATTTTAAAGTATAAAATATATTGACATATACAGTGCAACTGTATATAATTACGATATATAGTTGCACTGTATATCGCAATACTGTATATTTTTGCTATATAGGAGATACAAATATGAATAGAGACAAAAATCTTCCGTTGACAGAAACCGTTTATTATGTTCTTTTATCTTTGTTAGAGCCTGCACACGGCTATGCAATTATGCAGAAAGTGGAGGAACTAAGCAATGGACAGGTCAGATTAGCTGCAGGAACCATGTATGGAGCTATAGAAAATCTTTTAAAGAAAAAACTGATTACTTCTTTACACAGTATTGATTCAAGAAGAAAAACATATGTGATTTCTGATTTGGGAAAAAGGATATTATATGCTGACTACAAGCGTATGATGAATATGATTGTAGTAACACAAAAAATAACAGCGGAGGTATTGGAAAGTGAAGAAATTTAAATGGTTCTTGAGATTTGACAAAGAAGAAAAATGGCTTGAGGAAATGGCAAATCAAGGTTGGTTACTCTCAAGAAAATCGATGTTTTATGATTTTCAAAAGATAGATCCTGAAAGAAAAATTATTAGAATAGATTTTATAGATTCTAAATCCGAAAAAGATTTTGTTGATTATTGTATTTTATTTGAGGATAGTGGATGGAAACATATTGCTGGCACAAAGATGTCAGGAACACAGTATTTTTTGAAAGTAAATGATGATAGCATTGAGGAGATCTTTTCAGATGAAATCTCACGTGCTGGAAGGTATAAAAGACTTTCTAATTTGTGGTTATTTTGGTCTATTGTTTTTATGCCTCTCTCTATATCGATGAGGACTGGTGGTTGGATAAATCTTGATATACTATTTACACCAAAAGAATGGTATCTTACACCAGGACTATGGGAACTTAGTGAATATGAATTTTGGTTATCTTTCTTTTTTGAATCCCCCTTTGCATTAATGAGAGGGGTTGGCTGGATGGTACCGATTGTTGCAATACTTATTTGTGTAGGTTTTGCAATAAAGTCTCGATTATTGTATCGTTCGGCAACTTTGCAGAAGGAGGAATAATAGTAAATATTGTTACATTATAGATAAAATATTAAAAAAACATTTACAATGCATTATTATTATGTTAATATGATATAAAGTTTGGATTATAGTATTACAAATGAGCAGTTTGGTAGCATCATGTTGAATAGTGAAAAAATTGATATGGTTGGATGTTACATGAGGAACAGTATTTGTTTTATAAATGTTTGAAATATTATAGAAGTATATTATTTATGTTGCAATGTGGCAACGGAATGGAGACTAGTATGAATGAAAAAAGAGCAATGAATATGGCTGTTGGAATGTGTATAGGAGAAGGAATTGGAGCTGTAATTGCATTGGTTCTTCGAATAGATTATGTAATTGGATTACTTGTTGGTATGAATGTAGGTATGATTATTGGTTTGCTTTTAAAGAAAAAAGAAAAATAAAGAAATGGAAAGTAAAATGGCTACATTTAGTTCGAAATAGTAATGTGGAAAGTGATAAGATATGGTTTGTTATAAGTGAATTTATAATAGACCATATTTTTGTTTTATATAGATTATTAGGAATATTTAATGTAACAAAATATTTTTCTGGGCTAAATGGTAACATTGTTTTTATTATTGTTGTAATAGAATCAAAAGTAGAAATGGTTTTTATAAAGGTATTTCTTTTTGTAGGGAATTAAAAAAATTTTGTATATCTCTTGTAATCCAAGGATTTAGGAAAGAAATGTGGGATATTCAACTAAAATAGGATGTGAAAAAAGGAAACGTGTTTTTTGATTTTTCTGGAAAATGAAAAATATGGTTTATTATTGAATTAAATATGAAAAACGTGTAAGACTGTTCATTTTCAAGTTTTTGAGAATGAATGGTCTTTTTTTTTAGGTAGGTGAGAAGATATGATAGTAATAGGATAATTGGTATTAAAAAAACGAAAAAATTTTTATTTGGAGATGAAAAGGAGAAGTGTATGGAAGAAGAGAAATTGAAGAAAGAAGTGGCTGAGAATATGCTTAATAAGTACGCAATAGATATGAAAAAGGAAGAATTGAGTGATAATACTATTGGAAAGTATGTTGCAGATATTAAACAATGGTTAGAAGCTTCTGCGGAATGTATTGAGAAAACAGATATGTTACTATACAAAGAAAAATTGTGTAAAAGCTATAAAATGACAAGTGTAAATTCTAAAATCATCTCAATTAATCGTTATTTAAAATGGTTAGGTCATAAAGAATTAATAGTAAAAACCCAAAGGATTCAACAAAAAAATGGGTTGGAACATATGATTACGAAAGAGTATTATTTTAAAATGCTTGATTACGCAAAGATTCATAATAAAGATAAAATATTTTACATTATGAAAACGATTGCACAAACAGGAATAAGAATTGGAGAATTAAAATTTGTAACTGTTGAAGCTATTAAGCAGGGAATGACAGTTGTTTGGAACAAAGGGAAACATAGGACGATTTATTTTAACGATAGATTATGTCAGGAATTATTAAAATATTGCACAGAATGTGAAGTGGAAAGTGGAATTATTTTTTGTGGAAGGGAGTTTGATAAGTCAATAACACCAGGGGCTGTTTGGAAAAGCCTGAAATACATAGCAAAAGAGGCTGGTGTTCCTGAAATAATGGTGTATCCGCATTCGTTTAGACATTTGTTTGCAAAGGAATATATGAGAAAAATTGGAGATATATCAGAGTTGGCAGATTTGTTGGGACATAGCAGATTGGAAACGACATGGATTTATACAAAGACTACATCAGACGAAAAGAGGGAAAAGTTAAAACAACTCGATTTATAAGCAGAGATAATATGACATTATATCTATTTTGTCAAGAATTAACATGGTAAAAAACGACATTATTTTATAAAAATTAATGCAATGTTTGGGTGTTGGAAAGGAGTATGGAAAAAGGAATGGGAAAGTTAAATACAAAAGTGGATATAATAGAGAAAAAAATCAATTTAGATGAACAAAGAGATATTGATTTTCAAGATTGTAATAATGATTGTACGGAGTACTTTGGTAAAACAAAGGAAAATTATAATGATATGGCAGAACAAGGAGTAGATGCGAATCAAGATAGGACAATTGATGAAATTAGAGAAGATAAAAGTATTTATTCGTACTATTGTTGGAAGGCTAAAACGGAAAAATTGACATATTTCTGGTAAAAAACGGCAAGCTAATATATAAATGAATGAGTTTTGATATAGTATCCAATCAGCATGCTGGTTGGATACATTTAAGTAAAAAGGAAAGAATAATTATTGGTGAAAAAATGAAGGTTACAGTAGCAGTATTAGATAATGGTATAGATTTAGAACTTTTTGAAACTATAGATGCAATAGCAGATTTTATGCCAAGAAAAATGAATAACACTCCGCTACATGGTAGTAAGGTAGTAGCAACAATTGAAAAATATTATCCTTTTGAAAAAAAGTATTATATATATGATATCTTTCGAAGTAAAAATAGTATTGTCAGAGTAATAGAAATTATGGAAATGATTGAATTAAAAAATATATCCAAATCCTATTCGGAAGGAAATGGAGTAAATAAAGTGTTAAAGAATATTAATTTGAATATTCAAAAAGAAGAGTTTGTTGCTATTCTTGGAAAAAGTGGGTCTGGAAAAAGTACATTGCTGAACATAATAGGTGGACTGGATACACCGGATTCTGGTGATATTTTGATAGAACAAAAGAAACTGGATGCGACTACAGATAAGGAACTTTCCTCATATAGGGGAGAAACCGTAGGTTTTGTATTCCAAAGTTTTCAGCTTATTCCAGTATTAAATGTATGGGAAAATGTTGTTTTACCTATTAAACTTGCAAAAAAAAATATTGATAAAAAATATATAGATGAATTACTTCAATTACTAGAGATTCAAGAGAAAAGAGATAGTTTTCCTACAAAGTTATCTGGGGGACAGCAACAAAGAGTGGCAATTGCCAGAGCATTGGCTAATAAGCCCAGAATCATTCTCGCAGATGAACCTACGGGAAATCTTGATTCAGAAACCGGAGAAAAAGTGTTGGAGTTGTTAATGGGTAGTATCAGAAAATATAAGCAAACACTTGTTATGATTACACACAACGAAGAGATTGCAAGAAAAGCAGATAGAATTCTTTATATGAAAGATGGGCAAATTAGTGCAGATTATAATTAGCTACGATAGTGGTGTTTTATAACGGGAAAAAGAAAAAACATACGAAGTCATTGCAGAGGAATTAGAGACCGATTTCACTATCGTGGAACAGATAGGTGAAGTGATTAAAAATTCTGCTCCCGGTTCTACTTTAGAAGATTTATTAGGGATTCTGATAGAAAAGAATATAAAGTTAGACGATTAGTAACCGAATATAGTAAAAATCCAGATGCACAGATACAATTTAGCCATCTGGATTTTCGCTTTTTGCTTGTATTTTGCTATTCTGCTATATTATTTTTTGAGTTCTTTGTTTGATGCCATTCCATCATAAACATTTCCTTCCACATATTCCATCATGCGGTTATAGTCAAATGTGATACTTAAGATAACAAGCAGGTATCCCACCAGTTGTAATCCATTATCCAATATCACTCCACCGATAAAAACAGCCATAAGCAGGATTGCTGTAGTAATGCGTTGGAATCGATGGTCTTTTTTCCACTTCTTTTTGAAAAATTCTTGTTTTTCTTTCACAGTAAAGGCACTAACGCTTAATACCTTTTTGATATTTTCTTCCGCTTTTTCTTTATAAGAACTGTCCGACAGTCGTTCACCAGCCAGTAATTCATTGATGCTGACATTGTATTCCATACTTAATTGCTGTAACATTTCAACAGGCGGAAGATAATTTCCATTTTCCCATCTCGAAATGGTTTTATTGGTAACACCTATTTTTTCTCCTAACTGTGCCTGGGTTAAATTTGATTCGTGTCTTAATTCTGATAAAAACGTTCCGATTTTTATTAAGTCCATAGATGCCTCCTGTGTGTATCATAATACCATGGAATCAAAATACTTTTGCTTCCAACATTATGAGATTAAAAATATATCATAAAAACTATAACATAAAGGCTTCAAAATGTCTTTACCATAAATGGCGAATCAATGGAACAGAGCTGTTATTGTCTAAAAAGAAGTCGGATATAATGCGATTTAGATATTACAGTAATTATGACAGATGAATCAACAACAAAAAATAGACAAAAATATATAGTCTGAAAGGTATATATTTTTATTGAAGGAAATTGGAAAAATGAATATAATGATGTTAGGACAAAATGTAGACGGAGGAGGAACAGTATGGGAGTTTATTTGAATCCGGGAAACGACAGATTTAAGAGGTCTTGTAATTCTGATATTTATGTGGATAAGACTAAGATGCTTACTTTGATTAACCGGGCAATTGATACAGAGCAAAATGCGATTTGTATTAGCCGACCAAGAAGATTCGGAAAGTCTATGGCAGCCAATATGTTAGCGGCATATTATGGGAAGGGTTGTAAATCTGATGAAATATTTGATAAATATAAGATTGCCAAAGATGAAAATTATAGAAAATATTTAAATCAATACAATGTAATATTTTTAAATATGCAAAATGCATTGAGTCGTGTGAATACCATAGAAGAGATGTTGCGGTATATTCAAAAAGAAATATTAGATGAGTTAAAGGAAAATTATTCTGATATGTTTCCGAAGGAAGAAAAAATATTAAGTGCAGCCTTGGAAAAGTTTTATTGTAAGTGTAAAGAAGGATTTATTTTTATTATAGATGAATGGGATTGTGTTTTTCGAAGCAAGCAGATAAGTTGTGAGGAACAGACAAAATATTTGGACTTTTTAAGGGATTTATTAAAGGATAAAATATACGTTTCTCTTGCTTATATGACGGGAATTCTTCCTATCAAAAAGTATGGTACGCATTCCGCTTTGAATATGTTTGATGAGTATTCCATGACAGAACCTGGAGATTTCGCACAATATATTGGATTTGACGAAGAAGAAGTAAAAGAATTATGTAATCAGTATGATTTTGATTTTGAAAAAGAAAAAGAATGGTATGATGGATATACATTCAGTAATGAATTGCATATATATAATCCAAAATCTGTGGTGGACAGTATTCGTAGAAGAAAGTTTGCAAATTACTGGACACAGACAGAAACGTATGAAGCATTAAGAGAATATATAGATACAGACTTTGATGGACTAAAAGAAGAAATAGTGGGAATGCTTTCCGGCAACAGATATAGGGTAAATACGCGAACTTTTCAAAATGATATGACCACGTTCAAAAGCAAAGATGATATTTTGACATTGCTGATACATCTTGGATATTTGGCATATGATCTTGAAACATCCAGCGTGTATATTCCAAATGCAGAGATATTAGAAGAGGTAAAAAATGCAGTAGAAGGATCGAACTGGGTGGAAGTTGTAAAGTTAATGAAGTGTTCTGATAAACTATTGCAGGCAACATGGCAGTGTAATGAAGCAGAGGTAGCCAGACTGATAGATGAAGTTCATTCAGAAAATACCTCAATTCTTACCTACAATGATGAAAATTCCTTAAGTTGTGTCATTTCTCTTGCATACTATAATGCAATTAATGAATATATAAAAATTCGGGAATTTCCTACGGGAAAAGGGTTTGCGGATATTGTATATATTCCAAGAAAACATTCAGATAAGCCCGCGATGATAATTGAACTTAAATATGACAAATCAGTAACAGGAGCTATAAATCAAATAAAAGAAAAAAGGTATGTGGAAAGTTTGAAAGAGTATCAGGGAAATATGCTTTTAGTCGGTATAAATTATGATAGAAGCACCAAGAAGCATAACTGTATGATTGAAAAGTATGAAAAGGAATAGAAGAACATATATTAAAGTGTGATTACCACAATTATGTCATAATATACAACAGCATTTGGGTTTTAGGAAGCTGAAAAATAATCGAGCAGAAACGAATCATTCGTTGATTGGTTTCTGCTCGACTTTGATGGTACCAAAATATACACAAACGGTATGTTTTAATCAATTGGCACATACATCGTGCTGTAAATGGTTTCATAATCGCTGGAACTAATTTCGTAATAATCTTCGGAAACGATAATTTTACATGCTACAGTAACCGGTTCGCCGTATTCATTCAGGTTTAACACTTCGTCCATAAGAGCAAAGGTAGCTTCGTTATATTCTGCTACATAGCTGGCATATTCTTCGTTGGACATGGCGTCAATGTCTACATCCTGATATTTTTCTGATAATTCCGAATATTTGGTAAGGAGTTTATCCTGAAGAGTTTCATAAAAGATGTATGGGCGGATTTCCACGTTTACATAATAAGTTCCATCCTTCTTTTCCACATCCTTCACCTTATAATCTGCTTTGTTCAGCAAAGCAATGGCAAACTGATGTAATCGTTCGGATTCTTCCTCTGTAGGGTCTGTGATAAGTCCGGAAGAAAGAAAATCATTCATAACGGCTGTGATATTTGATTCGTAAATTTCGGCAGCCTCTGTTTCAGCGGCATTGGTAAGTTTCATATAGTCATCATAAACACCCTTAAAATTAGTATCCAAAACGCCCTGGACATAATTTTTATAAGTATCCGTGTCCGTATTAGAGCATGCAGTGAAAACACACATACATAAAGTCATGCATAATACAAAAAGTAAGTTTTTTAACTTCTTCATTCTTATTTTCCTTTCTGATATTAAAGTTTCATGTTGCTGGGGAAAAGGCATTTTTCAAAATGTTACTTCCTTTCGTCTATTTTGTGTCAATGACTTATGTTACATCATTCCTTGCGGCCTTTTAGCCCCTTATTATATATACTTTGCCACAGAATCAGGTATAATGCAAGAGATTTAAAAAAATTTTAGGATAAAGGTCTTGCATTCGTTATGTATCATCGTATACTATAAGTATAGAGGAAAAGGTGCTTTCGGAAAGGAGGAACCTCATGATTTTTGAAACCCATGCTCATTTTGACGATGAAGCATATGATAAAGATAGAGATACATTATTAAAAAGTCTTAACTTCCATGGAGTAGAGGCTTTGGTAAACGTAGGTGCCAGTATGGCTTCTTCCCGACAATCCATAGAACTTGCTAAGGAATATCCTTTTATTTATGCCGCAGTAGGGGTGCATCCGGAGCAGGTAGAAGAATTAAATGAAGATACCATGAAAGAATTAGAGGAAATGGCAAAAGAGGAAAAAGTGGTTGCCATCGGGGAAATTGGTTTAGACTATTATTATGATGACGTTCCCAAAGACATTCAGAAAAAATGGTTTAAAGAGCAGCTTAATCTGGCAGTAAAATTAAAAAAGCCTGTGATTATTCATAGCAGGGATGCTGCCCAGGATACTATGGAAATGATGAAGGAATATCAGGGGAAATTAACCGGAATCATTCATTGTTTTTCCTATTCTAAGGAATGTGCAGATTTCTTTGTAAAAAGTGGATATTATCTTGGCATTGGTGGTGTTGTCACCTTTTCTAATGCTAAGAAGTTAAAAGAAGTAGTAAAAGAAGTTCCTCTAAACAGGATAGTGCTGGAAACGGATTGTCCATATCTTACTCCGACACCGTACAGGGGAAAGAGGAACAGTTCTCATTATCTTCCTTACGTGGCAGAGGAAATCGCGAAAATCAGGGAAATATCTGTAGTAGAAGTCATTCGTATCACCAATGAGAATGCAAAAAAGGTATATCAAATATAACATACTGAAAGGAAGGGTGAAGGATGGAAAAACTTAGTAACCCACAAAAAACCATAGAAGTAATCAAAAAATATCAGTTTAATTTTCAAAAGAAGTTTGGCCAGAATTTTCTAATCGATGAAAGAGTCATTGATAAAATCATTGCGGCAGCTGAGATTACGAAAGAAGACTGTGTACTGGAGATTGGACCTGGGATTGGAACTTTGACCCAGATGCTGGCAGAACATGCGAAACAGGTCATTGCGGTAGAAATTGATAAAAACTTAATTCCAGTATTAGAAGATACCTTGGGTAACTATGATAATATTTTGATTATCAATCAGGATATTTTAAAAGTAGACATCAATGAATTAGTAGAAAAATATAATGGAGGAAAGCCGATAAAAGTGGTGGCAAATCTTCCATATTACATTACCACACCGATTATAATGGGACTTTTTGAAAGCCATGTACCTTTGGAAAGTGTAACGGTTATGGTGCAAAAAGAAGTGGCACAAAGGATGCAGGAAGGTCCGAATTGTAAGGAATATGGAGCCCTTTCTCTGGCTGTGCAGTATTATGCCAAGCCGTACCTTGTAGCGAATGTACCACCCAACTGCTTTATGCCAAGACCCAATGTGGGTTCTGCTGTCATCCGTCTTACCAGATGGGAACAATGCCCGGTACAGGTGGAAGACGAGAAATTTATGTTTGCTTTGATTCGGGCAGCTTTTAATCAACGGAGAAAAACCTTGGTAAATGCAGTGAACAATGCGAAAGAATTAGAAATTACCAAAGAGCAGATGACTGCTGCATTAAATGAACTGGGATATTCGCCGACCTTAAGAGGAGAAGCACTAAGTCTTCAGGAATTTGCCACATTAAGTAATACATTAGTGAAAGGAAAGTAACCCATTGCCATAAAAGGCAGGTTACACGGATAGAAAATGCGAATTGGAATGTGTGATGATCAGAAAATATTTTTAAAGCAGATGCGTCAAATCATCGATAGATATATGGAGTTTCGAAAAATTCCTTATACCATTGTAGAATTTTCTGGTGGAGAACAATTGCTGGAATATGACCTTCAGCTGGACATTCTGTTTTTAGATATTGAAATGTCGGGAATTGACGGTTTGGAAACTGCAAAACGATATCAGGTAAAATACAATAATGAAAATACCAAGATTATTTTCTTAACATCCCATAACGAGTTAATGTCCAAGGGGTATATTGTAAAGGCATTCCGGTTCTTACTTAAGCCAGTAGAAAAAGAGGCATTAAAAGAAGCGATTGAAAGTGCTATTGATGAGTTTTCTAACGATGAAGTACTGGTATTAGATGCCAAAAACTATCATAAAGAAATATCCTATAAAGATGTAATATACTTAGAGGCACAGAACAAAGAAGTTTTGATTCGTACTGCGGATGGATACGAAAGAATTACCGGAAAAATGGACGAATATGAAGCAAAGTTTCAAAACAGCGATTTTTATCGAACCCATCGAAGCTATATCGTAAATTTATTATGGGTAAAAGAAATTGTTGGAAGTGAAATCATTCTAAAAAACGGAGAACGGGCCAAAATCGGTCGTGACAAAGTGAAATATATCAAAGAAAAGTTTTTTAATTATATTCGAAAAAACGCAAGAGGATAAAGAGGGAAGAATATGGGAATGGCATATAGTTTTATTATATTTTTTCTAACCCTGTTGAAATGTGGGCTGATTTTTAAAAATGTTTTGCATTTACAATTGTCATATAAAGTAAAAAATACAGTACTATCTATTTTATTGTATCTTTCATTGTCTTGTTTTTCAGGGGTAATGAAGAATGAGGTAATCACTTATGCAGCAATGACAGCATTTGTTGTTTTAGTGTTGATGTTATGCATCGATTCACAAAACAAAGGAAAGTTGTTTTTTGTAAGTGTATGTACTTATCTGGTGGTATTCTGTCTGGATCATTTTTTACTAGGTATTTTTAATATGACAAGAGTATATATGTTTCCAAATCTTTTTAGCGGTGTAACAGCCACTGTCATTAGCCAGTTGTTGTCCTTCGCTTTTTGGATTGCTTTATTTATTTTGATGCATCGGAATCAGGATCAATATGCGGAATTTTTCCAGAAAAGATATTATTTTATGTTTACCGGTATTGTATTATTGAATGATATCCTGATTTGGATTTCTTCTATGGTAATGGCAGATATGGAAGACCCTGCCGGGGTGCAGCTGGTAAGCGAAGTAGTCGTTATTATGTCCATCGGTATGCTGATAGAGATAGTAATCATTATTGTCAATCTTTTGGTGAGAGAAGAATACAAAGACATCAACCGGGTGAATGAGCAATATTTATCCATGCAGCGAAATCATTACGAGAAGTTACGGCAGTTGGATGAAGATACCAGAAAGTACCGTCATGATATGAAAAGTCACCTTCAATGTTTAAAAACATTGTCGGAATTAAAGGATTACGATGAAATTGACCACTATCTGGATAATATGGTGGATAAACTGGCAGCAGTATCCCAGACCATAACAGTGGGAGACCCGATTATTGATGCGGTAATCAATGAAAAACTTGCAGAGGCAGAGAAATATAGAATTGATTTTGCGGTAAGTGGAAAGATTATTGGAAGTTGTAAGATTGAACCACTGGATTTATGTACGATTTTTGCCAATAGCATTAATAATGCACTGGAAGCCTGTATGGGGCTGGAAGAACCGAAGCGAAAGATACGTTTGTCCATTAAAACCCTGGAAGATTATCTGTTAATCAATATTAAAAATCCCGTAAAGGAAAAAGTCTTAGTGGATGAAACAGGAAAAATCAAAACCAAGAAACGGGATACCAAGAATCATGGATTTGGAATACAAAACATTACTGCCAGTGTAGAGAAATATCATGGACAGGTGAAAATTCAATGCGATGATACGGAATTTTCCCTGGAAGTAATTATAAAAATGAGATAACGATTTTGTTCTAAAATGACTCACTTTCTCATATACTGATATGGAAAATGTCAACAAGCCTTTAAGGTAGCATCATGTCTTCAAAATATCCGGGAAGTTTAACTGGTTATTTTGAAATGTGGTACTAGTGATATGCCCATACCATAGTAGAAAGTGAGTTTTTTTATGTCCAATTTTAGATTTATTTCTTATTTATACGAATACAAAAAGGAACAAAAGGGGAGAAATACAGGTTTTGTCAGAGTACGGGGATTGAATGATTTTATAGAATTGAATATGCAGGTGAAACCAGCCAAGGGGTCTTATGAGATTTATGTGCATTATGAAACTTTACCAGAAGTAAAATCTATCTTAGTTGGGACAATCAGGGCAGTAAATGGAGAATGTCATGGAGTTTTTCATAATATTTTACCAATCTTAAGAAAAGAAGGACTTTCGTTTTCTGCCATCGAGGCATTGTCCATCTGGCAGGAGGATGTGGTTTGCCATGGTACAGATTGGTCGGAGTCAAAATGTCTGGAGAGATTTTTAAATGAGCATTATAGAAAGCAGGAAAATCCGGAACTCATCAGGGCAAGTGAAAAGAGAATAGAAGAAGTAGAGGAAGAAGCAACAGAAACGGAATTGGTAAATGATGATGCCTGGGGACAGGAAGAGGAAGAAGAGACAAAGCAACAGAAAGAAATAGAGGATGAAGCGGAGAATCATTCTATGTCCCAGGATGTAGAACAGCTTATCAAAGAAATCGTAGATGGCGGGGAAGAAGCAGAGAATGAAATGTTCCTTGAACTGGAAAACGAGAGTGTGAAAGACAGTGAGGAAACGGTAAAGGAAGAAGAAGTTTTAACATCCGAGGAATCAAAGCTTGCGGGAAAAGAAACTCTGTCTGTATCAGGATGGCCAAAACCAAAAACAATAGAAGAATTGATGTTGCAATTGAAAACAATTCCATCTTTTGGAAACGATTCTTTCTTAAAATGTGTAAAGATTATGCCCAAAGACATTGGCTTGTTAAATTCTGATGACTGGTATTTAGGAAAAAACAGCTTTTTATTACATGGGTATTTTGCTTATCAATATTTAATGCTTGGATATATCAGATTTCAGGATGGTGGAAAACAGGCTGTCTTAGGTGTGCCGGGGGTATATAATAATAAAGACAAATATCTGGCAGAGTTATTTGGGTTTACGAATTTTATACAGGCGAAACAGCAGGAAATAAAAACAGGGACCTTTGGATACTGGATTACTTCGGTACATGAAAATATATAAATGGTATAAATTCAAATCATCATGACTGTGGACTTAAATTATCTTTTGAATGTTCACAAAATGTTAATAATTTTATCATACATAGGACATAGTTTGATAGTATGATATCTCATGTAGACAAGCAAAATATTTTTTTTGATTCTCTCTCCCCCTCATTTTATGAAAGAGCTGTCATAGTTATGATTAAGGAATTGTAACTATGATGGCTCTTTTTTTGTCTGTTTTTTGGGGTGTTATAACTTCTACCTATAACAAGTAAAAAGATATGGATATTATACAAAAAAGGAAAAGTGTGCTATCTTTATATCATACAAAACAGATAGGAAAAGTAATGATAAAATAAAAGGGGTGAATGTTACATGAGTATAGATGTATGATACGAATAGAGAAGAACGTGAAATTTTCAATTCATACCAAATTAATAGGAAAAGAGGGTGATGATAGTGTATCAGCTTATCAGCCTAAGTAAGGAATTTAGGGAAAAGGGCAATACAGTAGAAGCGGTCAAAAATGTAAATCTTAATATAGAAAAAGGTAAAATATATGGAATTATTGGTTTTTCCGGCGCAGGGAAATCCACTTTGGTTCGATGTCTGAATTTACTGGAAGTACCCACCAGTGGGAAGGTGATTTTTAATGGAAAGAATCTTCTTAACATAAGCCCGGCTGAACTTCGAAAATGCAGACAAAAAATCGGTATGATTTTCCAGTCTTTTAATCTGTTATCTCAAAGAAATGTGGTAGATAATGTATGCTATCCACTGGAGATAGCCGGAGTAAAAAGAAAAGAAGCAAAGCAAAAAGCATTGGAACTTTTAGAAATGGTGGGGCTTAAGGAGAAAGCAAAAAGCTATCCTTCCCAGCTATCCGGCGGACAAAAGCAAAGAGTGGCAATCGCCAGGGCATTGGCGACCAGCCCGGATGTACTTTTATGTGATGAAGCTACCAGTGCATTGGATCCCATTACCACTACTTCGATTCTGGAATTGTTAAAAGAGATTAACCAGAAACTGGGAGTCACCATTATCATTATCACCCATGAAATGAAAGTGGTAGAACTAATTTGTGACCATGTTGCAGTTATGAGCGAAGGAACAGTGGTGGAACAAGGGGAAGTAAAAGAAATCTTCGTAAATCCAAAGGCAGAAATTACGAAAAAATTAGTGCTAAACAAAGCATTGGATGCATCGGATACCGGAAGAAACTTTTTAAGAATCGTGTTCGAAGGGCAATCTGCATTTGAACCCATTCTATCTTCTTTGGTATTAGAGTGTAATACCATGGTAAATATCCTTGGTGCTAATACAGAAAACATAGGTGGAAAGGCATACGGACAGATGTTAATTGAACTTCCCAAGGATAGTTCTGTAGTAAATAAGATTAAAAAATTCTTAGACAGCAAATCTGTATATTATGAGGAAGGAGGGATAGCCGGATGAGTGAACAAATGTTAGAAATTCTTAAAAATGGTATCTGGGAAACCCTGTATATGACGGTGGTATCTACGGCATTTTCTTATCTGTTTGGAATTCCCTTAGGCGTGGTTCTTTACATTACAGATAAAAAGGGAATATGTCAGAATAAAATCATCAATTTTGTGGTTGGAATCATTGTGAATATGATACGTTCTGTTCCATTTCTGATTTTACTGGTTGCTATTTTACCATTCACCAGATTTATTGTAGGAACCACCATTGGTTCCAATGCTACCATCGTTCCGTTGGTAGTAGCTGCTACTCCTTTTGTAGCAAGAATGGTGGAATCTTCCTTAAAAGAGATAGACTTTGGTGTGATAGAGGCAGCAAAAGCCATGGGTTCTTCCGTAGGGCAGATTATATTTAAGGTGTTATTACCAGAGGCGAAACCCTCACTTTTATTAGGAGGTACCATTTCCCTGGCTACCATTCTTGGATATTCTGCCATGGCAGGATTTGTGGGAGGTGGAGGATTAGGAGCCATTGCAATAAACTACGGTTATTACCGATATCAGGGTGAAATCATGTGGATTACCGTTGCATTGTTGGTAGTGATTGTACAGTTGTTCCAGGAAATAGGTCTGCATCTGGCAAGAAGAGTGGATAAAAGATAACGATTAGGAATTACGAAATGGTAGTTATATGAGAGTAATTCAAAAGAAAGAAAAGAAAAAAAAGAAAGGGAAAAGGTGATGATTATGAAGAAAAGAGTATTAGGAGCATTATTGATAACGAGTATTGCAGCAACATTATTTACCGGATGTGGAAAGAAGGAAGAAGAGGATAAGGTCATCCGGGTTGGTGCAACTCCAACTCCTCATGCAGAAATTCTGGAGGTAATTAAAGATAATCTGGAAGAGGACGGATATACCTTAGAGATTGTAGAATATAATGATTATATTATTCCAAATAATGCAACAGAGAGTGGAGAACTGGATGCTAATTATTTTCAGCATCAGCCATATTTAGATGATTTTAACGCAGAAAATGATACCCATTTACTATCTGTTGCTGGAGTTCATTTTGAACCATTTGGTATTTATGCAGGAAAAACCAAGAGCTTGGATGAATTAAAAGAAGGAGCTGTAGTGGCAGTTCCAAATGATACTACAAATGAAGCAAGAGCCTTATTGTTATTAGAAGCAGAAGGGCTGATTACATTAAAGGAAGATGCAGGAATGACGGCTACGGTTGCTGATATCGTAGAAAATCCTTTGAATCTTGAAATAAAGGAATTAGAGGCAGCTCAGGTAGCAAGAACTGTAAATGACGTAGACATTGCATGCATCAATGGTAACTATGCAGCAGAAGCAGGTTATAAGGTTAGCGACGCCCTTGCGACAGAAAGTGCAGATTCTTTGGCAGCCCAGACTTATGTAAATATCGTTGTTGTAAAAGAAGGAAATAAAGATTCTGAAAAAACAAAGGCATTGGTAGATGCGATTCTATCAGAAGAAGTGAGAGATTATATTAACAGCCAGTATGATGGTGGTGTTGTACCGGTATTTGAGTAAAATGTTCATAAATTGTTTACAAATTGAACATACTTTAGACGCAAATAAATAGTATGATATCTCATGTAGACAAGCAAAATATTTTTTTTGATTCTCTCTCCCCCTCATTTTATGAAAGAGTCATCCTGTTTATGATTGAAAGATTATGAATAGGATGGCTCTTTTTTTGTATCATTAGAAAAAAGTACTTGCTAAAAATATATTTATTTGATATCATAATGATATCAAATAGAAAGCGAGGGATACATATGGAAGAAAAAGTTTTAAAAGGTAAGAAAAATGGAATGCTGGTATTATTCCTGTCTATTCTATTATATATTGCAGAAATCGGAGGGGTAATCCTGGGAGCAAGTATGGAACAGGGTGTGCTATCCACAGTAATTATGGCAGTATCAATCATTGGCTTATGCGTTACATGGATGCTTTGGCTTGGGTTAAAAGTTTTAAGACCGCAGGAGGCATTGGTGCTTACTTTGTTTGGTAAGTATGTTGGTACGTTAAAGGAAGCAGGATTTTATTTTGTAAATCCATTTTGTATTGCGGTAAATCCAGCCTCCAGAACCCAGTTAAGCCAAAGTGGAGATGTGCAAACCGTTAAAATTAAAAATGAGGCAAATGGTTATGCATCATATCCGGAGGCAGCCACGAAGAAAATTTCGCTAAAGATTATGACTTTGAATAATCATCGTCAAAAGATTAATGACTGTCTTGGTAATCCGATTGAAATAGGAATTGCAGTTACCTGGCGTATTACAGATACTGCAAAAGCGGTATTTAATGTAGATAATTATAAGGAATTTTTATCGCTTCAGTGTGATAGTGCCTTAAGACATATTGTACGTCTTTACCCATATGATGTGGCACCACATGTAGATACGACAGGGGATGGAGTGGCAGACGAAGGAAGTCTTCGTGGCTCCAGTGAAATCGTTGCAAATAGAATCAAAGAGGAAATCCAAAGTCGTATAGGGGAAGCAGGTATTGAAATTGTTGAGGCGCGTATTACCTATCTTGCCTATGCCACAGAAATTGCTGCCGTTATGCTTCAAAGACAACAGGCATCTGCTATTATCGATGCCAGAAAGATGATAGTAGATGGTGCGGTTGGCATGGTGGAAATGGCATTGGACCGTTTAAACGAGAATGGTGTAGTAGAATTGGATGAGGAGCGGAAGGCGGCAATGGTATCCAATCTGCTGGTAGTTCTTTGTGGAAATCACGATGCACAGCCTGTCGTGAATTCGGGAAGTCTTTACTAGTTATGGCAGATAACAGTAAAAAACAGGTTCCACTCAGGCTATCCTCAAAACTTTATGATGCCATTGCAGCCTGGGCGGAGGACGATTTTCGTTCTGTAAATGGACAGATAGAATATCTTTTGACAGAATGTGTACGTCAACGTAAGAAAAACGGAAAATATGTGTCAGATGAAATCGATGTCCCACCGGATTTGGATATTTAGTCGGGGGATTTATAAAATGCCGTACCATGGGCTGTAGTGATAAAATTAGTTATGGTTTCAAATTTACAAAAAATGTTCATGAATTGTTTACAATTTTAACATATTTTAGACTTAAATAAATAGTATGATATCTCATGTAGACAAGCAAAATATTTTTTTTGATTCTCTCTCCCCCTCATTTTATAAAAGAGTCATCCTGTTTATGATTGAAAGATTATGAACATGATGGCTCTTTTTTTATCTGGATGGAACCATGGCAAGGTATAATGAAAAATTTATTAGTTGCTACAAGGAGAGATTTATACTTTATTTTTCTGAACTCTGGGAAAACCTTAAAATCCTCTTGTATTTTTCGAAAAAATATTATAAAATGTCATGAAATCCTTTGATATGATAGGATTGATGTTTGAAAAAATGTGTGAAAAGCCGTTACCCCATCTTTGGAGAATTTTTGTTTGGACTTTTGACACTAGGATAATATTACTTTTAGGAGGAACATTAGTTATGAAAACGAAAATTTACATTGATGGCAGTGAAGGAACTACAGGGCTAAGAATAAATGAACGCTTTCAGGGTCGTGATGATATCGAAATCCTTACGATACCAAGCGAACTTAGAAAAGATTTAAACGAAAGAAAAAAATACATAAATGCATCGGATATTACTTTCCTATGTCTTCCGGATGCGGCTGCTATGGAAGCGGTATCTTTGGTAGAAAATGAAAATGTAAGAATTATCGATGCTTCTACTGCACATAGAACGAAAGAAGGATGGGCATATGGTTTCCCTGAATTATCAAAAGAGCATAAAGAAAAGATTATCAGCGGAAAGCGTATTGCAGTACCGGGGTGCTATGCTTCGGGTTTTATTTCTTTAGTATATCCTTTGGTTGCAGGAGGGATTTTACCAAAAGATTATCCGGTAAGCAGTTTTGCTTTATCCGGCTATAGCGGTGCCGGTAAGAAAACCATTGCCGTTTATGAAAGTGAAGACAGACCAAAAGAATTTGCTTCCGGAAGGGAATATGCTTTGACACAACAGCATAAGCATTTAAAAGAAATGCAAAAGATTACAGGTTTGGAAAGAACTCCGTTGTTTTCGCCTATTATCGATGATTACTACAGTGGAATGGTGGTATCAGTTCCTTTGTTTGCAGATATGCTGGCAAAAAAAGAAACACCGGAAAGTTTGTTGGCATATTATGCAGAGTATTACGAAGGACAGAAGTTCATTCAAGTAAGCACATCAGAGGATGAAGTGGCAGCCAGTGGCTTCTTAGCTGGAAATGGATTATCAGGATGGGATGGACTAAAGATTTATGTAACTGGGAATGAGGAACGTATGGTGGTTTCTGCGCAGTTTGATAACCTTGGAAAAGGTGCCTCCGGTGCAGCCATCCAGTGTATGAATCTTATGCTTGGATGCGAGGAAGCCAAAGGATTAAATTTATAGCTGCAAAGCCCCAAAATACGTCCGGATGGAACTAAGTTTAGTGCAAATCTTAGGAAGAGTTCAATAAAAAGTGAAGAAACTAAATCATTTTGCACCGACCTCACAAGTTAGAAATTTAACGGTTGTGAGGCCGGTTTTTTTATGGAATTTTTTTTGTTGGAGCAGGTTGTTACTGTTTCAACAGTACCTGATACTTGCTGTCAGGATGCGTAACGTGATTCGGGGGTTGCTTTTGGACTAACTGTCCCATAGGGAACCGTTGCATTTTAAAAGAAAATTCGTTATACTAACCATAAGTAGCAAGATAGATTTTGAAAGGATGTGAACGGGTATGACGAATACGAAAACTACAACCAGTACAAAAAATGCGAAAACCACAGATAGAATCATAAATACAGCAAATCTAACCAATACAGTAGGGATTGGAATTCAGGATTTCCTGAAATTGCGGGAGAACCATAATTTTTATATTGATAAAACCTCATTCATTAAAGAATGGTGGGAAAGTGGGGATGATGTAACACTAATTACCCGCCCACGTCGTTTTGGAAAAACTTTAAATATGTCCATGGTAGAGGAATTTTTCTCTGTGGATTACGCAGGAAGAGGAGACTTATTCGAAGGACTTTCTATTTGGGAAGAGGAGAAGTACCGGAACATTCAGGGAACTTATCCGGTGATTAGCCTTTCTTTTGCAAGGATAAAAGAAACGGATTTCGAATCTACCAAAAGACGAATCATTGAATTGCTAATGACACTGTATGAAAAACATTCTTTTTTAACAGAAAGTGATATATTATCCAAAAATGAAAAGGAATATGTAAGCCGTATGGCAAGGGAAATGGATGCTTTTGAGGCTGGCTCTGCACTGCACCGTTTGTCGGATGTTTTATCCCGTCATTATGGAAAAAAGGTCATTATTTTGCTGGATGAGTATGACACCCCGATGCAGGAAGCCTATGTTCATGGTTACTGGGATGAGATGGTAGCTTTTACCAGAAGTCTTTTTAACTCCACCTTTAAGACCAATCCGTATATGAGCCGGGCAATCATGACCGGAATCACCAGAGTATCGAAAGAGTCGGTTTTTTCAGACTTGAATAATCTAAAAGTAGTAACCACCACGTCAAATGAATATGCCACATCCTTTGGTTTTACCGAGGAAGAAGTATTTGCGGCACTGGATGCTGTTGGAATGGATGAAGAAAAAGAAACAGTGAAAGAATGGTATGATGGATTTGTGTTTGGGGAACAGGAAGATATCTATAATCCCTGGTCGATTCTTAATTTTCTGGATACTGGTAAATACGAAACCTACTGGGCGAATACCAGTTCTAACAGTCTCGTTGGAAAATTAATTCGTGAAGGCAGTGAAGAAATCAAGCAGTCTATGGAACAACTGATAAAAGGGGAGCATTTATTTTACCCTATCGATGAACAGATTGTTTATAACCAGTTAGAGTATAACGAAGAGGCTATCTGGAGTCTTTTGGTAGCCAGTGGTTATTTAAAGATTTTGGGTTATGAAGATATGGCAAAAGTAGAAAGATGGCCGAATTATGAATTAGCCATTACCAATAAAGAAGTCCGGCTTATGTTTCAGGGGATGATTAGTGGTTGGTTTGCACCTGCAAAACGGTTCTACAATGGTTTTATAAAATCCATGTTTGCCAATGACGTAAAAACCATGAATAAATACATGACCAACATCACTTTGCAGACCTTCAGTTATTTTGATACCGGAAAAGGTGTCATTGGAGACGAACCGGAACGGTTTTACCACGGCTTTGTATTGGGCTTGTTGGTAGATTTGAGAGAGGATTATGTGCTGACTTCTAACCGGGAAAGTGGTTATGGAAGATATGATGTTATGTTAGAACCTTTGGACAGGAAGAAAGATGCCTTTATTCTGGAATTCAAAGTTCGTGATTCGCAAGAAGAGAAAAGCATGGAAGAAACCGTTCAAAAAGCTCTTGCACAGATAGAAGAAAAAAGGTACGAAGCTGACCTTATGGCAAGGGGAATTCCAAAAGAAAAGATACGAAAATACGGATTTGCCTTTGAAGGGAAGAAGGTACTAATCGGTCATACTTAAATACCAATGGTTCCATGGCGGCAGATACTTATATTGGGAAATGGTATGTAGATAAAAACGGATACGATATACCGTCTCGTACAAAATAGTAAAAAATTGTGAACCGTTCTTTACGACGTTAGAAATCTAACGGTTGGGAGAACGGTTTTTTTGTGGGATTTTTTGTTGTAATAGGGCGTTTTTTGGACTAACTGTCCCATAGTGAATCGTTGCATTTTAAAAGAAAATCCGTTATACTAACCATAAGTAACAAGAAGGATTTTGAAAGGATGTGAATAGGTATGACGAATACGAAAAACATAACGGATGAGAAAACTACAACGGATACGGAAAGTACAGCGTATATGGAAAATACAATGAATACGAAAAGTACAGTAAATACGGAAAGTACAGTAAATACGGAAAATACAATGAATACAGACAATACAACCAGTATAAAAAATGCGAAAACCACAGATAGAATCATAAATACAGCCAATCTAACTAATACAGTAGGGATTGGAATCCAAAATTTTATGGAATTACGTGAAAATCATAATTTTTATATTGATAAAACTTCCTTTATCAAGGAATGGTGGGAAAGTAACGACAGTGTAACTTTAATTACCCGCCCACGTCGTTTTGGAAAAACCCTGAATATGTCCATGGTAGAAGAATTTTTCTCTGTGGATTACGCAGGAAGAGGGGATTTATTTGAAGGACTTTCTATCTGGGAAGAAGAGAAGTACCGGAACCTTCAGGGAACTCATCCGGTGATTAGCCTTTCTTTTGCAAGGATAAAAGAAACAGATTATGAAACCACAAAAGAAAAAATATGCCAGATATTAACGAACTTATATATCAAATATTCTTTTGTACGAGACAGTGATGCATTAACGGATGCGGACAGATTATTTTTCGACCGTATCTTGGCTCTGAAAATGAAGGATAGTGATGCTACATCCGCTCTTTATCAGTTATCGGATTACCTGCACAGATATTACGGCAAAAAGCCAATCATTCTCCTTGACGAATACGACACCCCGATGCAGGAAGCCTATGTGAATGGCTTCTGGGATGAGATGGTAGCTTTTACCAGAAGTCTTTTTAATTCCACCTTTAAGACCAATCCGTATATGAGTCGGGCAATTATGACCGGAATCACCAGAGTATCGAAAGAGTCGGTGTTCTCAGATTTAAACAACCTTGAAGTAGTAACTACTACATCAAATAAATATGCCACATCCTTTGGATTCACGGAAGAAGAAGTATTTGCAGCACTGGATGCAGTGGGAATGGGTGAAGAAAAGGAAAAAGTGAAAGAATGGTATGATGGTTTTGTGTTTGGAGAATACAGGGATATTTATAATCCATGGTCGATTCTTAATTTTTTA
>JAFQBM010000033.1 GCA_017399685.1 Lachnospiraceae bacterium
AGCTTCGCTAATATCTACTCTGCATACATTTATCTGTCCCATCTGAAATACGATGTATTCAGATGGTCTATTAAAGTTACCCTTTTTTACTTCACAATTTTTTTCAAAAAAACTCTTGACTATTTATAGTTTGTCACCTCTAAACCAATATTTTGAAATTGCATCAAAAGACTTGTTTCCTTGCAAATTTGCTACATCTTTTCTTTAAGCTGTAATCTACTTGCATCAAGACCACAAATATCATCTGGCATTCGTTGTCCCCATTCACAACAAGATTTTATCCAACATTCACCAATATTACTCTTTGATACCTCAAAACCGGTATTTCTTGTTAAATCAAACAGAATCTTTGCAGATAACTGCTCTACATTATAATTATCGACATTTTCATTATATTCTACAATTTCACGAATATCCTTATAATTCAATTTAAAACAAATACTTTTTCATTCTTATAACAATATTACCACAGAATATATCATTTTTCCAGCATTTTCTACATCGAATATATATTTTAAGAACGATATTTTAATACCATATTAACTTTCACCTAAAAACAACTCTCCACCAACACAAAACAAAAAAGGACTGAACCCTTTAAAAAACAAGATTCAATCCTCATTACTCACATATTCGTTTACAATCCCTTTTCACTCACTATCCATCTGATATTTTTTGAATTGATTCACAAACAACGCAATCACTATCCCAATGCTCGTATCCACAATCCGGCTTAGTCCAAAAGTCAAAGGATTCTGGTCATTACTGTGTGTTACTGTAATACATAAAAAGACTACACACATAAGAAATGTTCCTTTTTCCTGTTTTATAAGCACAGAAAAACAGATGATTGGTATTAACATCAACGATAAAAATAGATACCTCAGTAATTCAGATGGGATAATATATACATTTTTTTCAATAACTAAAATCAACATTCCCCATATGCCACCAATAATAGTAGCAATTTCCCGATTAACAGCAACTTTAAAACTTTCTTCTGAATTACGCTGTATACATAATATTGCAGCAATAGCAGCATAAAATGGCATACCGGACTTTCTCATGGAATCTACAAGAAAACATAAAAAAACTGCAATTACCGTTTTAATGGTACGTCCGCCAATTTTAAATGCACTAATTTTCATAGATACCTTTCAACGTATATTGTTCTAAGATATGCCCATCCATTGCATGATAAAGTTCATTCAATAAAAATCCCTGTTTTATATCCAGCATTTTATCCAATGCGAATACATGAAGTTCATATAGATGGGGTTTGTCTGGTGGAGTCATACCACCATAATAGCAGGAAAGCTCGGCAGATTGTTCCCCTCCTTGTATACTTGTCCAGCTATTTCTTCCTTGAATAAAATCTGTTGCAGTCTGGCTCTCATTCTCCTTTATTTCAAAACGGGTAATATTAGCCGCCAGCCAGTGTATCCATACAAAACCACCTGTTACCGGATAAGCGTCCTTGTCTTCTAAAACAATAGCAAGTGATACCGTTCCTTTTGGAGCATTCTCCACTTTAAAAGGAAGCGAATAGGTAGGAATATGGTTCTCATTAAACTCTGTTCCTCTAGCTCCGTATTGTGATTGAATCACACCATTCATAATTCCACTGCTTGTAACCTTCATTTTCATACCTCCATATTTGTTTTTATAGAGCCATTATAAGCAGTCATCATGAAATCGTAAATTACCCACTTTTTTGTGGGTATTACTCCGGTACAATGCCCTTTTCAATTAAAATATGCTCTTTCCCATTCCTTTTTAAATAATCAATACCGATATGCTGCATAATTTTTAGTGCTTCTAATATTTCTTTTCCCATGTCTTCTGTTAATGAATATTCCACATGAAGAGGATATCCTTCAAACGTTGTCTTTTTCACAAATCCATATTCTATTAATTCTTTTAATTGTTCTAGAAGCATTTTTTGTGTAATTCCCTGAATATCTCTTTCTAACTTGGACAGGGAAGTAGCCCCCAACCGTAATCTCCATAAAATAATGGGTTTCCATTTACCTTTCATCATATCCTGCACCAATTCTAATGGACAGGTAAATTCCTCTCTTATCTTCAATACAACGTCTCCTCTCACACCTTACTCTTTTTTCCGGCAGAAAGCAAACTACTTTCTTTCCGATATGTCCCTGGTGATACTCCATATTTTTTCTTGAATTGTCCCATAAATGTAGACAACGAAGAAAAACCGCAGATAAACCCTATATCAATAATGGAATAATCAGAGGTATCCAACAACATTACTGCCTTTTCCAGCTTTTTCTCATTCATCCATAGATGAGGCGAACATCCGAAATGCTTTTGAAATTTTCGTTTTAGTGTACTGATGCTCATATGCAAGGCTTTTGCCATTTCTGCGACATTCTGATACTGCATATAATTCCGATAAACGCTGTTTCTAAAATCCTCATCCGATGAAAAAGAATATAAAAACCGTTTAAAATCCCCGGTTTTGTCCTGATTTTGAATATAAATAAGCAGTTCCCTTATTTTTAACTGAATGATTTCCTGATATTCTTCCTGTTTCATAAATTTATGGATTTTATCCACTTCATTTTTCATATGAGGAATCATTTTCCCTTGATAAAATGGCACATGGAAGCATTCTTGTTTCTCTTTCAAAGTATCACTCCGATTTAAAAAATCATCACTCATGAATATAAGCAGACTTTCATATTCATGGTCGCTTATAATCTGATTCATAATATAATTTCCCTTCCGAAACATCGCATATTCTCCTTCGGAAATGGTAGTTTCAAAATCCTGATAAATCAGATGTTTCTTTCCCTTTAAAACAATGACCAATAAATTTTCTTCAACTTTTGTATATATTTTCGAGGATTCATGCTCCACATATGTTTTTAAAAATATATCCGCTTTCCTTCCTTTTTCTTCCTCATTCATAAAATTCCCAGGTACTCTCATGATTCCTCCTGCAGACAGACAGCCACAAGTTTTTCCCTGTTTAGACATTCCACCTCCAAAAGGAACGCTAAGAGCTGCTGCCTTCTCTTTTTCTAAACCAAAATCCTCCGCAAACGCAAGTAAAACCGCCTGCGAACAGTTACATCCGGTTTCAAATAACTTCATTGCTTTTTCTCTTTTGTTTTCCATTTTTAAATTCTCCTTTTCTTTTGATACCCTTACAATACTAAAAGAGAAGGATGAAATCTTACGAAAAAAGCTCTTTTTATGACAAAAAGAGCTCAATCCAAATTATTTCTTCTTATTTTTCTAACATTCCCTCAAAAATTCCAACACTGCTTTTTTATATGCTCCATAATCTGTTAATGCACTATTGGCATGGTCTGCTCCTTCTATTATGATTCTGCTCTTTTTTCCATTACAGGCCTCATATAGTGCATGATTCATAGATACTGGTACCACGGAATCCTGCTCTCCATGAATAAATAGAACCGGGATGTTTAACCCTTTCACCGCCTGATAAGAACTGGCTTCCACTAAATCAAAATGTCCAAACAGATATGCTCCTATCTTTACAAGTACATAAACTGGCTTTACCGGTAATTTCATTTGTTTAATATTCTCTTTAATAATGTCCTGGGGCGAAGTAAAACCGCAATCTGCCACAATCCCCTTTACATTCGGAACTAACCCAAGCTCCGTTGCCATCAGCACAGAAGCAGCCCCCATTGATACTCCTGCAAGAAAAATCTCTACATTTTCCCCAAATCGTTTGACAGCATATTCTGTCCACAACTTGCAGTCATATCTTTCCTTTAATCCAAACGTGATAACATTACTGTCGCTTTTCCCATGTGCTCTTTCGTCCACCATAAGAATATTGATATCATTTTCTTTACAGATTTTATAACATCCATATCCATCCCAGGCAAAAGTCCCATGATAGCCATGAAAAAAAATCATAAGGGGAGCATCCTTTTTTACATGATACAGTCTTCCATAAAGTAGATAACCATCTTTCGATTGGATGGTAATCTCCTCATAAGGACTTTGCTCCATATCCTTTACACATTCTAACATTTTCTCCCGATGCGCTTTATAAAGATTACTTTCCGGGACATTGTGAAAATCTGGGCGCTTTTTTTGTGGTAAATAAAATACAATACGATACACGCAATAGTCGGTTAGTAAAAATATGATACCTAAAATGAAAATGCTACATAAAACTGTCATTAAGTTCTCCCCTCCTTACTAATCTTTTTATCTACGTACATATTGGTATCTGCCACTTTTACAATTTCTGCAATCTCTTTTCCCATTCCATATGCAATTCCAACCGCGCTCGAAATTCTTACATTTTGTTCTAGGTAACATGCTTCAAGATTTTCCTTTACGCTTTTCACAATACTCTCCATCTCATGTTCTGTCGGATTATCTATAATCAGTAAAAATTCATCTCCACCAATTCGATAGATACGACATCGGTCACTGGAATAGCTATTTAAAGCAGAAGACAATGTTTCAATTGCCATATCCCCAACCGCATGTCCATATCTATCATTCAAATATTTCAAATTATTCAAATCCCAAAATGTTACCCCTATCTGTTCTATTTTAGGATAATATTCTACTACCATTTCTTCATACTTATTTTTATTGAATACTCTTGTTTTGGTGTCTGTTTCCTTAAGATAGGTAAGCTGGGCAATTTTAAGTGCATCTTCATTACTGTTTACCACCGCATACTGCAGCATAATGGAAAATACTAAAAGAATAATCGTTCTAGGAAATACCCCAAATACAATAATTACAAAAATAGGGTCCTCATTAAAAGGAAGGATTAACACTCCATCTTTCACCATACTCATACATCCACTTCTTGTATATAACCCCTCAAATACAAGATTTAAATCATAAATACCATAACAATAGTTTGCCAGCATACTAATTAACATTGTAAAAGTATTAATACCGTATACAAACCATATGGTACCCCTCCTCCGATACTGTAATGCAAACAATAACGGAATCACATATAATAGTACTGCATGATAAGATAAAAGGGAACAGATTACACCTACTGCAATGCATATTAGAAGTAAGAAAAAGTATTTTATCCATGGCTTGCCTAAATCCCCTTTTAAGAAGATATAAAACGGCCACAAGAATAATACTATGGTTGACACAAGGGCAATCGTAGCAAGTTTTTTATCCACTTCAAAAAATCCAATAACAGTTAGTAACCATACAAAACAAAGGGATAGTAAAAACCACATAAATCCTTTTAAGGTATACTTATTAGATTTTATTTCCTGATATCGAAGTTCTTTTTTGTATTCTTTTAAATTTTCCATACCGGCACCCCCTATCATCTCATCATTGCGGATTGATTTCTATATTGGCAGCACATCAGTATATGTATTTATTCACCCGTTCACTCAATTTCTCTGAATGTTCTGAATTTTTCTTCGATGCGTCATTTAGCTTCACAAAGCTCTCAGCAATCAATTCATTGGATTGAGTAAGGTCATTTGTATTTCCTTCCATGGAAGCCACCATTTGTGCAATGTTTTGAACCTCCTCATTGATATCTGTGATGTTTTTCGAAATCTGAGTGCTTTGATTTCCTATTTCTGTCATTTGCTTATAAATAGTACCCGTAGTAGTTCCGTATTCTTCCCCTAACGCAGCAAAAGAATCATAATCTTTCGCCACATCTTCTGATACAAATCGAATCATTTCTTCTAAAACCTCCGTAAGGGTACCTACTGCAACCTGAACCTGATTATTGATTTCATTTATTTCTGTAACAGCACTATCAATGTCATCACTAAGAGAGCCTACTTCCGTTGCTACAACAGCAAAACCAGCTCCCATGCTGCCGGCACGTGCCGCTTCAATCTGTGCATTTAAACTAAGCATTCTTGTTTGACCTGCAATGGCACTGATTTCCTCTGCAATCTGTTTTACCCGCATGATTTGTTGTGTATGCTGATTGGTCTTTTCCATTCTTTCACGCAACTCACTAATAGAATCCATCGCATTTTGGCGATTTTCCTTTGCAAGAACCGCTGTCTTTTGTGCATTTTCATTTGCTTGTTGAACCATATTACAAATAGATTCCACATCCTGTGCAAATGCTGCAATATTTTCCGAACTCTCAGCCAGATTTTCTGACATCATCCTGCTGGAGGCAGCACTCTTTTCCATGGTAACACCGATGTCTTCTATCTCTAAATTCATATGTGACATAATCTGGGTATTGTCTCGTACTGTTGTGCCTAATTCTTCGCCAGTTGATAAAATTTCTTCCGTAGATTGAACAACATCTTTTACGAGAGTCCGAATCTGTTCAATAAAAACATTCATATTTTCGGAAATCTCTCCCAGCTCATCTTTCGTATATATGTCAATTTTCTTCGTCAAATCACCGGAGCCGCTGGCAAGTTCTTTCACTTTATTATTTAATTTTTTAATCCCTTTTGTAAATTTAGACATAAGTAAAAATAACACCAGCATGCTAATCAAATATGTAATCATGCAGGTAATCACCACAAGATTACGTAGTGCCTGGGTCTGTTCTTCAATCCAATTGGCACTAATATCAACCCCCACTATACCAACAACCGCTCCATCATATAAAATAGGACTATATGCTGATACATGGCTTCCCCATTCATCTGTAAAAGGCTCATCATCTGCTGTTGTCACCTGGTCTGTAAACGCAACGTTCAAAGCCTCTGTCATTTCACATAAATCTCCAACTGCAGCAGGTTCTTCCGGATCCGAATCTACAATAAATTCGAACTGGTCATCTCCAACATGACGTAATGTATAGATATACTCAATGTCTGCATTATCTCTAAATAACGCCAGTTCCTGAATAATTGTTTCATATCCTGTCGTCTGCTCATCCCCAATTTTAATTTCTCGCAAAACATCACCACTAACATTCATGGCCGCACATTGTGCTATGTTCTTTGCATTACTTTGAATCTGTTGAAACAATGCCTTTTCCGAACGTTGATAGGCTAAAAAACCTAAAATCGCATTTCCTAATAACAATAATATCGCCAGATACAAAAATAGTTGTTTGAATATTCCCATTTTACGTGCCTTCATAACGTATCTCCTCCCTAAATAAGAAATAGTAACCAAAGCCAAAACAAATTCAGCCAGGTTTTTTGGAGAATTCCTTAAACGGACACTCCCGCAAATCTCAACAAAATAATTCATAATAGTATTATAAATCATAGTGAATCCATAAGCAAGAATTTCAACCTTTCCTACCAGCTTAAATAAATCTTTTTCTGCTTCATGTCCACCTTTGCCATGGCACCATATGTCAAGGCGCACCGAGGTGCAGCATGTCCAAAATTAACATTATATACAATGGGAATTTGCTCATTCTCTATTACCCTTTTCAAAATCACCTTATATTCCTCATAATAAGTTTCATCCTGTGGTTTTCCCACTAGAACTCCATTTATCACATCAAATACACCTTTATTTTTAAGTGCCATGATTTCTTTTTCAAAAAGTTCTGGGGCAGGCTTTTCCTCACAGGTTTCTATAAATAATATGTTTCCTTCCCATTCTTCTTTTCCTGGAAAGATTCCATATTTCTCACAAACACTTTTTTCATCCTCATATCTGTTAGTGGTAAGTATGTCATAAAAACTTTCCAAACAGCCGCCCAATAACCTTCCTTGAAAGATTTCACTTCCTTGAAGAAGTTCATAGCCTCGTTCTTCCTTATGTGATGCCCTCTCCGTTCCAATTGCTGCTCTTGAAAAGGCTTCTCGTTCTTCATACCATATTTCACTGGACACAATTTCATTATCACTGTTTCCTTCAAAATAACTTTCAAATGCTTTTTGCTGTATGGAAGCATCTCATTCGCAATTTCTCCCAAATCACAGATAAAATTCGGTCCGTAATAAGTAGACAATCCTAGTTTATAAAACATCAAATGGTTGATTGTAGTATCCGAAAAACCTGTAAATAATTTAGGATGATTTTTTACCGCAGTAACAAATTCGGAATCCTCCATTAAATAAGGTCTTATCGATATAAAAAAAGCCCCCATCTATCATCTTATCAAAGTCTTGTATTCCAATTCCTATCGTTCTTTCCATACTTTTCTCTCCACAATTTTCACTATCCCCAAGTTTATTTATAGTATACAAAAAACTTATGCAATTGGCAAATAAAATAACTTTTTATCATTTTTAATGCTAACATTCATCCATTTTTATCTTTCTATATATCTCTTCGATTTCACAATTTGCACCTTCAAATACCGGCCATGCATCTATTCCATCATTATTTCTTCTTGGTATGATGTGAATATGAAAATGCGGAACGGACTGACCCGCCGACTCATCGCTTGCATTCAATATATTAACACCATCGTACCTACAATTTTCAACTAAATGCTCCGCTATTTTTTTTACAGTATTCATAATATCATTCAATACATGATAATTACAATCCAATATGTTTTTACAATGTTCTTTTGGAATTACCAAAATATGTCCATCTACATCCCCTGCTATATCCATAAATGCAAGAGTGTATTCATCCTCATATACTTTCATACTTGAAACTTCTCCACTAACAATTTTGCAAAAAATACATTCTTCCATTTCATTTCCTCCATTCTCCAAATCCTATTATTTAAAACAATGCCAAAATTCAGTATCATTTACAATCACAATTTTGTTCTTTTCTATATTTAATTTCATCCGAAATAAAATGAAACTATCTCTTACCCTTATGTTATCTAAATGACATCGTTTCTTTCATAAAGGCATCTACAACTTCTATCCACTTCTCTGGTTCATAGATTGCCTTGTAGCAATGAGCATCTCCCTTAAAGCAAACCACCTGTGTTTCAGGATAATATTTTTTCATAAGTTTAGCAGCCTTCTTGGACAGAATTTCATTTCCCCTGGTTCCATGAATAAACAATATTCTGCTATGGTTATCCACATCTTTGCACATACTACCATTAAATGCTGCACACACAAGGTTTTCCATGGATTTGTCGGTCATAAAATCTGCTATTTTTAAATAGCTCTCTAAATATTTTTCTGGTAAAAACTGTTTCTTGAAAGATTCTAATACCTTTTCTTCTCGTGCTTTTGATTGATGAATAATTCTTTTGTAATTATTTATCATAATTCTTTCAGCAATTTTAGGACAAGATACTAAAGGTGCTCCATCCAATATTAAATTACCAATGGTAAGTTTTCCGTTTTTCCAAATTTCATAGGAAATTTTCCCTCCAAGGGAAAGACCGCATAAAACATCTATCGTTTCTATTTTCTGCTTCCGAAAATATTCTTCCATTTCCTCTGCTTCTGCAGCCGCAGAAATAAATTCACTGGCATTCTCTTCTGTATGGGCATTCAACGCAATTGCATAAATATTATATTTTTCTTTGAATGCCATAATCTGTGGCATCCATATTTGCCAAGGTGTTAAAACTCCATGTATCAAAACCATAATTGGCTTCTTTCCTTCTATAAATTTATGTATCTGCATATTCTAAACCTCCAATCCCAATAGATAATACAATGTAGTTTCCAATGTTTTTAGCTGAGTTTTTGGTATATACCATTCCATCAGAGGCAATTTCTTATAGCAATGGTTGATAATACAGCTCATTTCAATGCCATTATAAGAAGTAGTAAGGTATGTCAGAAGTTCTTCCTGACTTATTTTGGGGGTGAAACGACCATTTGAAATATTCGTCTGAAGGTACTGTGTAATTCGCAAAAAAAGATATTCAAAGTTACCGGTATCCTCTATATTGCCTAATATCTTCTCTACTCGTAAAGGTGCATTCATGGAAAGAACAGATAATTCAAAATTAATCTTCACAATGCCCATCAACTCTTTTGTCATAAAGTCTGCCAACAGGTCAAATATTTTGTGTAGGATAACCTTTGCGTCTTCTGTTTGTGCCTCTGCAAAGATAGCATCCACCTGAGTTTTAATTGTGACTCTTTGTCTGTTATCTATCAACATATCCCTGAGTATTTCATCAATATCCTTATAAAATCGGTAGATACCACCCTGGCTAAGCCCGGTTGCATTAATAATGTCCTGCATGGTTACAGTGCTGACCGTTTTTTGAAGACATAAATCATAAGCGGTGCGAACAATCATCGTCTTTTTATTTTTAATATATTCTTCTGATACTTTCGGCATATCAAACCTCCATTTGTATTTAAAATGAAACTATATTCATTTTAACAAATCTCTGCAAAAAATCAAGATAAAAAATGAATACCATTTCATTTTTATATTCTCGCAAACAAATGTATGATAAAATTGATATGGTTCGACGATGAAGACTAAAAGGTAACGAACCTGATGGCTTGGTCATCCATCCAAAATAAAATGACAAAAATCCCCACGAGCAACCACTCATGGGGATTTGTTTTGTGTTTCAAGTGAACAATTCTTTCGTAACTGTTCACACGTGAACAGTTACGAATTGGTTTTTGCATGCAAATTCGCTTCGCGAAGCAAAAACCAACCCCTGAATCACTCTATTACGTAACCTGACAGCAAGTGTCAGGTTACTGTGTGAACAGTAACATTCTTTCTTTTTCTATTAGCATAGTATCCTATGTGATTTTCGATTTCAATATTCTTATAAGAAATCTTTTACCCCATATAAATCCTTGAAAATATACTGTGCTTTTTCTCTCATTTCATCATCAGGTTCAAGCATGTCCGGCACCATAATTGGAATCATCCCTCCTGCAAAGGCTGCCCGAATCCCATTGTAGGAATCTTCAATTACATAAGCTTTTTCCGGCTGCACATCTAACAACTGCGTTGCCTTCAAGAAAATATCCGGTTCCGGTTTACTTTTCTCAACCATATCCCCACCTACAATTACATCGAAATATTCTCTTAATCCCGCATCTTCAATTTGTTTTTCCACAAGCCAGGTCCTTGTGGAGGATGCAATTGCAATTTGGTATCCTTTTTCCTTCAGGCTAATCAGTAATTCCCTTATTCCAGGCTTCATTGGCAATCGACCATTATCATATTTTGCATGATAATTCTTAGCCTGTTCTTCCTTATATTTATCAAAAGGAAAGTCTTCTCCATAATAATCCATAAAAATCTGCCTTGTCACCACAGAATTAACACCAATGGTTTTCATATATATCGTTTCTATGTCTTTGATATGATATTTTTCTGCCAATTCTAACCAGCCTTGATACACAGCCCGCTCAGAATCAAAAATAACACCATCCATATCAAAAATTACTGCCTTTGTTTCCATTTCAAAATCTCCTTGATAAGTTTTCCTTGTTAATAAGAAATTGCGAAACTATAATACTTTATTTGACAATAAATAATTTTATTATTTCATAAATTCTTCTTTCAAAATTGAATACCACACCTCATCAATCACACCCTGATTACAAAATCCTGCACTTCTTAATGTTCCTTCATAAGTCATTCCAAGTTTCTGCATTACTTTTCCCGACTTTGGGTTATTTTTATCATGTTCTG
>JAFQBM010000034.1 GCA_017399685.1 Lachnospiraceae bacterium
ATAATAACAAAGGCTACATCCATAACAGTGGATTCTCCACTTTGTAACTTTTCACACATTTCCCATGTGTCATACACGGTAACCACCATATTCGCCCACTGCATCGTTTTATGCAAAATCTTAAGTGGTGTTATGTTCGCTGTATCCAGCATATTTCTACAAACCTGTGCCACCGAACTTTCTGATAAAGAAAAATATCCTGTTGGATCGGCATACATCACCGGATTAGCATTGGCATACAGATACTTGTGCAGACTGACCGGATTATCAAGACTTTTGGCATAGCTGTCCATGCTGATGAAGGTTCCGGTTTCCGGAATTCATGTATCTGGCTCTCAGGTAGTAAAATTTCCGATTATATAGACTTTTGACCAGCTATGTTTTTGATATACATAGCTGGTCTTAAAACTAAATGGATTTCTTGATTTCTCCCCAAACATCTATTAACCATTCTAATGGCTTAAGCCCAATAGCTGGATAATAAATGCATGTGCATTCTTGTATGAATTCCTCTTTATAATATTCTGGCAATTCACTCATTAAGAAACATTCAATCTCCTTTGAAATATATTGCAACCACTGACTATCTACTGTTTCTATATATTTCTTCATAATCATTACTTTTAATCATAACATATATCACCTCATCATTTAGTTGGATATGCTGTCAATATATCATATCCACATTTTACCACATCTGCCCGAGTAAAAAAATACAATATATTTCAACTAATTAAGATGGTAATATGTTAACTATTTGCTTATCATCATTTAATAATGCTTGACAATTTTGAATAAACACATATTCCCTTCTTTCAACATCAGTTTTGGATATAATACTACCGCTAACTGCATCAATCAAAAACACTTCATCCGGATTAGATTTATTAAAATAATCAAAGCAAATAGCTACTATAATTTTTTTTTGAAGGTTATATCCCAAATTAATAAAATGTCTATTACTACCTGCTTCAACTTTCCATATTACTTTTCCTAAATAATTATAACAATATAAATTTCCCCGCATTTCTGAAAGTACAACTCCATATTCTGTAGTTATTCCATCAAGATAACAAGAATCATTAGACTTAACTTTTTTAGTTCCTATAATTGCCATATTATGATTTTTAATTATAATATCAGCCCCAAAATAGTTTTTTATGACATTTGTTCCTACAAATTTATTCAATATCACATTATTCTCAAAATCGAAGTAATAAATATGATTATCCTCTGACACAATACATAAATAATTGTCACAAAATTCTAGCTTTTGTATTGATTTAAATTGATTAGTAAATAGTTTCTTTTCTTTATTCTGAATGTCATAAATAAACAGTTTACTTTCATACTTTGCTGTTGCAATATACTTACCATCATTAGAAATTGCTTGTCTATCACCACCTCCATTTATTTCAACATAAAATTCATTAATTTTTTGAATATCATTAGAATGACTTATACTATAACATTTTGCCAAATACATTTCCCCATTTATTTGATTTTCCCAATCAATGTTTACAAAATATCTTTGATTTTCAGCCACCTTAATGCTCATACCATTACCACATCCTTCCAATTTCATCTAAATACGCAAAAACATCTGCTATATCAATTTTTTTCGGATTGAAATTATATCTACTGAAAAATTTTTCCCATAATTTATTGTAACTTTTAGCATTTGAAAGATGCTCTGATTTTTCCAGCCATATACCAAAATCTGGGTCATCTATATCAATACCTATTTTATTAAACCAATATCTAAATTTTTGTGGGAAAATATGATGTGCATCAAAATCCAAACCAGGATCCCCTATTCCATTTGGATCTTTCACCATATTTTTGCCCAATGGACATCTATTATGTACTAGTATCCCACTACCAACATAATAAGTATGCAATCCTTCCACTTCCAAATTGTATACTTTAATACTCTCAGCAAGTCTTTCGATTCTTACCTCTTTTACGTATACAATTCTTCCGTCCTCTGTCAGAAGTTCATCACCATTTACAAGGTTTGAAGCTGCCTTCCATGCCCCATATTCTTCCTCTGCACCATTCTTTACGTTCTTCACATAAAATGGGTGGAACATGGTGGTTTTGATTTCTTCACCTTCTGAAGTATATACGTGGACAAGGATATCCGTTTCTGTAATAGATACATAGGTTACTTTTGCAAGAACGTTTTCTTCTTTTTCGGTATCGTATGCATAAACGTAATCTCCGACTTTTATTTCATCGATTCGTTTGTTACCTTCTGTAGTGCTTACTAAAGTCTCTCCGGTAAAACACTGACATTTTAATGTAAATAGAGAAACTATAAGCCTTACGGTTTCTACTACAATCTTTTCTGGGTCTCCGCTTTTTACTGCTTCAAGGAAGGAACCTGCATCCTGTGCCACTCCTATCACCTTTAGCACTGTAACAGCCGCACTACCTAATAATTTTGTCAGGGCACAGTTCAGCAATGCCTGTGTAGCAATTCCTCCTGCTATGGCTAAGACTAATCCTAATACACTTCCTTCTCCGGACTGTAGCAACTGGATTTGTTCATGTATATCATACAGGGTAACTGCCATATTCGCCCAACTCATGACCTTTTTTAAATTACCAAGAGATTGCATTCCGGTATTCAGTACACTTTTCATTCCCTGTACAACGGAACTTTCTGCCAAAGAGAAATATCCTGTCGGGTCGGTATACATCACCGGATTTGCATTGGCATACAAATACTTGTGTAAGCTGACCGGATTGTCAAGGCTCCCGGCATAGCTGTCCATGCTGATGAAAGTTCCGGTTTCCGGATTCATGTATCTGGCTCTTAAATAGTAAAGTCCTGTGGCTTCGTTATACTGTTCTCCGGTATAAAGATAGTCATTTTCTGTGGTTCCAGTCTTCTTTAGAAGATTTCCGTAGGCATCATAAGTGTAGGTGTCTGTTACCACATTTCCGACTTCGTTCGTTTCTGCCAATGCAGTAACAGAACCGTGACCGTCCATGATATACTGTTTTGTGGTGTATGTTTCTGATACCTGATTACCTTCACTGTCTTCGTAGATATCCGCCTTAATTAGCTCTGTTCCTCTGGTGTAATACTTATTTACGCCATAACTTCCGTCTTCCTGCTTCTTTAATTCCAGGGCTACCTGGGTTAAATACTGGAAGGTGTCATTTAGGTAGTAAATCTTTCCGTCTTCGTTTAACTGCTTGCTAATCCTGTTTCCTTCGTAGTCGTAGGTGTAGGATTCTATGGTGACGTTGTTTCCACTGCTTAAGGTGACAATCATCAGGCGGTTGTCTGTATCATAAGTGTAAGTTTTATCCTCACTTCCGCCGTGTTCGGATACCAGATTTCCATTGATATCGTAGGTGTAGGTGATGGTGGTGTCGCCGTTTTCTGCTGAAATTAACTGGTTCAGTTCGTTGTAAGTATAAACAGTAGTTCCGGTTTCGACACTGTCTGCCATTTCGTAAACGGTTCCGTTTACTGTAGTAACTTTTCCTGTGCGGTTGCTGACTGCATCGTAGGTATACTGGTTTACGATACTGCCATCCCAGGTAATTCCTGTAATATCTATGGTGTTCGTACTTTCAGTGCCGGAATCTCTACTTCCTGTTTCTTCTGCGGAAGTTCCTGTTTCAGAACTTCCATCATTGGAAGTTTCATTTTCTGTGGTTTCATTTCCGGAATCTTCATCTCCTGCAGTACCTTTTACCACGGTATCAAATGGTACATTTTCTGCCACCTGTATGGTTTCTCCGGTTAATCTTAACAGGTTGTCATAACTATAATCGTTACAGATAACGGTTACTGTGGTGTCGTTAGCGGATTCTCTTACCACTTCTACTGCCTGTGTTTTTTCTCCGGCATTTCCATAAGTGTAATGGTAGAACATTAACACGTTGGAATCCTTGTCTGTTACAATTTCGTTGATTAGCCTTGAACAGGTATCATACTCATAGGATACAGTCAGTCCTCCTTCGTGTCTTACTGCGGTGCGGTTTCCGATGGCATCATATTCATAAACGGTGGCGGTTCCATCGTGGGCGATGACCCTTACCACACGAACCATCAGGTCGTACTCATAGGACGTGGTTCCGGTTTCGGTTCCGTTTACTTTTGTGGTGATACTTCCTACTCTTCCATAAGAATCGTAACCGTAAACAATGATTGCAAGGTCATAGGTGACCTTAGAGGAAATAGGTCTATATTCCATTTCTTTTTCAGTATAGTTAGTCTTTGTTTGTTCTGATTGTAATTCAACATCCCACAAAAGACATTTCTATAAAAAAATATTAATTAATACAAACCCTTCTTTCATATACTTGCATCCTTGGTTGGTTTTTGAAGCCAACAATTCCTCAACAGGATTTCCTATTTCCAACCAATCATCAGAAAAACTCTCTAAAAAAAACTGTAGTGTATTTTGAGATAATTCAACCGTCATTTCAACAATATATACATTTTCCATCTTCCAATAAGGAGCCACTTTTTGTTCCTCTTTGGATACAATAATTTCTTCCATACTATACAATCCGTCTTGAACCAATCGAATTGCCTCTTTTTCTACTTGTGCCTCAACAAAAAAATTAATTTTCATCAAATTGCTCCTCTATTTATGTGTAATTTTACCTTCTAATGATACATTTAGATGAGAATTATCTCTACTCAACCATCCTAGTAGTTCTTTTCCTTTTTTAGATAATTGAACATCCCACTCAAAAGCTTCACCTATTGTTCTCGATGGTCCTTTAGTCCATATATTCCCAAATTTATCTATAAAACCTCCATTCATCTTCTTCAATGGTTGCGATGCAGTCCAATCTTTTGGCGGAACAAATCTAATTTTTCCTGTTGTTGGCAACAGATTTTTTTTCAAAATAGATTTTTTACTTAAACTTCCGTTTGTTTTTTCGAGGTTGTTCTTGCTAATATTATTCTTCCCATACTGATTATGCACCAGCACTCCACTTCCCACATAATAAGTATGAAGCCCTTCCACTTCCAGATTGTATACTTTAATGCTTTCAGTAAGCCTTTCGACTTTTACCTCTTCTACATATACAACTCTTCCATCGTCTGTCAGAAGCTCATCTCCGGCTACTAAGTTGGCAGATGCTTTCCAAATTCCATATTCTTCATCCTCACCATTCTTTACGTTCTTCACATAAAATGGATGAAGCATGGTGGTTTTGATTTCTTCTCCTTCGGAAGTATATACATGGACTAAGATATTGGTTTCTGTTACGGATACATAAGTTACCCTTGCTGGAACGTTTTCTTCCGTCTCTGTATCGTATGCATAAACATAATCCCCTACTTCAATTTCGTCAATACGTTTGTCGCCTTCTGTAGTACTGACCAGAGTTTCCCCGGTAAAACATTCACAATGGAAGGAATATAATGCCACCATGAATCTCAATACTTCTATCATTATTTTTTCAGGGTCTCGGCTTTTTATGGCTTCTTTCAGAGAATTGCTGCTCATTTTTGCATTGACTGCTTTTAAAATGATAGCTGCTGTTTCTGAGCCAACCCAACACTGAAGCAAACCGT
>JAFQBM010000035.1 GCA_017399685.1 Lachnospiraceae bacterium
CACAGTATCTCTTTCAGAAGAAAACAAAGAAGTGGCAGACCAGACAGACATTCAGGTAATGATTCTGACAGAAAATATGTCAGCCTTTGGAGAAGAAGAAAATGTCTCTGCCGGAATTCATATCTCAGATATCTCCCAGGAGACTTCTAATACGAATCAGCTTTTTGTGGATTCACTGGCTTCGTAATGCTGAGACATCTTTTATTTTTAAGTGCAGCAGCTTTTTATGTTGCTGCACATTTTATTGTTACAAAGGAGGAAAAACATGGAGAAGAAACAAGATAGTGGCTTGGCTTGTTTTATGATTGTCATGAAATTTCATGGTATACCCATTACAAAGGAACAAGCGGAAAATCTTACTGTTCTTAATGAGAATCAGAAAACCAGTGAAGTAGATATCATTCTGTCTGTAAAAAGTTTAAAAATGAAAGCGAAACTTTGCAGACTTAAGTTAAATAAATTAAAAAACGTAACGGCACCTATTGTTGCAAAAGGCAAGGACGATGAGTTTTTTATCATTGCAAAATCCAAAGAAGACAAATTTATGGTTTTGTTTGCAGATAAAACCCAGCCAGAGGTGAAATCCCGTGAAGAACTTGCAGAAATCTGGGATGGTACGGCGATTCTTATTACGAAAAAAGGAATCGTAGACCGGGAGGCAGCATTTAGCTTTAAATGGTTTATTCCTACTATTTTAAAGTTTAAGAAGGAATTCATCCAGGTGTTGATTGCAGTATTTACAATCCAGATACTAGGACTGCTGACTCCAATCATGACTCAGGTAGTAGTAGACAAGGTGCTTGTTCACCGAAGTATTTCGACTTTAAATGTATTAACCATTGGCATCGCCATTGTATACATTTATGAGTTAATACTTGGACTTGCCAAGAATTATGTATTTACCCATACAACAAACCGAATCGATGTCATGTTAAGTTTTAAATTATTTCGTCATTTATTTGCATTGCCCTTAAAATATTTTGAATCCCGTCGTGTGGGAGAGACGGTTGCCCGGGTAAGGGAACTGGACAGCATTCGAAGTTTTTTAACGGGAACTCCTTTGTCTTCCATGATAGATTTGATATTTATAATAGTATATATTGTGGTGCTTTTCTTCTATAATAAAATGCTGACGGTAATTGTTCTTTGTTCTATACCGGTGTATGCGGTTTTGTCGGCAATTGTAACTCCGCTTTTCAAAAAAAGACTGGATGAAAAGTTCGAAACAGGAGCAAACACACAATCATTTCTGGTGGAATCCATTACGGGAGTGCAGACGGTAAAATCCTATGCTTTAGAGCCGAAATTCGAACAAAAATGGGGTGATTTGCAGTCGGATTATGTAAAAGCAAGTTATAAAACCTCCATGGTTTCGGCAACAGCAGGAACCTTAGGACAGTTTATCCAAAAAGTGTTTGACCTTTTCATTTTATTTTTTGGAGCCAAGGCAGTAATGGAAGGGAATTTTACGGTAGGACAGCTGGTGGCATTTCGTATGCTTTCCGGAAGGGTAAGCGGTCCGGTATTAAGATTAGTTCAGCTTTGGCAGGAATATCAGCAGGCAGCTTTATCAGTAAAACGAATCGGGGATATTTTCAATACTGCCCCGGAACCTATCCTGAACCAGAACCAGGCTGCTTTGCCGAAACTGGAGGGAAAAATAGTATTTGATAAGGTACATTTTAGATATAACCCACAGGGAGGCGAAGTAATCAAAGGCATGAGTTTTGAAATAGAATCAGGAACCATTGTGGGTGTGGTAGGAAGAAGCGGTTCCGGAAAGAGTACCATTTCAAAACTGATTCAGCGGTTATATATACCGGAAGGTGGTAAGATTTCCATTGATGGAATGGATATTTCACTGGTAAATCCGGCTATGCTTCGAAAACAGATTGGAGTTGTTTTGCAGGAGAATTTCATGTTTAATGGAACCGTGGCAGAAAATATTTCCATCCACTGCCCAACAGCTTCTATGGAACAGATTATTCATTGTGCCAAAATAGCAGGGGCTCATGACTTTATTCTGGAATTGCCAAATGGATATCATACCGTAATTGGAGAAAAGGGTATGGGCTTATCCGGTGGGCAGAAACAACGTGTAGCCATTGCAAGGGCAATTCTTGCAAATCCAAGGATTCTTATTTTTGATGAAGCCACATCGGCTTTAGATTATGAATCTGAAAGTATCATACAGAATAATCTGAAAGAAATATGTAAAGGAAGAACTGTTCTGATTATTGCCCACAGACTTTCGACTTTGAAAGATGCAAAGAAAATAATGGTAGTTGACAAGGGCAGTCTGGTGGAATATGATACCCATGAAAATCTGATGAGACAAAAGGGACTGTACTGTCATCTATATCAGCAACAGAAAAGGGGTGATGTAGATGGAGCATAAATTAACGGAGTATATTTTAAAGCACAGTAAAATGAAGGACAAGGAATTAAAATATGACTTTATGCCTTCCATGCTTGAAATCATAGAGCGGCCTGCTCATAAAGCCGGAACGGTAATCATATTAGGTGTATTTACTCTTTTCATTGCAGTAATCGTATGGGCATGCCTGTCTGAAATAGATGTGGTGATAACTTCAAACGGAACCATTCAGCCGGTTGGAAATGTTAATATTGTCCAGTCTTATACTGGAGGGACGGTAGAAGCGATTTATGCAACAGAAGGGGCGTATGTGGAAAAAGGAGAGGTTTTAATAGAACTGAACACCGAAAATCTTGAAATTGATGAGAGTCAACTGAAACATCAAAGGGTGGTTCTGGAAACACAAGAATCCATATATCATAAGATAAGGCTGGGAGAAGATATATCTGCTATTAATATAGAAGAATATGAAGAAGAGTTGAAGCCCTATGTCCAAACAATTTTAGATACAGATACAAGTTATAAAAATACTTTAAATAATCTTGAAATAGAAAAAAGCAACATTGAGTTAAATCAACAGATTGCTGAGATTCAACTGAAAGAGTATAAAGCAAATGGAACCAAAGGTGAAATTCAAATGCAGGAACTTATGATACAGCAGTACGCACTTGCCCTAGAGCAGTCGGATTTGCAGATTGCGGATGCAAAAACTCAGTATAGTGCCCAGATTCATACCAGATTGTCAGAAATCCAAAGTCAGCTGGAGGAGCTTGATTCTAATCTTGAGAAGTACAGGATATCGAAAGAATATCAAACCATAACAGCACCTGTCAGTGGCTATATAAATAGCATTTCTGTCAATACCATTGGGGAAACAGTAACTCAAGCCCAGCAGCTGATTACGATTGTTCCTGAACATACTCCGGTTGAAATGGTGTGCTATGTCCAAAATAAAGACATTGCTGATGTGGAAATTGGAATGGAAACGGAGATAAAACTGGAGGCTTATCCTTATAATAAGTATGGAACTGTAAATGGGATTGTAAAGTATATTAGTCCAAGTTCGTTTACAAGTGAAGAATTAGGGAGTGTTTACCTTGTAAAGATAGATGTGGAGGATTCCAATGAAAACATCGATATCATTTCAGGTTTGTCTGGAACAGTGGAAATAAAAACAGACAAGAGGACGGTAATGGAATACTTTATGGAGCCGGTTATTAAGGGATTTGGTGAAAGTCTAAAAGAGAAATAACAAGTTGTTTTAAAATAAATACAAAAAAATATGAAATAACACTTGAAAAAACACAAAAAATAGTATAATATCTGTATAGCAAAGACAGTTGTTCGCGTAAGAAAAACAAAATGCGAAATATTGTTATATGTATGATACTAGGGTCAAAAGGTCATGCAATTCATGCTTGCATGAAATTGTATGACTTTGTGACCCGTACAAACATGAGAAAGTAGCACGAATAGGGCGGATTTCGAATGTTTGCAGAATTACGGGAGCTTATCCAGCGAAGTAATTCTGAGTATCATAGGGACAAAATACCTTTTGCCCCAACATCATATATATTTAGAAAGAATGGAGAATTATCATGAGTGAAAAGTTAAGAGTTGGTATTCTTGGTGGTACCGGTATGGTAGGTCAAAGATTTATTGCATTATTGGAAAATCATCCTTGGTTTGAAGTTGTAACCATCGCAGCAAGCCCAAGAAGTGCAGGAAAGACATACGAAGAAGCAGTTGGTGACAGATGGAAGATGGATACACCAATGCCGGAAGCTGTTAAGAAAATCATCGTTCATAATGTAAATGACGTAGAAGAAGTTGCAAAGACAGTTGACTTTGTATTCTCTGCAGTAGATATGACAAAAGAAGAAATCAAGGCAATTGAAGAAGCATATGCTAAGACAGAAACACCGGTTGTTTCTAATAACAGTGCCCACAGATGGACTCCTGATGTACCTATGGTAGTACCGGAAATCAATCCGGAACACTTCGAAGTAATCAAATTCCAGAAGGAAAGATTAGGTACTAAGAGAGGTTTCGTTGCTGTAAAGCCTAATTGTTCGATTCAAAGTTATGCTCCGGCACTTACTGCATGGAAAGAATTTGAACCAACCGTTGTAGTTGCCACTACTTATCAGGCAATTTCAGGAGCTGGTAAGAACTTTAAAGACTGGCCGGAAATGGTAGGAAATATCATTCCTTACATTGGTGGAGAAGAAGAAAAGTCTGAACAGGAACCATTAAGATTATGGGGAAAGATTGAAGACGGAGTGATTAAGAAGTCAGAAGACGGTCCTGTAATTACCTGTCAATGTATCCGTGTTCCTGTATTAAACGGACATACCGCAGCAGCTTTCGTATCCTTTAAGAAGAAACCAACAAAGGAACAATTAATTGAAAAATTAGTAAATTTCAAAGGATTACCACAGGAATTAGAATTACCAAGTGCGCCAAAGCAGTTTATCCAATACTTAGAAGAAGATAACCGTCCACAGGTTGCATTGGATGTAGATTATGAAAGAGGTATGGGTGTATCCATCGGACGTTTAAGAGAAGATGCAGTATATGACTTTAAGTTCGTAGGATTATCTCACAATACCGTTCGTGGTGCAGCAGGTGGTGCTGTATTATGTGCTGAATTATTAAAGGCTCAGGGATATATCACAGCAAAGGAAGACTAATGATTAGAACTTGCAGGAATTGTATCACCACATAGCAGTTTCTGTTATTAGTGAATGGTAAGATTTATTCTGAACGATTACAGATTATGAATAAAATTAAGAAAGAACCTGGAAGGGAAAACAGAAAAAGGTAAGATTTTCTGGCTTTTATCTTTCGGGTTCTTTTTTGATTTTCGAAGTAGTGAGATAATTGCGTTGTTTTTTTGTCTGTTTTGGTGTAAAATATAAATAATTAGTTCGTATGAAGAGAGGAGATAAAATCATGGGCAAGATGACAGAATATATTAATTGGAGCGAGGTAGAAGCCTTAGTCGAAACAAAACACGACAATCCTCATCATATTTTGGGACCACACGAGGTAAAAGAAGGAATCTTATATAATGTGTATTTTCCAGATGCAGTGGGCATGGAAATCGTGGATGATATTAATGGACGGGTATTCGGATTATGCAGAACGAAGGTAAAAGGATTCTTTAGCGGAATTATCAAAGAAAAGAAATGGGCGGCATACCGTTTGAGAGCCTTTTTTGAGGATCAGAGTACTTATGAATACTTAGATCCATATGCTTTTGAGCCAATCATGGATTCCATGGATGTAAACCGTTTTAATGCAGGAATTCACTACGAAGTGTATGAATGTCTGGGAGCACATCATAGAATTATTGGACAGACAGAAGGTGTCGTATTTGCTGTCTGGGCACCGAATGCACAAAGAGTCAGTGTAGTGGGAGATTTTAATAATTGGGATGGAAGAAGACATCCTATGAGACGATTAGAATATTCCGGTATATATGAAATATTTATCCCAGGAGTTAAAATTGGAGATATTTATAAGTTTGAAATTAAGACCAGAGAAGGTAATATTTTAATCAAAGCAGACCCTTATGCAAATCAGGCAGAATTAAGACCGAATACAGCTTCCAAAGTAGCTAATTTATATTATGACTGGAACGACCAGGAATGGATGAAGAAGAGAAATAAAGTCCAGGCGAAAGACAAACCAATGTTTATTTACGAGATGCATTTAGGTTCCTGGAAAAGACCGAAAGATGGTAGAGAATTCTATAATTACAGGGAAATCGCTCCTTTATTGGTGGAATACATTCAGGAAATGGGATATACCCATGTGGAATTTATGCCTGTAATGGAACACCCATTTGACCCTTCCTGGGGATATCAGGTAACAGGATATTATGCACCTACTTCCCGTTATGGAGAGCCAAAGGATTTTATGTATCTGATTGAATACCTTCATAAAAATGAAATCGGTGTGATTTTAGACTGGGTGCCGGCACATTTTCCAAAGGATTCCCATGCACTAGGAAGATTTGATGGAACGGCACTTTACGAACATCAGGACCCAAGACAGGGCGAACATCCACATTGGGGAACTTACATTTTTAATTATGGAAGAAATGAAGTAAAAAACTTTTTAATTTCCAATGCTTTGTTCTGGGCAGAGAAATATCATATTGATGGAATTCGTATCGATGCAGTTGCTTCTATGTTATATCTGGATTATGGACGGGAAGAAGGACAATGGATTCCAAACATGTATGGAGATCATGATAACTTAGAAGCCATTGAATTTTTAAAGCATTTAAATTCTGTGATGCATGAGAAATTTGAAGATGTAATCATGATTGCAGAAGAATCTACAGCATGGCCGATGCTAACCCATGATTTGGACAAAGGTGGTATCGGATTCAATTATAAATGGAATATGGGATGGATGAATGATTTCATTAATTATATGCGACAGGACCCATTGTTCCGTAAGTATCATCATGGAGAATTAACTTTTAGTATGGTATATGCCTATAGTGAAGACTTTGTATTGGTTCTTTCCCATGATGAGGTGGTACATGGAAAAGGCTCTATGGTAAATAAAATGCCAGGCGGTTACTATGAAAAATTTGCGAATTTAAGAGCCTTCTATGGATTTATGATGACCCACCCTGGAAAGAAGTTATTGTTCATGGGACAAGACATTGCACAGTTTGATGAATGGAACGAAAGCACCAGTATTGAATGGAATTTATTGGAATTTGATTCCCATATACAGATGAAGCAATATGTGAAGGCGTTGAACACTTTATATCGTCAGGAACCGGCACTTTACGAACTGGATCATTCACCGGAGGGATTCCAGTGGATTAACTGTATTTCTGCCAATGAAAGTATTGTTATCTTCCAAAGAATGAGCAAAGACGAAAAAGATACCTTAGTGGTGGTTTGTAATTTTACACCAGTAAGTTATGAAAATCATAAAATCGGAGTACCTTACAGAGGAAAATACAAAGAAATCTTTAACAGTGATGCTATGGAATTTGGCGGTTCTGATTGTTTGAACACCACACTAAAACAGACGAAAAAAGAAGAATGTGATGGAAGAGAAAATTCTATCCGGATTAATGTTGCACCATTTGGTGTGCAGGTATTTAAGATGGTTCCTCCAGCGGCAAAGAAGTCCAAAAAGGAAGAATAAAAAATAGGATTCTTATGTGAACGACATGGAATAACTTAGCAAGCGGATTTATGATGTTAAGTATGGCAGTGAATCACTAAGGGGATAAATTAGGGTTAAAGGAAACGAAAGATTTGTAGATTAAGGCGGTGCAGAGAATGAGCGAGAAAGAGATTTCGTCTGCAGTCATCAAGCGGTTACCCAGATATTACCGGTATCTGGGGGAACTGCTTCGAAATAATGTAGACCGAATTTCCTCACAGGAACTAAGCAAAAAAATGAATGTAACTGCGTCCCAGATACGACAGGATTTAAATAATTTTGGAGGATTTGGACAACAGGGATATGGGTATAATGTAGAATATCTACATACAGAAATCGCGAAGATTCTTGGATTAGACCAGGAAAACAAGTTAATCATTGTAGGTGCCGGTAATTTAGGACAGGCGCTTGCAAATTATGACTTTTCCAAAAAAGGATTCCGGATTATAGGGATATTTGATATCAATGAAGAGGTCATTGGAAAAGAAATTGGCGGACTGGTTGTGCAGCATATAGATAAGATGAAAGAAGTTGTGGAAGAAAACGGAGTGAATATGGCAGCATTGACCGTCCCCAAAACGGCAGCTAAGGGAATTGCTAAAAGCTTGGTAGAGTATGGAATTAGGGCCTTTTGGAATTTTGCTTCTATAGATTTGCAGCTTTCAAAAGAAGAGGTAGTAGTGGAGAATGTACATCTGGCAGAAAGTTTAATGCGTTTATCCTATAATGTAAACAAGCAAAGGAACAAGGAGTGATTTTTTAATGGCAAAGAAGAAAACATTTTCTTATGAAGAAATACGGGAATTATTTGCCGGTTCCAGTGTTCCTTTGGTTACTGTAGATAAGCGGTGGCATGAACTTTTTCCGGAAAAATATAAGACTTCAAAAATCAAAACCTTAGAGTCCAATGTAAAGTCCCTTGTAAAGAAACAGGGAAAACTGGTAAATGAGAATAAGGATTTAAAACGTGCCAAGAAAAAGCTGATGAGTGACATTGTAAAAAATATGGAAGATGCCCAGAATCCGGTGATAAAAAAAGGTAAAAAACTCATGGAGGAACTGAATGAGAAGATTATTGCCAATGAAGATGAACTGGCAAAGATACCTTATGAGTTACGGGAAGCCAACGAGGAACTTATGGCATATTCCATGTTGGAATGTTATGAAAGAATGGTGGAAAACCGGGAAAAAATTGATAAAATCAAAGTATGGATGGATGACGTGAAGGAGCAGGTAAAGGAGAAAAAAGTAAAACAGCTTATGCTGGAAGAAGATACACAAAAGATTTATTCTTACCTGCATGATTTGGTAGGTCCGGAAGCCATGAACCGCTTTGACAAGGATAGAAAATAGACGTATAAATATGAAGTCTGGCTATGATGGTGGCAGTTTACAAAATATGCTATGAATCATGGAAGATTTGGAACGGAGGTCAGGATGATTATAGGTGTTGGAACAGATATGATAGAAATCAGCCGTGTGAAGAGTGCTTATGAGAATCCCTCTTTTCGTAAAAAATATTTTACTGTTTTAGAGCAGGAGTGCATTGGGGAGTCTTTTGCAAAAGCTGCAGGAAATTTTGCAGTGAAAGAGGCAGTGTCAAAAGTATTTGGAACAGGTTTTTCCGGTTTCTCTCTCATAGATATCGAGGTATTAAGGGATGAAAAAGGAAAACCATTCGTAAATCTGTATCATGGTGCAAAAGACATGGCGAAAAAGCTGGAAGTGGCAAATATTCAGGTATCTATCAGTAATACCAAAGAGTTTGCCATTGCGTATGCAATAGGAGAAAGTTTAAAATGAAATGTATTGTAGATAGAGAACAAATGGCTCAAATTGATGAATATAGTATAAAAGCAGTGGGGATTCCATCCATGGTATTGATGGAACGCGCTGCTTTCTCTGTTTTAGAGCAAATCAGAAACAGATTTAAGGCAGATATGTCGGTTTTGATTGTGGTAGAAAGTGGAAATAATGGGGCAGACGGACTGGCACTTGCCCGGATGTTGTTTTTAGAAAAAATCCAGGTAGAAGTATACTATATTCATGGGTTGACAAAAGAAAGCAATGAATTTATGTTGCAAAGCCATGTTTTAAAGAATATGGGAGTTGAAATAAAAGAAGAACTGGATACGAAGAAATCCTATGATATGATTATAGATGGAATCTTTGGAAATGGTCTTTCAAAACCGGTAAGGGGAATTCATGAATCCGTTTTGGAAAAGATAAACCATATGCCGGGAGATAAAATTGCCATCGATATGCCTACGGGAGTGGATGCTTCTACGGGGAAAATTCTTGGAACCTGCTTTAAAGCAGACTTAACCGTTACTTTTGGATATTATAAAATCGGTCAATTGCTTTATCCGGGAAGACAGCATTGTGGTGAAGTGGTGGTAACACAGATTGGCTTTGCTCCCAGGGCTGTTTCTTTCTTAGAGAAAAAAGCATTTATGTATGAAGAATCTGATTTGCAAAGGCTGCCAAAACGGAGACCAGATGGAAATAAAGGTAGTTTTGGAAAGGTAGCTGTCATTGCGGGCAGTAAGGACATGGCAGGAGCCGTTTATTTTTCCGCTCACAGTGCTTATGTTACAGGGGCTGGATTGGTAAAAGTATTCACTCATGAAAACAACAAGGGGATGTTGCAAAGTAATATTCCTGAAGTGTTGATAGAAACTTATTCTGACGAAATGGAAGAAAATCATTTTACCGGGCTGGGTGAAAAAATAAAAAATATTTATGACTGGGCAGATGCGGTGATTTTAGGACCGGGACTTGGGAAAAATAAGATTTCCTATGAAATTGTCCATGCATGCATGAACAATATCACAAAACCTACGGTGATAGATGCAGATGCCATTAATATTTTAAGTGAGTTTCCAATGTGGATACCTGCAGGAAAACCCATGATTTTTACACCTCATTTAATGGAACTTTCCCGTATTTCAGGCATTACCCTGGAGCAAATCAAAGAAGACATTATTTCTGTGGCAAGACAGATGGCAGAAAAATATTCCTGTGTTTTTATTTGCAAAGATGCCTCCACGGTGGTGGCAGATTACGAAAATCAAACATATATTAATGTATCAGGAAATCATGGAATGGCAACAGGAGGTTCTGGTGATGTTTTAACCGGAATTTTAGGAGGATTGCTGGCACAGGGAATGGATAGAAAAGAGGCAGCAGGCTTAGGTGTTTATCTCCATGGATTGGCGGGGGATGAAGCTGTAAAAAATGTAGGTTTCTATGGACTAATCGCAAGAGATTTGATACAATACATTCCGAAGGTAATGATGAAGTGTTAAAATTTTTGTAATGATTTTGGGCAAAGCAGAATAATGATAAAAAATTTTTAAATTTTACTCGTATACATCCAAATTATTTTGGCGATACTAAAGATAAGAAAAGTGAACCAAAAATTATAGGATGGAGTGAGATTATGACTGTAAAACGTGGAGATATTTATTATGCAGATTTAAGACCGGTGGTAGGTTCGGAACAAGGAGGAATCCGGCCGGTGTTAATCATACAAAATGAAACTGGAAACAAACACAGTCCAACCGTGATTTGTGCAGCCATTACCAGTAAGATGAATAAGGCGAAACTGCCAACCCATGTTGAATTGGATTCTTCAAAATATAGTATTATGAAGAATTCCGTGGTGTTATTAGAACAGGTTAGAACCATTGATAAAAGACGATTAAAAGAAAAGGTTTGTCATTTAGATAATGAAATTATTGAAGAGGTAAACCATGCGTTGTTAATCAGTTTAGATTTGGCTACATAAGAAAAGGAAGGGAAAAGGATTTATGGCAAAAGGTGGGCCCAAGCAGAGAAAAGGGTTATTTTCAATTTTTAATAATGAAATAGATGAAGAACAGGTGGAAGAAGAAATCATTTCCATGGTAAATGAAGGTCATGAACAGGGCTTAATTGAAACAGATGAGATGGAAATGATTTCCAATGTGTTCGAATTTGGTGACAAAGAAGCAAAAGATATTATGGTGATACGAAAGAAAATTGTTGCCATCGAGGCTGACATGGAATTAGAAGCAGCCATTCGTTTTATGTTGGAAGAAAACTATTCCAGATATCCGGTTTATGAGAATGATTTAGACCATGTCATTGGTGTATTGTATTTTAAGGACGCTATGAGAGCATATATGAATAAAGAAGGAAATGTGGTGCGAAAAATCATCCGAACTCCTTTTTTTGTTCATAATACCCAAAGCATCAGTAAGCTGTTTAGCCAGATGCAGTCCAAAAAGATTCATATGGCGATAGTGCTGGATGAATATGGACAAACAGATGGTATTGTTGCCATGGAAGATATTTTAGAAGTTGTAGTAGGTAATATTCTGGATGAATACGATGAAGAAGAAAAGAATATTTTTTATCAGGAAAAAGAAGATTCTTATTTGATGAAGGGCATGACCAGATTAGAAGAAATAGAAGATTTACTACATATTTCTTTTCCGGAAGTGGATGTGGATACTTTGAATGGATTTTTAATTCATGAAATGGGAAGACTTCCAAAGGCAAAAGAGCAGGTGGAAGTAAAGTATGGCGGGTATCGTTTTATTACAGTGGATGTACAGGATAATATGATTACCCAGGCCAAGGTAATAAAAGAAGAAACAAAAGATGAAGAGTAAGGAGAAATTTTGATTTTTACATGGGGAAAAAATGTTACTGTTCACACAGTAACCTGACACTTGCTGTCAGGTTACGTAATAGAGTGATTCAGGGGTTGGTTTTTGCTTCGCGAAGCGAATTTGCATGCAAAAACCAATTCGTAACTGTTCACGTGTGAACAGTTACGAAAAAATGAGATTTAGACTATGACCGGATGATACAATCTTGATTATTTTAGTTACTTATGATAAAATGGATTGATATTAGGTGTCTGCGGGAATGAACTTTATTTTCCCAATGTGATGCACGAGATTGATAGTAAGATAAAAGGAGCGTTTTTACCAATGTCAGGACATTCAAAATTTGCAAATATTAAACACAAAAAAGAAAAAAATGATGCTGCCAAGGGAAAGATTTTTACCATTATTGGTCGTGAAATCGCAGTTGCAGTAAAGGAAGGCGGACCAGACCCAGCCAATAACAGTAAGTTACGAGATGTCATTGCAAAGGCAAAGTCTAATAACATGCCAAACGATACCATTGAACGTGGAATTAAGAAGGCTGCCGGAGATGCCAATGCTGTAAACTATGTATCGATTACATATGAAGGTTATGGTCCTAATGGTACTGCTATTATTGTTGACGCTTTAACAGATAATAAGAATCGTACTGCAGCTAACGTAAAGAACGCATTTACTAAGGGTGGCGGAAATGTAGGTACTCCTGGATGTGTATCTTTTATGTTTGATAAAAAAGGTCAGATTATCATTGATAAAGAGGAATTTGAAGGAGATGCAGACGAATTAATGATGACTGCATTGGATGCTGGTGCAGAAGATTTTAATGAAGAAGAAGACAGCTTTGAAATCGTGACAAATCCGGATGATTTTAGTGCAGTCAGAGAAGCTTTAGAAGCAGCGAAAGTTCCTATGGCATCTGCAGAAGTAACCATGATTCCACAAAACTGGGTAGAGCTTACTGCAGAAGATGATATTAAGAAGATGAACCGTATCCTTGATTTATTAGATGAGGATGATGATGTACAAAACGTATATCATAACTGGGACGAATAAAGGCAAAAAAGCCAGCCTGAGTTTTTGACTTTGGATGGCTTTTTCTATTAAAAACGGGAGGAATTTCTATGAAAGCATGGGAAAAGAATATTCGTAAGGTGGTTCCCTATGTACCAGGTGAACAGCCGCAACTGGAAAAAATGATAAAATTAAATACCAATGAAAATCCATATCCACCTTCGCCAAAGGTTATGGAAACAAGGGATAAAATAGAAAATCTCCGTCTGTATCCGGATCCTATGGTATCAAAATTAGTAAATGCCATTGCTGGTTATCATGGTTTGGAGCCGGAACAGGTTTTTGTAGGAGTTGGTTCTGACGATGTTTTGGCTATGGCATTTTTAACTTTCTTTAACAGTGAGAAACCGATTCTGTTTCCAGATATCACCTATTCCTTTTATGATGTATGGGCAGAACTTTATAAGATTCCATATAAGCAGCCGGAATTAGATGAGAACTTCCGAATTCGTAAAGAAGATTATATGGAGGAAAATGGAGGTGTCATTTTCCCGAATCCGAATGCACCTACAGGAGTTTATGAAAATCTGGATTTCATCGAAAGTATCTTAAAAGCAAATCAGGATGTCATTGTGATTATTGATGAGGCATATATTGATTTTGGAGGTACTTCTGCATTAGAATTGTTACCGAAATACGAGAATCTATTGGTGGTTCGTACATTTTCTAAATCCCGTTCCATGGCTGGAATGCGAATTGGTTATGCCATGGGAAATAAGGAATTGATTCAGGCATTGAACGTTGTCAAGCATTCCTATAATTCTTACACCATGAATCAGCCTTCTATCTGTATGGGAGTTGCATCCATAGAGGATGAGGAGTACTTTAAAGACAAAGTAGAGAAAATTATTGCCACCAGAGAGCAGTTTAAAAAAGATTTGGCAGAACTGGGATTTTCCTTCCCGGATTCAAAATCTAATTTTGTCTTTGCTACACATAAGACAGCAAAGGCTAAGGATATCTTTGAAGCTGCCAAGAAAGAAGGAATCTTTCTTCGATATTTTAACCAGCCTAAAATTGATAACTATTTAAGAATCAGTATAGGTACGGAGGAAGAAATGAAAGCTCTGGTTGCATTTTTTAAGAGCTATTTAAATCAATAAGAGATAAAACTTTGAATCAGGAGCATTAAGAAATATGATGTTGGGGTCAAAAGGTATTTTGGCCCTGGTATTAAGAAGATGTAATCATAAGGAGTAGAAAATTGAATCAGGATAAATTAATGGACTATTTAGAACAGGCATTAGACTGGTGTATTCAAAAAGTAGGCAGTGTACTTGTTACCCTTATTTTTGTATACATTGGTTTCCGACTGATAAAGGTAATCCAAAAGTTTTTGAAGAAAAGCCTGCAAAAGGCTGGTATTGAGCCTGGTGTGATTACTTTTTTGTCATCATTTGTAAATATTGCATTGAAAATCGTAATTTTATTATCTGCAGCCGCCGGGCTGGGATTTAAGGTTACTTCCGTTCTTACTTTACTTGGTTCTGCCGGTGTTGCCATAGGGCTGGCACTTCAGGGCAGTCTTTCCAATCTTGCAGGAGGAGTTTTGATTTTAGTGTTAAAACCATTCCGGGTTGGTGATTATATTATAGAAGACAATAAAGGAAAAGAAGGAACTGTTACTGCAATCGATATTTTTTATACAAAACTGCTGACATCAGATAACCGCGTAGTAGTAATCCCGAATGGAACTTTATCCAACACCAGTTTAACCAATGTTTCCAAAGAAGCAAAAAGAAGACTGGATTTAACCATGTCAGTGGATTATGAGCAGGATATCAAAGAAGCAAAACGGGTAATTTATGAGGTATTAGCAGGAAATGAGAAAGTATTGGAAAAAGAACCTATCTCTATTTTTCTGCAAAGCTTTGATGCCAGTGCCATCGTAATGGGAATTCGTTTTTGGGTAAAAACAGAGGACTATTGGGATGTGAAATGGGAATTACAGGAGAAGTTTAAGGAAGCTTTTGATGAAAATGGAATTGCAATTCCATACAATCATATGGATGTAACGGTTTTAGCCAAAGAACCAGAAGGAACTCAAAAAGAGAAAACATTATAAAACGCAAAATTAGAGAAAAAGAGAAAAGAGGTACAAGAATATGGCACAACTATGGGGCGGTCGTTTTACAAAGGAATTAGACCAACTTGCATATAACTTTAACGCATCGATTACATTTGATCAGAAATTATATCGTCAGGATATCAGAGGCAGCATTGCCCATGTAACCATGCTGGCAAAGCAGGGTGTACTGACGGAAGAAGAAAAAAATGTGATTATCGATGGATTAAATGGAATTTTAAAGGATGTGGAAGAAGGAAAATTACAGATTACTACAGAATATGAAGACATTCATAGTTTCCACGAGGCAGTTTTAATTGAGCGTGTGGGAGAAGCAGGAAAGAAACTTCATACCGGAAGAAGCAGAAATGACCAGGTTGCTTTGGATATGAGACTTTATGTAAGGGATGAAATTGTGGCAATCAAAGAATTGGTAGTAAATCTGTTAAAGGTGCTTCATAAATTAATGAAGGAAAATACCACTACTTACATGCCAGGATTTACTCATTTACAAAAGGCACAGCCGGTAACTTTGGCACATCACCTGGGTGCATACATGGAAATGTTTAAAAGAGATTATTCCCGTTTAGAGGATATTTATGAAAGAATGAATTATTGTCCCCTTGGTTCTGGAGCATTGGCGGGAACTACTTATCCATTAGACAGAGAGTATACTGCCAGTTTACTGGATTTTAAAGGACCGACTCTAAACAGTATGGACAGTGTTTCTGACAGAGATTATATCATTGAATTATTGTCAGCACTTTCAACGATTATGATGCATTTAAGCCGTTTTTCAGAAGAAATTATCATCTGGAATTCCAACGAATATCAGTTTATCGAATTAGATGATGCTTTTAGTACGGGAAGTTCCATTATGCCTCAGAAGAAGAATCCTGATTTTGCAGAATTGATTCGTGGTAAGACAGGAAGGGTGTATGCAGCACTGACTGCAATGCTGACTACCATGAAGGGATTGCCTTTGGCATATAATAAGGATTTACAGGAAGATAAGGAATTTACCTTTGATGCTATTGATACCGTAAAGGGTTGCCTGACTTTATTTGCAGGAATGTTAAAGACTATGACTGTGCAGAAGGACAAGATGGAGGCAAGTGCAAAGAATGGATTTACCAATGCTACCGATGCCGCAGATTATCTGGTAAATCACGGAGTTGCATTTAGAGATGCCCATACCATAGTTGGACAATTAGTACTTTATTGCATTGAAAAGAACATTGCCCTTGATGATATGACTTTAGAAGAGTTTAAAGCAATTTCACCGGTATTTGAAGAAGATATTTATGAAGCAATCAGCTTAAAAACTTGTGTTGAATTAAGAAATACCATCGGTGCACCAGGTCCAAAGGCGATGGAACAGGTCATTGCAATCAATGAAGAATTTTTAAATTGTTTATAAAAAGTAAAAAATGTGGAAAAGCTTTTAAAATCAGAAGCTTTTCCACAAATGCAGTTTTAGATTTCAGCAATGGAGACAAGGAGGTAACAATGAACAAGCAGACAAAAGCGAAAGTAGAATTAGCACGAAAAATGTTAAGCGTGAAAATTGATGTAAGTGAAGTAATTTTAGTAACAGAACTTCCAGAAGATATGGTACTTAAGATAAAAGAAGAGATAGATGCAGAAAGAAAGAAGAATTTTGAAGGGCTGGATGAACTGGATATCGATTTTGGAAGAGTCATCCAGGATGATTTTGATGATCATGGCTTGGGATTTGATACCTTAAGTATGGCAGCAGAAATGGAAGAAGAGGAATAAAGTATGACATTGATTTTATCAATTCTTGTGTTTTTGGTAGTGTTTGCAATGGAGTTTAAACTTCTAAAAATGAAGCAGCCTAGATGCAGAATATTCCGTGGCTTTTTTGAAGGCAGATTTTATGAGGTTATGGTTTGTGGAGTAGGTGTTTGTCTTGGGTTTTCCAGTATTATAAACATTGCCATGGGAGTGGACTCCGGAAAATCTCAGGCACTTCTTGCCTTTGTTTCTAGTATTGCAGCCCTAAGTTTCTCACTTTTTGAATTTCGCATGGTGGGGGAAGGCTTATTTGAAGAAGGAATTGTCATTATGGGGGTAGTATATGATTGGAAAAATATCATAGATTATCAGGTAAAACCAGTGTCAAAACGAGAAGGCTGGGCTTCCCTAACCATTTTAATAAAAAAGAAAAGTGGAAAAAACGTATACCGAATGCTGCTAATTCCTAGTTCGGATTATGAGAAGTTTAAAACCAATATGCAAAAAGGTATGGAACGATTGGGAAAGAAGCAGGAAGAAGAGGATTAAGTGAGTCAGAAGATTTTGATTTACTGTTTAAAGCATTTATATAATTTAAGTTTGTAAAAAAAGAACACATCCAAATTACAGATGTGTTCTTTTGCTTTATAAGGATAAAGATTTTCGATAATTCACGATATATCTTTATTTATTGTTTAAGCCTTTCATAGCTCTAACCTTCATGGATAAACCAAATAAATTGATGAATCCTTCTGCATCGTGGTGGTCATATAACTCACCAGTAGTAAAGCTTGCTAATGATTCGCTGTATAATGAATATGGAGAAGTAGTTCCAGCTTTGATGATGTTACCTTTGTATAACTTGAATTTTACTTCACCGGTAACATATTCCTGAGTAGATTCTACGAATGCCTGTAGTGCTTCTCTAAGTGGAGTAAACCACTTTCCTTCGTATACTAAATCAGCGAACTTGGTAGCAACTAATTTCTTGTATGCTAAAGTATCTCTGTCTAAGATTAATTCTTCTAACTGAGTATGAGCTTCCATAAGGATAGTTCCACCTGGAGTTTCATAAACACCACGGGATTTCATACCTACTACACGGTTTTCTACGATATCAATGATACCAACACCATGCTTTCCGCCTAATACGTTTAATTCACGGATGATGTCAGAAGCCTTCATGGCTTTACCATTTAACTTGGTAGGAACACCTTTTTCAAAAGAAAGAGTTACATATTCCCCTTCTTCAGGAGCCTTTTCAGGAGAAACACCAAGAACTAATAAATGGTCATAATTTGGTTCATTGGCTGGATCTTCTAACTCTAAGCCTTCATGGCTGATGTGCCATAAGTTACGGTCGCGGCTGTAACTGTTATCAGCAGAGAAAGGAAGGTCGATTCCGTGAGCTTTACAGTATTCGATTTCATCTTCACGAGACTGCATCTTCCAGGTATCATTGCATCTCCAAGGAGCAATAATCTTTAAATCAGGAGCCAAAGCCTTAATAGAAAGTTCGAAACGAACCTGATCGTTACCCTTACCGGTAGCACCGTGGCAGATAGCAACTGCACCTTCTTTACGTGCAACTTCTACTAATTTTTTTGCGATAACCGGTCTTGCGAAAGAAGTACCTAATAAATACTTGTTTTCGTATACAGCATTTGCCTGAACAGTAGGAACTACATAGTCATCTATGAATTCATCTACGACATCTTCGATATATAATTTAGTAGCACCGGAAAGCTTTGCTCTTTCTTCCAGTCCATCTAATTCATTTCCTTGTCCAACATCGATACAGCAGCAGACAACATCATAATCATAGTTTTCCTTTAACCATGGGATGATGGCTGTAGTATCAAGACCACCAGAGTACGCTAATACAACTTTTTCTTTCATAGTAAAAAGTCCTCCTAAATATTTATTTTCACTTATCATAAATATACAGCAAGGATGTATATTATGCAAGGATTTTTTCGATAAAAGTAGAAGAAGGAAAGAAAAAGTAGTTACTGTTCACACAGTAACCTGACATTTGCCATAAGGTTATCTAAAATAATTTAATATCATAAGGAACGAAATAGGATGTTGAAATGTTACGGATGAAAGATAGAATGAATATTTATAAATATATATCATAAATATTCATTCGGGATGAATATTTATAAAACGGGCAGATTCAAGTTATGTTTAGAAAAATAAGAAAAAAAGAGGCAAAAGTTTTACTTGCATAATATACAATGTGGATGTATAATTATGAAGTATTTTTAAAGAAAAGAACGTAAAAACGGATATCGGGATTTACATAAAAAGTATCCCTTGTAAGAAGGAAAGGAAAGAACGTTATGATGGAACAAGAATTAATCAAAGCACAAACCCTGATAGAGGCACTTCCATATATTCAGAAGTTTTCAAATAAGAAGATTGTGGTAAAGTATGGCGGAAGTGCTATGTTAGATGATAACTTAAAGTACAATGTAATCAAAGACGTAGCTTTGCTTAAATTAATTGGATTAAAGCCGATTATCGTACATGGTGGCGGTAAGGAAATCAGTAAATGGGTGGAAAAAGTAGGAAAAGAACCGGAATTTATCAATGGCTTACGTGTAACAGATGAAGAAACCATGGAAATTGCAGAAATGGTGTTAAATAAAGTAAATAAAGGCTTAGTTGCCATGATGGAAAAACTGGGATTAAAGGCAGTTGGAATCAGTGGAAAAGACGGCAGCCTGATGCAATGTGACAAGAAACTTTCCGGTGGAAAAGACATTGGATATGTAGGAAATGTTACAAAAGTAGATGCGAAAATTCTGGATACCTTATTGGAAAATGATTTTATTCCTGTCATTGCTCCAATCGGTATTGGAGAGGAAGATTACCACAGCTATAATATCAATGCAGATGATGCAGCCTGTGCAGTAGCCACTGCCATTGGAGCAGAAAAACTGGTATTCTTAACAGATATTGAAGGCGTGTTTGTAGACCCTATGGATAAGTCTACTTTGATTTCTGAAATGACCATTGAAGAGGCACAGAACTTCATTGACAGCGGAGTTGTAGGCGGTGGAATGTTGCCAAAATTAAATAACTGTATCGATGCCATGAGAAACGGAGTAAGTCGTGTGCATATTTTGGATGGAAGAGTTGAACACTGTTTATTACTGGAATTCTTTACTACCAAGGGTATTGGAACTGCAATTTTATCGGAACCTATTTTTTAGTTTATTCAGATGATATAGTATTTTATGGAATTGATTCTTTCAGTTCCCCTGTTTAAAAAGGAGGAGATTTGTATGAATTATATGGAACAAGCTGATAAAGTAATGATTAAAACCTATAACCGTTTTCCTGTAGTATTGGACAGGGGAGAAGGGGTTTATCTTTATGATGTTGATGGAAAGAAATATCTGGATTTTGCAGCAGGAATCGCAGTATTTTCTTTGGGATATAATAATAAAAAGTACAACGATGCATTAAAGGCTCAGATTGATAAATTATTACATACTTCTAATTTATTCTATAATGTACCGGCAATCGAAGCCGCTACGAAGATAGTAAATGCCACAGGGCTGGATAAGGTATTTTTTACCAATAGTGGAACAGAAGCCATTGAAGGTGCATTAAAAGTAGCGAAAAAGTATGCTTACAATAAAGATAATACCAAAGAATACGAATTTATTGCCATGAAGCATTCTTTCCATGGAAGAAGCAATGGAGCGTTGGCAGTGACCGGAAATGAAAAATATCAGGAAGGTTTTGTACCAAAACAATTTCGTGCAGTATTTGCAGAATATAATAATTTAGAAGATGTGGTATCTAAGATTACAGATAAAACCTGTGGTATTATTTTAGAAACCGTACAGGGAGAAGGCGGAATCTTTCCAGCTAAGAAAGATTTTTTAGAAGGAATAAGAAAGATTTGTGACGAAAAAGATATTTTATTAATTTTCGATGAAGTTCAATGTGGTATGGGAAGAACTGGTTCTATGTTTGCATACCAGCAATATGGTATCAAACCGGATGTAGTGGCACTTGCGAAAGCTTTGGGCTGTGGTGTACCAGTAGGTGCCTTTGTAGCATCTGAAAAATGTTCTTCTGCCTTAGTGCCAGGAGATCATGGAACTACTTATGGTGGTAATCCTTTTGCTACAGCCGCAGTCAGCACAGTGTTTGATTTATATGAAGAATTAGATGTCATTTCCCATGTAAAAGAAGTGGGAGCTTATTTAGGAACAAAGCTTGAGGAAATGGCAGAAAAACTGGATTCCATAAAGGAACATCGAGGAATCGGTCTGATGCATGGTCTGGAATTAAATGTTCCGGTAGGAGAAGTTGTGAATAAGGCTTTGGAAAAGGGATTGATTGTGATTTCTGCTGGATGTAATACTTTAAGAATGGTACCACCATTGATTGTAACAAAAGAAGATATCGATGAAATGATAAAGATTCTGGAAAGCTGCCTTGTATAAAGCAGCTTTTCAGATATGGAAGAAGTTTAAAAGATATGTCGTGAATAATTGAGGTTTAATTACCTTTACGGAGGATTTATGAAAAAAAAACTTAGATTATTGTTATCTGGAGTGCTTTTGACTTCGGTATTGTTTTCTGGATGCGGGAAAAAGGAACCAGAAGTTCAGGAGAAAAAAGAAATTGCAAGCTATGCAGAATTGGAAGCATCCATAGAAGTAAATAAAGAAAATTCCTTAACGATTTGGTGTTGGGACGAAGCTGACTTCTTATACCTTTCAGAAGCTGCAAAGACGTTTTACAGTAGATATGGCATTGCAGTTACCGTGGAACAAAGAAATCCCACCGGTTTTTTGCAACAGGTAAATGATGCCACCATTCAGAAAGAGGGACCGGATTTATATCTGACTACCAATGATCAGTTAAAGATTGCTCACGAAGCTGGACTGGCGGAGACCAATACTTTGTTTACAGATGCGTATTGGGAGCATTATTTTCCTGAAATCACAAAAAATGCTGTAACTTTGGATGGAAAAACGGTAGGTTTTCCTTTATATTTAGATACTTATTTTTTGTTTTATGATAAGACCATCGTAGCTGAGAAACCGAATACGTTGGAAGATGTGTTAAGTTTTGCAGACACCTTTGAAGATGAAGAAAATGAAAGAGAAATTTTTAATTTTGACGTATCTGACCCATATTACAGTTTTATGTTTATGGGGAATTATGGAAACTTCTTTGGAGCATATGGGGATACTTATGAAGAATTTCAGGTAAATACAGAAGAGACCATAAGCAGTATGGAGTATTATCAGGCCTTTGGTGAGTTCTTATCTGTAGAATATGAAAATTCCAATGATGAAGTGATTTTAAATGGATTAATAGATGGAAGACTTATTTTTGCCATTGGAAATACAAAGATGTATCAAAAATTAAATGAAAATGAGAACAACTATGCCATTACCATGTTGCCGGATTTAAGCGATACCTTAGAGTCCAAGGGAATTTCCACCACCACTACCGTAGTGGTTTCTCCGTATTCAAGGCATCAGCAGGAGGCAGAATTATTTGGTGCTTATCTAACCTGTGAATTTGTAGAAGGACAGTATTCTTTGTCTGGAAAAATTTCACCTTGTAAAACTGTGGAATATACAAATCCGGATTTGAATTGCATTGTTGCTCAATATGAAGAGGCTCTTCCGGCACCAAAAGTATTGGCAGTAGGTGATTTTTGGAGTCAGGCTCAGATTAGCTTTCAAAAAATCTGGGAAGGGGAAGATGTAAAGACGGTGCTGGATGAATTTCAGGCAGTGATAACAAGCAGACAATAATATGGTAATAAAATTTCATGAAAAAAATATTGTAAAATTTGAATAGATTCGTTACAATAGAATATGTGTAAAGACCAAGAACAGACGCAAGGAAAGGAGAATTTTTTTGCGTCATTCTTTTATTATTTTATGTGTATTTTTTTCGCTGATTTATTTCTTATCCGGTTGCAGCGAAAAAGAATTAGAAACGAACCGGATGACAACACAGACATTAGAACAGAGTGTTGACTCAGTTGCAAATGAGGAAGAAATGGCTGTGGTGACCTTTTATATCTGCGGTCAGGTAAAAAATCCCGGAGTATATACTTTGCCGGAAGGCAGCAGGGTGGAAGATGCCATTGTTGCTGCTGGTGGAACTTTAGAGGAGGCTGACTTAAGTCAGGTGAATCTGGCAAGATGTGTAAAGGAAGAAGAGCAGATTACCATTTATGCAAAAGGTGAGGCAGCAGATTCGTCCACGGATGATAAAATTCATTTAAATTATGCCACGAAGGAACAGTTAATGACATTAACAGGCATTGGTGAAAGCAAGGCTCTGGAAATTATTGCATACAGGAAAGAACATGGAGGCTTTCAAACCAAAGAAGAATTGATGAATATTTCAGGAATAAAAGAAGGAACTTATAATAAAATAAAAGATGAGATTGTCTTAGACTGATAGTAAGAATATGGGGAATAGAAAATGGATAGAAAAGTTTTAGTAGTAGACGATGAAAAATTGATTGTAAAAGGAATTAAATTCAGCCTAGAGCAGGATGATATGAAGGTGGATTGTGCCTATGATGGAGAAGAAGCCTTGGAATTAGTAAAGAAAAATGAATATGATGTTATGCTTTTAGATATTATGCTGCCTAAAATGTCCGGTTTAGAAGTGTGTCAGCAGATTCGTGAATTTTCGGATGTTCCGATTATTATGCTGACTGCCAAGGGCGACGATATGGACAAGATTTTAGGGTTGGAATATGGAGCAGACGACTACATTACAAAGCCTTTCAATATCCTTGAGGTAAAGGCGAGAATTAAGGCGATTATGAGAAGGAGAGCTACTAAAAATGTAGCACAGGCTCATGATAAGCAAAGACTAATCCGTGGTTTGATGATTGATGTGGAAGCAAGAAGAGTAACTGTGGATGATAAGCCTATTAACCTGACTGCCAAGGAATTTGATTTACTGGAACTACTTATTTTCAATGCCAATAAAGTTTATTCCCGGGAAGAATTATTAAAGACAGTCTGGGGCGAAGATTATCCGGGAGATGTCAGAACTGTAGATGTGCATATCCGGAGATTGCGGGAAAAAATAGAAAAGAATCCGGGGGATCCAAAGTATGTGCAGACCAAATGGGGAGTAGGATATTACTTTCAAAAATAGTGAATGAGGGGACTTGGAACCAATGATGAAAAAACCTTTTTCAAACATTAAAAGCATGAAGTTTTTTGTTGGAATTTCCTTCTTTGTTTTAGTAATTGCTTTAATTACGTTCTATTCTCAGATTGTTCAAAAATCCTATGAAAAGAAATCCATGGAATTAAGGATTTCCTATGTGCAGAGCCAAAGCAATATTTTAGCGACCCAGCTTTTGGCATCTAACTTTGTATTAAATGGGGAAAATACAAAGGACTTAGAAGCAGAGATTGACCAGCTTGCCAGCGTTTTGGAAGGCAGAGTTATTGTCATTGATTATAATTACCGTGTCATTAAAGATACTTATACCATTCAGCAGGGGAAATATATGTTGTCAGAAGATGTATTTCAGATTATGCGGGGTGGGAATTATGAGCCGTATGAAATAAAGAGTAATTATATCAAGGTGTTTACTCCCATTATAAGCAGTAGCGGGGGAGAATGCAGAGGGGTTATCATTGTTACTGCACCCACAAAAGAAATTGAAGCTACCAGCCAGTATGTAAAAGAAAAAGCGGATAATTTCTATCTTATTACTGTGATTTTGGCTTTGCTTCTGGCTTGTTTTATTGCAATGATTACCACAAAAGATTTTAAGAAAATGAAAAAGCACTTAGAACTTGTGTCAGAAGATACTATGGAAGACAATGAGATTAAAATTAAGGGCTTTTCTGAAATGCAGGATTTAGCAGCATCTTTAAATCAGATTATCCATCGTATTAATCATTTGGAAGATTCCAGACAGGAATTTGTATCGAATGTGTCCCATGAACTAAAAACCCCGATTACTTCTATGAAGGTGCTGGCAGAATCACTGCTCATTCAAGAAGATGCTCCAGCAGAGATGTATCGGGAATTTATGGGAGATATTGTGGCAGAAATAGACAGGGAAAATCAGATTATCAATGATTTGTTATCTTTAATTAAAATGGATAAGAAAGCTACGGCATTAAACATTTCCAGTGTAAACATTAATGAATTACTGGAATTGCTGTTAAAACGATTGAAACCACTTGCTGCCAAACGTAACATAGAAATTGTATTTGAAAGTTTTCGAACCGTAACTGCGGAAATTGACGATGTAAAACTTTCTCTTGCGATTTCTAATCTAATTGAAAATGCCATTAAGTACAATGTGGATAATGGATGGGTAAGAGTTTCACTAAATTCGGACCATAAGTATTTTTATATCAAGGTTGCAGATTCCGGGGTAGGAATTCCAGAAGACTGTCAGACACAAGTGTTTGAAAGATTTTACCGTGTGGACAAGGCAAGATCCAGAGATACCGGAGGTACAGGACTTGGACTATCCATTACAAGAAATGCTATTTTAATGCACAAAGGTGCCATTAAATTATACAGTAAACCGGAAGAAGGAACTACCTTTACCATGAGAATTCCGCTTACTTATACCGGACAGGTGGTAAATAAGGAAAATTAAGAGAGATGATTGTAACCGTTCACATGTAAACAGTTACAGATGATTCACGGATGAATAGGTCGTAAATCAATAAGATTCGCTACAGGAATGGAGATTACTATGCCAAAAAAAAGGATAACCATGATTTGCCTTTTTTGGTGCCTGCTTTTCTTAACTGCGTGTAGTAACCATGCAAAGGAGAAAACAGAAGACACAAAACTTGAGCTTCAGGAAGGGCAGATTAAAATTTATTATGCAAATTTAGAGCAAACCCAGTTGGTTCCAGTTCCTTATAATGTAAATAATAGTATTGGTGTTGAAAATCAGGCAGAAGAGATTTTAGAAATATTATGCCAGAGCAACGAGGAAGAAGGGTATCAGGCGGCGATTCCGTCCAGTATTAAAATTACCGGAATTGAATGGTCAGAACCGAATATTTCTGTCCTTTGTGAAGTAGATTATAACATTTTAAAAGGATATGAGGAGATTCTTGCCAGGGCAGCTATTGTAAAGAGCCTATGTCAGTTAGAAACGGTTGAGTCTGTAGATTTTAAGGTAAATGGAAATATGCTGACGGACAGCAATAATAATCTGGTGGGAAGACTGAATGACACTTCTTTTGTGGACGAGGGAGAAGAAAGCAGCACCTTGGGAGAAGTGGTGTTATATTTCGCAGATGATACAGGGGAACAATTGGTAAGACAACATGTTATTGTTGATTTAAGCCAGGATGTTTCCATAGAAGAAATTGTATTAAGTTGTCTGATTGCAGGACCGGGTGGAACCGGAGCATATGCCTGTATTCCTTCAAAAACAAAGGTACTAAAAGCTGCCACCAAAGATGGAGTCTGTTATGTGGATCTTAGCAAAGAGTTTTTGGATTCCATAGAAGGTGTAAAAGATGTTGTGAAAGTTTACGCCATTGTAAATTCTTTGGTGGAACTTCCTACTGTAAGCAAGGTATCTTTTACTGTGGAAGGTGAAAAAATAACAGAATATTATGATAATATGACTTCCGGTGACTTTTTTGAAAGAAAACTGGATTTAATTAAAGAATCATAAAAAAGAGGTAACGTTTTGGAGCCTGGCAGTTTGTCTATAAGCCTGGCTCTAAATCGTTACTTAAATTTGAAAAGGAGAGTACATGAAAAAACGACCTTTGGCATTTACAGCCATTTTCATCGTGCTTGGAGAGGCATTTGGGTTGATGGCACTTTGGCAGGGGTTACTTCTTTGTATCCTGATTCTTATGTTTGTAGGATGGAAGGAAAAAAGTAGATTTGTTTTATTTTTATTTGGTATTGTTTTGCTGTTTTATGTTCAAGGAGCAAAAGCAAAGAATACCTTGCTTCAGGAAAAGGAAAGGGATGGAAACTTTGTTACTTTGATAGGAACGGTAACCGGGAGTTTTGAGGGAGAGAATCCTTATTTTTACCTAAAAACAGAAAAAATAGAAGATGTAGAAGAAATAGAAGAAACAACCATTCAGATAAAGGTAATGAATCGTTCTGTTGTAGTAGAAAAAGGGGATAAAGTTGAGGTACAAGGTGAATTACTTACTTTTTCTGAGCCTACCAACCCTGGAGAATTTCATGTCGATTATTATTATCACAGCATTGGAATTTCGTACCAATGCATTTCTAGTCAAGTCATTGTTTTGAAAGAAAATCAAAATCCAATCTATCAATTATCAAAAGATTGTTCCAAAACCTTAAAAGAATTTTATGTTCAATTCATGAAATCAGAAAATGCAGGAATACTCACAGGAATTATATTAGGGGATAAAACTAACATAGCAGAAGAAGACAAAAACCGGTATCAAGAGGCAGGAATCAGTCATATTCTGGCTATTTCAGGATTACATATGGGTTGCATTGGAATGAGTATATTCCGATTCTTGCGAAAAAGGGGAGTTTCGTATTTTTTCTCAGCTCTTTTTGCACTTCTTTTTTTATCCTTATATACGATTATGGTAGGAAACTGTGTATCCATGGAGAGGGCATTTCTTATGCTGTGTATTTCACTTATTGGAGAGGTTATGGGAAGAAAGAGTGATATGTTGACGACACTTTCTCTGGTGGCAGCATTAGTGGTGGTAAAACAGCCCTATGTATTACTTCATTCCACCTTTTATTTATCCTTTCTGGCAGTTTATTCACTGGCGGTTTTTCCGGACTTGATAGAAAAAATATGGCAAGGGAAATCGGTTTGGAAAAAATATTTTATGTCTGGTTTTTGTGTTCAGCTTGGTTTGTTTCCTGTTTTTGCAGAATCCAATCACTATCTTGTGACCTATTCTTTTCTCACGAATTTCTTGGTATTATTTTTCTTTTCCTATTTTTTAACCTTTTCCTTTTTGGTGTCGGTCTTAAGTTTTTTATTGCCGGAGACAGCAGGCTTTTTATTGAATTTCATTGAGATTTTCTTAGAAGGAGTCCGATTTATTACTAAAATCAATGAAATGCTGCCATTTTATAAAATCAGAATACCCCATAATCCATGGTGGTGGTATGTAATCTATTATGTTTTAATAGTTCTTAGCTTTTACATATTGGGAAAATCTTCGAAAATCATGGCAAATGAGAGGTATTCGAAAGATAGAAAGAGAAAAACAACCTATGGATGTATGAACACATGTAAAGTGGAGGGAAGATTAGCTTTAAATGATAGGGATGGATATAAGAAAAAGCAGAAAGTAAAGCAAAATCAAAAGAATGCAGATAAGCATAATTCAACACGAAAGCTTAGAAAAGGTTTAACGGGCAGAGGTGATGATAAGGAGTTAAAACGGAATGGCTTCATAGAATCTGTTAAGGTTAGTTTTTGCACGTTATTTAAGGAAAATAAGAAATTTTTTTATGTCTTATGTCTTTGGCTCTTATTTTTCTTCGGAATGTACGGGTTTCATCATCAAGGGAAATTACACGTAGCAATATTAGATGTAGGACAAGGAGATGGTATTTTAATAAAACAGGAAGGCGGAGTAAATCTTCTGATTGACGGAGGAAGCAGTTCGAAAAAACAACTTGGAAAGTACACGCTGGTTCCTGGCATGGATTATTATGGGATGGAACAGATTGATTATGCCTTTCTTTCTCATCTGGATACAGACCATATTTCCGGAGTTATGGAGCTTTTGGAAATGGGAAAAATTAAAAAGGTAGTGATATCTTCCTACACTGCAGAAAATGACTTGAAAGAAAGCGAATTAATGCAGTATTTGACAGAAGAAAATACCATGATTGTGACAGAAGGAATGGAACTTCGTCTAAAAGATTTGGAAATAAAGATACTGGGACCTGAAAATGATAGAAAATATGAAGATGGAAATGAAGCTTCTATGGTAATGGAACTATCCTACCACGGAAGAACCATGCTCTTTACCGGTGATATTGGCGAAGAGACAGAGGCCACTTTATTAGAAAAAGTTTCAGAAGAAATAGATTTGCTTAAAGTTCCACATCACGGTTCCAAATATTCCACCAGCGAAGGTTTTCTGGATAGAATAAATCCTGTCAATGCAGTCATATCCTGTGGGAACAATAATTATGGACATCCTAGTGCAGAAGTATTAGAACGACTTGGTATAAGAGGAATAAAAGTTCATAATACAAAAGAAGAAGGGGCGATGGTGTTTGTGATACCATAATAGCGAAATTCGTTGAAGGACTAGGATTTTTGTGTTAATATGATTATGATGAAACGGATTTGTAAGAGAGTCCGGTGAGAGAAAAAGAAAGAGGAAACGGGAATGAATCAAGATATAAAAAACAATGAAATCGAAACGTATATTGAGAATAAGGAATATATTGCAAATATGTATGTAATGAAATGTTTTTCAGTTACCATGCTGGTTTTTATAGTGGCATTTTTGTTGAATTTAGGTGGTATTTTTACGATTGAACAAAAATTAATGTGGAAGCCCTTTGTAATATCTATGCTAATCTATATCATTTTATATATTACCACCAGATTTGTATCATTATCAAATGAAAAAATGAAATATTTTATTATGTTTTGCAGTATACTAGTCTTTACCATAACAGGTATATTTATTACCTATCATGTCATATTAATCTCCCTTTTGCCATTTTTATATGCAACACTATATTCATCGAAACCTATGATGCGGTTTGTGTATTGTTTGAATGTAATAAGTACGGTGATTATTGTATATGGTGGATATTACTATGGCTTGTGTGATGCGAACATGTTAATGTTAACCAGCGGAAGGGTTCAGGAATATGTACTAAATGACCAGCTTATTCAGATGGGAGTAAATCCAAATCCGGTTTTTTCACTTATGTTGTTTTTTATCATTCCACGATGTTTGATATATGTGGCCTTCATGACGGTATGTAGGAGCATATTTAATATTGTTAGCGGAAGTGTGGAAAAAGCGAGATTAACGACTGAATTAGAGAAAGCAAGGGAGAAAGAAGAAAAAGCAAATCGGGCAAAAAGTGAATTTTTAGCAAAGTTTTCGCATGAGATAAGAACCCCAATCAACACTGTGTTAGGCATGAATGAAATGATTCTTAGAGAAAGCAATGAAAAAGAGATTCATGAATATGCAAGTGATGTAAAAGAAGCATCGTTACTATTATTAAATATGTTGAATGATATATTGGATTCCACCAAAGTGGAAGCCGGTAGGATGGAAATTATAAATGTAAATTATGAAATCAAAAGTTTGTTAAACGATTTATATCATATGACAGATATAAGGGCAAAAGAAAAAGGTTTAAATTTAATTTTTGACATTGATCCTTCGTTACCTTCGGGATTTTTGGGGGATGACAAAAGAGTGAAACAGGTTTTATTAAATCTGCTTACCAATGCAATTAAATACACAAAGGAAGGAACGGTGACCCTGAAAGTAAGCGGTACAAAAGAGGGAGAAAAAGCATTCCTTAATTATTCAGTGGCGGATACCGGAATTGGTATTAAAGAAGAGGATATTGGTAGAATTTATGATGCTTATTTTAGATTTGATGTAGAAATAAACAGAGAAATTGAAGGCACCGGTCTTGGTATGAATATCGTGCAACAATTGTTGAATTTATTAGGAAGCGAATTACAGATAAAGAGCGAGTATGGAAAAGGGAGTGAATTCTCCTTTGTTATCGAGCAAAAAATTATAAACGAAGAACCGGTAGGAAGTTCCTGGAAGAAATCATCAGATTCAAAAGAAAGAAAAGATTATCATACACCATTTGTTTCACCAAATGTAAAAATATTGGTTGTGGATGATTATGATATGAACCTGAAAGTGTTTAAAAACCTGTTAAAACAAACAAAAATACAGGTATTCTCTGCGGAAAGTGGGAAGGAATGCTTGGAGCAATTGAAACTACAGTCTTTTGATATGATATTTTTAGATCATATGATGCCGGGGCTGGACGGCATAGAAACCTTTCGTTTGATGCAAGAGAATCAGCTTTGTGAAGAAATTCCTGTTATTATGTTGACGGCAAATACAAATGTTGGAGAACGAGACAGATATATTAGGGAAGGATTTACGGATTTTTTATCGAAACCAATCCTACAGGATAAATTAGATAAAATGATTTTAAAATATTTACCGACTAAGTGTATGGAAACTCAAAAAGCAGAGGAAATGTCGGTTTCTGTTATGAGTGGAGAAATGTTGATCCAACAATTGGAAAAGGCACTTCTGGAAATAGATTTTGCAGCAGGGATTGAGATTTGTACCGGAGATAAGGATTTTTACCTGGAAATACTGCATGATTTTACACATTTATCCATCAAACAGGAGTTAGAAAGATATCTCTTAGAAGGTGATGATAAAAATTACTGTATCAAGATACATGGATTTAAAAACAGTGCATATTCCGTAGGAGCTAAAAAACTGGGAGATTTGGCATATGAACTGGAGAAAGGTTCTAAGGATCGTTTTTCGGAAGAAATCGGGGAACTGCAGTCAGAACTTTTTAAACAGTATGATAGAATTTGTATGCAATACAAATTGTTGACGTAAAAGTACCTATGTACATAAATCATGGGGCAAGATAGTTTTGATTTCAATATCGGAATGCAATGTGAATGAAAGTATTAGCGGAAGGGAAGAATGGGTAAAATGGTAACAGGATTTTATTTTTTAGTGTTTTTGTTTGCACTATTTATGACAGGAAGCTTTCTCATTAGAAATAAAAAAGTAGATTCTGTATATTTATTTTTTAGTATATTAGTTACAATTAATTGTTTTGGCCGGTATATGCAGGCGGAAGCTGAAAGTGTTGAGATGGCAATATGGGCAAATAAGCTTTTGTATGTAGGGGGATGCTATGCCCCTTTGTTAACCGTACAAGTCTTGGGAAAACTATGTGGAATAAAAATGCCTAAGAGTTTATCTGCCTTTTTGGTGTTGTATTCAACTGTGATTATGGGTCTTGTATTTACCATTGGACATTCCACGATATATTATAAGCATGTGGAACTGGTAATTGGTGATGGATATCATTATTTAGATAAAACATATGGTCCGTTACATATTTTATATCCTGTTATGATGGGATTATATGCAATGATTATGATTATATATCTTTTAATTGCATTAAGAAAAAGAAAAGAGATATCTTTTCAATTGGTTGTTACAATATGTGCAACTGCTTTTTCTATCTTTTTTATGTATATTTTGGAACGTATCACGGAATCAAATGTTAGTTTTTTATCTGTTGGTTATTTGGTTGGTATCGTATTTTTGGATAAATATTTTGAACGCATTAATATGTATGATATGTCTGTCAATATATCAGTTTCAGCGGAAAGAATGAATCATTATGGCTACATTGTATTTGACAACAAGTTTCGATATGTGAATGCAAATCAGTATATAAAAGAATTATTTCCTGAAATGAAATTATGGAGTGTTGATAAAGAGGTATGTGCTTCGGATAGTTACCTGTATAAAGAATGCATACAGTATCTTAAGGAGTGGAATGGAGAAGAAAGCGGGCATAAATATATTAATGTGGACGATAAGTATTATCAGTTTGACATTCGTCGGATTTCATACCGGAAAAAAGCATTTATAGGCTATTTGTTAGAATTTATAGATCGGACACTAGAAAAAGAATATTATAATACCATTGAAAAGTATAATACTGTAATGGAAAAGAAGGTTGAAGAAAAAACAAAAGAAGTAAAACAACAGGAAATGAGAACAAAACAGCTTTTTATACAGACGGTGACAGCCTTAAGTGAAGCAGTGGATGCAAAGGATAGATATACCAGTGGTCATTCAAAAAGGGTGGCAGAGTATTCACGCATGATTGCAGAACGTTTAGGAAAAAGTAAAGAAGAACAGGATGAAATTTATCGGGCAGGTCTTTTACATGATGTAGGAAAAATACGTATTCCGGCAGAAATTATCAATAAACCCGGAAAACTGACGGAGGAAGAATATAACATTATCAAGATTCATTCCATAACCGGTTATCATATTTTAAGGGGAATTTCCGATAGCAGTGATATTGCAGTTGCTGCAAAGTATCATCACGAAAGATATGATGGGAAAGGATACCCCAATGGACTCGATGGGAAAAATATACCGGAAGTAGCCAGAATTCTTGCCATTGCAGATGCATATGATGCAATGGCAAGTAATAGAAGTTACCGAAAGGCATTGCCTCAGGAGGTTGTAAGAAGTGAAATTGAAAAAGGGAAAAATAGCCAGTTCGATCCTTACATAGCGGAAATAATGTTAAGAATGATAGAGGAAGATGAAGGATATTTAATGAGGGAAATTGATTCCAGAAAGCGAAAGATTCTTACAGTAGATGATGAAGTGATCAACAATAAGATTATCACACATATTATGAGTGATGAATCAAGATATGAGGTGGTTTCCGCCAGCAGTGGAAAGGAAGCACTTGATGTTCTCCAACATCAAGCCTTTGATTTGATTTTATTAGATGTTAAAATGCCTGAACTGGATGGATTGGAAACATTGAAATTAATCAGAGAAAAATACCGGACCCCGGTGGTACTTATGACAAGTGAAAAAACACTGGATTTATCACTTGGATTTTCAGAATACGGATGCGATGACTACATTACAAAGCCATTTTTGCCGCTTTTGGTAAAAGAGGTCGTTCATAATATGACAGAAAGAACCAATATAGAAAAACATGTATGATGGTAGATGTCGGAAGTTGCCATTGTACATTTGGAACAAGAGATGAGGCAAAGTAACAAAGAATCAAAATAGGAAAGAAGGAAATCTTATGTTAGCAGACTCCAGTCAATTAATTATATATCGAAATATCCGAAATGCAGTTCCATTCGTAGGATTTTTAAAAGTAATCGAACATTACAAAATAGAAGGAATGGATCAGGAAATACTGATTAATACTCTATATGACAGTGTAAATCAGCTGGTAGAATTAAGCCAGAATCAAAGCTTTTCCGGTAATTTATGGCACACCTATCTGACTTACCTGATTGCCAATGATGAAAACTCCTTTAGCCGCTTTTGTGAGAAAAAAGGAAAAGTAGACGGCACCATTAATGAATTGGTATTAAATGACCTGAAAATCATAAAAAGTCTCTTTGAGTTTGACTGGTCAGAATTAGAAAGCAGATTAGGAATCAAAGCCATGAGTATGCTTAAAAACTATGAGCCGGCCAATATGGAGGGAATTGTTTTTAATAAAAGAGTTCGTGACCGTATCAACGAGTTAAGCGTAAAGCTTGCAAAATCAAAGGATGAATACGAACTCTTAGAGCATATCAGTGAATTTTACAATGATTATGGAGTAGGAAAGTTTGGCTTGCACAAATCTTTCCGTATCGTCCATCAAGGCGAACAGGTAAATATTGAACCTATTACTAACGTGGAACATAAAAAACTGGATGATTTGGTGGGATATGAACTTCAAAAGAAACAACTGGTAGAAAATACCCTTGCTTTTATCAAAGGAGAAAAAGCTAACAATGTATTGCTTTTTGGCGACAGTGGAACGGGAAAATCTACTTCAGTAAAAGCTATATTAAATGAGTATTTTCCTCAGGGACTTCGTATGATAGAAGTGTACAAGCATCAATTTCAGGATTTATCCTATGTAATTTCCCAGATTAAAAATAGAAATTACAAATTCATCATCTATATGGATGACTTATCCTTTGAAGAAACCGAGTTAGAATATAAATACTTAAAAGCTATTATCGAAGGTGGGCTTGAGAAGAAACCGGACAATGTATTAATTTATGCTACTTCTAATCGAAGGCATCTGGTAAAAGAAACCTGGAATGATAAGAAACAGGCTCCGGATGATGTACATGGAAACGATGCAAAACAGGAAAAATTATCTCTTTATGCCCGTTTTGGTGTTACCATTATGTTCGGCTCCCCTTCTCAGAAAGAATTTCTGGAAATCGTAGATACCCTTGCTGAAAAACGAGGAATTGTTATGGATAAAGAACTACTGCACCAACAGGCGATTCGTTGGGAATTAACCCATGGAGGATTTTCAGGCCGTGCAGCAGAACAAGTCATTACACAGGTGCTGGCATTGCAAAATTTGAAAGGAAATGAAAGAAGGAATGGAACGAATTAATAAAGATATAGCATCCTTTACATTTTCACCTTATTACTTATTGTGTGGGGATGAAGATTATTTAAAGTCACAAGCCTTGTCAAAATTACAAAAAGCCATATTAAAAGACGGATTGGATATGAATTATACCTGCTTTGAAGGGAAAAAATTTAAAGAGGAAGAGTTTATATCTTTTGGACAGACTCTGCCATTTTTTGCAGAATACCGTCTGGTGGTATTAAAAGATACCAACTTTTTTAAAGAGAATTGTGACAGCTTTATAGAAGCATTAAATTCCATTGCTTCCACTACCATTGTGATATTTGTAGAGTCTGCCATTGATAAAAGAAACCGTCTCTACAAACTGGTTAAAGAAAAAGGATATATCAGCGAACTGAATGCTCTGGATGAAAAAAGCCTTCTGATATGGCTGAAAAAGAAATTTATAGAAGAAAAAAAGAAGATTTCAGACACAGACATTGCTTATTTCCTGGAATGCATCGGGAAAGATATGAATCTTTTAAAAAATGAAGTGGAAAAGCTTTGTTGTTATCTTGCAGACCAAGAAGAAATTACAAGAAAAGACATGGATGAAATCATGGTGCTGCAAATAGAAGGTAAGGTATTTGATATGCTAAGTGCCATTGGAAACCGAAACAAACAAAGGGCATTGGAACTATATCATGATTTGCTTGCGGTGAAAGAGCCTGCTATGAAAATCTTTTTCTTGTTGGTAAGACAGTTTAATATCATTTTACAAACCAAATCAGCAAAGGAAAACGGGCTTTCCAACAGTGAAATAGCACAAAAAGTAGGAATCCCTCCCTTTGCAGTAGGAAAGACCATAGAACAGACAAGACAGTTTGAAAAGGCAGAACTGGGTTCTATCTTAGAAGAATGTGCTGAGATGGAAAGAAAAATAAAATTAGGAATCATAAAAGATCAAATGGCATTAGAATTGCTGATTGTGTCATTTTCTTCGTAGGAACAGAGTAAAGTGGACAAGTTCACATCCTGCATATATTTATTTTTAAATCATAGGAGATTTCGGTGAAATTCCTATGTTTTAAAAAAGCAACTATCCGGTGAGAGAGATAGTTGCTTTTCTTTTTCTTTATGTTTTAAATTAAGCCATCTTAGAAACTGCTTTTGATAAACGAGCAACTTTTCTGGCAGCGTTGTTCTTGTGGTAAACGCCCTTAGAAGCAGCCTTGTTGATTTCAGAAACAGTTAATTTTAATCTTTCTTGAGCTTGAGCCTTATCACCAGCAGCGATAGCAGCTTCTAACTTCTTAACAAGAGTCTTAACCTTAGTTTTGATCATTTTGTTTCTTAATGTTTTAGTTTCGATTACAAGAATTCTCTTCTTTGCAGATTTGATATTAGCCAAATCGGACACCTCTTTCTTAAATGATTATAGTTTTATAGATACTTTGTTTTCATTATATCGGACACGGACAATTAATGTAAACATACTATTAAATAATAGCGAACACCTGGCTGGTTGTCAATAGTTTTTTTATATATAATGGGAAAATTTTGTTGTATTTTTTTGTTGAAATTTATGGTATCGGAAGCAGAAAGTCATGAATTGTATTACTGCGTCTGATTTTAATATTTCGTAACTCTAAAATATACTGATGAAAAGGTGATGTATGAAAAAACAGTTTTATGGCAATCCTATTAAGTATTAGAGACGATTCACAGGTGATATAAAAACATGGCATCACTTTATAAGATGTGTCGTGAATCAACGAAGAGTAAGAAGAAAAGTAGGAATGGAGGATACCATGGAGAATATAGCAAGAACAGACCTAGCCTTAGAGAGAAAAGAAGATGTAAAAGAAGAAACCTTGCAAGGTGTGATAGTAGAAACTCAGAATCGTGAAGGAAAAGATATCGAAAAAACCACCATCATTATTGAAAATGAAGAAGGAGAAAAAGCACTGGGAAAGCCAAAAGGAACTTACATTACCATAGAAAGTGAATCTTTAAGGGAGTTTGATGAGGACTATCATAGAGAACTAAGTGAAGAACTGAGAGAGACATTGAAAACCTTATTGGGTGGAACAAAAGAGATTTTAGTCGTAGGATTGGGAAACCGTCAGATTACACCAGATGCTCTGGGTCCTTTTGTGGTAGATAACCTTTTTATTACCCGCCATTTAAACAAGGAAGGAATATTAAATACTTATTATGATATCAGTGCTATTGCACCGGGAGTAATGGCACAAACAGGAATTGAAACCGGGGAAATCATAAAAGGAGTATTGAAAGAATCGAAAGCCAAGGCTTTAATTGTGATTGATGCGCTGGCTGCAAGAAACACGGAAAGGCTCAATAAAACCATACAGATTTCTGATGCAGGAATTTGTCCGGGGGCTGGTATTGGAAATAACCGGGTTCCGATTAATAAAGAAACTATGGGAGTAAAGGTAATTGCCATTGGGGTTCCTACAGTAATTGCAGTGCCGTCCATTGTAAATGATTCTATGGGAAAGATGTTAGAAGCCTTGGATAGACTGGATGCAAAAAAGGTAATAAAGAAATTTACAGAGGAAGAAAGATATCGTCTTGCCTGTGAAATCTTAGAGCCTTATTTATCAGAAATGTTTGTAACTCCCAAAAACATTGATGAAGCAGTAAAAAGAATCAGTTATACCATTTCAGAAGCAATCAATCAGATGTAAGATTATGAATGTGAACAGTCATATATGTATGGATAAGTACTCATAATTTTTTGTACCTTGGAATATAAATAATTGTGGCAGCTGTTAAGTGTGAGAAGTGATAAAAAGACTAAAAAAGCCATATTGCAACCATTTGACAGATTGACTATGTAAGCTTAAGGAAGGGATATCATGAATAAACACCATTATGCAAAAACAGGGAAAAAAATCATGATACTTCTTCTTTTTTTTGTTATTTTTTTAGAAGAAATAAGTCAGGGTATTCCGGCTTTTTTAGTAGATCAAATGTTCCCATATTTTTCAAATGATGTGAAAGAAAACGATACAAGCCTGCTTTCCATGCTGACATTAAAAGAAACTGTAACCAAAGAAACAAAGGAAGAAACAAATATCACATTGGCAGAAAGTACGGAAGAACCGGAGCCGGAAGTGGAAGAAACAGTTTCGGTTTCTACGCCTGTAGTTTACAATAGGACGGATTTGGAAAATTATGACTTTCTCCTGTCTAATTTCTATCTGGTGGACAGTACCACCACCATAACTCAAAATGAACTAAACGGTTCTATACTTTTGGATATGGACCTTTCTTTGAATTTGGAAGGGACAGAGCCTAAAATTCTGATTTACCACACCCACGGAAGTGAAACTTTTGTTGATAGCAGGGCAGGAGTGATAGAGGATTCTGTGATTGGAGTAGGGGATGAACTTGCGAGGATTTTGCAGGAAGAATATCATGTCGCAGTTTATCATGACCGAACCATCTATGACCAGGTAAATGGTAAATTGGATCGCAACAAGGCCTATGAAATGTCCAGAAAAGGAGTAAAAGAAATCTTAGAACAATACCCATCCATTGAAGTAGTCATTGACTTGCACCGGGATGGAGTCAATGAAAATACACATTTAGTAACTTCAATCAATGGAAAACCAACAGCAAAAATTATGTTTTTTAATGGAATGAGTCGAAGTGCTACCAATGGAGACATTGATTATTTATATAATGAAAACAAACAGCAAAATTTGGCATTTTCCCTTCAGATGCAGATAAAAGCGAAATCATATTATCCGGATTTTGTCCGAAAAATATATTTAAAAGCATATAAATATAATCTGGATTTAAAACCAAGGGCGGCCTTAGTAGAAGTGGGAGGTCAGACCAATACAGTGGAAGAAGCAAAGAATGCCATGGAACCTTTTGCAAAAATTTTAGTGGAAGTGTTAAGTCAAAAATGAAATAAAGACTTTACACTTTTGAATAACTTTGTTGCTATAAGAAAAAGGGGGTGTGGATGTGACAGATAACGAATTATTATTGGCAATTTCAGATATGTTAGATACAAAACTGAAATCTGAATTAAAACCAATAAAAGAAGATATTCGAACGTTAAAAGAAGATGTGCAAATTGGATTTTCCTTAAGTATTAGTTTCATTGCGTCACCTCCTGTACCTATCATATCTTTTCGCTTACTAAATTTCAACAATCATGCAACTAACTTACAAAACAACACTACTTAGTTACAAAAAAAGGTATTCTGTATCAGCCACTTAAACTGATATAGAATACCTTTTTTTGCATCTCATTATTCAAATAATAAATTCCCACATTTATTAAAAAAGGGCTAGTTTAATATAAAAAAATGTTGTAAAATGTATTTATCTCGTCCTTAAATTACGGAGCTCATTTTGAATCCGTAAAGGATTGGACTTATAGGAAAAAAAGCATAGGAGGTTGTTTCGTGAAAAAAGAATTGATAGTTGTTCTTGATTTCGGCGGACAGTATAATCAGCTGATTGCAAGACGAGTGCGCGAATGTAATGTGTATTGTGAAGTTCATCCGTATAATATGGGTTTGGACAAGTTAAAGGAAATGAATCCAAAAGGTATCATTTTTACTGGTGGACCAAACAGTGTTTATGGTGAAGATTCTCCTCGTTGTGAAAAGGAAATTTTTGAAATGGGAATTCCTATTTTAGGAATTTGCTATGGTTCACAACTTATGTCATATATGTTAGGTGGTAGTGTAAAAACTGCACCTGTAAGTGAATATGGAAAGACTGAAGTAGATGTAGAAGCTGGTTCTGTTTTATTGGATGGTGTAAGTCCTAAGACAATTTGCTGGATGAGCCATACTGATTATATTGAAAAAGAGCCGGAAGGATTTAAGATTATTGCCCATACTCCTGTCTGCCCTGTTGCAGCTATGGAAGATGTCAGCCGTAATCTTTATGCAGTTCAGTATCATCCGGAAGTAATGCATACTCAGGAAGGTATGAAGATGCTTTCTAACTTCGTATACCAGATTTGTAAATGCTCCGGTGACTGGAAGATGGATTCTTTCGTAGAAACTACCATCAAAGAAATCAAAGAAAAAGTTGGAAACGGAAAAGTACTTTGTGCATTGTCCGGTGGTGTAGATTCTTCTGTTGCAGCAGTACTTTTAGCAAAGGCAATTGGAAAACAGCTTACTTGTGTTTTCGTAGACCATGGTTTACTTCGTAAAAATGAAGGCGATGAAGTTGAGGCAGTTTTTGGACCAGAGGGACAATACGACCTAAACTTTATCCGTGTAAATGCCCAGGAGAGATTTTACGAAAAATTAAAGGGTGTAGAAGAACCTGAAAGAAAACGTAAGATTATCGGTGAAGAATTTATCCGTGTATTTGAAGAAGAAGCAAAGAAAATCGGAGCTGTGGATTTCTTAGTACAAGGTACTATTTATCCGGACGTAATTGAATCCGGACTTGGAAAATCAGCAGTCATTAAGTCACACCATAATGTAGGCGGACTTCCTGATTGTGTTGATTTTAAGGAAATTATTGAACCATTGCGTTTATTATTTAAGGATGAAGTTCGTAAGGCAGGTTTGGAATTAGGTATTCCTGAATATTTGGTATATCGTCAGCCATTCCCAGGTCCGGGACTTGGAATCCGTATCATCGGTGAAGTAACTGCAGAAAAGGTAAAGATTGTCCAAGATGCAGATTATATTTATCGTGATGAAATTGCAAAAGCAGGAATTGACAAAGGCTTAGGACAATATTTTGCTGCATTGACTAATATGCGTTCCGTAGGTGTTATGGGTGACGAAAGAACCTATGACTATGCAGTAGCATTAAGAGCCGTAAATACTTCTGACTTTATGACAGCAGAAGCATCCGAAATTCCTTTCGAAGTATTACAAAAGGTAATGACAAGAATTATCAATGAAGTAAAAGGTGTAAACAGGGTAATGTACGATTTAACCAGTAAGCCACCTGGAACGATTGAGTTTGAGTAAAAAAACGGGTTTTAAAAAGCCAGTATTTATGCGGTTTTCAAACAAAAATGTTTAAGTTTTGGCAACGATTTGGCAACATTTTGACTCTACTCAAAAAATAAATTTACTTTAAGAGCACAAGAAAACCTTACTGATTTTCAGATATGACAACTGAAAATTGGTAAGGTTTTTTCGTGCTTATTTTTTCTTTTTGCGTTTCGTTTCTTTCTTTTCTTCTTCTATTTCTTTTAGTCCGGCGAGAAGTATATCGCTGACTTCCTGTGAAGGAACCTTTGCCCAACGTTGGTGAGTATCAAACTCCGGATATTTGTACCGCCATTCATCATATTCCTCTTTGGTAATTTCGCCATTTTCCAACTTGGCTGCTTCTGCCTGCCATGCACGAAGCATTTTGTCCATAGAAGAATAGGTAGAATAATCGGACTTGTCCAGACGAAGGCAGATTTCTCCATCTACCTCACTAATTTTCAGTCCATACATATCTTCCAAAGCAAAAAAGGTGTGCATAAGCCCAATATAAGTATCTATATTTGGCACAGATAGAGCATGAGTGCTGACATCAAGAAATTGAGCCATATTTTTTACAAGCTCATGTTTCGGTATTCTTGCTTCAGACTCATACTGCGCCATACGGACGTCAGAGGTTTTTCCTAAAAAACCTAAGTGTTCGCCGAGCTGTTTTTGCGTCATTCCTTTTCGATTGCGGAAAAATTTAATACGTTGCCCGATTGCCATAATAATTCCTCCTTGTTTTCCAGAGGAAAATGCGACTGCCCTTGCAGGAGCAGAGGAATTATCCTCCTAACTAGATTTGTTTAGAGCAAGTATAACATGAGTAAATGAGGATAGCAAGAAGAACTTAAATAAAAAAGTTTAAGATTTTTTTGAAAACCACTTGACTTAACTTAAAATGTTTAGTAATATATGCGATACAAACACTAAACAAATAAATTTAAGTTTCGAGAGAAAGGAGAAAAAGTTATGGAAAATAAGAACTTTATGACAGTGGATGAAGTGGCACAGGAATTGAATGTTTCAAAATCATATGCCTATAAGGTAGTCAGAGAGTTAAATGCAGAAATGCAGCAGTTAGGCTATCTGACAGTGACCGGAAGAGTAAACACGAACTTCTTCCGTAAGAAATTATGTTACAGCGAATAAAAGAGATACAGAGGGAAAGGAGCTGATGTTATGGCTGTATATAAAGACGGAGACAAATGGCGTGTCATTTACCGCTACACCAACTACAAAGGGGAGCGGAAGCAGACACAGAAACGAGGTTTTACGACTAAGCGAGAAGCGGTTGCATGGGAGCGGGAGGTCATGTTAAAGAGTGGATCAAAGCTGGATATGACCTTTGCCAGCTTCTTTGAAATCTATGAGGAAGATAAGAAAAAACGAGTAAAGGAAAATACATGGGAGTCTAAAAGTCATGTAATCCGTACCAAGATACTTCCTTATTTCGGAGAGCGCAAGATTGCGGAGATTGAGCCGAAGGATGTGATTGCGTGGCAGAATGAACTTCTTGCCTACAAGGGAGAGAATGGGGAAGTTTATTCCCCGACCTACTTGAAAACGATACACAGTCAGCTAAGTGCTATTTTCAATCACGCAGTCAGGTATTACCATTTGCCGAGCAATCCGGCACAGAAAGCCGGTTCCATGGGAAGTGAGGAACACAAGGAAATGCTGTTCTGGACAAAGGAAGAATATCTGAAATTTGCAGATGTGATGATGGATAAGCCTGTTTCTTATTATGCGTTTGAAATGCTTTACTGGTGCGGCATTCGTATGGGAGAGCTGCTTGCATTGACACCAAAGGATTTGGATTTTGAAAAGCAGACACTTACCATTAACAAATCATATCAGAGATTAAAGGGAAAGGATGTGATTACTTCCCCGAAAACACCAAAAAGTAACAGAACCATTAAGATGCCCAAATTTCTATGTGAGGAAATGCAGGAGTATATTGGTATGTTGTATGAGATTGGAGAAGATGAAAGGTTGTTTCAGATTACCAAGTCTTATCTGCACCACGAGATGGACAGGGGAGCAAAAGCAGCCGGAGTAAAGCGTATTCGTGTTCATGATTTAAGGCATAGTGCAATCTCGCTTTTAATAGAAATGGGATTTTCGGCTTTGGCGATTGCAGAAAGAGTTGGGCATGAAAGTATTGATATTACTTATCGGTATGCACATTTATATCCGACCAAGCAGACAGAAATGGCAAATAAATTGGATGTGGAAAGAATGAGAAAGGAGATGTGATGGATGGATAAGAATTTAGACTGTAAAGGACGTTGGAGAAATAAGACGGTAGCGTTTCGTGTATCAGAGGAAGAAGGAAAGCTGATTGATAATTGCGTAGCGTTATCCGGTCTTACGAAACAGGATTATATCGTCAGACGGTTGCAATGCCGGGATGTGGTGGTGCAGGGGAATCCAAGAGTTTACAAAGCACTTCGCAATCAGATGGCTGATATTTATGAGGAATTGAAACGGTTGGAGAAATGCAGTGCAGAAAATGAAGAACTGCTCTACACAATACAACTGATTACAGAAATAATGAATGGACTAAAGGAGAAAGATTGATGGCAGAAAATAAAAAAGCGACTGCTCCGGTTTCATCAGTTGGCGCAGATGGGAAGCAGTCGTTATGTAATAAACACAAGGAAATTATAGCAGATTTGCCCTCGCAGGGCAATCTGCAAGCCACAAATAATCGTGGTTTTTGTGCAGAAATTCAGACAGATAAACAGGATAGGATGGATAGATTGAAAACAGTTTCCATGACAGAACTTTATGATACCGTTTATCCGCCAAAAATCCCAATTGTAGATGGTCTGATATACGCAGGTACTTATCTTTTTGTAGGTGCGCCTAAAGTAGGAAAGTCTTTCTTTATGGCACAGCTTGGCTATCATGTGAGCATGGGGCTGGATTTGTGGGATTATCCGGTGCGAAAGGGTACAGTGTTGTATCTGGCACTGGAGGATGATTATGCAAGATTACAGAAACGATTATCAAAAATGTTTGGCATGGAAAGCAGTGAAAACTTTCATTTTGCCACACAGTCCAAAAACTTGAATGAGGGATTGGAAGAACAGCTAAACCAGTTTGTCAAAGAGCATACAGACGCAAGGCTGATTATCATTGATACGTTGCAGAAAGTAAGGGAAGTTAGCGGAGATAAATTCAGTTATGCAAGTGACTACGAGATTGTGACAAAGCTGAAAGAATTTAGTGATGTTCATGGTATTTGTCTTTTGGTAGTACACCATACAAGAAAGATGGAGTCCTCAGACAGTTTTGATATGATTTCCGGTACAAACGGATTGTTAGGAGCAGCAGACGGAGCCTTTGTTATGCAGAAAGAAAAGAGAACGGACAACAAGGCAGTTTTAGAGGTTGCAGGACGTGACCAGCAAGACCAAAGGCTATTGCTCAATTTTGACAGAGAGCAATGTGTTTGGAAGCTGACTAAAGCAGAAACGGAACTTTGGAAAGAACCGGCTGATCCGGTGCTGGAAGCTGTTGCAAAGGTGGTATCAGAAGAACAGCCACAGTGGAGTGGAACCGCTTCGGAATTGTTACAGCTTTTGCCGGAGATGGATATACAGCCAAATGTGTTGACAAGGAAACTGAACATAGGAGCAGAGAAACTGTTTATAGATTATGGTATTTGTTATGAAAGCAGCAGAGGTCATAGTGGGCGCATGGTAAAACTGGAGCTTGTGAAAGCGTAAGCGTGACGATATGTGACGGTTGTGACGGTATTTTATATAACGGTGTCGGTATAGAAAATATCGTCACTATCGTCACGACCGTCACGTGGATTGATGGAAAGGATTGATAAAATGAAAAATATACAGATTTCAGAGCGGTTATTTTTTGCACTTTTGAAATATCATTTGTTGGAAGCAGACGAAGTGTTGCCAGAGATAAAGAAAGGTTTGGAAGAAAAACTGGAAGCAATGGTAAGACGGGAACTTTATACAAAATATAAGACTGCACCAACAGAAGAAGAACGTGAAAAAGCAAGGCAGGAGTATTTGGAAAAGGTGGGAATGCATCGGGACTTTCGATGGTAAATTTTTTCTTCGTTGTGTATAACGAGAGCGTGGCACGCTCTTGTAAATATGGTTAAGGAGAAATGCGGTGCGATGATACAGTGTACGATTACAGATATTTAAGCAAAGTGTTTTGTTATTTTGAAAAACGAGAAAGAAGGTGCGTTTTATGACAGAAGGAAGATTAGGATACAATCCGGCAAATGACAGATATGGATTGTTGGTATCGGATTTATGGGTGGATAACGGATTTCATTGTGGTGAATGTTTAGAAGTTTTTGTAGATGGAAAGTGGATAAGTACCAGAATGGAAATGTCAGCAGAAAGAAAATGGTATCTGGTGGACACACCTTACTATGGAAATCTGGAATACGTGAAAGCTCGTATTTGAATTAAAGTGATGGCTTGTTGCTTTAAGGCAGAATGATAAAGAACGCATAGGTAAATGCGGTAGCAAGCCCCCGGCAGGGCGCAAAACCTGACTTGTCAGGTTGCATTTTTGATACCGCAGGTGTCAAAAGTGCTTTTGCGTTACTTTCGGCGAAAGTAACAAAGCCTGTGTGCCTGTCGGCACAAAATAGGACGGATAAAAAAGAGAAAACGAAAGAGAGGTGTCAGCCTATTGGAGAGAACGATTAGCGGCATGATGGGGAAGGCCAATAGTGAAGCAAGGTGGAGTAATGCACGATTAACAGAGGAAAATAAGCTGTTACAAACCGAAATAAATGATTTAGCCGGGGAAAAGGCAAAACTGCAATCCGACAATAGGGAGTTGGAGGAGCAACAGCAGAAGCTTCAGGCAGAAATAGAAGCTATGGCAGGCTCTAAAGTGAAATTGGAACGAAATGTAAGAGCTTATGATGAGGAAGAACAATGGAGGTTGCCGGAACCGGGAGCATTTACAAGCGCAAAGTCTTATCGGGAAAATAGTGCAAAGCCACTGGTAACAAGGCTGAAAGAACTTGTAAAGAGCCTGACAATTAAATGTGTTAATCTTATGGAACAGGTGAAAAGGTTGAAAGAGCAGGTAACACAGCAGACTTCGGATATTGAGTGGTACAAAGGAAAACTAAGAGAACAGGCTGGTGTTGTGGAACAGTTGCAGGAAAAAGTAGCCGATTTGGAGCGTGTAAAGCGTTATGCCGGGGCTGAAAAGGTGCAGAGTATGATTGACAGCGTGAAAGAGGTTGAAAGGCTGGAAAACGAGCAGAAACGGTTACAAAGAAACTATAACAGAGGAATGAGCAGATAGGAGATGGATTGATATGATGGATAATGAAAAGGTGTTGGAGAAACATATCATTGGAGAAAATGGAATAAGCTACACACTTGGAGAGGATGGTTTATACTATCCGGATTTGAAATTGCTGGAGGGAACACATTATGAGATAGGAAAGTATGGATTAATGCGGTGGGAGTATTTGAAAAACTACCGCAGAGGGGAGTATATTAAGTTGCTGATGGAAGGAAAACTAAATGAACATCTGCATGAGGTTGATGAAGAATGTCATGAGAGAGTGGAGCTTATTATGGAGCAGATGAAAGTCGGGGCAGGTATTACGGAAGAATTAAAAGCTACTGACCAGATGAAGTGGGTAGGGCTTATGAATAACGTGAAAAGTGCTGCGGAGGAGATTGTGTTGAGAGAAATAGTGTACATTTGATTATATATACTTAAAATAGCGGGCAGTTCGTTGCGAACTGCTCTGTTTTATTTGCGAAATGATGTGAAAACAAAAGAAAATAAAACTTCTGATAATAAATTATGAGAACTCATAATTAGTTCTGGAAAAACATATTGCATAATATAAGGAATTGTGATATGATAACAGAAAGTATGTTCGAAAGATGGAGGCATATATGAAAATAAGTTATAAGAAGTTATGGAAATTGTTGATAGACAAAGACATGATGAAAAAAGATTTGGCGGAATCTGCTCAAATAAGTACAGCTTCAATAGCAAAATTAGGAAGAAATGAAAATGTTAATACAGACATTTTGCTTAGAATATGTCAGGCATTGGAATGTGATATATCAGACATTATGGAAGTAGTTGAAGATACTGAATAGTTTGGAGTGTTTGTTATGGACAGGTTGACAAAAGAACAACGCCATAAAAATATGAGTAACATAAAAAATAAGGATACAGGTATTGAAGTAAAGCTGAGAAAAGCACTTTGGGAAAAAGGTTACCGGTATCGTAAAAATTTTAATGCATTACCTGGAAAACCGGATATCGTATTAACAAAATATAAAATAGCAATTTTTTGTGATAGTGAGTTTTTTCATGGAAAAGATTGGGATGATTTGAAGGCACAACTTGAACGTGGTAAAAATGCAGATTTTTGGATTAAGAAAATATCAAGAAACCGAGAAAGAGATGAAGAAATAAATAAGCAATTAATGTTTATGGGATGGACAGTCATAAGGTTTTGGGGAAAAGATATAAAGAAAGATGTTGAAGAATGTGTCAAAGTTGTGGAAGAAACCATATTTGAATTGACTATAGCTATCAATGAAGAAGATATTTTAGACTAAAGGAGACGAACTGACAATGTATACATCAATAGATTTGTTTGCCGGAATAGGTGGAATTAGAAAAGGGTTTGAAAATGCTTTTGGAAAAGATATTTCAACGGTGTTTGTGAGCGAGTGGGACGAACACGCACAAAAAACATATAGAGCCAATTATGTAGATAATTTTGAAATAGCAGGGGACATAACTAAGATTGACGAAAAAGAAATCCCTGCATTTGATATTTGTTTAGCAGGATTTCCATGTCAGGCTTTTTCAATGGCAGGTAAAAGAATGGGATTTGATGATGATTATAAAGGGATGTGTAGAGGTACATTATTTCAAGATGTAGTACGAGTTTGCGAATATCATAAACCAAGCGTTATTTTTTGTGAAAATGTAAAAGGATTGACAATCCATGATAGAGGAAGAACCTTTAAAGTTATTAAACGTGCATTTGAGCAGATAGGCTATACCGTTTATGATAAAGTTTTAAATAGTAAGGATTTTGGTGTGCCACAGAATAGAGAACGTATTTATATTGTTGCTTTTCGCAATGATATAGACAGTACAAGTTTTAAGTTTCCGGTAGGAAACAATTCAGATACAAAGATTAAAGATATAATGGAAGAAAATGTTGTAAGTGTAAAGTACTATCTTTCAACAACTTATTTAGAAACTCTGGAGCGACACAAGGAAAGGCACAAAGCCAGAGGAAATGGTTTTGGCTATGAAATACGCGATATAAATGGTCAAGCGGGAGCTATTGTATGTGGAGGAATGGGGAGAGAAAGAAATCTGATTGTGGATAAGCGATTGAAGAATTTCACCCCTGTTACGCATATAAAAGGTGAGGTTAACAGGTTGGGAATAAGGAAAATGACACCAAGAGAGTGGGCGAGATTGCAGGGATTTCCGGATAGCTTTAAATTGGAACTTGCAGATACGCATTTATATAAACAGTTTGGTAACAGTGTAACGGTTAATGTTATTGAAGCAATTGCAAAAGAGATAAGGAGGATACTTGAAAATGGCAAAAAATGATGGAAGAATGTCAGGAAATAAAGGCGAATGGTCGGAATTATATGCATTTATGAAATTATTAAGTCAGGGAAGGGTATATGCAGCAACTGAGAAGGTAGAAAAAATAGATGATGTTTTTTATCCGATTCTTAAGATTATGCGTGAAGAACAAAAAGGACAGATTATTGATTATGTAATTACTGAAGATAATATTGATATCGAAATCGAGTCAAGAACGATTATGTCTGTTTCAAGAAAAGAATTCGATGATAATGCAAATTTTTTGTTACAGGAAATTGCTACTCATAGTGGAAGTTTTGAATTGGAAGAAGTTGCCAAATTTGCAAATGGAATTAAGGTAACAAAGATAAAAGCACCGTCTTCTGATACAACGGATATTTCTATGCAGATACAGGATATACATACAAATTATATTCGTAATGTTGGTTTTTCAATAAAATCAGAAGTGGGTAATGCTCCTACTTTACTCAATGCAGGGCAGACTACGAATTTTATCTATAAGGTTACCGGAATTACAGCGGAACAGGCACAGGAAATTAATGCAATAGATACCTCAACTAAGATTAAAGACAGAATAAAAGCAATCAAAGAACTGGGCGGTACTATTAGTTATGTTGATATGAATCATCAGGGATTTAAACGTAACCTGATAATGGTGGATAGCAGTATGCCGCAAATTATTGGCAATATGCTTTTGTATTATTTTGAAGAAGATATTAAAGAATGTGATAAATTAGTTGAGCTTGCAGGACAGAGAGATCCGCTTGGATATGGGGACGCTATGATGTATGAATATAAATTTAAAAAGTTCCTTTGTTCATGCGCATTGGGAATGAAGCCTGCAAAGAAATGGGATGGTTTGGATGAAGCCAATGGCGGTTATATAATTGTAAAAGCTGATGGTGAGATACTGGCATATCATATTTATAACAGAAATTTCTTTGAACAGTATTTGTTGGATAATACTATTTTGGAAAGGGCTTCTACAAGCAGACATGAGTATATGCGTTTATATGAGGAAGAGGGAGAAATGTTTATTAAATTTAATTTGCAGGTAAGGTTTAGATAAAAGAAAGTAAAGATAAATGGCTAATTTAGAACATTGATGGAAAAAATGTGTTAGAGGTGATGAACGTGTCTATAGCTGAAGAATATAGGAAAATATACAATGTGTATGTATGCAAGGAATTGGAACAAGAAATTGCAATATACGAGGCGGAAAAAGGGATAAATAATTATCAACCATTAAGTCATAATTGCGCACAAAAATGTGCTGGTAACTGTAATCATCAATGCCATAAAAGTCTTGGAAAATTAATGAGAAAAAATATTGTATTTTATTGTTATGGCGAAGACGAGATAGTAACCAATTTTCAAAATGGACTTTTTTCTGATTTGGAAAAAGCTACGAAAGCAGCCTATAGATTGCGTTTACCCAAACGCCAACCAAACATGGATGGATTACCAAGTGAGGTTTTATTGGATGCAATTATTCAATCATTATTTCCTGATGCATATAAAATGGCTGTTAGGACAATATTTAGGCAAAATGATAACAATGAAATAAAGGGCTATGATTTAACTTATTTTACTAATATGCATGGAACAATTACATTATGGCTGGGACAAGCTAAATTGGGGAGTAAACAATATTGTAAAAATGGTATTTTAGAAGATTTAGAAAAAAAGTATACAGATTTGTATATGGCTAATCAAATTTATTTTATGGCAGATAAACCTACTGGACTTACAGAAGAAGGAAAACAAATTGCAAATTTATTGAATAGGTTAAATATGTTGAATGCATATGAAGATGATGATAATCGAGCTGAGCAACTCATGCAATTTTTAAAGACACAAAATATAGATATATGTATACCATGTCTTTTGGCATATAACAAGGCAGATGTGTATGCGGATGTTAGAAAACTTGAAAATAAAATGAAATCTGAGATGGCATGGGCAAAAGGAATTTTTGAAAAATATTTTAAATTTGCAGGAATTGAGCCAAAATTGATTTTTATAATATTTCCAATAGATGATATTGAAGCCTTACGAGGAGATGAAGGATTTTATGAAGGATTATGTTAATTTGCTTTTGGATGCGATAAACAATTATAATGATGAAGATATGAGCAGTAAAAATAAATTGCGTGATTTAGTATGTATAATTTCTGAAAACGATAATATAAAAAACGATCCGCTTATTAGGGAATTATTATATACTGCTTCTCATAAGATGCGCATTTTTGGTTATAATGTGCAGAACGGTTTTTATAAGCAGGATATTCTAATTGAACAAAATTCATCCGAATTAATGTATCTTCGCAATCAAAGTATTATTAGCAGGTATCGGTCTAAAGTAAGAAGTAATAATATACTTGATAAAAGTCAACAAAATATTATTGATTTTTATCAATCTTTGGATAAAAAGCGAATGCTGGTTAGCGCACCGACTTCATATGGAAAAACTTTTATTATGCGTGAGATATTATATTTGAATCAAGAAAGATATAATAATGTATTACTTGTGTTTCCGACAGTAGCATTATTACGAGAAAATGCATTGAATATGGAAGAATTAAACCGTGAAAAGAAAATGGGATATAATGTTATCAAATCCATTGATGGCGAAATAAATAGTCAAGAAAGAAATATTTTCGTATTTACGCCTGAAAGAGCAATGCAGCTATTAGCAAACTACCCGGATATTAAGATAGATTTCTTTTTTTATGATGAAATGTATAAAATTGACGAAGATTACTGTAATGAAGAGACAGATGATAATGAGGAGCAAACAAGGAAAAATCCTTATACAGAACATACATTTTTAGACGAGGCGAGGGCAAAAACATTTCGCATTTGTTTATACATTCTTTCGAAAAGGGTAGAAGATTATTATTTGGCTGGACCTAATTTAAAAAGAGATAAATTCGGAAAGGGAATGCAGAGATATATTGCAACAAATGACATAAAAATTAAAGAAATTGAATTTGAGCCTACAAAACGAATACAAGTAAAAGCATATAATAAGACAATTGATGAAGATTATACAGATTTGCCTTATTTAGAAAAACCAGAGTTGGCTAGTATGCACAGTAAAGTCAATGATAGAATTTGTGATGTGGTTGAGTATATTGAAAAAAAAGGATACGGAGCGACAATGCTATATTGCACAACTCCTGCAAAAGCAAATGAATACGCAACTAAGTTGGCACAAAGACATCGGGAGAATGTAGTAACAAACAAAAGATTTTCCTTGTTTATTGAACATCTCAAAAGAAATTATAATATAGACGATTCTATTAATGAATGGAGTTTTGTGAATGTATTGGAGAAAGGTTTTGGAATGCATCATGGAAAAATGCCAAAATATATTCAAAAAGAGGTATTGGATTTGTTTAATGATGGTGTATTTAATTTGCTTTTTTGTACGTCAACAATTGTTGAGGGGGTTAACACTAATGCAAAGAATATGGTTGTATTAAATCATAAAAAAGGTGGAAGTGATTTAACGGTTTTTGATTTTAAAAATATTATCGGAAGGGCTGGAAGATATTATCATAATTTTGTTGGAAGATATTTTTTAGTTGATAAGGAATTGAAAAAATTTGAGCATACTGAAGATTTGGAACTTAATTTTATTACTTATGATGAACAAATTTTAGATCCTATAGATATAGATAATTCTGAATATGATGATTTGACGTATGAGAATAAGAAACTTAAACAAAAGAGATTAGAGGAACAACGAGAATATATATTAAAAGATGAAGTGTATGAAAAAAATAGACTGATTAAAAAAGAGTATCAGGAAATACTTTTAAAATTTTTGATAAATAATGATGAACTTTACAATAAGTTTTATAATTATACTACTTTCCCGGACATATTGGCACAGTTTACTACTTACCATGCTATGAGTACTGTACTTGACATATTTGAACAGTCAGGTCTGCTTGAGAAGATGATTGTTTCCAGATACAAGGCTATCAGTAATACATATTGTAGTGAGGGTTTTCGAGGTCTGTTGAAATATGAAATTGATAATGCCTGGAAAGAAAAATATGATAAGTATGGAAATAAAGTGAAAAAGAGCATAGATAGGGCATACATGGATGCATTTAAAACACAAAAGGAAATTATCGAACATAAGATACCCAAAATGTTGGCACTATTTGAAACTATTTTTTTATATGCGTCTTCAGTTAAAGGGAGAAAAATAAGTAAATTTTCGCTGTCAAAAGTTACACGTTTTTATGAAACTGGTGTAAAAAGTTATTTTGGAGAGCAACTGGTTGAATTTGGATTTCCAGTTGATGCAATTAAAAGGATAGAAGATAGTAATGTGAAATTAGTGTCTATGGATGCGGATTCAAGTAAGAAGTATATACAGGAAAATTTGAATGATATTAGTAAGGTATTGGATATGTATGAAAAGGAATTATTAAATAGGGCTTTAAAATCTATTTTTTAGCTGCTTCATATCAAAAAATATATGGTTACACATTTATGATAGTTAAGGTAGGGGCATTGTTACAATGCGTGCACTGTGTGTGAACAATTTAAATATTTAAGCTATAAAAGAAAGTTGAAAACAGAAGAATATCTGAAGAAAATTTGAGTTATCTTCAAGGGTTTTAGAAAGAGAGGTACTTATGGAAGAGTTAAAGATGAAATTAGAAAACTGTTTTGGTATTCAAAATATGCAACAAGATATTAATTTTTCAAAAAATAATGTAGGGGTAATATATGCACCGAATGGAACAATGAAATCGTCGTTAGCTAAAACATTTGAATACATTAGAGCTGGCAAGGTGGTTGAAGAAAAAATATTTGGTGCTAATAGTTCTTATTCTATTACGGATGAAAATGGTAAAGATATTTTACCGGAAAATATAATGGTCATTAATCCGTTTGACGAAAAGACATATGAAAATCAGGGGATGTTAATGGCAAATGCAGAATTAAGAAAGAAATATTTATTAATTCATAAAGATATTGATGACAAGAAGGAAGCCTTATATGAGGAGTTGAAGTCACTATTGGGTTATTCGTCAAGAAGTTCTTTTAATGTTGAGAGTACAATGTTATTAGATTGGAAAAGTACTAAAAAAGAATTGTTTTTATGTTTGGAGAATATATCCAATGTGCTTCATGATTCAGATATGAACTGTTGTTTGAAAGTGGATGAAATAGATTATAATACTTTATTCAATGATAAAGTATATTCTATGATTACTACTGGAAAAACGTCAGAGTTGATTGAAGAATATGAAAAGAAATATAACGAGCTAGTTGAAAAGTCTTTATATATGCAGAAGGGGATTATTGATCATAATAATTACACGAATATTAGTGATTCATTGAATAATAATGGATTCTTTGGAGCAAATAACGAGATAAAGTTGAATGCAAAGGATGGAAGCACATCAATAATGATTAAATCACAAGTAGAATTAAATGATTTAATTAAGAATGAAAAAGAACAGGTTCTCAATACAAAAGAATTAAAAGAATTGTTTGAAAAAATAAATAAAGCAATTAGTAAAAATAAAGATACACAAGCATTTAATGCGTTTTTACAGCAGCATCCTGACATAGTATCTGAATACAAAGATATAGAAAAATTCAAGAAAAAGATATGGGTAAAGGTTTTTTTGGCTTCTGAAACAAAATTATCAGAACTATTAGCTGATTATAAAAAAGCTCAAGATGAACTTAAAGTATTGAGGAACAAAGCTAAGCAAGAAACGACAGATTGGAATAAGGCATTGGATCTGTTTAAGGAAAGATTTTTTGTACCATTTACTATAGAAACCGCAAATCAGGAAGATGTTATTCTTAATATGGATATGCCAAGTTTTAAATATATATTTTCTGATGAGAGGGGAATTAAGGAAGTTGCAAAAGAAAATTTACTGGAAGTATTGAGTACTGGGGAGAAAAGGGCATATTATATCCTGAATTTAATATTTCAGATTTTGGTAGCAAAAAATGAGGGGAAAGAAAAAATAGTGATTTTGGATGATATATCAGAGTCATTTGATTATAAAAATAAGCACGCAATTATTGAGTACATAAGTGATATATCAGGATTTGTTGATGCACAAGGGAATAAGCTATTTAAAGTACTATTGCTGACACATAACTTTGATTTTTATAGGACAGTTGCGTTGAGAATAACAACACGGGCAAATGCTTATATAGCTTTTACGGATAAAGGCGAGGTGAAGTTTGAAAAAGGTCAGTACACAAAAAATATTTTTGGGCATTATAAAGAACTTCTTATTAAGGGAAATTGTGATAATATTATAATTGCAGCGATTCCGTTTGTTAGAAACTTAATAGAATACACGGAAGGTGATAGTGATGCAGATTATTTGCGTTTAACAAGTATATTACACTATAAAACAGACACAAAGACAATCACATTAAAAGATGTTCAAGACATATTTAACAGGCATTGGTGTAAGAATGGAAATTTTAGTTTTGCAGTGGGGCGAGAAACTGAATTGATATATGATATCATTATGGCTGAAGCGAATAAAATCACAAATATAGAAAAATTAGAGATAGAAAGCAAACTGATTTTGTCAATGGCAATAAGATTAAAATCTGATGAATTTATGACACAGCAGATTTTGACAAAATTACCAAATGGTTTAGATGTTATCAATGATATATATAGTAAGAAGAATCAAAGTGCGTGGTTGATTAAGGAATATAAGAAAAATATAAACGATGACGTGATGGGAACATTGGAACAGGTTGCTATGCTTACCCCTGAAAATATACACTTAAATTCTTTTATGTTTGAACCTATTTTAGATATGTCCTTGGTACATTTATATGATTTATATCAGAAGGTAAAAGCATTTTAGAAAAAGAAGTTATGTTTTAAAAATTTGCTGATTGATTTAATTACCTGTTATGCTATAATATTCTCATGGCAACACTTTGGCAACAGAAAATCAGTAAGCCAAAATAAATTATGCAAATGAAGTAAAATCTCGGCAGTTTTCAGATAAAACCTAAACAAAAAGATTTAAGTTTGAGCAACAACTTGCCGAGTTTGAATAGTAGACATTTTGTTCCGAAATACTGAATTTATCGGTGTTTCGGAACTTTTTATTTTCTCCGTGATGTTAATATGATGTTGCCAGAAGAAAGTGTTTACTTTTCCTACCCAAAATCGAGGCTAACTTGTAAAAGTAAATTCCGTATGAAAGAGTAAATTTCATCTGCGTATAAAAATTGCGAACGTAAAGTTCATATTGAGAAAAACGGTGATGTGTAATACAATGAGATATATTAGGGTTATTATGCTTATTTCTAGAAGGGGGATTAAATATGAGTAGACGATTTTCATTACAAATTCTACTTCCTATAGAAGGCTATGAGGAAGATAAGATATACACATGCGAAGACATTGAGCTTAAAGTGGTGAATTCTAATCTGAAGCCGGATAATATATATTATAGACGTTTAAAGGAAAAATCTGTTTATACATCTTTTGATGATATTGCTGCATTTGCTTGCCAAAAATATTCGCTAGGAGAAATACATAACTTTTCTATGCATACCGATTATTTTGGTGCTCGCGAGATTGAATATGCAGGCAATAGATACATTGTTACAGAAGATGAAGTAAAACAGCTTGAAAGAGAACATATTACAGAATCTGTATATTGTAATGAATTCAAATACTGTAGTTTGAGTTGGTTTTATACCAGTATTGGGGACGAGCTTCTTCCGGAAGATATGGCTGTCGTGGATGATGAGCTGATACAAAAAGCTTCATCTTTAGTGGGATATGAGTCAGAGAAAGATTTTGCGAGCAAGTTGGCTGATGTTATAGAGGAGGAAGCCGATTGGGAAGACAAGTTTATAGCATCGCTCATATTGGCAAAGGAAATTGCTGGACGTGTGAATGGAAGAGCGGTTTTGTGGTATGACTGATAAAAGAAAGTTGGTGAATATATGAAGGAAAAAGAGCATCAATCTATAGAGTGGAAAGAGTCTTGGCAGGATGAGTATTTAAAATGGATTTGTGGATATGCTAATGCTTACGGTGGAACATTATATATAGGTACTGATGACGATGGTAATGTGGTGAGGATTGACAATGCAAGAGAGCTTTTGGAACGAATCCCTAATAAAATTACTGATATGATGGGTATCATCGCGGATGTAAATTTATTGTATAAAGACGACCTTGAGTATTTGCAGATAGTTGTTGATAAATATCCGTCTTTAATAAGTTTCCGTGGAAAATATTACTATCGTTCAGGAAGTACCATGCGTGAGATTACCGGAAAGGAATTGGAAAGAGCTTTGTTAAAGACGCAGGGAAGAACGTGGGATGGCGTACCATTGCCTAAAATATCAGTGGATGATTTAAAACAGGATGCAATACAACTGTTTAAGGAGAAGGCTGTAAAGAGAGGTAGACTTACGCAAGAGGAAGCTGGCGTTGAAGATTCTATTTTGATGGACAACCTGCATCTTATTGATGAAGAGGGATATTTGATAAGGGCAGCCATGTTGGCTTTTTATAAAGATCCTGAAAAGTGGGTAACCGGTTCCTATATTAAAATCGGTTACTTTGGCAAGTCTGATGCAGATTTGGTATATCAGGATGAAGTGCATGGTCCGTTGATTGAGCAGGTAGATAAGACAGTTGATTTAGTATATACAAAATATATGAAAGCGCTAATTGCTTATGAGGGAATTCAGAGAGTGGAGCAGTTTATGTTCCATAAGGATGCTTTTCGTGAAATTCTTTTGAACGCAATTGTTCATAAGGATTATAGTAGTTGTAATCCTATTCAGATCAGCGTTTATGAGGATAAGATATACATTTGGAACGACGGTGAAATGCCACCTAACCTGGATTCTACGGACAAGCTGTTTATGAAGCATTCGTCTAAGCCATATAATCCGAAATTGGCAAATGTATTCTTAAAAAGCGGTATGATTGAAGCCTGGGGAAGAGGTTTTGAAAAGATTAAAGAAGCATGTGGATTGTACGATGGTCCGTTGCCGGAATATGAGATAAATGAGTCTGGTATTATGGTGTTGTGTAAGGCTTGTGATAGATATTTGGAGTTGCTGTCAGGGCAAGAAAAAGTCGATTCGCTCATTTCAGATGAGCGAATTATGAGCGAAAAAATGAGCGAATTAAAGAAAGAACCAATTGTTAAAATAGTAAATTACTTAAAAGATAATGAAGAAATTACTACAGCAAAAGGTGTTGAAATCACAGGGAAATCAGTAGCTCAGGTGAGAAGATATTTAAAAACATTATGTGATTTAGGAATCATAAAGAGTACACGCACTACTAAGGGTAATGTGTATGTGAAGGTATAAATAATTCGCTCATGAAAATGAGCGAATTATGATTGAATAGTATTTATTCCAAAGTACAGAAAGAAAAAAGTATATGGTCAGGTAAAGGAGGATGTACGAGAAATTATCAGTACATTATGTAAATGCAAAGATGTAGAAATAATAGCAGGTGCAGCATGTGTAGACCATGTACATCTTAGTGTTGCAATACCACCCAAAATGAGTGTTTCGAGTTTTATGGGGTATTTGAAAGGTAAAAGTACACTTATGATATATGATAGGCATCCGGAGTTACAAAGCAAGTGGAATAAAGCATTTTGGGCGAGAGGATATTATGTAGAAACAATATGTAATATAACAGAAGAAGCAGTTAAAAAGTATATTAAAGAGCAGGCAGAAGAGTCACAGAAAGAAGATACAAGAGGTACCGCTTTTTAGCGGACCAGTGATAGTGCTTGCGATATCGCCCTTTTGGGCGAGCAGTAAGAAAGCCCTTTTTAGGGCTAATAACAAACCACCAGTTGAACTGGTGGTTGCTGACTTGAAAAGATAGATATAAAGAAAAGTGCTGAGCTTTGGTGGGATAAACATTACAAGAGCACTATAATGGCTATATTGTTAAAGAAACGTACCAAGAATAAATACGCCGGGGATAAATGTTTTAATTTTACAGAGCCATATATTAGGTTGTATGTAGGCAAGGATGAAATCATCTTTAAAAAGAAATTTCCAGACGAAGTGGATACAAGCGATGCATGTGAATTTAGAATGTGGTGGGATGATATCAATAAAGGCTTTAATCAGCTGGGATATTGGCTATTTGATGAAGGGTAAATTAATTTTGTATAGGAGCAAATTATTGTGAGTGATTGGAAGAATACAGAATGGCGCAAGAGTCTGAAAAATAAGCCTTTAAAATATTGGATTCGTGATGAAATAGAGGAAATAATTAAAGAGGAGCATATAGATAGAAAAAGATTTGGAGAATATTCCAAGCTTAAGTATGAAGAGGTAGTCAAACGTTTTTACTATACCTATATGAATTATGAGAAGTATCCACAAATTGAATTGGCATATTGTTGGTTACATTTTCGAGATTCCTTGTATAAGGGCGACAATATTTGTGTAGGTGGAGATTGGAAATATTTTTTGCATCAGTTAGGAGAATTAATCGAAGAAAAAGAAGATACAAAGCTTTATATGATTTTATCACAAGGCTGGGTGTATGAAGGATTTATAAAAGAAATATTGGATGTGTTAGGAGAAACAGACGGTTTATTAGAAGACTTTTATATTGTTTCACCGGAGTTTGACTGGATGATTGCTTACTGTGATGATGGAGAAAGTGTAGCTCTGTATAGAATATAGTGAATAAGAAGCAGGAGAGGTTATGGAAGAGTTATTGGCATATGCGTATTTACTTGGAATGGATTTGATTTCTGAAGAGATATATGAGGAAAAACTAAATGAATTATTTCTGCAAAATCCAACAGATGAAGATTTGTTGGATTTAGAGTTTTTGAACAGAAACAGAAAAGAAACGATAATATATATTCAGACACATCTAAATTATAATTCTATGGATTTTGATAAATTTGGAAGAGTGTTGTTTGGATTATTAAAACCAATTTATGCGTCTATGGATATTCGGAGATTTGGGAACGCCATGTATTCGTTGTGGGAAAAATTACCGGGGAATTTGCAAGATATGCAACCGTTTTTGATACTATGCTATGCGGACGATCCTTTGTCGTGGGGAGATGAGAAACAAAGTAGAGAGATATATGAAGAAATGTTAGAATACTATGAAGCTGATAGTCTTTATGAAATGGATAATAAAAGTTTAGCACCAAAATAGAGAGAAACAGAAAAAACACTTACAATAGATGAAAAGAATATGCGTAAATCACTTAACAGATGGTATTACACAACAAAGAAAAGAACATTGAAGAATTGCAACACTCTTGCAAAATTATTATAAGCCAATTTTAAAAAGGAAAGGCATTGTTGCAGAAGTGGAAGATAAACTTGCTGCTAAAGAAGAAAGTGACAATGATACCACTATCAAGGAAGAGGAAAACTTGTCAGAAGAAGATGCAGAAGATTAATTTTAACATTGAGGATTGCGAAAAGGTATTTGAAGAATTTTATAACAATGGGAAGTAAGGGAAAAGGGGAACTCTGGTCTTAGTGGCTGGAGTTCTTTAAAATACAGAATTTCTTTTTAGCTAAAATTATTGATAAAATCGTACGATTAGAGTATAATAATAGTACGAAGAAAGGATGTGATTCTATGTCAATTACTGCAACTGAATTAAAAAACAATTTGGGTAAATATTTGATGTTATCCGCAACAGAAGATATATTTATTACAAAGAATGGAAAGATTATTGCGAAGCTGACCAATCCATATCAGGACAGGGTGGAAACAGCAAAATCATTGTTTGGTATTTTACCAAAGGATGTTGATTTAGAAGAAGCAAAGGCAGAGAGGTTAGGTGCAAAATAGATGAAGATTCTTGTAGATACAAATGTTGTCATTGATGCACTTACGGGAAGAGAACCATGGAATGTAAGTGTTGAAAAGATATTTCTTCTTGGAGCAAATCATATCGTGGATATGTACATTACTGCAAGCTCTGCGACAGATATATACTATATCATCAGAAAGCATTTGCATGATACACAGGCTGCAAAACAGGTTATGGGGAAATTGTATTCCCTTATGGGAATATTGGAAGTGACTGGAACTGACTGTGTGGAAGCCATTGCGTCACCGATTACAGATTATGAGGATGCAGTGGTGGAAAAGGTAGCATCAAGAAAAGATATGGATTATATTGTAACCAGAAACGTTAAAGATTATCAAAATGGTAGTATGAAAGCTATTTTACCAGATGATTTTATTGTGGTGATGGAAGAAGAATAAATAAACATATTGCTTCTAAGAAGAAAAAGAAGTTGCCATGAAAAATGAGGATGCAATTCTTTTTTAGAAAAGGAAAGACAAGAAATTTTAAAGCGAAGGGATGCAATGTTTGACCGAATAAAAGCCTTGCCGGTGGAAGTTTTTTTGATCTGGGTGGACAGACGATGGATATAGGTCGAAGATTTAGCGGATCAAGCGAAAATGGAACAAACAATATGTTAGCATAGGCGCAGGAGTATCTTGAAAATAGTGGGATAGACTTCACAATGGACGATTATGATAAAGAATGATACGAAAAGTTGGTTGATTTATTAACCGAAAGTGGATACCAAATCAACCATTTACATAACAAAGAAAACCAAACAGAATTATTACAATTCAAAGAGCTGGAAATAATACCAGCAAGACCTATCTACATTCTAACGGTATGGGGTGTAGGGTATAAATTTAATGGAGAAATTCAATGAGCAGATGTTGTATGTTGGTGCAATATCTGCTCATTTATTGTTCTGATAATGAATAGAACTGCAATTTTTGAATATAATATTGTAAAGCAAAAGTATGACAAATGCTTTACAAACAATAATAGACATGGTAAAATTAAAGTAAAGAAAAGGAGGGATGATTATGGCACAGGCAATGATTAACTTTCGTATGGATGAAGAGTTAAAGAAAAACATGGAAGAAACATGTAAAGATTTAGGATTAAGCATGACAACTGCATTTACCATATTCGCAAAAAAAATGACTAGAGAAAAAAGAATTCCGTTTGAAGTATCTGTAGATCCTTTTTATTCGGAAAGTAATATGACCTATTTGAAAAAGGTAGTAGAGGATATTGAATCGGGAAAAGCTGTTCTTGCTGAGCACGAACTGATTGAGGATTAATATATGAAGATACTTTGGGATGAACGAGCTTGGGAAGAGTATCTTGAATGGCAGACACAGGATAAGAAAACTTTGAAAAGAATTAATATGCTTATTAAGGATATACAAAGGGATTGTTACGAAGGTATTGGAAAACCAGAGCCACTAAAAAACAATTTGAGCGGTTGGTGGAGCAGACGGATTGATGAAGTCAATAGAATAGTGTATAAAGAAAAAGATGGAGCGGTTATTATAGCGTCATGTAAAGGACATTATGAGGATTAAATATGTTTTGCAAGGGAGAAGTTCTACGGTTGATGGTAGGTGGAATTTTTCCCTTTATGCATTGTGCTTTAAGTTGGAAAGAATAATTGTGGAAAAACATCAGTTCTTACTGCACTTACAAAGTTTTCGGGTATAAAAAAGTAAAATTATTTTATGAGAATTGTGGGAGTTGTACCGAGTATACTTGACGAATGTATCAGTTTGATATATATTTATATATATCAAACTGATACATGGAGGAAAAGCAATGGCAATAGAAAAGAAGATTGACTGTGTGATTTTGGGATTACTAAGCCATGAAGATTTGACAGGATATGAAATAAAAAAACGAATGGATACTTTTTTAAAGTATTTTTGGGGAGCAAGTTATGGCAGTATATATCCAGCACTTAGCGACCTGGTAAAACGTGGATTAGCCGGTAAACGGGATGGAGCAGAAAATAATCGAAGGAAAATAATATATTCTATTACAGAAGAGGGAAGAAGTTATTTAAAGGAATGGCTTCGGATTCCTGTGGAAAAAGATGAGTTGCGTTATGAAACACTGCTTAAATTATTTTTTGGTAATGAAGCCGGGGTGTTACAAGCCATATCTCACATAGATGCATTTGAGGAGAAGATTAAGAGCGAGTTGCCTTATCTTATAGGGGCAGCAGATACGCTTAAGAATCATATTGAAATGGATGATACACACAAATATTATCTGCTTACGGTAGAGTTTGGAATTAAAACATATCGTGCTTATTTGGAATGGTGTAAGGAAGCGAAAGCAATGTTAGAGAAGGAGTGAGAGAGTATGCTTGGAACTTTGGGTTTTTCCTATATTGGGTTACTGTTTTTGATTATGTTAATGGTTCCTAATTTGATATGGACGAAGAATCAGCCCAAAGGTTATACTGCGGAAAATGAAAATAGAATTCTGGCTATTTTCGAGCGGGTAGGGGAAATGCTTACTACGTGCTGTGCTCTTGTGTTTTCAGATTTTAATTTACGAGAATGGTCCATGTGGTCGTTGTGGCTTGTGGCTGCGTTTATTTTGATGATAATGTATGAGGTATGGTGGGTGCGGTACTTTAAGAGTGGGCGAAGATTGGATGATTTTTACAGTGGATTTTTAGGAGTTCCGGTTGCCGGAGCAACATTACCGGTCATGGCTTTCTTTTTGCTTGGTATTTATGGAAAAGTAGTATGGATGCTGATTGTGTGTGTTATTTTGGGGATAGGGCATATAGGGATTCATTGGCAACATCGTTGTGAGATGAATTCAAAGTGAGACTTTGATAAAGAAAAAATACTAAGTTCTTATGGAAAGTATACTTGACATAAGGACTTTTTTTTGATATTCTCTTCATGGAAAGTGAACTTTACATGGAAGGGAGAATGCTGTGAAAAATCGACTTGAAGAATTGCGAAAAGAAAGAGGTGTTAAGCAGGAGGATTTAGCTGCAGCGATGGAAGTATCAAGACAAACGATAAGTTCTTTGGAAAATGGAAGATATAATCCATCCATTATACTTGCTTTCAAACTTGCTCGTTATTTCGATGTGAGCATAGAAGATATTTTTATTTATGAGGAGATGTAAGAAATGAAAAGAAATCATATAGAATATGTGATAACAATTGTGGGAGCATTGTTGCTTGTGTCAGGTTTATGCCTGACAAAGATGACAGATGTTTCAGAGGGTATCATGGCTACATTGCCATATATTTGTATAGGGCTGGGGTGTGTTATCTTTGGTTATGGTGTGGGAGAAATTTGCACCAGGAAGGCTGAAAAAGCAGCCCCTGAATTAGCAAAACAAATTTCTATTGAGAACAATGATGAACGTAACGTTGCGATTAGTAACAAAGCAAAGGCAAAAGCTTATGATATGATGGTTTTTATTTTTGCTGCATTGCAAATTTCATTTGGATTAATGGGAATTGGTCTGTCTGCAATATTGATGTTAAATGTTGCATATTTGTTAGTGATAGGATGTGGAATATATTATCGTAAAAAATTTGATAAAGAGATGTAGTAGCTGCATCATAATGAATAATATTTATATCCCCCGGTTGAAATGGGGGTTGCTAACTTGAGGATTGGAATTTAAAGGATGAAATACATGGTAAAATTTATAAGAAAAAAGCTTTTTGATGATAACATTGGGGTTAGAATAGTAACTTTGGTGTGTATATTTTGTTTCTTATTTTTAGGGGTAACAATAATTAGTTACTACTTATTACCGGAAGGTTTTTTACGAAACAAGAACAGCACAACTGATTTTGAAACTTCGAAAAATATTTTTGTTGGTGCGATGCAGATATTTCTTTATAATTCGATATCTGTTTTCGCCATTATTTTTGGTAGTTTGTTTGCGAAGAAAAAGGATGGGGTGTATGTGTCATATGGTTATAGTTGCTTTGTGGTAGGTATCGTTTTAGCTGCAATTACGTTAGGTACCGGTTCTTTTACGGATGCCACTGTTAATGTGCCACTTTTAGAACGGTTAGTTTCTCTTTTTTATGTTACAAAATACGCAGGATTAGTGGAAATGATGGGGCAAGTATTGATAACCTGTTCATTGGCAGGTAAGGCTTTGGTTATGACAGAGGGCAAAGTAACGACTACTCGAAAAGTGAAAGATTTAAGATGTAAAAAAATAGAAGTGGCTGTTTTTGCGTGTGGATTGTTGCTGATGTTTTTGGGAGCTGTCATTGAAAGTAATACAATTGTAAATATGGGAGTGTGATAACTGTCACAGAGAAAGCCGGAAGGTGCTTTCACATTAGGTAAAAATAACACAAGAAATGTAGTGACTTATAACAATTGTTCATAAAAAAATACGCCCCATGTAAAACGTTATACATGAGGTCGCATTTGTAATTTTATTCTTCTATATCCAAACTTTCTTCCTCTAACTCCTCTTCCATAGGTTCCATCAGAAATTTGGTAGGGTTGAAACTAACTTCCGTCACTTCACATTCAAGTTTCACATTGTCGCAATATACTTCCAGTTCCAGCTCTTTTTCAGAGTCTGCCTGGATACAGTAAACTAACTTATCTGCCGGTTCACCGCTACTAAATTCTACCAACAGACTTTCCTTAAAGAAACCGTTATATGCCACACTTACTCCGGAAGAACTTGCGGCTTCTGGAACATAAAGCAGGTAATAAGAGTGTTTCGTTCCATCTTTGTCAGTGTATGCATATTGTAGGGCATATGCTTTACCAGGCTCAGCCTCTAAGGACTCAATCCAGTTTTTAACTTCCGGGTTATCTTGTACTTCATACAGTTCTTCCAGTGACATTTCACCCATTGTAGAAGAAGCTCCATCTTGTAACATTGTAGTGCATAGAAAAATTAATGTTATTATGAGCAAAAGCGGAATTATAATCACAACAGCTAATATTTTCCCTAAGGAAGTATCTTTGGGATAGTACGGTGCTGTAATGTCTTCATACTGCTCAGGGAGCGGTTCGGTGCATTTTGGACAATGGTTCCAGTCTGTTTCTACCGGTGTTGCACAGTTAGGGCAGGAGGGCTTAAGTTTTACTCCGCACTTCGGACAGATGACATATTGCTCTGTAATAGAAGTATTACATTTCGGGCATTTCAGATTCGAATAACTGCCTCGAATAAGCAGGTATATGATGAAGCCAATCAGTGATGGGGCAAGAACTGCATCCAAAGTCCACAGTGTAGCATTCATGTTTCGTTTCTTGGCATCACGATGAACGTAAACGCCAACGATAACAGGGATGATAAGGGTAATAAATAAAATAGGAAAAACAACAATACTAGCAGTCATATTGATAACCTCCTTTAACATATACAATCGTGAAGCACAAAAGGTTCATTTTTTTAAAATTATAAAAATTTTTTTATGAAAGGAACAAAAAAACGAAGTCAGGGAGATATAGAAGTAATTGGAGATTGTTTTATTATACTTAAAATAAAGATTTGTGTAAAGAATCACTTGCTTGCACACACCTTTATTTTGGTGTATATTGATATATATGAAAATGGAAGATTCGGATATCAAAAGTAAAGTTGTATTTACTGATATGAAACAGATTACGAATGTATATAACAAAATAAAATGAATTAGAACATACAAAAGGAGATGATTAGTATGTATTACGTTCCGGAAGGTACTAAAAAATGTGGATATTATCAATGTGAAAGATGTGGTGTTAAATTTTTGTCCCTACAAACGATGAATACCATAGATTGCACATATTGTGCTGAGGAAATCGATATGGAAATGGGTCCGGATGAGGATATGACAGAGTTTAAGGATACAGCAAAGTTGATAGAGGTTCTTGAGGGTGAGGATGTGGAGAAAATGGATACACTTTTAAGCCTTGCAATCACTGGTGGTAATTACGACTGGATTTAGATGATTTGACCGGAAAGAGGACAGTGATATGAAGATTGCAGTGTTAGGACCAAAAGGAACCTTCAGCGATAAAGCTTATCTTGAATATGAAAAGTATTATAAACAACAAAGTGCAGACGCTGTTCCGCTGGAACCTGTTTATTTTCCTACGATAGATGATGTGTTTCGTGCAGTTGATGAGGATGAAGTTTCTGCAAATACATGCGATATAGGTATTGTACCGATAGAAAATACTTTGGATGGCTATGTCATGAGGACGTTGGATTTAATTCTTGAGAAAAATGTGTGTATATTAGATGAAAATCTGGTAGAGGTACAATTTTCACTTGTAGGAAATGTAAAGAGCAAGGATGATATAAACAAGCTTTATGTCCAGTTCAAGGCCCATGGTCAGTGCAGACAATTTATTGACAGTCTTAATGAGGTTTCCATTTGCACCACCGAGAGCAATATGGAGTCCTATTATCGCATAGAAAACAATCCTGGTGAGGCGGCAGTTGTACCAAAGCACATAGCTGATACCGAAACGAAAAGGTTTGTAATAGATCATGTAACAGATGCAGACAATAATTATACAAGGTTTGTCATATTTAAGCGTGGAAAATGTGATAGTACAGAGGTAAATTCTGCAAAGCAGCGTATGAACTATAAGGGTGATGCTGAAAGAGTCCGTATACCAGTTTACATTATGCCCAAAATAGACAGACCTGGCATTCTTTTTGAAATCCTTAGGGATTTTTATGAGAACAAAATCAATCTGATATCAATTATATCAAGACCTACGAAGCAGGGGATAGGAACTTATAATTTTTACATTGAGATAGATGGTCTGTATGAAAGCATTGATATTATACTTAAAACCCTTGATAAAATAAGAGTTGATAATGACATAAAAGTACTTGGCATATACGGTGAGTAGGTAGAAAAAGATGGAGAAGGCTTCTAATGTTTCTTTTATAAGAAATTCGTAGATAATCAAAATGCTCATGTGAATGTCGGGATAAATAGGAACAAATGTCTGTAGAAGAAAAAATCTTAATAAAGGAGAAGGCCTTGTATGGAAAATGTACAAGGATTACAGGTGAGGAATATGGACAAAAAAACAAGAGAACAGGCAATTGAGGAATTGTCTTTAATGCTTATGTATCTTACAAGATTTCAAGATGATAACGAGTTTTGCAGATATATGGAAACAAGTTGGAAGGGTTACGACTTTGATGCTTTAAATGAGTTGGAAAAGAAAGATTTGATTTACCAACCAAAGAAAAGCAAATGTGTATATTTATCCGAAGAGGGAAAAGTTAAGGCAAGAGAATTGCTGGCTGAGTATCACATTTCGGATAAAGATATTCTCGAAAAATTTGAATTTCGTAATATAAGACCTGAAGAGGCAGAGCAGGCTGTAGCCATTGAACAGATTTGTTTTCCACCAAACGAGGCATGTTCAGAGAAAAACATGAAAGAACGAATTGCAGTGGCGACAGAGTTATTTCTTGTGGCGGTAGATAGGGAGACAGGAAAGCTTGCTGGTTTTCTAAATGGACTTTCTACCGATGAGTATTCTTTTAGAGATGAATTTTTCGTAAATGCGGATTTACACAATCCGGAGGGAAAGAATATTATGCTGTTAGGTCTTGATGTGTTGCCGGAATATCGCAGACAGGGACTTGCCAGAGAACTTGTATTTCAGTATTTAAGACGGGAACGGGAGAAGGACAGAAGAAGGGTCATACTTACCTGTTTAAAATCAAAGGTAAAGATGTATCGAAAGTTGGGATTTACAGATCACGGAATTTCAGATTCTACCTGGGGTGGCGAAGAATGGCACGAAATGAGCCAGGTAATAGGAATAGGATAAGGAGGAGGCATATGTTATTTATTGAATATCCAAAGTGTTCCACCTGTAGGAAGGCTAAAAAATGGTTGGATGCACATAATGTAACATATATTGACCGTCATATCGTGGAGGATAATCCGACCTATGACGAATTAAAGGAGTGGTACGAGAAAAGTGGTCTGCCACTTAAGAAATTTTTCAATACAAGTGGTCTGATTTATAAGGAAATGCAGCTTAAGGACAAGCTGCCTGCCATGAGTGAGGAGGAGCAGTTAAAACTTCTTGCTACGAATGGAATGCTTGTAAAACGCCCGCTTATTGTGGAGGGAGATATGGTACTTACGGGATTCAAAGAAATAGAGTGGGAAGAGAAGGTATTATAGATACGTTATAATATAACGGTATCATAATATAAATGAACAGCATTTGCATACACCCTTTTTAGTGATATGTTAAAAATGCTAACGGGATTATTCTTAAAGAAATGAACTAGGAGGCATTATATGCAAGATAGGTATGCTGGGGATGTAGGTGATTTTGGAAAGTTAGGAATGCTTAGATGCATAGAAAATTCCGGAATAAGTGTTGGCGTTAATTGGTATTTGGTAGGTGATGAATCCCATAATAATGATGGTAAGCATATCGGGTACTTGAACGGATTTCGGATAAGAGGAGACTGCAGGATGAGTTAGAGCAAAGACGTATACGGTTTCAAAAAAGAAACTAGAAAAATACCAAAGAAGAAATTGAAAAACTCCTAATTAAAGAAAAAAATAGGGAAAATACAAAAGAGCAAAGGGGAAATGTGAAGAAGAAATTAGAAAAATTTTCTTGACATCCCCTTGCATAACAAGTATAATCAATTCCAATTATATCGATATAAGAAATAAAAAAAAATAAAAGAAATAAAAGAAACAAAAGAAACAAAAGAAAGGAATGATCGCAATGCAGAACCTAAACAGATTTTTACAACAACATATGTATTCAGTCGGGTCCGTGTATTATGTCAATCAGGGGTCTATTGTTGATGGAAATGTTACGGTATTGCGAAATTCTAATTATCTCATATAAAGTATATAAATACTTAGCTTGGGATGAAGCTTCAAATTGAACCAGATTTGCAATATATAGGTATACCATCAGGCAATAGAAATATTGTTTGGTGGTGTTTTTTGGTTATGGGAGGAAATGTTATGGAATACAGATTAGCAAAGTTAGAAGATGCAAAGGACATATTCGAAATAGTACAGGATACCATTAAGAGGATATATCCGAAGTATTATCTTCCGGAAATAGCAGATATGTTCTGTGAATTTCATAATAAAGAGAATATTGTAGAAGACATTGAAAATGGAAATACATATATTCTTTTGGAAAATAACAAACCAATAGGAACCGGCACCATGAAAGGAAATCATATTTTAAGAGTGTACGTATTGCCGGAGTTTCAGGGAAAAGGTTTTGGGACTTATATCATGCAGCAGTTAGAAGGGGAAATCGGAAAACGATATGACAAGGTTAAAATCGATGCCTCGTTGCCGGCATGTAAATTGTATTATAACCTGGGATATAAAACGGTAGATCATGGTATCTGGGAATGTGCAGGTGGTGTAATACAGGTTTATGAGATGATGGAAAAGAGCCTTAAGAAAGCGGAAAATAAGGCTGATAGCTTAAGATTACGTCCCTATAAAAATTGTGACGCAAAAACAATAGTAAGCTGGATTTGTGATGAAATGGCTTTTAGAAAATGGAGTGCAGACCGATATGAGTCATTTCCTATTACAGAGGATGATATGAATCAGAAGTACATGAATTGTAATGGAGACGGTATAGAACCGGATGATTTTTATCCTATGACTGCATTTGATGAAAGTGGAGTAGTAGGACATTTGACTATGAGATTTACAGATAAAGAAAAGAAAATTTTAAGATTCGGTTTTGTTATCGTAGATGATAAGAAGCGTGGAAAAGGATATGGAAAAAAGATGTTAGAGCTTGCACTGAAATTTGCCTTTGATATATTAAAGGTTAGCAAGGTAACCCTTGGGGTTTTTGAAAATAATCCATCCGCATATTATTGTTATAAGGCAGCAGGTTTTAAAGCAATTAGTTTAGAACAGGACGAATACTATCACATTTTTGGTGAGAAGTGGAAGTGTATAGAATTGGAGGTAGACGAGTATGAATCATAAAGGAACCGTAAAACTAGAAACAGAAAGATTAATATTACGAAGATTTGTAATAGAGGATGCAAAGGCAATGTATGAAAACTGGGCATCAGAAGATGAAGTTACGAAATTTCTTACATGGCCTACACATTCCAGTGTAGAAGATACAAGATTTGTTTTAAATCACTGGATAAATAGTTATGAAAAGTCTGATTTTTATAATTGGGCAATTGAACTAAAAGAAACGGG
>JAFQBM010000036.1 GCA_017399685.1 Lachnospiraceae bacterium
ACTGGTGCTGCTCAGATGGATGGTGCTATCCTTGTTGTAGCTGCAACTGATGGTGTTATGGCTCAGACTAAGGAACACATCTTATTATCTCGTCAGGTAGGTGTACCTTACATCGTTGTTTTCATGAACAAGTGTGATATGGTTGACGATGCTGAATTATTAGAATTAGTAGAAATGGAAATCACTGAACAATTAGAAGAATATGATTTCACTGATTGTCCAATCATCAAAGGTTCTGCTTTAAAGGCTCTTGAAGATCCAAATGGAGAATGGGGCGATAAGATTATGGAATTAATGGCTACTGTAGATGCTCATATTCCAGATCCTCAAAGAGCAACTGACCAACCATTCTTAATGCCAGTAGAAGACGTATTCTCTATCACTGGACGTGGTACTGTTGCAACTGGTAGAGTAGAACGTGGTGTTCTTCATGTATCTGACGAAGTTGAAATCGTTGGTATCAAGGAAGAAACTCGTAAGGTTGTTGTAACTGGTATCGAAATGTTCAGAAAGCTTCTTGATGAAGCTCAAGCTGGTGATAACATCGGTGCTTTACTTCGTGGTGTTCAAAGAACAGAAATCGAAAGAGGACAATGTTTAACTAAACCAGGTTCAGTAACTTGCCATAAGAAATTTACTGCACAGGTTTACGTATTAACTAAAGACGAAGGTGGACGTCATACTCCATTCTTCAACAACTATAGACCACAGTTCTACTTCAGAACAACTGACGTAACTGGTGTTTGTAACTTACCAGAAGGAACTGAAATGTGTATGCCTGGTGATAACGTAGAAATGACTATCGAATTAATTCACCCAATCGCTATGGAACAAGGTTTAAGCTTTGCTATCCGTGAAGGTGGACGTACTGTAGGTTCAGGTAGAGTTGCTACTATCATTGAGTAATCTTTGATAGTGTCTACGATAAGCTAGATTTTATAGGGCTTTCCGAGAAATCGGGAAGCCCTTTTTGTGTCATGAGAAAGATATAATGAATGATGAAAAATAGAGCTAGCGGTGCCAAAACGGTGCCAAGAATGAAATTTCGAGTATAATTTTGCAAAGTAAAAAACACCCATACACATATGTGCATGAGTGTTTTTCAGCCATAATCAATATGGCTATCTCTGTGTTAGTATATTACCACATTTAAGAAATTATGACAAGAGTTTATAGCAAATTTTTGAAAAAAGTAAGTTATAAAGTATCGAATTTATGGTACTCAATTTTTGATTTTGGTAAAGAAATTAACGTATCAAGAACATTCAAATTTTTTATTCCCATTTGACCTCTGACATTATCAAAAGCATTAGGTTGTAAAGTGCTTTGCAATTCTATTAACATATTTTTTAATTCTATAATCAATGGTGTAAATTCTTCTTTTGGAAGAAAATATTTAAAGTAAACAAGAATATCGAAAATATTTTTTTCAGTACATCTACTGTATGATGTAGGAAGCTGTGCATAATAAGGATCTAAAATCCGTCCACTTGCAGAGTTATTACGTGCTTGTGTTTGGTGAATGCAATAAACACGTTCATTATGCGCACAAGCGTTTCGAACTCTTCGCAACCAATGTAAACTACCAATTAATAGTTTAACATTGGGCAAATCGTTGTTATCATACATAGAATATAATTTGCAAATAGCATGGGTTACAGTTGTCTTGCTATTACGAAGAACATCAATAAAAGTGGAAAAATTCACAACTTTTATCATAATCCATGTCGGAATCTGCTCATGATTATTCATATAAAATTGCACATACTCTGATTTGCTTTTACTTAACTCAGAATATGCAGATGAAATGGTACTCATTTTAGATTGTAAAGTGACGTTGGATGAATATGCACTTGTTTCATACCAAGGTATTTTCCCATTGTCATTACATTGATCAAATTTGTAACCAGTTAGGGTTCTTACTTCTTCTTCGACTTGTGTAATATATTTAAGTAAAAATAGCCTTAGTGACTCATCGAATTTTTTTAGGCTGTTAATTTGGCTTAAGCTTGTATTTGGAAAATAGGTATGATTTCCGTTAGCATCAGTACCACAAGTGAAAGGCATTTTATAACCGTTAATCATATTAAAATAGCCGGAGCGTACCAAAGATATTTTGTGCGGAGTTCCGTTGCAATTAATTCCTATATCTGTGCGAAGTTTTTTCATTTGTTGATTATAAGTTAGAAAAGATTTATTGTTTGTCATATATCTTATCTCCTTGTACCGTATATCTATAATACTATAATGATAGCATTTATGGCATGAAATTACCATCCCTTAATCTGTTTAATATCTTCAGCCCGTTCCGGGTCTTTATGATACTGTAACTTGAAACGAATTGTTTCAACTATTTCTTTTCGTGCTTCATCATCCAACTGATAAAAAGAAGTAAGCAGATTATCTACATCCGGCATACTATTTTTCCCGAAAAGATACATAAGTGGATACATAGAATTTTTCAAATATGTTTTTACCCGGTTTCCATCTAACGCACCATTCAATCCATACGGAAGCGTTGGATAAATTTCTTCCTCTGTAATAGCACCGGAAAAAGGGCTGGCAGAGCAAATTTCATTCACATCTATATCCAATTCATTTGCAAGTCGCAGAGCAAAGTCAAATCGAATATTAGAATCCTTTTGTATAATCGAATACAATGTTGTAGCACTTATTCCTGTTGCTTTTGCAATCTGGCGGACATTTGTTCCTTTACTATCAAGAATTTCTTTTAATTTCTTTCCATCACCCATGGGTAACCTCCTGCTTTCATATACTGTTAAATTACGAAAAACATAAATCTAATAATCATAATAGCACATTTATGAAAAACATAAAAGGAAAAATTATAAAATATAGGGATTTACGAAATGCGTAAAAAATATCATACGAAGTATTGACAAAGTAAATAGATGGTGCTAATATGAATTTACGAAAAACGTACAACGAATAAATACAATAGTTGTAATAGGTTTCTAAAAGAAAGAAGGAGGACGAATATATGGCGAATTATCAATATATGATGAGTGCAGATGATGTGGCGAAGGAATTAAATTGTTCTAAGTCCCATGCGTATAAGCTGGTAAAGAACATGAACAAAGAATTGGCTTCACAAGAATACATCACAATGGCTGGAAGAATTCCAAGGGCATATTGGGCAAAAAAGATGTATGGCTATGAATTGTCAGTGGGCTAGGAAAGGAGAATAGTATGGCGTATAAAGAGAAAGACACGAAGAAATGGACAGCCCAATGGTTTGAAACAAATGCCAAGGGCGAAAAAAAAAAACGAAGAAAAAGAGGTTTTGAAACCAAAAGAGAAGCTCTTGAATATGAGCGTCAGAAGAAGCTAAACAGCAGTAGAAGCATGGACATGAAATTAAGTGAATTCATGGAAGTATATTTTGAGGATAAGCAAAATGAGCTGAAGGAACGTACCATGAAGAATAAGCGGTACATGATGGAACAGCATATCATTCCGTATTTCGGGAACCAAATGATGAGTGAAATAACAGCAGCACAGATTATCCAATGGCAGAATGAAATGCAGACGAAAGGTTTTTCAGAAGCCTATCTACGAATGATACAAAATCAGCTAACAAGTTTGTTTACACATGCTTCTCGTATCTATGATTTGCATGTAAATCCATGCAAAAAAGTGAAACGAATGGGAAATTCGGATAGCAGAAGTTTGAATTTCTGGACTGTAGATGAATATCGGAAATTTATTCAGACCATGGAACCTGGAACAAGATATTATCTTATTTTTGAAATACTCTTTTGGACCGGATGCAGAATAGGTGATGGTTACGGTAAAATAAGACTAAAGTTAGAACAAACCCAGTAAATACGATGGTTTGAGCTGATTTAGTCCTTTCTCAAAATTGCAACGAAGCAAGATATTGATAAGGGCAGCGCTGTTTATTATATCAAATATCTCATCAATGCCGGCGGTGCGTCAGAGGTTTCGACGGAAATCTATATCGCAGGTTTTGGAGGTGAACAAGTTTTTTGACGCATTATAAGAAAAGGTCTGACGGATACAAGACTGTCCGTTTGGCTTCTATTAAAATAATTATGATTTAGGTAGGACTAAATTAGCTCTTGCAGGCGAAAGTTTTTTTCGTCTGGTTCATTGCTAATTTAGTCCTGCTTTTTTTGTACGAAAAAGGAGGTTTGGCAATGACAAAGCGAGAGTTAATTCAGTTCGTGGTCGAGCTGGTGGAGTTAGCCAGTGAGGAAAACAAAACAAGAGCAATCTTGATAAAAGAAAAGTTTATCAATGACTTTGAAAGAAGTTATGAGTGCAAAAAGGAGGTTCAGACAGAAGTTACAAAACTACCGCCACATTATATAGCAGCCATGCCGGATTCCGTACAGGAAGAAATTAAGGCAAAGGTAATAGCTGCATTAATAGAGTATGGTGAGTGTACCCTGGAGAATGTTGAGAGAGCAATGTGTTCCAAAATCTATGACTTAGACGATTTGATAGATATTAAAGAGTATGTCAGAAAAATGGAGGAGGATCAGCGAAAAAAATCTGAACAGAAACGGGGTGGTGGAAGATGATAGGAGTAGGTATTGCAGTTGCATTGTTATGGATGTTCTATTTTCCACTTGTAAAAGCGGAAGGAAAAGCAGACAGAAGATTAGAAGAAATACAGAGGCTCACCGCCGATAGAGGGGGTGGGTGACGCCTGTGGGAATTAACATAAAAATACAGAAATATCCAAAACCTGCGGATGCTGTTATAGCAGAGGCAAAGCTGGAAAGAGATTTAAAAAGCTGTATGAAATGCAGATTCTTCTATGGAAACAGCAGCCAGTGCATAGCAAAGAAATGTGTAAAAAAAGCTTCAAACCCCATAGTTGCAGAGCAGGAACAGGAAAATATGTGTGCAGGGTGTCCGTACAGACAGTCAGAAAGATATTGTTTTCCATGTATGAAAAAGCTGCTGGGACAAAAGGGAAAGGAGACACAGAATACTGATTTTGAAATGGAGGAAAAAGAAGATGGATAAACATATTGAAGTAATCGGCGTGGATCATGGCTGGTCCGGAATGAAAACAATCAGTCAGGTGTTTACAACCGGAGTGAAAGAAATTACAACGGAGCCTGCATTTTATAACAACGTAGTGGAGTTCAATGGCTCTTATTACAAGGTAGGCGGTAAGCGACTTGAAGTAAGGGATTTGAAAGTAGAAAATGATAACTTTTACATTCTCACATTGGCTGTCAATGACGATGTTAAAATGTAAGAAAAAGGCGTTTAAATTTTGTAAGTTTTTCGATGCATCTTAGGATGTGATACACTCTTATAAAAACATTATAGGAGTGAATACAAATGAAAGGAAACTTATGGATGGAAATTAGA
>JAFQBM010000037.1 GCA_017399685.1 Lachnospiraceae bacterium
ATCAATACATGATGTGAAAACCGGGCTTGCTACCAATGCACCAACGAGTGCATACATAGCGAAAAATTTCTTTCTCATAAAACACGTAATTTTAAATTAGACAATAAATTATTTAATCATTATTTTCTCACAAATCTTAGGACACGACGGGGGTTAGTTCCCCCGAGACTATAAGCATTTTCAATTCATTGTCTTACAGATATTTAAGTTTACAAGAAAGAAGATAAGAGAAAAGGGCAACCTGCCTTAGAAAGCGTATGGATGGGGTAAACAGATAGTTGTTCTACCCGGATAATACCCAAAAAGCAGTTTTTACAGATATAGATTGGTAAGTTTTTGGAATGAAATTGATGTAAATGCATAAAAAGAAATCTCTTCGTATCTCATGATAAGATATAGAAGAGATTTTTTCATTATGATATTCTTTTATATTTTTGATTCGGATGATTCGGAACTCCGGGGAAAAGCATTTCCAATTTTTTCATCTTTATCATTTCAGGAATAATGCGTATACGAAGATAACCATAATTTCTGTTTGTGGCCAACGAAATTTCTTCCATTGTTTTCCAATCTTCACATACATTTATTATTAAGTTTTGCAGCACGTCCTTGGATAATCTTTTTTTATGATTTTCGGTTGCTACCTTAGCGTCGGAGGTTGCTACCTTAGCGTCGGAGGTTGCTACCTTAACGTCGGAGGTTGCTACCTTAACGTCGGAGGTTGCTACCTTAGCGTCGGAGGTTGCTACCTTAGCATTCAATTTCGGTAATCTATATTTAGTTCCCCTACCATAACCTTCAGATATGAGGAAACCTTCCTTACACATTTTCTTTAGAAATTCCGTAATCTCTGACTTGTATTTATTTAAGACAAAACGAACCGTTTCATTAGAGACAAATCCGTCTGCACAGGCTATATTCAGAATCAATAAGCGGTTATGGTCAATATTGAGAATTGATTCACCAAACAAGTGTATCAATTTTTCCTTTATGGCATCATCCATAACAGATTTCATACTCATGGAAAGTTCAACTTTATCTGGTTGGCATTTTGTTTCGATGAAAGGTGAACGCCAATTTGATTCTTTCCACCCTTTTAAAATCTTATCTACACCACTACCTGCCTTTTCAGCACTACCCAGCATCATGAACATAGTTTGTAACGCCTTATTCCTGCATACACTTTCTCCACCCCTATAATATTGTGCTTTAGACACAAGCATTGTTCCTGGATTTGAGAAAAACATTCTGTTCTTATGAAGACGAACAATTAAGGAAGCATTTTCTGAATAATCAGCATGGATACATAAATTTATCAAAGCTTCACGAACAGCTACATGGGCAGGCGTTTCATCCATTCTGATATTATTCTCCAATTTGAATGGTTTGGGAAGAACAGCTTGCAATCTTGGCAACACCATTCTATAAAATTGAAAAAGGTTCGCTTCCCATGTTCCATCAGGACAAATTCTGTTTGACCATCTTTCATTCGGATCGTCTGTTAGAATTTCCTGATAATCAGGAAAAAAATTGGGACAACACTCATTGTCCGTTATAGAAGAACTCTTACCGAACATTAGCATTCCAGCCAATGTGAATCCTTCTTTACCTGTACTTCTGTTTTTCTATAACCACCAAGCTTACGAATCAATTCAAAGTCTGTTTCGGCTAACCAAGGATGGTCAGGCTTCGCCAGGCTAAACAGTTGTCGATATTGTCTGACTGATACAACATCAATATCATCCATAGTATAATTGGTAAGGATACGGCTATCTACGGGATATGAAGTATCTGCATCTGCAAACATTCTTTGGACCTCTTTCTCCGTACATTTATAATCTCCTTCATGATTACGCTTGAATGTTCCATTATATGGTTGGGTAGTTCGATAAATGGGGCGTTGGTCTCTTTTAGCTCTAGGTATATAAAATGTCATGAACTTATGTCCGCGATATTCTTCTACCGTAACATCATCTGTCTTCATCAGATTGAAATTAACAGTAGAACGATTGTTTACATTGTTCCAAAAATCCTTTTTATACTTTTCTATTTGTTCATCTGTCAGGCTATCAAGAAAGAATTGTCCGTGTTTTTCCACTACACCAAAAATGATTGTGCCTCCATCCGTATTTGCAAATGCAGAATAAGTATCCCAAAAATTTCCGGGAAAACCACCTGCCGCGCTTTTGAATTCCAAGTCATCTGCTTCTTTACGCTCGAGCAACGCCTCTATATAATCTTGCAGTTCTTCTTTATTTCTGGCCTCTATCATAAATTAATCTTTTAATTATCTAAAATACCCATGTTGCAAAGATACGGAATTTATTGAATTTAATTTATGTAGCACTATTATTTAATAATTACCATACAAAAAGAAACCTCTTCGCATCCCTTAGTGAGATGGAAGAGGTTTCGTATTTAATTATTTATGAAGAAGAAATTTCTTCATTAGAACTTGAAGCCGACCTTGAGTGTCGGAGCAGCGATAAAGCTGAAGTTATTGCTGTCTGCTTCCAAGTTACGCAAACCTTCCTGAGGCTTGTAAGTGCAACGGTTGTAGGTGTATGCGAACGGATCTACCTGGATACCCATAAAGAAGGATTCAGTTACGAAGTAATCCATACCAATGGTCAAAGCACCACGGATATTGAACGATTCGCCGATAGACTTGCCCATCCATGTATCGTCACCCTGTGC
>JAFQBM010000038.1 GCA_017399685.1 Lachnospiraceae bacterium
ATCTGGTGTCTATCAGGAACCGTCAGACATGATAATTATTTATGGATAACATCTGATGAAGGATGAACACCTTCTTCTGTTATCTGTTATATAGAAACTTATTAACCAGGTAGTCTTGATTGACTACATCATTATTATACTAGAGGAGGAATTTTAAAAGGATTCTTTAAAAATAATTATATTGAATTAAGCAGTGAGTGTTTAAGTAATGATGATTGCAGAAAAGATTTTTTTCACTAAAAAATCTGGAATACGAACACGACATTGACAGAAGAACCGAAACCGTAAGGGACAAGATGGGAAATATCACCGTCTACACCTACGACGATAACGGAAACATTTTAAAAACCGTAGACGCCCGTGGTAACGTAACCACCAGTACCTACGATGCAAACGGAAACTGCCTTACTGCAACAGACCGCAGCGGACAGAGCATTTCCATGAAATACGATAAAATGAACCGTCTGGTTCAGAAAAACTATGCCCAAGGAACTTTCGAAACCTACACCTATGATGCCGTGGGAAATGTAACGGAACATACTCAAGCAGAGTTATCAGATGTATGAACAACGAAACAAAAACATCAACAAAGCAAGTGTGGATACAATGTATCGCCTTGCCAAGGTTCTGGGTTGCACAATGGAAGATTTGATTGAAAAGTAAGCATAAAGTGTGTAGCAATTCGAGGTATCATAGGGCAAAATGCCTTTTGCCCTCAACATCTTAAATTATGAAAGTAAATTGATAATTTCAAATCAAACTTGATATGGGCTGTACACTTTAATTAGTGTGACAGCCCATATTTGTTATTAAGATTACCATTCTTTTGCTTCTAAATTTTTAATACAACCCATCGCCCAGATTTTTAATAATCTGGTTCATTTCTTCTTTACTCTTTACATGTTTACTGTCAGCAAGAAGTTTTTCTTTTTCGTATTCTGTCAGTTTGCTGTAGTTGTTCATTGCATTTTCATTCATTGCCATTCCCATGGCAAGCCCCATGGGAAGACCATTGCTTAACATAAAATTATCATGAAATTGATTCATATCCATATCACAACCTCCAAGTTCACTATGTTTTTTTGAAGAAAGCCGTAAATAATTACGGTTTATTTTAGTTTTTCCAATGTAAGATAATTCAATCAGCTAATATGTGGATATATCTTAGTTAAATTTTCTCTTGACATAAAAATGAAATGGTAGTACTATAAACACATGAACAAATATTCATATGTTTATAAATGATAGCGAGGTGAAACCATGAATATCGATGAAGTAGAATGTTGTGAAGTAAAAGATACCCATGAAGAGTTGGTAAAAGCAGTTCATGATAAAATGCCCAGTGAAGATAAGCTTTACGATTTGGCAGAATTGTTTAAGGTCTTTGGAGACCTTACCAGAATACGAATTTTATATGTACTTTTTGAATCAGAGCTTTGTGTTTGTGATTTAGCTTCGACTTTAGATATGAATCAGTCAGCGATTTCACACCAGTTAAAAGTGTTAAAACAGGCAAAACTGGTAAAAGGAAGAAGAGAAGGAAAATCCGTGATTTATTCTTTGTCAGACGATCATGTAAGAACCATGATTGCACAAGGAATGGAACATATAGAGGAAATGTAGAAAAATAAATTATAAAATCAGAAGGAGAATGGATTATGAAGAAAAAATTTAAATTACAAGATTTAGACTGTGCAAACTGTGCTGCAAAAATGGAAGAAGGAATTAAGAAAATAAACGGTGTAAAGGATGCTTCTGTCAGCTTTATGACTCAGAAAATGACCATTGAAGCAGAAGAGGAAGACTTTGACCGTATTATGCAGGAAGTGGTTAAGGTATGTGCAAAAGTAGAACCAGACTGTAAAATAATTCTATAAGAAAACGTGGCAAGTTCTCAAGAATTGAGGGAGGACTTGTCTGTTTTTATTTTCAAGTTGGGAGGATGGATATGAATAAAAAGCAAAAAAAGATGCGAATGAGAATTATACTGGCATCCATACTATTCATAGTTTTTTTTGTATTAGAACATACTGGCATATGGGAACAGATGGACAATGAAATGTTATTATTTTTACTGCATCTGACTCTTTATTTGCTGATTGGCTATGATGTTGTCTGGAAAGCCTTAAGAAATATTCGAAGAGGACAGGTATTTGATGAAAATTTTCTTATGATGATTGCCACCTTTGGTGCTTTTGGAGTACAGGATTATCTGGAAGCAGTAGCAGTTATGCTGTTCTATCAGATTGGAGAACTATTCCAGGGATACGCAGTAGGAAAATCAAGACAATCCATATCAGATATGATGGATATCTGCCCGGAATACGCCAACATAGAAGAAGATGGAAAATTGCTTCAGGTAGACCCGGATGAGGTTGAAATCGGTGGGGTGATTGTGGTAAAACCAGGGGAGAGAATTCCTTTGGATGGTGTTGTAGTAGAAGGAGAATCCATGATTGATACTGCAGCTTTAACCGGAGAATCTGTTCCAAGAAGGGTTTCACCGGGAGATGAAATCATCAGTGGATGTGTCAATGGAAATTCTATTATTAAAGTACAGGTAACGAAATTGTTTGAGGATTCCACTGTTACTAAAATTTTGGAATTGGTTGAAAATGCCAGCAGTAAAAAGGCGAAAATCGAAAATTTTATCACTAGATTTGCAAAATACTATACTCCGGTAGTAACGGTCCTTGCCGTGATACTCGCAGTAGTTCCACCTTTGTTATTTGGACAAAATTGGGGTGAATGGATAAAAAGAGCTTGTACCTTTTTAGTTATTTCCTGTCCTTGTGCCTTGGTAATATCTGTACCGTTAGGATTTTTCGGTGGAATTGGTGCAGCCTCAAGGAAAGGTATCATGGTAAAAGGAAGCAATTATCTGGAGGCTGTTTCCAAGATTCATACCATTGTATTCGATAAAACAGGAACCTTAACCAAAGGTGAATTTAAAGTAAGTAAAGTAGTTGGTGTTCAATGTAGCGAAGAAGAACTACTGGAACTGGCGGCATATGCAGAAAGCTATTCCAACCACCCTATCGCAAATTCCATATTGGAAGAATATCAAAAGAATCATTCCGTTGACCGCGAAAGAATCATTTTAGAAGAAGAGATTGCAGGACATGGAATTCGTGCCACTTTGGATGGAAAAGAATTGTTGGCAGGAAATGCTAAATTAATGAAACAAAAGAAAATTGCATATACGGAAACCAATAGCCTTGGAACGGTTGTCTATGTGGCCTATGATGGAGCCTTTATGGGAAGTATCACGATATCCGATGAGATGAAAGAAGGTGTAAAAGAAGCCATTGTGGGAATGAAACAACAGGGCATTCAAAAATGTGTTATGTTGTCCGGAGACCGAAGAGAAACTGCACAGGCTGTGGCTTCGGAACTGGGAATAGATGAGGTACATGCGAATTTATTACCGGCAGATAAGGTATCAAAAGTAGAAGAATTATTAGAACAATTAGGAGAAAAAGAAAAACTGGCATTCGTAGGAGATGGTATCAATGATGCCCCGGTTCTAACCAGAGCAGATGTGGGAATCGCTATGGGAAGTCTGGGTCAGGATGCTGCCATTGAAGCCGCAGATGTAGTTTTGATGGATGATGATATTGGGAAAATTGTTTCTATTATTGGAATTTCAAGAAAGACCATCGGCATTGTAAAACAAAATATTGTATTTGCCTTAGGGATAAAATTAGTGGTGTTGTTGCTTGGGGCTTTAGGAATTGCAAATATGTGGGCAGCAGTTTTTGCAGATGTGGGAGTGTCTGTCATTGCAATATTAAATTCTATGAGAACATTAAAAAGAAGTAAAGTTGAAAGAAATTGATAAAAAGAAAGGAAAAGTGCAGATTGTCCACTCTTTCAACCTATTTATTTGGGCAGTTTCGCAAGTAAACTTGCGAAATGCACGGGTGAAAACATGAAACAATATATTGTAAATGGAATGAGCTGTGCTGCCTGCAGTACGAGAGTAGAAAAAGCAGTTTCAAAATTGTCGGAAGTAGAAAGCTGTTCAGTGAATTTGTTGACAAATTCCATGATAATAGAAGGAAACGTGTCCTCGGAAGAAGTAATCCGGGCGGTGGAAGCAGCCGGATATTCGGCACAACTAAAAGGGCAAAAAGGAGGAGAAAACAGTCAGTCTTCCAAAGGACAGGAAGAACTATTAAAAGATAAAGAAACACCCGTATTGAGAAGGCGGTTTCTTATCTCCTTGTGCTTTTTGCTCCCACTGATGTATGTTTCTATGGGACACATGATGTGGAACTGGCCGGCACCACACTTTTTTCATGACAATCCTATGGCGATAGGTTTATTTCAGCTGCTGTTTACCATTGCTATTATGGTAATCAATCAAAAGTTTTTTATCAGCGGATGTAAGAGTCTTTTTCATGGGGCGCCGAATATGGACACGTTGGTGGCATTGGGGGCTGGTGCTTCTTTTTCATACAGCCTTTATGCTTTATTCGCTATGACCGGAGTCGATGTGACAGAACATCCGGAACAGGCAATGGCGTATCTGCATGAACTTTATTTTGAGTCAGCAGCCATGATTTTAACTTTAATTACTCTAGGAAAGATGCTAGAATCCCATTCCAAAGGGAAAACTACCAATGCCATAAAAAGTCTGATGAATTTAGCACCTAAGACAGCGACCCTTTTAAAAGATGGGGAAGAAGTTTTGGTAAATATCGAAGAAGTAAATATAGGTGATATTTTTGTGGTAAAACCGGGAGAAAGTATTCCGGTGGATGGAATTGTAATAGAAGGTATCAGTGCAGTGGATGAGTCTGCATTAACAGGAGAAAGCATTCCTGTGGATAAAAAAGAAGGAGATACCGTATCTGCGGCTACTATAAATCAATCCGGATTCTTAAGTTGTCAGGCTACCAGAGTAGGGGAAGGTACCACACTTTCACAAATCATTCAGATGATAAGTGATGCCACAGCCACCAAAGCTCCCATCGCTAAAATTGCAGATAAAGTATCCGGTATTTTTGTACCGGCGGTCATGGTGATTTGTGTTATTACTTTCCTGGTATGGATGTTAGCAGGAGAAAGTACAGGATTCGCTCTTGCAAGAGCGATATCCGTTTTGGTCATCAGCTGTCCTTGCGCGTTAGGACTTGCAACTCCTGTAGCCATTATGGTTGGTAATGGAAGAGGTGCAAAATCCGGAATTATGTATAAAACCGCTGAGGTATTGGAACAGGCAGGAAAAACAGACATTGTTGTGTTGGATAAAACTGGTACCATCACCAAGGGAGAGCCAAAAGTAACAGATATTTTTGTAACAAAAGAATCTAAGGAAGAAGAATTGCTGCAAATTGCTTATGCCTTGGAACAAAAAAGTGAACATCCTCTGGCAAAAGCCATTCTGTCTCTTGCAGAAGAAAGAAAAGTGCCGAAACAGGATATTTGTGATTTTAAGGCAGTAGCAGGAAATGGACTGGCAGGAATCTGGGAAAACAGCATGGTAGCAGGAGGAAATCTATCCTTTATTGAAACAAAGGCAAAGATATCGGAAGAAGTAAAGAAAAAAGCGGTAGAATATGCCGAACAGGGAAAAACTCCTATCTTTTTCAGTAAAGATAAAACACTGCTAGGTCTGTTTGCTTTGGCAGATGTCATAAAAGAAGACAGTCCCAAGGCGGTGCAGGAACTGGAAGACATGGGAATTCATGTGGTGATGCTGACGGGAGATAATAAACGGACAGCGGCAGCTATTGCGAAGGAAGCAGGAATTAAGGAAGTAATTGCTGAGGTACTTCCGGAAGAAAAAGAACAGGTAGTAAGAGGCTTGCAAAAACAAGGAAAAGTAGCTATGGTGGGGGATGGCATCAATGATGCTCCGGCATTGACCAGAGCGGATGTAGGAATTGCCATTGGAGCCGGTACCGACATTGCCATTGATGCAGCAGATATTGTGTTAATGAAAAGCAGATTATCCGATGTTCCTGGGGCCATTCGTTTAAGTCGTGCTACACTAAGAAATATTCATCAGAATCTATTCTGGGCATTCTTTTATAATGTCATAGGAATTCCTTTGGCAGCAGGGGTGTGGTATCCGTTCTTTGGCTGGAAGTTAAATCCTATGTTTGGTGCTTTTGCCATGAGTTTGTCCAGCTTTTGTGTCGTAAGCAATGCATTAAGGTTGAATTTCTTTTCTGTTTATGATACAAAAACGGATAAAAAAAGAAAGTCTAAAATGAAGGGTTTTATAAAATGTGATTGTCAGCAGGAAAGTTCCTGCGATATAATAGAAGACAGCAGAAAACAGGAGGAAATTATTATGGAAAAAACGATAAAAATCAATGGCATGATGTGTGGACATTGTGAGGCGACAGTAAAGAAAACCTTAGAGGCACTTGTCGAAGTGGAAGAAGCTGTGGTAAGCCATGAAGCAGGAACTGCCGTTGTGAAACTAAATGCCCCAATCGAAGATGCGAAATTAAAAGAAGTCATAGAAGCAAAAGATTATGAGGTAGTTTCTGTTAATTAAAATTTTTTGATACTGATATCAAAAAACACTTGACATGGTGATTTGGACATGGTATTATGCCATAGTGTGAACTGCCTAAGACAGTAGGTGCCGTATGGCATAAGGAAGAAAACGCCTACCGAGGATGAATGATCTTTGAATGTGATACTCCTGGGCGACCGGGAGTTTTCTTTATATACTGATAAAAGTGTAAGAAAGATTCGTCGTTTAGCGGTACACCTAATCTATAAGGAGGTAAAGTTTAATGGCAAAAGTAGAATTGAAACAACCAATCGTAGAAGAGATTAAAGGCTTAATTGCTGATGCTAAGACTGCTGTATTAGTGGACTACCGTGGATTAACAGTAGAACAGGATACAAAGTTACGTAAAGAATTAAGAGAAGCTGGTGTTGTATACAAAGTATACAAGAATACTTTAATCAAACGTGCTGTGGAAGGAACTGAATTCGAAAGCTTAAATCCAGATTTAGAAGGACCTACAGCTATCGCTGTTTCCACAACAGATGCTACAGCTCCTGCCAGAATTTTAGCTAACTTTGCTAAGGGCGCAGAAGCACTTGAAATTAAGAGCGGTGTAGTAGAAGGAACTTACTATGATAAGAAGGGAATGCAGGCTATCGCAACTATCCCATCAAGAGAAGAACTTCTTTCAAAATTACTTGGAAGTATGCAGTCTCCTATTACAAACTTTGCTCGTGTTATTAAGCAAATTGCGGAACAAAAAGAAGGTCAGGCTTAATATAGTCTGAGTTACATGACGATTATAACAAATTTATTTAAATGGAGGAAATGAAAATGACTACTCAAGAAATCATTGAAGTAATTAAAGGTTTATCTGTATTAGAATTAAACGATTTAGTAAAGGCTTGTGAAGAAGAATTCGGTGTTAGCGCAGCAGCAGGTGTTGTTGTAGCAGCAGCAGGTGCAGCAGCAGGTGCAGCAGCTGAAGAAAAAGATGAATTTGATGTAGAATTAACTGACGTTGGAGAAAACAAGGTTAAGGTTATCAAGGTTGTTCGTGAAGTAACTGGTTTAGGATTAAAAGAAGCTAAGGAAGCTGTAGATGGAGCTCCTAAGGTAATTAAGGAAGGCGCATCTAAGGCAGAAGCTGAAGATATCAAGACTAAGTTAGAAGCAGAAGGCGCTAAGGTTACTTTAAAGTAATTTTATAACGATTCTAAATAACGGTAACTTAAAAACAGTCCGTACAAGCATGTAATATGCTTTGTACCGGGCTGTTTTTTTCTTATTTGATTTAATGCAAATAAGCAGTAACTGTTTATTTGTGAATAGTTACCGTGTACAAAAAAATATCATCCGGTCTTGGGAAAAAAAGGATTGACACTACCAGACAATTGTGATAACATAGTAGAATGCTATTAGTGTGGGGTTGTTTGCCCTGCCTATTTGCGGAATCGAAAAGATTAAATTACTAATATTCAAGGGGTGAAACCATCAATGGAAAAAAGCAGAGTATGTCCAATTAACACCGGAAAAGGCATTAGAATGAGCTATTCAAGACAAAAAGATGTCTTAGAAATGCCTAACTTGATTGAAGTTCAGAAGGATTCATATCAATGGTTTCTGGATGAAGGTTTAAAAGAAGTATTCGAAGATATTTCTCCAATCGCAGATTACAGTGGTCAGTTAAGCTTAGAGTTTGTTGATTTTACACTATGCGAAGAAGATAAGAAATATACCATCGAAGAGTGTAAAGAACGTGATGCTACTTATGCAGCACCATTAAAGGTTATGGTTCGTCTGCATAATAAGGAAACAGATGAAATCAAGCAGCACGAAATCTTTATGGGTGATTTGCCTTTAATGACAGAAACAGGAACCTTCGTAATTAACGGTGCAGAACGTGTTATCGTTAGCCAGTTAGTACGTTCCCCAGGTATTTATTATGCCATTGGACACGATAAGATTGGTAAGACATTATATTCTTCTACTGTAATTCCAAACAGAGGTGCATGGTTGGAATATGAAACAGACTCGAACGATGTATTTTATGTTCGTGTTGACCGTACAAGAAAAGTTCCTATCACAGTGTTGATTCGTTCTCTGGGAATTGGAAGCAATGCTGAAATTAAAGAATTATTTGGCGAAGAACCAAAGATTTTAGCAAGTATTGAAAAGGATCCATCGGATAATTATCAGGATGGTTTATTAGAGTTATACAAAAAAATCCGTCCAGGTGAACCTCTTTCTGTAGATAGTGCGGAAAGTTTGATTAATGCTATGTTCTTCGATCCTAGACGTTACGATCTTGCTAAGGTAGGACGTTATAAATTCAATAAAAAGTTAGCATTGAAAAACCGTATTACAGGATTTGCTCTTTCTGAAGATGTTGTGGATACTTCTACAGGAGAAATTATCGCAGAAGCTGGAACTATCGTTACGAGAGACTTGGCAGATGATATCCAGAATGCTGCAGTGCCATACATTTTTGTTCAGACAGAAGAACGTAACGTTAAAGTATTATCTAATATGATGGTTGACCTTGGAAATTACGTTGATGTAGATCCGGCAGAATTAGGTGTGAATGAAAAAGTATATTACCCTGTTCTTGAAAGAATATTAGAAGAAAATGAAAATATAGAAGATATTAAGAGAGCCATTAAAAAGAATATCAGTGATTTGATTCCAAAACATATTACAAAAGAAGATATTTTAGCTTCCATTAACTATAACATTCATTTGGAATATGGTTTAGGAAATTCAGATGATATCGACCACTTAGGAAACAGACGTATTCGTGCAGTTGGTGAATTATTACAGAATCAGTATCGTATTGGTTTGTCCAGATTAGAAAGAGTAGTACGTGAAAGAATGACGACTCAGGATATTGAGACAATTTCACCACAATCCCTGATTAACATAAAGCCGGTTACTGCGGCAGTGAAGGAATTCTTTGGAAGTTCACAGCTTTCACAGTTCATGGATCAGAACAATCCATTGTCTGAATTAACACATAAGAGACGTCTTTCGGCATTGGGACCAGGTGGTTTATCAAGAGATAGAGCCGGATTCGAGGTTCGAGATGTTCACTATACACATTACGGAAGAATGTGTCCGATTGAGACCCCTGAAGGTCCAAATATCGGTTTGATTAACTCTTTGGCTACTTATGCAAGAATTAACGAATATGGATTTATTGAAGCTCCTTATCGTAAGCTTGATAAGACTAACCCTAAGGAACCAGTGGTTACAGATGAAGTTGTATATCTGACTGCAGACGAAGAAGATAACTTCACAGTTGCACAGGCGAATGAACCATTGACAGAAGCAGGTACTTTTGTTCATAACAATGTTTCCGGACGTTATAAAGAAGAAACTTCCGAATTCCCTAAGGAAAAAATTGATTTAATGGACGTTTCTCCTAAGATGGTGTTCTCTGTGGCTACTTCCATGATTCCTTTCCTTGAAAATGACGATGCGAACCGTGCCTTAATGGGTTCCAACATGCAGCGTCAGGCAGTACCACTTCTTCAGACAGAAGCTCCGGTAGTAGGTACAGGTATGGAAGCCAAAGCGGCCGTTGACTCAGGTGTTTGTATTGTTGCGAAACGTGATGGTATTGTAGAACGCTCTACCAGTAAAGAAATTGTGGTTCGTGCAGCAGATGGCACGAAGGACGTTTACCATGTGATTAAGTTTGCAAGAAGTAACCAAGGTAACTGTATGAACCAAAGACCAATTGTATTTAAGGGTGACAAGGTTAAGGCAGGAGAAGTGATTGCAGACGGTGCTTCAACTTCAAACGGTGAAATCGCTTTAGGTAAGAACCCATTGATCGGATTTATGACTTGGGAAGGTTATAACTACGAAGATGCGGTATTATTAAGCGAAAGACTGGTACAAGAAGATGTTTACACTTCTGTTCATATCGAAGAATATGAAGCAGAAGCCAGAGATACAAAGCTGGGACAAGAAGAAATCACCAGAGATTTAGCTGGTCTTAGCGAAGATGTATTAAAAGATTTGGATGAAAATGGTATCATCCGTATCGGTGCAGAAGTTCGTGCCGGAGATATCTTAGTAGGTAAAGTAACTCCTAAGGGAGAAACAGAATTAACAGCAGAAGAAAGACTTCTTCGTGCGATTTTCGGTGAAAAAGCGAGAGAAGTAAGAGATACTTCTTTACGTGTACCTCATGGTGCTTTTGGTGTTGTTATGGATACCAAGATTTTCACCAGAGAAAATGGAGATGAGCTTCCACCGGGAGTAAACAAATCCGTTCGTGTTTATATTGCACAAAAGAGAAAGATTTCTGTTGGAGATAAGATGGCTGGTCGTCATGGTAACAAGGGTGTTATCTCTCGTATTTTACCAGTAGAAGATATGCCATTCCTTCCAAACGGACGTCCACTGGATATCGTATTAAATCCATTAGGCGTACCTTCCCGTATGAACATCGGACAGGTGCTTGAAATTCACTTAAGTCTTGCGGCTAAAGTATTAGGATTTAACGTTGCTACACCAGTATTTAATGGTGCAGATGAAGATGACATTATGGATACATTGGAAATTGCCAATGATTATGCAAATAAAGAGTGGGATGAATTCTTAGCAATCTGGAAAGATAAGTTAAATGACGAATTCATCGAATATTTAGAGGCAAATCTTGACCACAGAGAAGAATGGAAGGGTGTTCCGATTGACCGTACCGGTAAGGTACAGCTTCGCGATGGTAGAACAGGAGAAGAATTTGACAGTCCTGTAACCATTGGTTTCATGCACTATTTGAAACTTCACCACTTAGTTGATGATAAGATTCATGCCCGTTCTACCGGTCCTTACTCATTAGTAACCCAGCAGCCTTTAGGTGGTAAGGCACAGTTCGGTGGACAGAGATTTGGTGAAATGGAAGTTTGGGCTTTGGAAGCTTATGGTGCGTCATACACATTACAGGAAATCTTAACTGTAAAATCCGATGATGTGGTTGGTCGTGTTAAGACTTACGAAGCGATTATTAAAGGCGATAACATTCCGGAACCAGGTATTCCTGAGTCTTTCAAGGTATTGTTAAAAGAATTCCAGTCATTGGCATTGGATGTTAGAGTATTAAATGAAGACCAGACAGAAATCGAGATTGGAGAAAGTCAGGATTTCATTGATGATAATTTAAAGACCTTCATTGAAGGCGAGTCTTATTCAGAAAATGAAGAGAAGTATTCCGGATTTGGATATCAGGAAGCTGATATGCCAGAGGAAGAAGACTCAGAGATTGATTTTGATGACGAAGAAGATGGTTATTCAGATGATGACTTCGAAGATGACGAAGACTTATAGAAGGGAGCGTAATCATGTCAGAAGTAAAAAATCAACAAGTGGAAGAACAGGCGATTAACTTTGATGCCATTAAAATCGGCCTTGCCTCTCCAGATAAAATCAGAGAATGGTCCCACGGTGAAGTAAAAAAGCCGGAAACCATTAATTATAGAACATTAAAACCAGAACGTGACGGTTTGTTCTGTGAAAAAATCTTTGGACCTAGCAAAGACTGGGAATGTCATTGTGGTAAATATAAGAAAATAAGATATAAGGGTGTTGTCTGTGACCGTTGTGGTGTTGAAGTTACCAAGGCCAATGTAAGACGTGAAAGAATGGGACACATTGAACTTGCAGCACCAGTTTCCCATATCTGGTATTTCAAGGGAATTCCAAGCCGTATGGGATTAATCTTAGATATTTCGCCAAGAACATTGGAAAAAGTATTATACTTTGCTTCCTATATTGTACTTGATCCAATGGATACTGATTTAGCGTATAAGCAGGTATTATCTGAAAAAGAATTTCGTGATGCAGAAGAAAAGTATGCTGGAAGATTCAGAGTAGGTATGGGTGCAGAATCTATTAAGGAATTATTAGAGGCTATCGACCTTGAAAAAGAATCTGCGGAATTAAAGAAAGAATTAAAAGATGCCACAGGACAAAAACGTGCAAGAATCATTAAGAGATTAGAAGTAGTAGAAGCATTCCGTACATCTAATAACCGTCCTGAATGGATGATTATGGATGTAGTACCGGTTATACCACCGGACATTCGTCCGATGGTACAGTTGGACGGTGGAAGATTCGCCACCTCTGACTTAAATGATTTATATCGTAGAATTATCAATCGAAATAATCGTTTAAAGAGATTATTGGAATTAGGTGCTCCTGACATTATCGTTCGTAATGAAAAAAGAATGCTACAGGAAGCTGTAGATGCTTTGATTGATAATGGTAGAAGAGGCCGTCCTGTAACAGGACCTGGTAACAGAGCATTAAAGTCCTTATCTGATATGTTAAAAGGTAAGCAGGGACGTTTCCGTCAGAACTTGCTTGGTAAACGTGTTGACTATTCAGGACGTTCTGTTATCGTTGTAGGACCAGAGTTAAAGATTTATCAATGTGGTCTTCCAAAAGAAATGGCCATTGAGTTATTCAAGCCGTTTGTTATGAAGGAATTGGTTGCTAAAAAATTAGCACATAATATTAAATCTGCTAAGAAGATGGTAGAAAAGCTGGATAATCAGGTTTGGGATATCTTGGAAGAAGTAATCAAAGAACATCCGGTTATGTTAAACCGTGCTCCTACTCTTCATAGATTAGGTATTCAGGCTTTCGAACCTATTTTGGTAGAAGGTAAAGCGATTAAACTGCATCCGTTGGTATGTACTGCATACAATGCGGATTTCGATGGTGACCAGATGGCTGTCCATTTGCCACTTTCCGTAGAAGCTCAGGCAGAATGCCGTTTCTTATTGCTTTCTCCAAACAACTTATTGAAACCTTCTGATGGTGCGCCGGTTGCCGTTCCTTCACAGGATATGGTTCTTGGTATTTACTACTTAACTCTTGAAAAACCAGGAGATAAGGGCGAAGGAAAATTCTTTAAGTCAGAAAATGAAGCATTATTGGCATATGAGAATAAAGAAATCACCTTACATGCAAGAATTAAAGTAAGACGTGAAGGTGTGAAACCGGATGGAACGGTAGAATCCAGAATCATTGAATCTACCATGGGTCGTTTCTTATTTAATGAAATTATCATGCAGGATTTAGGTTTTGTAGACAGAACCAAAGATGAAAACTTCTTAAAGTTAGAAATTGACTTCCATGTTGGAAAGAAACAATTAAAGTCTATTCTTGATAAATGTATTAACACCCACGGTGCAACTAAGACTGCAGAAGTGTTAGATGATATTAAGAGTATGGGTTATAAATTCTCAACCAGAGGTGCCATTACTGTATCTATTTCTGATATGGTAGTACCAGAAGAAAAGAAACAGATTCTTCAGGATGCACAGGATACGGTTGATACTATTACAAAGAAATACAGACGTGGTTTATTGACAGACGAAGAACGTTATAAAGCAGTTGTAAACACATGGTTTGCAGCGGATAATGAACTTACTAAGAAGCTGATTGGTGGTCTTGATAAGTATAACAACATCTTTATGATGGCTGACTCCGGTGCCCGTGGTTCTAACCAGCAGATTAAGCAGCTTGCAGGTATGCGTGGTCTGATGGCGGATACAACAGGTAGAACCATCGAACTTCCTATTAAGTCAAACTTCCGTGAAGGTCTTGACGTATTGGAATACTTTATTTCTGCCCATGGTGCTCGTAAAGGTCTTTCTGATACTGCACTTCGTACTGCCGATTCAGGTTACTTAACCCGTCGTCTGGTAGATGTTTCCCAGGATTTAATTATCCGTGAAACTGATTGCTGTGAAGGCAAGGGCGAAATTCCAGGCTTAGTAGTAGAAGCATTTATGGAAGGACAGGAAGTAATTGAAAGCTTCCAGGAAAGAATTACCGGTCGTTATACAGCAGAGTCTGTATTTGACAAAGACGGTAATATGATTGTAAAGAGAAACCATATGATTACACCAAAACGCGCAGCGAATATTGTTGCCAATGGCGTAGATGCAAATGGAAATCCGGTAACTAAGTTAAAGATTCGTACCATCTTAACTTGTAAATCCCACATTGGTGTCTGTGCGAAGTGTTACGGTGCCAACATGGCTACCGGTCAGGCAGTACAGGTTGGTGAAGCAGTTGGTATCATTGCAGCCCAGTCTATCGGTGAACCAGGTACACAGCTTACTATGCGTACCTTCCATGCCGGTGGTGTTGCCGGTGATGATATCACACAGGGTCTTCCACGTATCGAAGAATTATTTGAAGCCAGAAAACCAAAGGGTCTTGCAATTATTGCTGAATTTGGTGGTAGAGTAGATATTAAGGATTCTAAGAAGAAACGTGAAGTTGTGGTAACCAATAACGAAACCGGAGAATCTAAGGCATACTTAATTCCTTACGGTTCCAGAATCAGAGTTCAGGAAGGTCAGGAAATCGAAGCTGGTGATGAATTAACAGAAGGTTCTGTTAATCCACATGATATCTTGAAGATTAAAGGTGTTCGTGCCGTTCAGGATTACATGATTCGTGAAGTACAAAAAGTATACCGTCTGCAAGGTGTAGATATCAATGATAAGCACGTTGAAATTATTGTAAGACAGATGCTTAAGAAGATTCGTATTGAGTATAATGGTGATACTGATTATTTACCAGGAACTTTAGTAGACATCTTAGAATACAACGAAGTAAACGAAGCTATGATAGCAGAAGGAAAAGAACCGGCAGATGGTAAGCAGGTAATGCTTGGTATTACCAAGGCCTCTCTTGCTACCAATTCCTTCTTATCAGCTGCATCCTTCCAGGAAACAACGAAGGTTCTTACAGAAGCAGCAATTAAGGGTAAAGTTGATCCATTGATTGGTATCAAAGAAAACGTATTAATTGGTAAGTTGATTCCTGCAGGTACCGGTACTAAGAGATATCGTTCTGTAAAACTTGATACTGACAATCCATCCCATGAGGAAATGTTTGAAGGAGAAATCGATTTAACAGAAGATGATATCGAAATCGTACAGGTGGATGAAAACGGTGAAATCATTACTTTATCAGAAGAATCCGAAGATGATGTGATGGAAATCATGGAAGAAGATATGGATTTGGATGAAATGGATGAAACAGAAGAAATCACCGAAGAATAAGGTAGGTTAAGACCGATATGATTCTTTGGTGAGAATCTTATAAGAGAAAAGCCTTGTTTTGATTATTTCAAAATAAAGGCTTTTCTGTTATTGTAAAATAAGATGCTTTCGTGAGTGGATGATAATAAAGGCAGTAGTAAATTATGAATAAGACAGAAAGAATTAATTTTTATATTTGTAATGCAGTGGTATTCGGTGGTATTATTTTTTGTGTACTATTTTGGTGTTTTAAATTTCAGATCCGTTTTACATTGATACCCTGCTATTTCCATGACTGGCTACATCTTTATTGTTTAGGATGTGGTGGAACTAGAGCAATAAAGGCGCTTTTAAATTTTCAACTAGTGGATGCTTTTATGTGTAATCCGCTTGTGATTTATGGAATTTTGCTTTTTTTATACTATTATATTGGAAGCTGGTTCCGCTATTTTTCTCACCCATGGAAAAAGTATTTTAAGTATCGGAAATGGATGGAAACCTTTAGTAAAGTTATTCTGATTGGGGTATTTGTATTACGAAATGTATTGTTGGTTTTTTGGCAGATAGACTATCTAGGTGAATTGAAGCAATTTTGGATAAAATAGAATGTATGGAACAGAGTGTCAGTTGCAATGATTCATAAGATGTTTTGCTAACTGTAATATGAATTGAGGTAAAATGAAGGATTGAGCTTCATATGGTACAAAAAAGACATCGCCGAAATGGGCGATGTCTTAAAAATTCCTTAGAACCAAGTTTTTTGTTGCATTACATATGTATTTTCGAAATCTTCATCACTCTTAGTTAAGTACATAATTCCTTCGATTAAACCGATGATACCCATTACAGAAGCTCCGAAACCACATGTTAAAAGTGAAACTAATAACATAATAAGACCTTCTTTTTTGTATCCAAGGTAAAATTTATGAATTCCTAATGAGCCTAAAAAGATACCTAATAGACCAGCTGCAATTTTACTTTTTTGTTCCATATCCTTCGACCTCCAAAAATATTATAATTGTAATATGAAAACAAGTTACAACATCAATAATATATACATTGTTGTTTTTTGTCAAGTGAAAATATGATGAAAATTTTTAGAATGCGTCAAAATATGATATTAATTGACATGTTATAATAAATTAGCCACCCTGGTGGCGGTTTACAAGATATGTTGTGGATAATTGAAGTTTAGAAAGAGTAAGGTGGTGGAGAACGTATGAAGAAAACAAAAAAAGAGACAAAGCATAACAATAAAATAAGTTTTTATATATGCAATTTGGTTGTAGCGGGAGGTATCGTTTTCTATCTTTTCTATCTTTATTTTGGATTTCCGATTAAAATGTCGGTCACTCCTTGCTATATGCATGATTTGTTTCATTTGTATTGTTTTGGGTGCGGAGGAACAAGGGCAGTAAGGGCCCTTTTGCATTTTCATGTGATTGATTCTTTCATGTGTAATCCACTTGTGTTTTATGGAGCCTTGGTTTTCTTGTATTATTATATAGGAGAATGGTTTCGATACTTTTCTCACCCGTGGAAGAAATATTTCAGATACCGTGAATGGATAGCAATTTTAAGCGTAATTCTTTTATTTGGAGTATTTATTATAAGGAATGCAATGCTTGTTTTTTGGCAGATTGATTATTTGGGGGACTTAAAGCAGTTTTGGATAAGATAGTGAAAAGCGGCTTGCCATAACAAGGGAAGATATGATACAATACAAACATATTTTAATAGAGGAGGAAAGATAATGGATCAAAATTATCAGTATCAGGAACAAAATCCTTCTGTTCAGCAGAGTTCAAAAGGAGCAGATGGCTTAGCAGTCGCATCTTTAGTATGTGGTATTATTTCTGTAGTTATGATATGTTGTTGCACATATTTGGGTGTTATTCTTGGTATTATTGCTGTTGTTATGGGTGTTTTGAGTAAGGACGAATATGGTAATAAGAGCACTATGGCTAAAGTAGGTATTGTTCTAGGTATTCTAGGAGCAGTGCTCTCTCTTTTATGGATTGTTCTTACATTTGCAGGATTTATTTCGGTCCCTGATTTTTCAAACTATATGGGTTAATGAAATAAGACGATAACATAGAATGTCATTCCTGAAAAGGAGTGGCATTTTTATTTGTTAAGGTAAAGAAAAAGAGTGATGCAAGTGAAAAAATGCTAAAATAATTGAGGTTTCATTTAAAGGAAGAAAGGAAAAGATATGCAAGTACAAAATTGGAATCAATATTTTGATCATACAAATTTAGCACAGGATGCCACAAAAGAAGAAATTATTACACTATGCAAAGAAGCAAAACAGTATCAGTTCGCCAGTGTATGTGTAAATCCGTGTCGGGTTGGAACAGCAAGTCAGGAATTAAAGAATTCCGGGGTGGAAGTATGTACTGTGGTAGGATTTCCGCTAGGGGCAAACCAGACCTCTATAAAAGTGATGGAAACAAAGAAAGCAATCAAAGATGGTGCAACAGAAATCGATATGGTAATGAATATCGGTGCATTAAAAGACGGAGATTACAATAAAGTAAAAAAAGATATCAAAAGAGTAAAGAAAGCCTGTAGCAAAAATGCGATTTTAAAGGTAATTTTAGAAACAGGAATGCTAGAAGAAAAAGAAATCATCAAAGCCTGTCAGCTGGCAGTGGCAGCAAAAGCTGATTTTGTCAAGACTTCCACGGGATTTTATGAGAAGAAGGCTACGGTAGAAGCAGTGAAAATTATGAAAGATACCGTAAAAGATAAGGCAAAAGTGAAAGCGGCTGGTGGAATCAGAGATTTAAAAACCGCAAAGGAGATGATAGAGGCAGGGGCTGACCGTTTAGGAACCAGTGCAACTGTAAATATTGTAAAAGAAATGGAATAATTGAGGTTTAGCGAAAAAAGGTCATGCCATTACGCAATTTGACCGTAATTGTCAGGTTACTTTGCAAACAGCGACGTTTGAGATTTTTTGATAATAAAAATACCAAAAAATTCTTGACATCTAATTTTATCGTGTTTATAATATAACAGTGTGCGAAAAGCCACAGTTACTATTTCATAAAAATCGCAGGAGGTGAAAAACATGCCAACTTTTAACCAATTAGTAAGAAAAGGAAGACAAACTATCGAAAAGAAGTCTACTGCACCAGCTCTTCAAAAAGGATTCAACTCTTTAAAGAAGAAAGCAACTGATACCAGCGCTCCTCAAAAGAGAGGTGTTTGTACTGCAGTTAAGACAGCAACTCCTAAGAAGCCTAACTCAGCTCTTAGAAAGATTGCCAGAGTTCGTCTATCAAACGGAATCGAAGTAACAAGCTATATCCCAGGTGAAGGACACAACCTTCAAGAGCATAGCGTTGTTCTTATCCGTGGTGGTAGAGTAAAGGACCTTCCAGGTACCAGATACCACGTTATCAGAGGTACATTAGATACTGCTGGTGTTGCTAAGAGACGTCAGGCAAGATCTAAGTATGGTGCTAAGAGACCTAAGGATGCAAAATAATCATTAGGAATTAAGAAGGTCAATACCACTTTTCATTTGTGCGTAAAAGAGCATGTTTTTTATCCTGTTTTAAGGAAAATACAAAGCCCTAACCGCACGAACACAATCCCTTAAGGGATGTGAGTACCGAAGAATTAATCAAATATTAAGGAGGGAAGAACCGTGCCACGTAAAGGACATATAGCAAAAAGAGACGTTTTAGCAGATCCAATTTACAAGAGTAAGGTCGTAACGAAGCTTATCAATAACATTATGTTAGACGGTAAGAAAGGTGTTGCACAAAAAATCGTTTACGGAGCATTCGAAAGAGTAGCCGAGGAAACTGGGAAGGATGCTTTAGAAGTATTCGAAGAAGCAATGAATAACATCATGCCTGTATTAGAAGTTAAGGCAAGACGTATTGGTGGTGCAACATATCAGGTACCAATCGACGTAAGACCAGACAGAAGACAAGCTTTAGCATTACGTTGGATTACCATGTATTCTCGTCAAAGAGGCGAAAAGACCATGGAAGAAAGATTAGCAAAAGAAATCTTAGATGCTTCTAACAACACTGGTGCATCTGTAAAGAAAAAAGAAGATATGCACAAGATGGCAGAAGCAAACAAGGCATTTGCTCACTACAGATTCTAATCTGTTTTGGCAGATATGGTTTGCAGCTTAAATTAATATAAGGAGGAAATAACCTTGGCTGGAAGACAATATCCATTAGAGAGAACCAGAAACATCGGTATCATGGCTCATATTGATGCAGGTAAGACTACAACAACTGAACGTATTCTTTACTATACCGGTGTTAACTATAAAATTGGTGATACTCATGAAGGTACTGCTACCATGGACTGGATGGAACAGGAGCAGGAAAGAGGTATCACAATTACTTCCGCAGCAACTACCTGTCATTGGACTTTACAGGAAAACTGTAAGCCAAAGGATGGTGCTTTAGAACACCGTATCAATATCATTGATACTCCAGGACACGTTGACTTCACTGTAGAAGTAGAACGTTCCCTTCGTGTACTAGATGGTGCTGTAGGTGTTTTCTGTGCAAAGGGTGGTGTTGAACCACAATCAGAAAATGTATGGCGTCAAGCTGACACTTATAATGTACCACGTATGGCTTTCATCAATAAGATGGACATTTTAGGTGCTAACTTCTACGGTGCAGTAGATCAAATCAAAACCAGACTTGGTAAGAATGCGATTTGTATTCAATTACCAATTGGTAAAGAAGATGAATTTAAGGGAATCATTGACTTATTCGAAATGAAAGCTTACATCTATAATGATGATAAGGGTGATGATATTTCCATCACTGATATCCCAGATGATATGAAAGATGATGCCGAATTATATCGTACTGAATTAGTAGAAAAAATCTGCGAATTAGATGACGACTTAATGATGATGTACTTAGAAGGTGAAGAACCTGCGGTAGATCAATTAAAGGCAGCATTAAGAAAAGGAACCTGTGACTGTTCTGCTGTACCTGTTTGCTGTGGTACTGCATACAGAAACAAAGGTGTTCAGAAATTATTGGATGCAGTAATCGAATTCATGCCATCTCCATTAGACATTCCTGCTATTAAGGGTGTGGATATGGAAGGAAATGAAATTGAAAGACATTCTTCAGATGAAGAACCTTTCTCAGCTTTAGCATTCAAGATTATGACTGACCCATTCGTAGGTAAGTTAGCATTCTTCAGAGTTTACTCTGGTACAATGAACTCTGGTTCTTATGTATTAAATGCAACTAAGAATAAGAAAGAACGTGTTGGACGTGTGCTTCAGATGCATGCAAATAAGAGAGAAGAACTTGATAAAGTTTACTCTGGTGATATTGCAGCAGCGGTTGGATTTAAGTTCACTACAACAGGTGATACAATCTGTGATGAACAACATCCAGTTATTCTTGAATCTATGGAATTCCCAGAACCAGTTATTGAATTAGCAATCGAGCCTAAGACAAAAGCTGGACAAGGTAAGATGGGTGAAGCTTTAGCAAAGCTTGCTGAAGAAGATCCTACATTCCGTGCTCATACAGATCAGGAAACAGGACAAACTATCATCGCTGGTATGGGTGAACTTCACCTTGAAATCATCGTAGACAGACTTCTTCGTGAATTTAAGGTAGAAGCTAACGTAGGTGCTCCTCAGGTAGCTTACAAAGAAACCTTTACTAAGGCTGTTGATATTGATAGCAAGTATGCAAAGCAATCCGGTGGTCGTGGACAATACGGACACTGTAAAGTTAAATTCGAGCCTATGGATCCTAACGGAGAAAAGACATTCGAATTTGCTTCTACTGTAGTTGGTGGTGCAATTCCTAAGGAATATATCCCAGCTGTTGGAGAAGGTATTGAAGAAGCTACAAAGGCTGGTATCCTTGGTGGATTCCCAGTACTTGGTGTTAAGGCGACTGTATACGATGGTTCTTACCATGAAGTCGATTCTAACGAAATGGCATTCCACATTGCCGGTTCTATGGCATTCAAGGATGCTATGAACAAAGCAGGAGCAGTTTTACTTGAACCAATCATGAGAGTAGAAGTTACTATGCCGGAAGAATACATGGGTGATGTTATTGGTGATATCAATGCTCGCCGTGGACGTATCGAAGGTATGGAAGATATCGGTGGTGGTAAGATGGTTAAGGCATTCGTTCCACTTGCTGAAATGTTCGGATACTCAACTGACTTACGTTCTAAGACTCAGGGACGTGGAAATTACTCTATGTTCTTTGATAAATATGAACAAGCTCCAAAGTCTATTCAGGAAAAAGTAATTGCTGAAAAGAAAAAATAAGAAATAAATTCGGATTATACTTGCATTTCCTTGTGAAATGCAATATAATCTAGAATAACCGATAAAACGGAAAAACTAGGAAAAGGTAAATAAAACACTGTAATAGGTGTGGTATTTGTCAAACCCTAGGTAAATATTATTAAAATGAAAGCCCAAGGGGCGTAATTAAAAGGAGGACATTAAAAAAATGGCTAAAGAAAAGTTTAACAGAAGCAAACCTCATTGTAACATTGGTACAATCGGACACGTAGATCATGGTAAGACTACTTTAACTGCAGCTATCACTAAGACTTTATCTGAAAGAGTAGCTGGTAACGCAGCTGTAGATTTCGAAAACATTGATAAGGCTCCAGAAGAAAGAGAAAGAGGTATCACTATCTCTACTGCTCACGTTGAATACGAAACTGAAAACAGACACTACGCTCACGTTGACTGTCCAGGACATGCTGACTACGTTAAGAACATGATCACAGGTGCTGCACAAATGGACGGCGCAATCTTAGTAGTAAGTGCTGCTGACGGTCCAATGCCACAAACAAGAGAACACATCTTATTAGCACGTCAAGTAGGTGTAAAATATATCGTAGTATGGATGAACAAATGCG
>JAFQBM010000039.1 GCA_017399685.1 Lachnospiraceae bacterium
TAATACTGCATTACCAGTGTATGGGTAAACAGGAACTTGGTAAGAATAAGTGTTACCTTCTGCAGTATACTTAGCATCCATTTCATCTGGAATGTAAGCAGCAGCTTCAGCAGCTGTTAAAGTCTTAGCATTGCTGTATTTATTTTCTACTACAGACCATTTTACAGAATCTGCTAATGAAATAGCCTTTACATCATCAGAAGTCTTAGTATCATATAAACCAGTAACATCAGTTACAACTAAACCAGCGTTTTGATTATCATCTACCTGACCTTCAGAAACAACCTTTACTTCTACATCAAGTGCTTGGTTCTTCTGAACTGGAATCTGGTAACCAAAGTTCTTTTGAGTAGTAGGTCCATCGATTTCATAAGTTTCTACTACAGTACTTGTACCTGCTTTGTATACAGTGATTACAACCTTAGTATAATCAGAAATATCGATAGTTGAGAAGTTTAATGTAGCATACTTAAGACCAGCTGGAATTCCTTCTACCTTGAAAGAAGTGCTTCCACCGTTTTGGTATACAGAGTATTCTTTGATTTCCTTATTTACATCTTTTTGATATTTATCAACTACGCTTGTAGCATTTGCATAAGGAATCTTAATTTGTGGATCTAATTTTAACTGAACCTTGTTAGTAGTAGTTCCCTTTTCATTTACCTGCTGAGAAGCAACATATTCAGTATCAGCTGCTCCGTCGATAGTAGTTGTTTCTACAACTACACTAGCAGTACCAGGTGCATTTTGAGATATTTTTTCAAGAAGACTATCATTCTTATCATTATCGTTTAATACGTCAACTTCACCTAATGCTACTGTTGCAAAAGCTAAATCAGTCTTGTATACTTGGTTTGTTGCTACTGCAGTTGCAGTTAATTCGATTAATGCATAATCTCCGCTAGTTGGAGTTACTAAAGAAGAAGAAGCTCCGATTACGAAAGTTGCATAACCGTTAGCGTCTGTATTCTGTACATTTAATCCTTTAACTTGGAATGGAGTCAATACAGATTCATTGTTAAGAATCTTGAATTGTCCCATTAAAGATACAGGAGTGTTAGCTACTGGCTTACCATTCTTATCAGATACTAATACTTTTAAGTAAGCATCGCTACCAGCGATAAGTACGCTTCCGTATTCTGCCTTGTAATCTGCTAATGCGTTAGTGATAGTACCAGTAATACCATCTACTGCTTCTACATCTACTTCAGGAGCGATTTCGTTACCCTTCTTATCGAAAGCCTTAGCTGCTGCTGGAGCTGCTGTATCGGTACAAGCACCGTCAGTACCAAAGTTATATTCTGTACCAGCTACGTTTACTTTACCAGTTTGCATCCAACCTTGGTCATTTCCACCTAAGTAGTAAGTTTCACCTTCTACTTTCACAACGCCGGATTGCATAACGCCATCAGCATTGAAGAAATACCATTCTCCGTTGATTTTAGCCCAACCACCTTCGAACATAGAACCATCATCTGTTAACCAGTACCAAAGACCAGCTTTGTCTTTAGCCCAAGCGTTCTTTAACATAGCACCGTTAGCACCTACATAGTACCAATCACCTTTGCTATCTTTCACCCAAGAGTTTGCTAACATATATCCGTTAGCATCGAAGTAATACCAAACACCGTTAATCTGAGACCATTTGTTTGCTGGATAAGATCCGTCAGCGTTTTGATACCACCAACCTTTTGAGTTTTGCTTCCATCCCTGAGTCGCTGCCATTACAGGAGTAGCAGCAGTACTAGCAAGCATACCAGCTGTCAAAGCTACTGCCATAGCTTTTTTAGCTTTTCTTGACATTTTAATCATTTTCTTTTTTCCTCCTTATTTTCGCTCCCTGACCTTGTCTTCGTCCCTTATTAATGTTTTTTCGCACTTTGGAATTATTTACCACTGCAAATAATGGCATGTGCTGATTGTGGGTGAATGATTTCGAAGCCCTGAAATGCCCGAAAAATAAAGGTTTTTCAATTTCGTGATACTAATTTGATACTAAAAGTTTTTTGAAAGAGGGGTGAAAGCTTAGAAAAATAAGGGCTTGGAGGTTTGTTTCGTGATACTAATTTTGATACTAAAAAATAGTAGCATAGAATTTTGGGATATGTGCATAATAAAATATTTATTAAAAAGTGTAGCAAAATTATGTTTTAAAGCCTTGATACAAGAATAACATATATATTTGTAAAAATTATACAAAAAGATTTTACAGAGTTTTGAAAATGAAAAAAGATGCAAAGTCTTTTATTAAATTGGCAAGGTGCTTTGGGTTTTGTATTTAAGAAAGAATTTATTTGATTTATGCAACGAAAGGTTATGATAAAAAAGAAATGTTTCATATTTAGATAAATTACCTTTTATATTGAGTTGCAATAATGTTTGTAATAGATATCAAAATTAATGGAATTATAGTACGAAATAAGAGGGATGTTAATAAGAATGTTAAAAAAATAGCCCAAATCATTCACAACCTGAATCATAGAAACAAGTCTATGCAAGTTTAATTGCAAATAAACACATTTCTATGATTCATAGGTCAATTGACGTAACTTGTAAATAGGTGCCACGATGTGGCGGTTTACAAGATAGGTCGTGAATAATTGAGGATTAGAGTATTTGTTATCTTAATTGGTGAGGTTACTTTAGAAAGACTCATAACAGTTTACCTCCAACATAGATGTGGTAAATACCTTAGTTTCCTAATTCCTCCAGTGCAGCAATCAGAACTTCTTGCTGGTGAGGGAACAGGTGGGAGTAAGTATTCAGGGTGGTAGCTACCTTTTCATGCCCGACACGTTCGGCGATGATAAGGGGAGAGAATCCAAGATGAATCAGAAGGCTTACATGGCTGTGGCGGATATCATGCACCCGGATACGTTTTACCTGAGACACATCGCAATAGTGGGTCATGGCACGAGACAGATAATTTTTGGTAAAAGGAAAAAGCCGTTCGGATTTTGCTATTTTTTTGGAATGAATATAGTCTCTTAATTCGTCACATAAAAAAGAAGGTAGGGGAACCATACGATTACTTTTAGTGGTTTTCGGAGAGGTAATGATATCCTGACCATGAAGCCGCTGATAGGTTTTATTAATTCTTAATTTCTTTTCTTTTAAATCAATGTCTTCCGGAGTCAATGCAAAAAGTTCTCCTTCCCGCATTCCTGTCCAGTATAACACCATAAAACTCATACGCACATTTTCGTTATCTGTAATAGATTGAATAAATTGTTCAAATTCTTCTCTGGTCCAGAAATTCATTTCTTCTGCTTTGTTTTTTCCAATACTTCCTGCCTGGTGGCAAGGATTTTTCCTAAGTCCATAATACCGGACGGCATAATTTAAAATAGCTGTAAGCTGGTTATTCACATTTTTTAAGTAGGTTTTGGAATAATTTTGTTTCATCAATTCGTTTTGCCAGTTTCTTATGTCCGTGGGCTGGATATCACTGACGGACATATACCCAAAATAGGGAAGGAGCTTCGTATCAAAAATATGTTTTTTGCTGTGGAGGGTAGAAGATTTTAGACGTTCTTTCATATCTGCGAAGTATATTTCACTGAGATTTTGGAAGGTCATATTGATATCCTGACTTTTTTCTTCCAAGAACTTTCGCTCATAACTTTGAGCATCTTTTTTTGAAGGGAAGCCACGCTTAAATTTTTGCTTTTTGACTCCCTGCCAATCGTTGTAATAAAATTTTACATACCATGTGCCACGTAATTCATCTTTAAATGCTGGCATTGAATCATCTCCTTTGAAAGTTTTTATCGTGTATTTGTACAAAATATGTCGTTCATTATGCATGTGGAAATTTTGCATAAATATAAAAATTATCAAAATCCTATCTTCATTATTGCCTTTTTCAAGTGTAAAATTACCTGATTCTTATAATAATGGGAATGTCTTCTCTATAGACACCAATAGGGGGAAAACCCATTGTATTTGTGGATAGGACTTCTATAGTAAAGTATATCATTTTTGAGATAAAAAGGTAGAAAATACCAGAGAAAAAATCAGGAAATGATGATAGTACGGGTGGAAAATAACCGCGCAAAAGATAAGTTGTGATAATGATAAATGGAAAATAAGATTGAAAAGTAAATAAATTGTTAAAATGTGAAGGTTTCATTTTGTTAAACTTTCTTGCATTTTAATATTAGGCATTAGAAAAAGTAGGTAAAATTTGGTGAATAAACTATGGCATTAGGTGAAAATAGGTATATTTAGGTGAAAGAAATTATAAAAAAAGGTATATTTGGGCTGAATTTTATTGTATAATTATTAGAATAGTTATAATATGGAATCATGCATAGTAAGTCAAATTGAAAAATCCGGCAAGGAGGAATAAAAATGAAATATTCATTTAATTCAGTTTTTTCATCAGCAACTTTTCCAGAATACACCTATGTAAACAGAAAAAGTTCTGGAGACTTTACATATGAAGAAAGATTAATGATGGCATTGAAACAGATGGGATATCTAATCGTAATAGATGGTCCGTCCAAAATAGGAAAAACTGTTTTATGTGAGGCGGTAATTGGAAAAGAAAGACTTGTGGCAATGACTGGAAACGATTTTAAAGGAGAAAACGAGTTTTGGTCTGTGGTTGCAAAAAAAGTTGATATTCCTTTGATGGGCGAAGTGCAAAATGTAAGCAGTGTGTCCGGACAGGGAGAACAAGTAGGCACGAGATATATTTCCAAGTATCAGACCAATAAAGAGCGGGTGTTAAATTATTTTTTAGAAAATAATAAAGTTCTTTTATTAGATGATTTTCATTATGCGGATGAAAAGATGCAGCATGATACGGCATGTCAGTTAAAAGAGGCTATTCGCTCTGATTTAAAGGTTGTAATTGTATCTCTTCCACACAGGGTGGATGAAACCGTAAAAAATAATCCGGATTTACAGGGAAGAATTATGAATATCACAATGAAGCCATGGAAGAAGGAAGAATTAGCAGAAATTCCGAATAAGGGATTTTCTATGCTTGGCGTGACAGCGGGAGAAGAAATGATAGACCGGCTGGTGATGGAGTGTATCGATTCTCCACAAACCATGCAGTCCATTTGTGAAAATATTGGGTATTATATTTCGTCAGATAAGATATTAAAGAATGAAGATATTACGAAAAGTTGTTATTTGAGAGCAGATTATCTGACATATCAGGAGTTGTATGCGAAACTATTGGCTGGTCTTTCTTCCCGTGGACAGAAGAGAGCTGTTTATTATTTAGAGGATGGTTCAGAGGTAGATCGATACGGATTAGTGTTGGAAGCACTAAGAAAAGATCCACCTTTAAAATCTATTACTATAGCAGAAATTTATGAAAGAGCAAAAGCAGTACTGGATAAAACGAAGACTACACAAAAATTAACTACACAGACAATACGGGGAACAATGAAGTCGATGTTTTCTATATTAGAAGAAAGCGGTTATGAGGCTGATAGAGTGTTTGACTGGAAAGAAAATGTATTAACTTTTATAGAACCATTATTTTTATTTTATTTAAGATGGAGGAGAGATGAATAAAGAGCAATTAGTGGAACAAGGATTAAAAATTGAAAAAATATCAGAATTATCACAACTTAGCAAAACGTATGAGGACTGGAAAGCAGATGTATTACAATATGCGAAAAAACGGGGACTTGATATTGGACAGTGTAAAATGTTGCTTTATATTATGGATACACCATATGAAGCCAAAGAAGAGAAAATAGAAAAATATCGTTCTTGTATAAATAAAATGATTAGATTTATACAAAATGATGAAACAAATGAAAATTTTGAAATAGATGCTTTGGAGAAAATGATAAGTAATTTTGGTTTATATTTAAAAAATATGTTCCAGACAGTTCCGGAAAATAAGGCAACACTGAAAAAAGAAATTTTAGAGCAGATCGTAATTAACAATGAGTATGATTTGCAACATATTATGTATGCTATAATTAAAGCATTGTATCCTTCTGCCAGACGAGAAGTGAACGAAGATATGGGGTATGGTACAGTAAGGTATGATATTATTATAAAAGAGATAGATACGGTAATTGAGATTAAATGTACCAGAAAAGATCATTCGGAAAAAAAACTGTGTCGCGAATTGGGTGAAGATAGTTATTTCTATAAATGTTCAAAATTGATAATATATGTTTATGACAAGCAAGATGTAATACACGACGTAAACAATTTTATTGTGGCATTGGAAAGAACAAAAGAAACGGCAGGAAAAGAAGTAAAGGTGTATGTAGAACAAGGAAAAGAACTAGCATAGCAATAAAGAGTTATGGAACCTGAGTTAAAATTTTTCATTTTTAACTTTCAAACAATAAGAACTTTAATAGTATATTATATTTTATTACTATTTTATACTTTAGGAAGGATTAGGAAAAAGTTTCTTGAGTGATGTGGTGTTTTGTGGTATTATTTAACTGTTTGAAGAAAAAACAGATACAGTATAAAATACAGATTATTATTTAGAAGGAGATATGAAAAATGGAACAAAAGAATCCTATCGTAACCATTACCATGACTACCGGAGATGTGATGAAGGCAGAACTTTATCCTGACATTGCACCAAATACAGTAAAGAATTTTATTTCTTTGATAAAGAAGGGATATTATAATGAATTGATTTTTCATCGTGTCATTCCTAATTTTATGATTCAGGGTGGATGTCCTGAGGGAAATGGAACCGGAGGCCCTGGATATCACATTAAAGGTGAGTTCGCGAACAATGGTTTTAACAATGAGTTAAAGCATACCAGAGGTGTTCTTTCTATGGCGAGAGCGCAACATCCTGATTCCGCAGGCTCACAGTTTTTCATTATGCATGTGGACTATCCATATTTAGATGGAGATTATGCAACCTTTGGCAAGGTTATCGAAGGAATTGAAGTGGTGGATAAGATTGCGGAAACACCAACTAATTTTGCAGACCGCCCAATGACAGACCAAAGAATGGAAACCATAACAGTAGAAACTTTCGGTGTAGAATACGAAGAACCGGAAACACTGTAAACAGACAATATGTAAAGGTAGTATTTCATCGGTGGTTTAAAAGATATTTTGTGAACCATAAGGAAAATGATGAGCATAAAAAAGGGTACCTGATGGATAGGAAACGGCTTCTTCAAAGTTAAATTTAGGTTTAATTTTGGGGAAGCATCTCGTATTTATCCATTAAGTACCCTTTTTTGTTGAATCGTCAATACAAGTTTTTCCGGATATCTTCCTTACAGGGATAGACTGTATGGGGAGATGGGGATTTGGTTATGGTACATGAAAATGTTTTTGCTGAATCTGGTCATAATAGACGTAAAGCTTTTGTACTCCATTTTCCAATAAATAATAATGTTTAATGTAAAATGCCAAAACTCCAAAGATTATGACAGCCAGTGCGAACAGGCTTAAGTCCGGTGCAAGGATACAGCCTAAAAGTGTTAGCATTAATAGTAAGGCGAAGCATACCGTTACGATTAAGTGAATAAAACGTTCATGCTGGAAAAACTGGATTTGTATCAGCATCTGTGTTAAAAATTCTTTTCTCTCTTCTTCCGTCATTTCCTTGTCTTTCATTTTTTCCATGAAAGCAAGATATGCTCTTAGTCTTTTTGCCATTGAAATGCCTCCTATTCCCTTTTTTCGATAAAAAACTATTTGCATGGTGCCAAAATACTGTTATACTTAATTATAATACATTTTATAAGAATAGGGGATATAATTTATGAAAAAGTTAATAAAGCCACTTGTGATTCTGGCTGTGATTGGTGCCATCATAGCTGTGGTTGCTTCTTATGGTATGGGAATTTACCGTGATTTTATGAAAGATTATGAGGGTGACCATACCTATCAAGGTGAAGATTTTACCATTGAGGTACCCATGGGAGCCAGTGCCCAAAGTATAGGACTGTTATTAAAGGAACAAGGTGTTATTACCTATGAAAAGGCTTTTGCGAAAAGAGTAAAAGATTCTCAGTATAATGGAAAAATCAAGTATGGTACTTATACCATTACTAAGGGAATGACTATTGATGACATGATTGCGTTGATGTCAAAGGGTGATGATAGGGAAACGTTAAAGTTTACCATTCCGGAAGGATATTCCATTGAAATGATGGCGGAGAAACTGGATTCGGAAGGAATCTGCAGTAAGGAAGATTTTCTTGCAGCAGTGGAAGCTACAGATTATGATTATGATTTCCTTGATTTTAGTAAGGCAGAAGGAACAAAATACTATTTACAAGGATTTTTATTCCCTGCTACTTACGAAATTTTCGTAGGGGAAACTGCCCATGATATCGTAAATCGTATGTTAAAGGCTTTTGATAATTACTATACAGATGAAATGCGGGAAAAAGCGGAAGAACTGGGCATGAGTAATTATGAAATTGTTACCATTGCGTCTATCATTGAGAGAGAAGCGAAGCTTCAGGAAGAACGTCCTACGATTTCAGGGGTGGTTTATAATCGCTTGAATATTGATATGAAACTTCAGATGTGTCCCACCGTGCTTTATCCATTGACAGATGGAATGTACAATGTAAGTCAGGTATTATATGACGATTTGGAAATGGAATCTCCATATAATACTTATAAATATGAAGGGCTTCCGGTAGGACCGATTTGTTCGCCGGGAGCAGCTTCCTTAGAGGCAGCAGTAAATCCGGAAAGTCATTCTTATTTGTTCTATCATACGGATAATGAGGAAACAGGAAGTCACATTTTCACAGAAACTTATGAGGAACACCAGAGTACAAGATAATGAGTTGGAAAGTAGTTTGGAGTAGGATTTGAATAGGGTGAAAAGCATGGAAGATATGGTTTTACAGTTAAAAGGAATAAAAAAACGTTACGGTGCCCAGCAGGTGTTAAAACAGGTGGATGTTACCATAAATAAGGGAGAAATCTATGGTTTGGTAGGAAAAAATGGGGCAGGGAAAACTACATTGATGAGGATTCTTACCGGTCTTACCAAACAGCAGGCAGGGAGTATGTGGCTGTTAGGGGAAGATGGAAAGAATGGTTACGATGCAGCCAGAAAAAGGATGGGCTCCATCATTGAAACTCCTAGTTTTTATCCTTTTTTTGATGGAAAAACGAACCTGGAGTATTATAACCAGCAGCTAGGCGGTAAGGCGAATGTGGATGAAGTTCTGGATTTAGTGGGATTAGGAAAGAGTGGTAAGAAGAAGTTTAAAAACTATTCTCTTGGTATGAAGCAGAGACTGGGTATCGGACTGGCTATCTTAAATGACCCGGAATTTCTGGTTCTGGATGAGCCGATTAATGGTCTGGATCCTATGGGAATTGTGGAAGTTCGTAATTTAATCCGTAAGTTAAATCAGGAAAGAAACATTACCATTATTATATCTTCTCATATTTTGGGAGAACTGGAATCTATTGCTACGAATTATGGATTCCTCGATAAAGGTGTTATTTTAGAGGAATTAAGCAAAGAGGAATTAGAGCATAAATGCCGTCCGAACTGGAAAATCCGGGTAAACCAACCGGATAACGTACTTGCACTTTTACAGGAAACATACGGATTCTCACAGATTGAAATGGAAGAAGGAAGTTTGATTTTAAAAGAATCTTTGCCAAATCCGGAACATGTGACCAGAGAAATCGTGGAGAAAGGGTATGATTTATATGAGTTCTCCATGATAAATAAGAGTCTGGAATCCTATTATCTGGATTTGATTGAGAATCATAAGAGTGGGAGGGAGAAGGTATGATAGCATCATTAAAAGCCGAATGGTATAAATTAACCCATCGGGCTTATCCTTTTATCTTTTTATTGCTTTGCATGGGATGTGCGATGATTATTGCGTTGGTAACCAAACTTATTCTTCCCATGATGGAACATTTTAATATGGGTTATGATGCGGGACAGGTGCTGGATATGGGATTTTATGCTTCTAGTAGTATCGTGTGGTATTTATTGATTATAACAGAAGATATTGCCTTTACCAGTGAATATAAATTCCGAACCATGAAAAATGTGATTACCCGTGGGGAAAACAGAACGAAATTATATTTATCAAGACTTTTCATGGCATGTATGGTGCTTGCCCTGGGGGTGGTTCTGGTTACATTGACCTATATGGTTAGCGTAAGAATTTTTTATGGAGCAGACCCTACCCTTACTCTGGATGGATATGCAGACCTTACAAAACAGGTGCTTTGTGGCTTGTTTTTATGGTTGGGAAGCCAGTCTTTGATACATATGATGGCATTTCTGATTCAAAATGAAATGCTTTGGGGATGTGGATATTTAGCCATTTTCTCTTTTCTTCCGAATGGCGTATGGATTTTAAAAAGCGTGTTTGGTGATAATGTAGCATTGGATTTATTTTCCGATGCGTTGCTGACTACACAAATGACCAACCTGGTCAATGATGGTGTGCAGGATGCAGGAACTATTTTAACCTGCTTTTTGATGGGTGCGGCTTATATGATAGTGACCACAGTGATTGGAATTTTATTTTTTAGAAGGAAAGAAGTGCGGTAAATAGCTGATACAAAACTTTTGTAAAATGAAATAGGAAAAATATAAATCCCCGGCTTTTTTAGCCGGGGTTCTTTTTATTTCTCTAAGATATATTTTGCTGTTTTTTCAAGAGAATTCTTATATTCTTCATCGGAAGAATTAGGGAATACCACTAATTCAGGAATATCGGCTGGTCTGGTGAAATCGCAGCTTGCAATGTATTCATCCCAGTTTTCCAGTTTCCAGGTATCGCGGTCAGAATTTCTCTTAATCATACGCTGACGGCATACTTCAGGGTCAGTTTCAACCCAGATAAGAACTAATTCAGCACCTTTTCCTGCTAAAGTTTTACGAAGCTCTGCCATCCATTCCAAATCACGAATTTCTTCAGTGAATGGAGCATTGATTAATACCATATTTGCATAATCTAAAGCTTCTAAAGCTAAATCCAAAATAACATTATATTCATAATCACGGATGTTCTTTTGGAAGAAGTCAGAGCTACGATTATATTCTTCGCCTGCCACTACGAAAATCTGCTTGGAAAGTCCAATCAAAGTATCTTTATCTAAGTATACGATATTCTTTAATGCTTTTGATAATTCTCTAGAAATAAAAGTTTTTCCACAAGCTGGTGGAGAAGTTACAAGGATTAATTTTTTCATTGGTTTTTCACTCCATTATCTATATATTTTTTATCATTATTTCTTTAAAAGATACAATACATTACAATTATACAACATGAAAAAAAATAGTCAACAATTAATTCAAAAAAAAGATTGACAAAACATAAGAAAATAATGAAAAAACATGGAAAAAAGATGACGTGAAATTGAAAAGTGATAAAAAAAGAATATTTTAAAATGAATAATGAAATGAATAATGATAAGAAAAGAATATTTTAAAATGAGAAAATGATAAGATAAGAATATTTTAAAATAAAAAATGAAGTGAAGATTATTTTGAATGAAAAAGATAGAAAAAAGAATAGAAAATGTCAATTTAGAGAGTGAAAAATGAACAAAATATGAACAAATCTTAAATAAAAACCATCAGAAAAAAAGAACAAATTGTGAAAAATTGCAGTTCACGCATAATTTGTTGCGTTTCACACCTTTTCGATTGAAAAAAAAAATCGAATCGGTTATAGTAAACACAAGTTAAGCGACAAGAAAAATTCAACTCATGAAAGTTTTCACCGACGGACATGACCGAAGGGGCTGTAAGGTTTCACCGCCTGCAGGTTTGAATTTTTAATAATATATTTGCTCCAAGTACAAACTTTATATGAATAATGGTTAGTAGCTGATTAGAATTTCTAATCAGCTACTTGTAGTTTTAGGGTTTTTAAGGTAAAATCGAAACGAATACCAGTGTTTACGAGAGTGATTTTGCACGTTTATAATAAAATGCAAGACATAAGGAAAAAATATAAGAATCACAAAAGAGAATCATAAAAAAACAACAAACGAAATTAAAAAATGCCAAGGAAACGGGAGGATGAAAATGGCTAGAAATTTAACTTTATTAACGGATTTATATGAACTTACCATGATGCAGGGGTATTTTTGTAATCAGAAGAATGAAACAGTAGTATTCGATTTGTTTTACCGGAAGAATCCTTCCGATGGTGGTTATGCCATAGCAGCAGGTTTGGAACAGGCGATTACTTATATAAAAGAACTTTCTTTTTCTTATGATGATGTGGAATATTTGCGGAGTCTTCAGATGTTTCGTGAAGAGTTTTTGGAGTACTTAATGGGATTTCATTTCACTGGGGATATTTATGCTGTGGAAGAAGGAACTGTGGTATTTCCGAAAGAACCGTTGATGAAAATCGTGGCACCGATTATGGAGGCACAATTGGTAGAAACTGCCTTGTTAAATATTATCAATCACCAAAGTCTGATTGCTACCAAGGCTTCCAGAGTCTGCTTTGCGGCAAAGGATGCGGCGGTTATGGAATTTGGGCTAAGAAGAGCCCAGGGACCGGATGCAGGTATCTATGGTGCAAGGGCAGCAGTCATTGGAGGCTTGAATGGTACTTCTAACGTGCTGGCAGGTCAGATGTTTGATATTCCGGTGATGGGAACCCATGCCCATAGCTGGATTATGAGTTTTAAAGATGAATATACCGCATTTTTAGAATATGCAAATAAATATCCAAAGAATTGTATTTTATTGGTAGATACTTATGATACTTTAAAATCAGGGGTTCCTAATGCCATCCGTGTATTCAAGGAGAAAAAGGAAGCCGGAGTGACCTTCGGACAATATGGAATTCGTCTGGACAGTGGAGATTTGGCATATCTTTCGAAAAAAGCGAGAAAAATGCTGGATGAGGCAGGATTTAAAGATGCTGTTATCTGTGCTTCCAGTGATTTGGACGAATATTTGATTGATAGTTTAAATGTGCAGGGAGCAAGAATTGATTCCTGGGGAGTAGGAACCAATCTGATTACCTCTAAGGATTGTCCTTCTTTTGGGGGCGTTTATAAGTTGGCGGCTATTTTAAATGAAGACGGTACAGTAGAGAATAAAATCAAGGTATCGGAAAATCCGGCGAAAGTCACAAATCCGGGAAATAAGACGGTATTTCGTTTTTATGATAAAGAAAGCGGGAAGATTAAGGCAGATTTGATTGCATTGGCAGGGGAAAGTTATGATCCGGAAAAAGATTTGGAAATCTTTGATCCCGTGGATACTTGGAAAAGAAGTACGTTAAAGGGTGGAACCTATGAAGTACGTGAATTACTGGTTCCTGTCTTTAAGAAAGGACAGTGTATTTATAAGAGTCCTTCTGTTATGGAAATGAGAGAAAGATGCAAGAAGGAATTAGCTACTTTATGGGAAGAAAGCCGACGTATTATGAATCCTCAGGAAGTTTATGTGGATTTGTCCCAGTCCTTATATGAATTGAAAAACGAGTTGCTGGAAAATAGAAACAAAAAGTAGGGGTGAAGTTTTGTGCAGACATTGAAAATTATTCATTGTGCTGATGCACATTTAGGGTCAGATATCCGTTCTTTAGGGCATTTAGGAGCCAGAAGAAAGATGGAAATCCGCCAGTCTTTCTTTCGGGTTCTGGAACTTTGTGAGGAAGAAAAGGCAGATTTGCTTTTGATTGCGGGAGATTTGTTTGACCAGCCCACACCGGATCAGGAACTGGTGTCACAGGTAATCGGACAGATGAAAAAAATACCTCATACCAGAATTTTTATTTCTCCGGGTAATCATGATTATATTTGTCTGGATTCTTGTTATATGACGGCAGACTGGCCGGAACATGTCACTATTTTCCAAGGTGCATATGAGTGTGTTACCATAGAGGAATTACAGGTGAATGTGTTTGGGGCTGCATTTCAGGGTGTGAATCAGGAGATTCCATTGTTAAAAAAGAAGGAAGAAGCCATTGGCTATGTGAAAAATGATTATTTGAATCTTGGAGTGTTACATGGAGATTTGGTTTCTTCTACGTTAGGCAGTACTTATAACCCTGTTACCATAAAGCAGATAGAAGACTCAGGTCTTGATTATCTGGCACTAGGACATATACATCTTCGCAGTGAGGTAAAAAAGGCTGGAAATACTTATTATAGTTACCCTGGCAATCATGATGGAAGAGGTTTTGATGAACTGGGAGAAAAAGGCGTTTATGTGGGAGAAATCAATAGAGCCTTTTTCTATGATTTAGAGAGGCAGTTTCATTTTAAGGAAATGGGAAGCCGCAGGTATTTGGAAGTAAAGTTTGAACCGGGGAAATTTATGGCAGAAGAAACCGTCGGTGAAGAAGAAATTGCCAGAGCCCTTCAGAAGGAATTAGAGAAGAGTGGTTTCGATAGGTGGCGGGAGAATCTTTACAAGATAATTTTAACCGGGGATATACGGGAAAATGTGGTATTAAGTCCGGAAGGAATCAAAAGCTGGCTTTCGGAAGTATTTTTCTTAAAAATCAAAGACCGTACAAGAATTACGGTGGATTACGAACAGGTGGCGAAACAGCATACTTTAAAGGGAATGTTTGTGGCAAAATTGTTAAAAGGAATCAAAGAGGCGGAACAAAAAGGGGATTTTGAAAAAAAGGCGGTTTTGGAAGAGGCTTTGTCCATTGGGTTAAAGGCATTTTACACGGAGGTTGGCTACGATGTGGATGAATAAAATAATGATAAAATCCTTTGGTGGTTTAAAGGACGTAACTTTAGAGTTAAAGCCAGGGTTCACCAATATTGTCTGGGAGAATGAGGCAGGAAAATCCACCATTATGGCATTTATTAAGATGATGTTTTACAGTAAAGTTCCCGGTGGCAGTGATATCAGTAAGAATCTGCGGAAAAAGTATCTTCCTTGGGATGAGAGCAAAATGGAAGGTGCCATTGAGTTTCAGGTGGGAGATGATTCGTACCGATTAGAAAAGTCCTTTGGGAAAACCGCTGCAGGGGATAAGGTGCATCTGATTCATTTAAATAGTGCCAAGGATATGAAAGTTGCAAAGGATGTGGAAATTGGACAGCAGTTTCTGGATATGGATTTGGCAGCCTTTGAAAAAACAATTTTTATACAAAATACAGGTATGATTTCCGGAAGTGGAGAAAAGGATTCTGTGGCAGAAAAGATTTTGAATCTTTCTAATGGCATGGAAGAAGAAGTCTCTATGGAGCAGGTGTTAAAACGTCTTTTGACTGCAAAAGAAGATTTGGTTTCGAAAAGCGGAAGAACCGGGGAATTGGTTCGAAGAAAAGAAATGATGGAGAATCTGGAGCAGGAAAGAAACCGTCTTATTGCCAGAGAGGAAGAACAAAGAGAAGTTACTGCCTTGATAGAGGAAAAAAAGCAAAGGGCGAAGGAAACAGCACAAAAAATCCAAAAGATAAAGGAACTTTTAGGAGTTTATAAAATCAAAGAATTATTACAATACAGTGAAGAAGAAGAGGTTGCCGTAAAAAAGAAGGAAGAGTACTGGAAGAAACATCTTTTCGTTACCAAAGAGCATAAAGAACGCTGTCAGGAATTAAAGGAATGGCTTGCGAAAGAAGAGGCAGTTATGGAGACTCAAAGAAGAAATCTTCAGGAATTAAATGAGCAGCAGGGGGAAAAAATAAAAAGAAGAAACGAAATGCAGAGGGATTTTGAGCCGGAAGGAGAAGAGATAAAGACGAAGGAAATGCAGCAGCTAAAACAACGTCTTGCTCAGATAAAGCAAGAGCAGATTCTGGACTTGGAAAAGGAAAAGGGTCTGGATTATGATTCTATGCAGCAAGGAGAATCTTCTGCCCTACAGGAAATGCAGGAAAAGATTGCTAATATAAAGAAAGAAAAGGATGAGGCTGCTTCTAAGGGCAAAAAAATGGTCCTTATGTCTGTTGTTTTACTGTTACTTGGAGGTGTATTGTTTTCGGTTTCTTCTTTGGCAGGCACTGTTGTTTTGGCAGTGGCAGTGATGATACTTTGTTTTGGCATTGGAAAAGGAATCAAGACACGGGCATGGAATGCAGAACTGGAAGCACTGAAAGCGGAAATGAATGCCCAGGAGGAAAAGGAAGCAAAACAAAGAAAGCTAAGAAAACAGGCCTATGAAGAGAAAAAAGAAGAACTCCATAGGAGAAAACAGGAATGGATTCAGGAAGAGGCAGAGTTAAACCGAAAGTTAGAAGAAGGTTATGGGTGGCTTTCTAAATGGCAGGTAAAAAAAGAGCAGATGATGGCTTTGGATTTGGAAATTCAGGGTCTTACAGAAAAAATCAAGGGATTGGAACATAAAAATTCAGGAAATATGGAGGAAATCCAACAAAGAAGGGCAGAATTAAGCTCCATTTTTGGACTGTATCATGTTTCAGAAATTTCAGAACTGGAACAGAGAATGAAACAGCAACAGTTGCTGGAAGAAGAGATTTCCGGTAAAAGATTGAAAGTAGAAACACTTTATGCAGCTTTTGGAATGGAGAGAATGTCCATTCAGGAGTTACGAAAACGGATTCAGGAGGCGGAAGCCGGATATAGGAAGGACGAACTTGAAAGTTCCCAGAATGAATGGAAACAACGACTGGACGAACTACAATACGAATACGAAACTTTGTTACAGGAACAAAATGAACTTTATAAAAAATGCCAGAAATTGGAGCAGAATCCGGAAGATTTGGAACAAAGAATAAAGGAGTTAAAGGCGGAGAATCAGGATATGGAACAGTATTATGATGCTGTTCGGATTGCATATGAAGCAATGAATGAAACCACTCAGGAAATCCGCCAGAGCTTTGGACCAAAGCTGAATGAGAAAACAGCAGGATATTTTAGGGCATTGACCAATGATGCTTATGAGGATGTATTGGTGCAAAGTGATTATGGTATTATGGCACTGAAAAAAGGGGATGTTTCCTATCATTCTTATAAGTATTTAAGTCAGGGAACCATTGACCAGGCATATTTGGCATTAAGACTGGCACTTATTGAAATTATTTCAGAAGAAATGGCAGGTCAGAGACTTCCTTTGTTTCTGGATGATATTTTTATGCAGTATGATGAACCAAGACGTAAGAGTGGAGTCGCATTTTTAAAGGAATACGCCAAGGAAGGTCAGGTTATTTTATTTACGCCAAGAGCAGTGGAGTAATTTATGATTTGGTTTTAAATGCTAAAAAGATGAGTGAATATTATCTTTTACTTGGGACATAATAGGAGGGTACTAAAATTTCAAACCGAAAGGTAGAAAGGCAGGCATTTATTATGTCAGAAACTAACGCAAGAAACAACCAAACAAACAAAACCAGCAACAAAGCAACCAACGGTTCTAACAATGGTTCTACAACCAATGGTGCAAACAACAATGCACAGAACACAACTGGTAACACTCAGCAGGCTAACAACAAAGCTCAAAACAAACAGACAAATAAGACTTCAAACGCTACTAAGTAATTGAAGTAAAAAGTACAAAGAATGCTGTCATCGTAAAGGTGGCGGCATTTTTTTGCATACCAGGCGGTATTCTTTCGATTTGTGAGGATTACAAAGTTACAAAATGGAATGCAGTTATTTTCTATTTGTGTCCTTTTAACTTTGGTATCATATTATAAGAAAAAAGGGGTATTTCTATGGTAGATACAATTCTTGCAAAAGATGTATTATCAATAGCGGTGGAACAGAATGCACTGGTGATTGATGTCAGGGACTACGAAAGTTTTCGTAAGGGTCACATTCCAATGGCTATCTGGATGGATTTGGAAGAAATAAAAAGGGGAAATATTAAAATTCGAAAAAACCGTCCTTTGATTGTTTATTGTGAGCGTGGTTCCACCAGTATGCTGGCAGTAAAGGAACTCAATAAACTGGGATATCATGCAATGAGTGTGATAGGAGGACTTCGGCAGTATAAAGGTCCTATCGCCAGAAACAATAAGTTTTAGGGAAATGACGAAAATTAGAGGTGATATGTCAGGTGTGGTTCGGTATTCGGGAGTTATGTTATTTTTGCTGATAAAACCAGAGCAAAATAGAAATTATTTCTATGGCAACATACATTGACATTAGCCTTATAAAAACGTAAAATGAAAGTTAAAGCAATAGCTAAAAGACAAATTGGAACATGTGTAAAACAGCGATAAAAAACTGAAAATGCACAGGTCAGAATATTTTTATAAAAGGTTGCTAGGAATAGTAACCATATAGGAGAACATATGAAAACGATAGAATTGATTGCTCCTTGTCATTTTGGACTGGAGGCTGTATTAAAAAGAGAAATTATAGATTTAGGTTATGAAATCAGTAAAGTAGAAGATGGAAGAGTGACTTTTATCGGTGATTTAGAAGCGGTTGCCTATGCCAATGTATTTTTAAGAACCGCAGAGCGTATTTTAATAAAATTAAAGGAATTTGAGGCTTATACGTTTGAAGATTTGTTTCAAGGTACAAAAGAGATTCCTTGGGAAGACTATATTCCAAAGGATGGAAGATTCTGGGTGAAGAAGGTTGCCAGTGTTAAGAGTAAATTATTTAGCCCTTCGGATATTCAGTCCATTATGAAAAAAGCCATGGTGGAGCGGTTAAAGACCGTTTATAAGGTAAACTGGTTTGAGGAAAATGGAATGGATTTTCCGGTCAGGGTGTTTATTAATAAGGATGTAGTTACTGTGGGACTGGATACCACAGGGGAATCCCTTCATAAGAGGGGATACCGTACTCAGGCGGGACTTGCCCCTCTTTCGGAAACTTTGGCTGCGGCTTTGATTTTATTTACTCCATGGAAGAAGGATAGAATTCTGGTGGATCCGTTTTGTGGAAGTGGAACCTTCGTCATTGAAGCGGCTATGATAGGGGCTAACATTGCCCCTGGGATGAACCGGGAATTTACGGCTATGGACTGGGAACATCTGATTACAAAGAAGCAGTGGATGGATTGTTTGGAAGAGGCAAGGGAACAGATTGATTTGGAAGTAAAGATGGATTTGCAGGGCTATGATATTGACAGAGGTGTACTTAAGATTGCCAGGGAGAATGCAAAACGGGCAGGAGTCGCTCATTTGATTCATTTCCAGCAAAGAGGCATCAGTGAATTAAGTCATCCGAAAAAATATGGATTTATTATAACAAATCCTCCTTATGGGGAACGTTTGGAAGAGAAAGAGGATTTGCCGTATTTGTACCGTGATATTGGGGAGAGTTTTGACCGGTTGGAAACATGGTCGAAATATATGATTACTTCTTATGAGGATGCGGAAAAATATATTGGTAAGAAGGCAGATAAAAACCGAAAGATATATAACGGTATGATAAAGACTTATTTTTATCAGTATTTAGGTCCAAAGCCACCAAAGAAATTATAATTTAAAGAGGGTTATTTCAGTGAAAAAAGGAATTATCATTAGCTGTATCCTTGGAATTCTGCTGATGGTGTATGTGGGATTTTCCGGCGATGATGAGCCAGGGGTTTTGAAAGCTGGGGATAATCAGGAAACCGTCAAAGAATTCTTAAGTGAATTGGCACAAATTAATAATGAACGTGGGCTTATTGTCAGTGTAGAAGATGCTATGGTGGGATTTGAAAAAAATAGTAAGCCATATGTTAGTGATAGTGCAAAACTGATGTTTCCGTTGGATTCGTTTCATCATATGCTGGATTGTAGTGCAGTTCTTTATGATGGAGGGAAGGTTTTCCTTCAAAACAAGGGAAATGTCATTGAAGGTTTGGTAGGAAGTGATGTGGTAAGTTATAATGGCTCTACCATTGAACTGGGTGAAAAGATTACCATGGTAGGGGATGAAGTATATGTTCCGGCACAGGAGATTTTAAATTGTCTTGGATATCATTATGACTGGTATGTTACTTCCAATTCTGTTGTGATTCGAAAAAAGTATATTGATTCTTATTTGCCGGAAAAGTATGATTTAAGAGAAGTGTTAAGAGTAAGTCCTGTAAGGAATCAAGGTTCTTATGGTACCTGTTGGGCATTTGCTTCTTTAGGAGCTTTTGAAAGCAGTCTGATGCCGGATGAAGAAGTGGTGCTTTCTCCAGATCATATGTCCTTAAATAAGGATTTTGCTTTAGAAGGGGATATGGGTGGTGAATACACCATGGCCATTGCTTATCTGGCAAGCTGGAAGGGGCCTGTTCTGGAGCAGGAAGATCCTTATGGGGATGGTACTACCAATGAAGAGGCAGATGCAATATATCATTTAGAAGATGCTATGGTATTGCAGTCTAAGGATTATAATGCAATCAAGAAAGCAGTGTTAAAGTATGGAGGAGTGCAGACTTCAATCTTTACTTATTTGACCAGTTCTTATAGTTCCTCTTATTATTATAATGCGGATAAGGCGGCCTATTATTTCGATGGTGTTGGGAAATCCAATCATGATGTAGTGATTGTAGGCTGGGATGACAATTTCCCGAAGGGATATTTTACCACAGAGCCACCGGGAGATGGTGCTTTTATCTGTAAAAACAGCTGGGGCAAGAATTTTGGGGAAGATGGATATTTCTATGTTTCCTATTATGACAGCAACATTGGTGTTTATAATGTAGTGTATTCCAAAATTGGGGATGCAGATAATTATGACAATATTTATCAGTCGGATTTGCTTGGCTGGAATGGACAGCTTGGTTATGAGTCAGAAAGTGCCTATTTTGCCAATGTGTATGAAACGGATAGTAAAGAGGAATTGAATGCGGTTTCTTTTTATGCTACGGGAAAAGACACGGAGTATAAGGTTTATCTGGTAAAGGATTATAAAATCAAGGAAGATTTGAACCGACGGGAATTGATTAAAACAGGATATTTAGAGGAGGCCGGATATTACACCATTGATTTGGATGCCGGGTATGAATTGGAGGCAAATTCTAAATTTGCAGTTGTAGTGTATGTTTCTACAAAAGATGCCGAACTTCCCATTGCCATTGAGTATCAATCCAGCAACAGAAGAGGGAATTTTATTCTGGAAGATGGAGAAGGCTATATTAGTATGCATGGAAAAGAGTGGAAGAGATGTGAGACCACTCAGAAATGTAATGTGTGTCTGAAGGCATTTACCACGGAAGTGGAGTAAGAAATACGAAGGAAAGGGTAAATGAAAATGAGTAAGAAGATAATTTTTGCCACAGGAAATGAAGGAAAAATGAAGGAAATCAGAGAGATTCTTGGGGATTTGGGATATGAGATTTTATCCATGAAGGAAGCGGGAATTTCAGTAGATGTAGTAGAAGATGGTACTACTTTTGAGGAAAATGCCATGATTAAGGCAAAGGCAATCAGTGAGGCATGTCATGAGATTGTCCTTGCAGATGATTCCGGATTGGAAGTGGATTATATGAACAAGGAACCGGGGGTATTTTCTGCACGTTTTATGGGTGAGGATACTTCTTATCATATTAAGAATCAGGCGATTATTGACCGTTTGGAGGGAGTGCCTGAGGAAGAGAGGACGGCACGTTTCGTTTGTGTGATTGCGGCAGTATTTCCGGATGGAAGACAGGTGACGAAAAGAGCCACCATTGAAGGCATCATTGGATATGAAGAAAAAGGGGAAAATGGATTTGGATATGATCCTATTTTCTATGTTCCAGAGTATGGAAAAACTACAGCTGAACTGAGTCCGGAAGAAAAAAATGCCATCAGTCATCGTGGAAAGGCACTTACTGCCATGAAGGAAGAGTTAAGGAGAGGCTAAGAATGAAAATTTTGGTAATTAGTGATTCTCATGGGCGGAATGATGATGTGGAACGAGCCATCAGTCAGGTGAAAAATTTCGATGTTTTGATTCATTTAGGTGATATTGAACGAGGGGATGATTTTATTCGAAGTCTGGTAAGTTGTCCTACTTATATGGTGCTTGGAAATAATGATTATCGTCTGGATTTGCCCAGTGAACAGATTGTAGAAATAGAAGGGTATCGTTTTTTTCTTACCCATGGACATAGATATTATGTAAATCGTGGAACCATGTATTTGGAGGAATATGCCAGGGAGCATGAAATTGATGTGGTGCTGCATGGACATACCCATGTTCCGACTTTATTTCAGGAGGATGGCTTAACCATTGCCTGTCCGGGAAGTATTTCTTATCCAAGACAAAGCGACAGAAAACAGACATTTTTGTCTATAGAAATTGACCGGGAAGGGGAAATACATTTTTCTTTTGGATATTTGGAGTCGGAACTGGAAAAGATATATGCGGATTTGTTTTAAATAAGGAGAAGCAGGATGAAAAAGGGTCAGATTATTGAAGGTGTTGTGGAAAGAGTGGATTTTCCTAATAAGGGAATTGTAATAGTGGAAGACAGAGCAGTGATTGTGAAGAATGCCATTCCGGGGCAAAAGATTCGTGCCAGTGTAAATAAAATACGAAAAGGAAAAGCAGAGGGCAGACTGCTTGAGGTATTAGAACCTTCCAAAGAGGAATTGACGGAAGGTTTTTGTGTTCATTTTGGAAGTTGTGGAGGATGTACCTATCAGAATCTTCCTTATGAGGCACAGTTAAGCATGAAAGAGTCTCAGGTAAAGGGATTGCTGGACGGAGTATTGGAAAAGGATTCTTATGTTTGGGAAGGAATTAAGGAAAGTCCTCTTAGGAAGGGATATCGAAATAAGATGGAATTTTCTTTTGGGGATGAAGTAAAGGACGGTCCTTTGGCTCTTGGTATGCATAAAAGAGGAAGTTTCCATGATATTGTTACGGTTACAGGGTGTGAAATTGTACATAAGGATTATGGGAAGATTTTATCCTGTGTACTGGAGTATTGTAAGGAGGCAAATCTGCCTTTTTATCACAAAATGGCTCATAAAGGATTTTTGCGGCATTTATTGGTAAGACGTGCCCAGGTTACCCAGGAAATTTTGATTGATATCGTTACTACAACCCAGCAGAGTTTTGATTTTAGTGATTTGGTGGAGAAATTGAAGGGGTTGGAGTTAGAAGGAAACATCGTGGGAATTCTTCATACCTTAAATGACAGTCTTGCGGATGTGGTACAGAGCGATGAAACGAAGGTGCTTTATGGACAGGAGTATTTTTATGAGGAAATTTTGGGATTGAAATTTAAGATTTCTCCATTTTCTTTTTTCCAGACTAATTCTTTAGGGGCTCAGGTACTTTATGAAACTGCCAGAGAATATGTGGGAGAAACCAAGGATAAGGTTATTTTTGATTTGTACAGTGGAACCGGAACTATCGCACAGATGTTAGCACCTGTGGCGAAGAAAGTCATTGGCGTGGAAATCGTGGAAGAAGCAGTGGAGGCTGCGAAAATCAATGCCAAGTTGAATCAGTTAAGTAATTGTGAGTTTATTGCCGGAGATGTGTTAAAGGTCATTGATGAAATTCAGGATAAACCGGATTTTGTGGTGCTGGACCCTCCAAGAGATGGAATTCACCCGAAGGCATTGCAAAAGATTATCGATTTCGGTGTGGAACAGATGGTTTATATTAGCTGTAAACCAACCAGTTTGGTGAGGGATCTGGAAGTGCTGAAGCAGCAGGGGTATGAGGTGAAGAAGGCTTGTTGTGTGGATATGTTTCCGGGGACGGTGCACGTTGAGACGGTAATTCTGATGACTCGTTGTGGTTTTGAGAAAAAATAGAGGTACATAACCACAAGATGTTGTGGTTTTGGAGCGAAAATCGAGTAAAATTTTGCCGATTTTTTAACCGATTTTTTAACCGATTTTGGCAGATGCCAAAGGGTAAAAATTGAATATTTGAGTCAAATTGATATAAAAATCGATTTGAGAACATATGCGTTACTTATTTTGTAAAAGAGATAGGTAACGCATTTTTTAGTCTACAGAAAGGAAATAAAAGAATGCATTACAGCAAAAATGAAAGACTCTATGAAATAGAGAAGATGATGCGTGGGATACCAAACTTCAGAGAAAGAGGTCATGGAAGTTTGGTATTACAGACAGATATGCGTGACTGTATAGAGGAACAGCCACCACCAAGTTCGTATGCGGAGGCATTGCAGATAACAATGTCGGCAATCAGATATCAGCCGCTTGATGACAGGCTGAGAGAATATATTGCAGAAAGAGAGATGGAACAGATGAATTATAGAAGTAATAAGCATAAAGAGGTATTTGAAGAAATCGTATCAAAGATGGATAAGAAGAACAATGCCTTTATCTCTGCCGTATACCTTATGACGGCTGATTTCGAGTTGTGGCAGGTGATGAAGCATTACACAGACAAGAACACTATCAATTTTGAGAAACCGAAACTTAAAGGTATCGGAGAAAAGGGATATACCCTGTATTGTGTGGCAAAGGATTTGTACCTCGGAACAAAGCATCTGTCCATCAGCGACCTTGCAGATAAAGAACTGATATCCAAGAAGATGTTCGGTCTTATCTGCAATGCAATGGCTATACGAAGATTTGGAATAAAAGCAGTGGAGCTTGCAGTGTCAATGACGATGTTAAAATGTAAGAAAAAGGCGTTTAAATTTTGTAAGTTTTTCGATGCATCTTAGGATGTGATACACTCTTATAAAAACATTATAGGAGTGAATACAAATGAAAGGAAACTTATGGATGGAAATTAGA
>JAFQBM010000040.1 GCA_017399685.1 Lachnospiraceae bacterium
GAACAGTCAAAGCTGTAGTAGTATAGATACAGATCCACAGTGCTTTAAGTATTATAATGGAGTATTCAATAAAACCCAAGAGTTTGGGAGAAAGGAGAATAATCCATTACCCTCAAAAGAGGATAATTGGATTATACGTGCATTATGAAAAAATTAGTAGTAATATCGTCTTCCCCAAGAAAAGACGGAAATTCAGAAACATTAGCAAAAGAGTTTATACGAGGTGCAATGGATGCAGGGAATGAAGCAGAACTTATTGTATTGCGTGATTATGATTTGAAATATTGTACGGGATGTTATTCCTGTGCCAAAACAGGTAAGTGTTTTATGGATGATGGTATGAATGAGATTAGTCAGAAACTGATTGCGGCGGATGTTATCGTTTTTGCAACACCTGTTTATTTTTATTCTATGAGTGGACAGTTGAAAGTAATGATAGACCGATTGGTGCCTTCATACAGAGAAATGAAAGCAGATATTTATATGATTGCAACACAGTATGATAATGATAAAGAAATTATGGAAATGACGTTTGATTCAATTAGAGGTGCAACAAAATATTGTTTTAACAACTGCGAAGAGAAAGGATTAATTTATGGAACTGAGCTTTGGGAGAAGAAGGATGCATCTGTAAGAGAAGACTACCTGGAGCAGGCATATAATATGGGGAAGAAGATATAGTGTAATTCGACTTAACAATACTTTCGAACTTCCGATTTTACGAATAGAACATAATTATTAAAAAACATCTTTTGGTTTTACAAGAGGTGTTTTTTTAATAAGAACACATTGACAAATATCAATGTGTGTGATATATTGATACATAGACAAATATCGATATGAGGTGAATAACAATGAATACGATGGATATAGCAGTAATATGTAAAGCACTGGGAGACGGCAATCGCTTACAGATTGTACAGATGTTATCTGACGGAGAGAAATGTGGTTGTAAGCTATTGGAGGCTTTTGAAATCACTCAGCCTACCTTGTCGCATCATATGAAAATTTTATGTGAATGTGGACTTGTAAAGGACAGAAAAGAAGGCAAGTGGCACCACTACTCTTTGAACTGTGAAACATTACAAGGATTTAAAAAATTTATAGAAACTTTATCCTGCGTTAAGGAAGGTGGGGGTATGTGACTATGATATGGAATTTTATTCAAGAGCAGATACTAGGAATGAAATGGCTTAATGAACTGATTGGATATACATTGGAAAACCTTGGCGTAGATATATCAGGTAAATGGGGCGGAAGTATTCAATTCTTTGTTTATGACATAATGAAAATAACGATACTTCTTTGTACGTTGATATATATGATTTCGTATATACAAAGTTACTTTCCGCCGGAGCGAAGTAAAAAGATATTGGGAAGATTTAAAGGAATTGGAGCGAATTGTGTTTCTGCTATATTAGGAACTGTCACACCATTCTGTTCTTGCTCATCTATTCCACTATTTATTGGGTTTACAAGTGCCGGACTTCCGTTGGGCGTAACCTTTTCTTTTTTGATTTCTTCACCAATGGTTGATTTGGGTAGCCTTATTCTTTTAATGAGTATATTTGGAACAAAAGTTGCAGTAATTTATGTAGTTGTCGGGTTGCTGATTGCAGTAGTAGGCGGTACGCTGATTGAAAAACTGCACATAGAAAAATATGTAGAGGATTTTATTTTGAAAGCGAATGCAGTTGATATTGATAGTCCTACGTTGTCACAAAAAGACCGTTTGCTATATGCAAAGGAACAAGTGGAATCTACATTTAAGAAAGTGTTTCCTTATATTTTGGCAGGTGTGGCCATAGGTGCTGTAATTCATAACTGGATTCCTGAAAGCTGGATTGAAACCATACTGGGAAGTCATAATCCGTTTGGCGTTGTAATTGCAACATTGGTGGGAGTTCCTATGTATGCAGATATATTTGGCACGATTGCTGTTGCAGAAGCATTATTGATGAAAGGGGCACAGCTGGGTACGATTCTTAGCTTTATGATGGCAGTTACAACACTTAGTCTGCCATCAATGATAATGTTGAAAAAAGCGGTAAAAACAAAACTTCTTGTTGTTTTTGTGGCGATATGTACCATTGGTATTATTATCGTAGGTTATTTATTCAATCTGTTTCAAAATTTTATCATGTAGGAGGATATCACAATGGCATTGTTTGGAATTGGAAAAAAGAAAGAAGAGAAAAAATCAAATGGTTGCTGTGGGAGTAATTGTACACCGGAAGTAATGAATCAAGCGGAAAAAGAAAAACAATTTACAGGAGTAAAAATATTAGGTGGTGGCTGTGCTAAATGCAATCAGTTAGAAGAAGCAACGATAATTGCACTTGCTGAGTTAGGAATGGACAGTACAATAGAGCATGTAAAAGATTACGAGAAGATAGCTGCTTATGGAGTAATGACAACGCCTGCATTGGTTGTAGATGGTAAAGTTGTGTCCTATGGCAAGGTCTTGAAAAAAGATGAGGTTATAGAAATTTTAAAGAAAGTGAGGGGATAAGATTGCAAAAGGTAGCATTTATATGTGTGCATAATTCCTGTCGAAGTCAGATTGCAGAAGCTTTAGGAAAATATTTGGCTTCTGATGTGTTTGAAAGTTATTCTGCAGGCACAGAAACAAAGCCTGAAATTAATCAAGATGCAGTACGTATCATGAAAGAACTGTATGGAATTGACATGGAGCGGACACAATACTCCAAGTTAATTTCGGATATTCCGAATCCGGATGTTGCAATTTCTATGGGGTGTAATGTTGGATGTCCATTTATTGGCAGGGAATTTGATGATAATTGGGGATTAGAAGATCCAACAGGAAAATCGGATGAAGATTTTAAGCTTATCATTTCAGAAATTGAAAGCAAAATGATACAGTTGAGAAATATGTTGTGTAATGAATCTTGATGAACAAAGAAACCATAAAATTCAGTCTGTTGAAATAGTATTTTGTAGAAAGTGAGGATATACATCAATCCCACTTCAAAATATTATTAATTTATAATTCTACTTTTGATGGGTGGTATCACTTGTTTCATAAGTATATAATGTATTTTGAGAGGAGGGATATTATGGACAGGATTAAAATCGGAAAGTTTATTGCAAAATGTCGTAAAGATAAGTCGCTGACACAAGAGCAACTTGCTGAAATATTGAACATAACAAATAAGTCTGTATCAAAATGGGAAAATGGAAGTTGTCTGCCGGATGCTTCCTTATACGAGCCATTATGCAGCATTTTGAATATATCCATAAACGAGTTGTTTGCAGGTCAAAGAATTCAAGAAGAAGATTATAAAAGAATCGCAGATGATAATTTATTGCAAATGTTAAAATATAAGTTATACAGTTCAAGTGATAAAAGTATAACGTTTGATGAATTTGACAATGCACTGAGTAGAGTTGCAGAGCTAACGACGATATTAAAAGCATTTAACACGAAAAAGGAGGCTGTTGATTTTTTGATGAAAGAAACAAATGGTTCCCTAGAAGAATGTTCAGGTGCGTATGATTTTTATGTTAATTTATTTAAAATTTGAATATTCACATTACAGAAAATGTAAATAAATAATGCTGAGTCATTGCAAATGTATTGACTTGGCATTATTTATTTTGAAGATAGTTTAAAGGAGATTTGATGTTATGAGCAATGGCATTTATTTTATATCAGTCAAAATATGGAGTAACAAAAAGTATACAGTCTAGAAAGTGATAAGTTGTTTGAAAGGATTGATTACGATTACTATATGTGAAATGTGTATTAAAAAGAAAAATGCGTGAATTAGAGAATACAGAATCTATTTGTAGACTTTAGGCGGAAATACATGTTAATATTATGATATAAAAATAAAATCAGGGTGGTGATGTTTTCGATTTGAAATAATGCGAGCGTAATCCTATTAGCTTTAAATGATGGGTAGTTCACAATATGCATTACGGAGGATAAGTGATGGAAATTTTTATGGGATGTGGAGAGTATATCGTAGGGATTTTAATTGGGGTTATGATTATAGCTATCGGGGTGAAAGCAAGACATAAGGAAAAAGCAGAGAAAAACAGTCTGGTAAGGGCTACAGTTGTCAATTGTACACCATCCGAAACCCGGATTCGTGGCATGAGTTTGCAATGCTTTGAGATTGAATTTGAGTTTGCTTCGGACTATGGAATCATACATAAAAGTATGAAAAGAGGCGAGCCTATGGATATAGGAGCTGTTCTTGATGTACGCTATAACCGCAAGGATGATGCGGTTGAAATGCCGGAGATTACGAAAAATAAAACAAATATTTTGCCAGGAGTTATGATAGCGTTAGGTTCTATTGTTACTGCCACGTTCTTTGTTTTATTTTTTATAAAAGGCCTTGAAACAAATGATAAGGCAGCAGCACACTTGTTGGCGATTATTTTCTGCCTGCCTTTTGTGTTTGTCGGATTGAATACTTGCGTAATTCACCCGGCTAAGCGAAAACGTATGTTGCCGGATTGTGATATCGTTCAGGGAAAGGTTGCTAGCTATGTGGTGTCCAGGAGATACTTGTCATTCTTCTCTAGTTATGTATCGATATATGAATATGGATATCATGGTGAAGTACGGCGGGTAGGTGCAGCAAGCCGTAGCCCACGTAAAGAACCTTTAGGTAAGATAGTTACCATAGCTGTTAATCGTGAAACGGGAGAAGCTTATTGTATAGAAGAACAGAAGAAATATTATATTGTGGGAGGAATTTTTGCTCTTGCAGGATTACTTATGATAGGAGTTTGCATATGGAGTTACTATTTGTAGAATATGGGAAAAATACGTTATTAGGAATTTTAGGATTAGGATTAATCATTGCCGGAATTATCACCGGTAAGATAAATAAGAAAGTCAAGAAGAACAGGATTTACAATGCAAAGATTTTAAGCTGTGAAATTGTAGATTACTTTTTTTCCGGAATGGCAGTGCAGGGCTTTGAAATTACACTTGAAATACTTACCGGTCAAGGAACGGTTAAAAAGAAGATTAAGCGAAGAGATCCGTTAGATGTTGGAGAAACAATAGAAGTATATTACGACCCGGCTGTAGGAAGTGTGAAACCTGTGGATGAAATTGAAAATAGTGAAAGAGCATATCCGGCTATTTTATGTGTGCTTGGGGTAATTTTAATTTTGTTCATGTGTGCATTAGCAATAGCTGTTAATTTGAAAGCAGGGAAGGATGTATTTAAAATTGGCTTTGGTTTTTTTGCCTGTGGATTGTTTGCATTCGTAGGTTTGTATCTGGCTGTGCTTAGACCGCATAAACTGAATAAGGAACTTGTTCACTGCGAATTAGTGGATGGCGAGGTTGTAGATGTTGTGAAATCCGGTCGTAGTAATTCTGGGAATCGTCACAGAGGAAGTGTTATGTATTCCTGCGTATATGGGTATCAATATGGTGGAAAGCAAAGAACTATCAAATCATCAACAGCCAGCAATGCAAATGGACCTTTCATGATTGGAAGAAAGGTTACTATAGTTATCAACCATAAAACAGGTGTGGTATACTGTGCTGAAGATGAAAAAAACTTAATACCGGGAATTATTTTTATGCTTTTTGGATTGGGTGGAATCGCTGTAATGATGTATATGCTTTTTAGATAGTGGAGTTTTTTGTATCACAAACTTAAGGATTTTAATAAAGATTATGAAATATAAATAATTTGCTGCAAATGAAATGCTCTATATCAGTTTAGGTTGCTGGTGTAGGGCATTTGTTCTTATTAAAGACGTTGCGGAAATAGTTGTGATACTATATAATGAGTAATATAAAGTTGATGAGGTAAATGTATGGGAAAATGTTGAAAAGCTAAAAGAAATTGTAAGGTGATATGGTTGAAAAAAGATTGGCGTTTGTTAAACAAGGTAGAACATTTAAAAAACAAATACATAAATCCAACTGATGGAGAGGAGATTACTAAATACGCACCTTACCTGAAAAAGTGTATTTTTTGTTGGGAGGAAGTTCAGGATAACTCTCATCAGTGGTGGTTTGTGCCAGAGGATATGACTTGTTGTATTTGCGAAGAGTGTTATGGTGATTTCAAAGAATTGTTCGGATGGAAAGAATTAGATGGATGGGATATTAAGTGGAATATTTGCGGTTCAAATGCGGAATAAAGTTATTGAACGGAGGTAAATTTTATGGAGAAGAATATACCGGATATGGACTTTGATATAATGTGGCTTGATGAAAAGGTTGGACACATTTGTATAAAAGACGAAGAGATAGTAGATGCTGAACAATATGATTGTGAAAATTATAAGAGGTTTTTACCTTATTGTCACATAACGATAGCTTTGTTAAGTAGATTATTGCAGTCAAGATGTTGGGATAAAAATAGAGCTAACATCAATGAAATCTTATCAGAATTAGGATTAAATAGTTATAATCCTTTTGAGATAGTGAAGAAAACTCGAGGTATAGATTATGATGATAAATTCTGGTTTAGATTTAAGGGCGAGGAAAGTTTATGTTGGGATGATGTTGATCCTAGAAGGGTTAGCTTATAGGAGGTATCTATGTTTGACGAAAGTATTCCGAATGAGTATAGGACACACATAGTAGGTGGGAGTAAAGGAACACAGATAAAGTATTTAAAAGATAATATGTGGTATAAAGAGGATAATTTGGGCTGTGAGGGAGATATAGAATATCTTGTTTCTATTATTTTGAGATATAGTTCATTACAAGAATCTAGTTATGTGGTATACGAAAAAGGAAAAATAAATAATAAGAATGGTTGCAGAAGTAAGGATTTTACATCTAATGGAGGGTATGTGTATTATACACTTCAGAGATTGTATGAACAGATTACTGGTTTAGATTTATATGAAAAAGTAAAGAGTATAGATGGCTTTGAGGAAAGAAGAGATTTTGTTTTAGAGTTTTTTAATAAGTATTACAAATTTGACTTATTTGATTATTTTAGTGAAATTTTTACTTTAGATTTAATAACTTTGAATGAAGATAGACATTTTAATAATTTAGGTATTCTTTTAGATGTGAATAGTGGAGAATTTTGTAATGCACCTATATTTGATAATGGTATGAGTTTACTTAATGGGAATGTTAGTGTAAGTAGGTATAAAAGTATTGAAGAAAATGTGAGAAGAGTAACATCGAAGCCATTTTCTGGTTCACCTTTAAGACAATATAACCTTTTTAGTCATAGTTTTTTCTTGGATTATATAGGATTGTTTAAGGAGCTAAATAAAGTAAGTATAGAAGATAATTTTTATAAGGATGTATTGTGCTATCAGCTATTAAGATACAAAGATAAATTTTTTAAGTACGAATTGTTGCATTTAAAGCATAACGAGGTTTTAGTAGGTACGAGAATACAGTCTTGCGGAAACACTTACGATGTAAAAAAGGTGTATAATAAAAATGTAAATAATTGCGTAGAATTGAGGCATATAGGAAATGAATATATATGTGATGAAGGAATTAGTACAGGAGTTAGAATACAGGAAATTCCTATAGACATTATAGAGAACTTAATAGATGAATAGGCAGATTGCAACATTTGCAGTCTGCCTATTCATGCTTTTAGCTTTGCAATGTTAAAAAAATAAATATGACACAAGGTGTCAGGTTATCCATGCTATACTGGTAACACAAATGAATTTAAAGGAGAAAAAAATATGCCAAGACCACAGACAAAGAATGATTTAATAGAAGCAGCAGATTTAAATTATGATAAATTATTGAAACTGATTGATTCTATGACAGAAATAGAACTAAGTACAGAATTTGACTTTTCCTCTGATGCTAAAAAGAAAGAAGCTCACTGGGGAAGAGATAAAAATTTAAGAGATATTCTGATTCATTTACATGAATGGCACAATCTGATGCTTGAATGGGTAGCCGGCAATAAAGCAGGTGTACATAAGCCGTTTTTAATGGAAGGATATAATTGGAAAACATATGGTGCTATGAATGTTTTGTTCTGGAAAAGAAACCAGGCAGTTACTTTAGACATGGCATTAGAACAGTTGAAAGATTCCCATAAAAAAATCATGGAAGTGATTCAGACAATGTCAAATGATGAATTATTCCGAAAAAATGTATATGACTGGGTAGGTGGCAGTACCATTGGCTCTTACTTCATTAGTGTAACCAGTAGTCACTATGATTGGGCTATGAAAAAGATAAAAGCACACAGGAAGAGGATAAATGTTAAATAGATTATTTCAAATTGTATATTTATTGATGGAAAAACCACAGATGACAGCAAAAGAATTGGCTGATATGTTTGAAGTTTCGGAGCGAACCATATATCGTGATATTGATAAATTATCCATAGCCGGAATCCCCATTTATACAAATCAAGGCAAACATGGAGGTATTTCAATCTTACCAGACTATGTTTTGAATAAAGCTGTCCTTACAACAGAAGAAAAGAACAAAATAATAGAGTCACTCAATGCATTGAACGAAGTATCTCTTTCGGCTCATAATGATTCCATATCAAAACTTCGTTCTTTCTTAGGAGAACAATACCAGGATTGGATTGAAATAGAGTTTTCCAGTTGGGGAAACAGCATTGAAGATGCGACTATATTTGAACAGATTAAAAAAGCTATATTGGGACATTGCTATATGGAAATTATTTATTCAGGAAATCAGGCAGGACTGGTTGAAAGAAAAATAAAACCGATAAAATTATGTTTTAAGGACCAGGCATGGTATCTGTACGCATATTGTTGCTTGCGAGAAGATTATCGCTTCTTTAAACTGAAACGGATATCTCGAATAAATGTACTTTCTGACCATTTTGAACCGGAAATGGTTGGAAAGGTATTAAAGGAAGTGAGAAATAAATACCCTGATAACCTTCAAAGTATTCAGGTAACGTTGGAAATTAGTCCGGAAATGGCATTTCGGGCATATGAAGAATTAAGGGATATTACTGTAATGGAAAACGGAAAATTATTGTGCCGTATTGAGGTTAATGACATTGACTGGTTTACAAGTTATGTGCTTTCGTATGGTTCAAAAATTCGTGTTTTAGAACCTTTAGAAATGAAAGAAAAAGTAAAGCAGGAAATTGAAAAAATGAAATATTTATATGAAGATTGAACAAGGAGTGCAGCGTATGTCATTTGATTACAAAAAAGAATATAAAGAATTTTATATGCCACCAAAGAAACCGGGAATTATCACCATTCCAACTATGAATTTTGTGGCAGTACGTGGACAGGGTGACCCAAATGAGGAAGAGGGTGAATACAAGCAGGCAATTGGGCTTTTGTATGCCATTGCATTTACCATTAAAATGAGCTACAAAGGCAATCATAAAATCGATGGATACTTTTCTTATGTTGTACCTCCGTTAGAAGGCTTATGGTGGCAGGAAGGTGTGGAAGGAATTGACTATTCGCATAAGGAGAACTTTCAATGGATTGCAATGATACGTTTGCCAGAGTTTGTCACAAAAGAAGAGTTCGACTGGGCGATAGCAGAAGCAACAATGAAAAAGAATATGGATTTTTCAAAGGTGGAATTTTTTACTTATGATGAGGGAACCTGTGTGCAATGTATGCATATTGGGACTTATGATGAAGAACCTGCTACAATCGAAAGGATGGATGCCTTCGCAAAAGAGCAAGGATATGAAGCGGATATGAATACGGGCAGATTTCATCATGAGATATACTTAAGTGACCCTAGAAGATGTACACCGGAAAAATTAAAGACCGTTATCCGCCATCCGATTCGTAATTGATTTTGGAGGTAAAAAAATGCAAGAAAGACCTACATTGAATAAACAGTTAGATGGTGCAATATTTCGTAATTTCTACTGGCTTAAAGAAGAATTAGTAGAATTCTGTAGAAACAATGGATTACCTACAACTGGTGGAAAATTAGAGATTACAGAAAGGATTGCACATTTTTTAGATACTGGTGAAATATTATTATTTCGTTCAAACCAAAAGAAGAATACAACTCCCCCAACTACAATTACAGAAGATAGCTTGATAGAACCGGATTTTATTTGTTCAGAAAAACACAGAGCATTTTTTAAAGAACGCATTGGAAAGGGTTTTTCATTTAATGTTCATTTTCAAAAATGGCTGAAATCTAATACCGGTAAAACATATAAAGAGGCTATAACTGCATATTATGAGATTTTAGAAGGAAAGAAAAAGGGGAAAAATACTATCCATAAGCAGTTTGAATATAATACATATATTCGTGATTTTTTTGAGGATAACAAAGGAAAATGTTTTGAGGATGCTATAAAGTGCTGGAAATATAAAAAACAGTTACAAGGTCATAATCGTTATGAGAAATCGGACCTTGTAGCGTTAGAATGAGACGAATGATAGCAGATACATAAGGGGCGAATTATCTCGCCTCTTTATCTTTTCCATTTAAGTCCGTTCTGCACGCTGTTTGTCAGCTTTTTTTGTAGCAAAATGTTGTTGTGGAAATAGCGGTGGTACTATATAATAAGTGATATGAATTCTAATTTATTGGGAGATATATAGATAATAGGAATGTGGAGTCTTTTGAAAGGTGTGATTCGTTATGAGTGATGGTAAGATTGTAGTGGATGCTTATACGGGTTTCGAATTAAAGAATTATATTTCTGTGGTTTTGGCTAATATTTATGAGAGTAGAGATTTTGTAAAAGCCATAAATGAATATGTCTGTTCTTCAGAGACCAGGGTTTTATATTTTTATAGATGAAGTAACCAGAGTTAGGGATTTAAGGAGAATCATTATGAGACAGGAAATGGATATTAACAATTGGGATAGAAAATCTTCTTTAAAAAAGAATACCCGTACCATTTTTTATGAAGTAATGCATATGGAGAAAGTAATTGCCGTGATTTCTTCCATTGGTAAAGCTGAGATAGTGAATGAGAAATTTATGCCATATGATTTGTATTTGGAAAAAGAAGAATATGACATGGATATAGATACCATGATAAATAATTTGAACAATTTTTATCATTGGTGTGCATCCCGTGTTTTATCGTTAGATAGGAAATATGCAAAAGAAATATTAAATAGTATCGGTGTGGCTCAGGCAGTGACGGATAAAGACCGTGCTAATATTTCCTTGTCCTATCATTGTGTTTCTTTGACAGATGTATACTGGGTAAGAAAACAGGGAGAGGCTGTTTCTTTTAAAGATATTAATTTATATGATAATCCTTTAAATGAGGCAGTTGTTGAACTTTCATTAAAAGGCCGGCAAATGACAGTAACCAATCAGGAATTGGCTCCGGATTTGTCCACAAAAGGATGCTTCCCGAAGGCGTGGATTAGAAGAGAAAAAGGATTTAAATTACTGAAAGATGGTGGAGAGGATACTGTTAAGAAGGAATTACTTGCTAGTAAAATATGTCAATGTTTTGATATTCCCCAAGTGAAATATAACGAAGGCTTTTACCAAGGACAACTAGTTTCAGAAAGCGACATTATAACATCAAAAGACTATTCTATGGTTTCCAAAATGGCTTTTGATATTTATGCTTATAATCATAATCTGGATTGCATTGAAGAATGCGAACGACTGGATCCGGTTACTTTTTATGGAATGAATATTTTGGATTATTTGACAGGTAATACGGATAGGCATCCGGAAAATTGGGGATTTTTGGTTGATAATAAAACGAATGAGTATATTTCATTATATCCTTTGATGGACTTTAATCAATGCTTTTTGTCTTATGATAATTTGGAGGGTGCTAATTGTCAGACGCTTTTTCCACGACGGGTCACACAAAGACAGGCAGCAATTGAAGCGGTAAAGAAAATTGGGCTATTACAGATAAATGAAATGGATATGAGTGCTTTTGGAGATATGAAAGAGGAAGCGGAAATGTTCCAATGCAGATTGCATGAATTGAAAAAATATGCGGTATGCTAGATGTTTGTTTGGATACAACGTACTGTGAAGATGGTGAAAGTATTGTCAATTTATATAAATAATTTGAAGTGTTTGAAGGAAAAGTATCGTAAATGACAAATGAAAAAATTTTGATAAATTTTTTAAATTATGTGGTTGTTAAGTTTTAAAATTCGTGCTAATATAAGCAAAGACATTAGCGTTTTGACATGTGGTTGTTTTAAGTGATAATACATCATATGAACAGAAACAGCTATTTTAATTTATGAATGCGCTAAAATGGGAGGAAAAGTATGAAAACGCATAAGAATAAAATTGTAGTAATTGGTGCTGGAAATGTAGGAGAAGCCATTGCGTATACATTAATGGTTCGTGTTCAGGCAAATGATATTGTATTGGTTGATGTAAATGAAGACCGTGCAAGAGGAGCAGCACTTGATATCGCTCATGGTACCAGTTTCTTTAGACAGGTATGGGTAAGATCAGGTGGCTATGAAGAATGTGCAGATGCGAGAATGATTATTATTGCAGCAGGTGTTGCAAGAAAACCAGGTCAGACTCGTTTAGAACTTGCAAAGGTGAATGTATCTATTGTACAAAGCATTACAGAAAATATTATGAAATATGCAAAGGATCCATTGATTTTAGTGGTTTCTAACCCTGCAGACATTACGACACTTGCTGTTCAGAAGGCATCCGGTCTTTCACCAGAACGTGTCATCGGAAGTGGAACATCTTTGGATACTGCAAGATTCAGATATCTTCTTAGCAAGAAGTTACAGGTAAATATTGAAGATATTGATGCGTATGTAATTGGTGAACATGGTGATTCTCAGGTGCCAATCTATAGTTCGGCTAATATCGGTGGTTTCCCATTGAAAGATTTTGCACAACAGGTAGGTGCTGAAATCAATGAAGCAGAACTTGCAGAGCGTACTAAGAATGGCGGAGCAGAAATTATTAAGCTTAAGGGTGCTACGTTCTATGGTATTGCTATGGCAGTGTCTAATATTGTTCAGACCATTATGAGAGATAATAGTGCAATCATCCCTGTAGCACATGTATTAGATGAAAGTTTCGGACCTTGGGCTGGTGTTGCAATTTCTTTACCATGTAGAATTGGTTGGGAAGGTATTAACCAGACACTTAGAGTTCCTATGGACTTTTATGAAAAATCCAAAATGGACGAATCTGTTAATACATTAAAAGAATTTGCGAAAGAATTAGGTTTGTTATAAATTAGCCATGCTGGTGAGGTTTATAAGAAATGTCGTGATTGACTGAAAATTAGATTCATTATAAATTAAATTTACTATAAAAAATGGAGGAAAACAAAATGGATAAGAAGGAATTTGCTTTAAAGCAACATGAAGAATGGAATGGAAAGTTAGAGGTTGTAAGCCGTGCAAAGCTTGAAACACCAGAAGATTTAGCGGTTGCTTACACTCCAGGAGTTGCAGAACCATGTCTTAAGATTTCAGAAGATGTAGATCTTTCATACAAATATACACGCCGTGGAAACATGGTTGCAGTAGTAACTGATGGTACTGCAGTTTTAGGTCTTGGAGATATCGGACCAGAAGCTGGTATGCCTGTTATGGAAGGAAAATGTGTTCTTTTCAAAGAATTTGGTGGAGTTGATGCATTCCCTCTATGTGTACGTAGTAAGAGCGTTGACGAAATCGTTCGTACTGTTGAACTTTTAGCAGGAAGCTTCGGTGGAGTAAACTTAGAAGATATTTCAGCTCCAAGATGTTTCGAAATCGAACGTCAGTTAAAGGAAAAATGTGATATTCCAATTTTCCATGATGACCAGCATGGTACTGCTGTTGTTACAGCTGCAGCAATGTTAAATGCATTAAAGCTTACCGGAAAGAATTTAGCTGATATTAAGGTTGTTACCTCAGGTGCAGGTGCAGCTGGTATTGCAATTATCAAGTTATTAATCAGCCTTGGTCTTAAGAACGTTATTATGTGTGACCGTACAGGTGCTATTTACGAAGGCCGTGAAGGTTTAAATGAAGAAAAGCAGGAAATGGCTAAGATTTCTAACAGAAATATGGAAAAAGGAACATTGGCAGATGTGATTAAGGGTGCAGATGTATTTATCGGCGTATCCGCTCCAGGTACTGTTACAGAAGAAATGGTTAAATCTATGGCAGAAAATCCAATTTTATTCCCAATGGCAAATCCTGTACCAGAAATTATGCCAGACTTAGCGAAAAGTGCTGGAGCAGCAGTTGTGGGAACTGGTAGAAGTGATTTCCCTAACCAGATTAACAACGTACTTGCTTTCCCTGGAATCTTCAGAGGTACATTAGATGTAAGAGCATCTGATATCAACGATGAAATGAAGGTAGCAGCTGCTTATGCTATTGCAAATCTTATTTCAGATGATGAATTAAATGCTGATTACATTATTCCAAATCCATTTGATAAGAGAGTTGCAGAAGCTGTTGCAAAGGCTGTTTCTGAAGCAGCAATTAAGACAGGCGTTGCTCGTATTGAAAAATAATAATTCTTTAAATTTTCTGGTGATGATTCATACCATTTAGGTAAAGAAGCAGGGTATTTGATAGGTTGCCAGATACATAAAATTTTCTATTTCTTTTTCGTTTGAGTTAAAAAATTAGAAGGATAAAGAATTAATTGCCCTATATCAGTTTAAATAGCTGGTATAGGGTATTTTTTATTTGGCGAGATTAGCCGGGAGAAGCAGGCAACTGTTCACATGGAAATAGTTACGTATTGGTTTCTGCATGCAAATTCGCTTCGCGAAGCTTAAAACCAACCCATGAATCATGCTATTACGTAGCCTGACAGCAAGTTTCAGGTTACTTTGTGAACAGTAATAGAATTAGAACATAGTTGTTGTGATTTTTAAGATAATGTAGCTTTTTTAGTTTGTTTGTGATATAATTCCTTAATCAAATTGGAAAGATAATGTAGATTATTTTATCTGGTATAGCTGGATAGTGGTTTTGTGGATGATATAAATGAATGGTTGACAAATATGAAATAAGGTTTTTTGTGTAACTAAGTGACAGTTGTTATAAAAAGGATATAGTTAAAAAAATATTTGGGAGAGGATAAAATGAGAATTTTATGTATAGGTGATAGTAACACATGGGGATATAATCCTACCAATGGGCAGCGTTATAAAAGAAGATGGACGAAGGTATTAGTTGGGCTGATGCCGGAGAATGAAATAGTAGAAGAAGGGTTAAATGGCAGAACGCTATTATCTGCTGATCCTGTGATAAAAGAACGTTGTGGAATTACAGGACTAAAAATGCTGTTAATGTCACATAAACCTGTTGATTATGTTGTTGTAATGCTTGGAACGAATGAGATGAAGAAGTTTTTTGAATGTAGTGCAGATTATGTTGCAAAAGGAATTCGTGAATTTATAGAAGTGATTCAAAATCCCGAAATTTGGCAAAGATTTCAGGTTCCTAAGCTGCTAATCATTTCTCCGGTGCTGATAAGAGAAGAACTTCTTGAAAATGGTGATGTATTTGGAGAATTTGATGAAAACAGTGTTTTGCAGTCTAAATGTCTGGCAAGAGCTATTGAAAAAGTGTGTAGGGAATATAAAGTGGAGTTTATGAATGCAGCTGATTATGCAGAAGCTTCCTTGGTAGATTATATACACATGGATGAGGAAAATCATAGGAAGTTAGCGGAGGCGGTGAATTTTAAACTTAGGGAAATGTTTGAGGGAGTATGACATGCACTTTGTACAAGCCAAGGGGCTTCTTTCAAAAGATAATGGAATAAACATTTATCGTGGGTGTAGCCACGGATGTATTTATTGTGACAGTAGAAGCAAATGTTATGGATTTACCCATAGGTTCGAAGATATTGAGGCAAAAGTTAAGGGAATTATATTTTTTGGAATAGGAGTAACACTTCGGGAAGGAGACAGGGAATATTTTTATCATGCTTTGGACAGGCACTTTCCAGGAATGAAGCAGAAATATATCAGTACATATGGCAACTCATATAATTTACCAAGTCTAAACGAGAAAAAACTGGTGGAACTTATTAGAAGCGAGTGCAAAAAAGCTGGGATTATGTGTACCGTTGAGGATTGTTTTTCATATTTACATGAATTACCGGAAAAATATGTTCAGTAGTCGTTGTTTAATAAAATATGAATTTTTACCAGAAAGAGTATTTGGGTGAAAATCAAAAAACGGAAAGCCTTATTATGGAGAACTCTGAGAAACGGAAGTAATAGAATTTGGTTAGAGTGGTAGTTGACAGTGGAAAAAATAAAAATATAAAATTCGTGAAAAACAGCAAGAATAAAAATGTGAAATTCGTGAAATTACGGTAATATAAAAATGTGAAATTCGTGAAAAACTTATGATTTGAAATTGTAAATTTCGTGATAATGTATTTCTTTGGAAGCCATTTGACTGCTTGATTCAAAAATATCAACTAAAGATACGGGAAAGATTCATTATTTATACAAAAGATTTTAAATTCGAAGATGGGATAACTTACATTTCGATTTATATGGTATGTTGTATTTAAGAAATTTAGGATTTGGAGACGAAAAAAATGAACCAAAGAGAAAGTATTGAAAAAACAAAACAAGGTTTTGAAGAAAGTTTTAAAGCAGACTCATATTATAATAAACAAACAAGAGATGAAAATCATTTGGAATTAATTTTGAAATCTATAAAAGTGGAACCAGGAATGAGAATTCTCGATTTAGGAACTGGGACGGGATATTTATCTTTTGCATTTGCGAAAAGTTATAAACAAGCAGAGGTGTTTGGATTAGATATTGTTGAAAAGACGTTAGAAGAAAATCGAAAAAGAGCTGAATCAGAAGGACTTAGTAATCTGCATTTTGTAAATTACGAAGGTATGGATTTTCCTTTTAATGATGCTTCCTTTGACATAGTAATTACCAGATATGCCTTGCATCATTTTCCGGCAATGAAAGATACGTTTCGTGAAATCGGTAGAGTATTGAAGAAAAATGGAATCTTTTTCTTGTCGGATCCGGCACCGAATGATGATGATAAAGAACGTTTTGTAGATGAGTATATGCAGATGAAAAAGGATGGTCATATTAAGTTTTATACAAGAGATGAGTGGAAAGAAATGGGAGAAGGTGTTGGATTAAAAATTGTTGATGGTTTTGAAACGAGCATTCGTTTTCCTAGAAAAAAAGAGACATCTTTAGAATTTGATGATATTATTCGTCGACATGATGAAACAGTGATAAAAGGCTATGGGGTGGAAGTTATCAATGATGAAATCTGGATTACAGAGAAAGTAAATAATCTTTTGTTTCAAAAAGAAGAATAGTGTGGAATAGTTTTTTGTTGAATATTTAGATTTATGAAAAATTAGAATTTTGAAATTAAGAGGTGGAAAATGAAAGTTTTAGTAATGAATTGTAGTCCTGTGAGAAATGGAGCAACGGCCGAAATAGTAAATATCGTTTGCGAGTGTTTAAAGGAAAGATATGAAATTAGAAGTATTTGCATTGATGATTTTGATATTCGCTTTTGTAAAGGGTGTAGAAGCTGCCATAATACAGCAAAATGTATTCAGCATGATGATGTTGATAAAGTGATAGAACATTATGAATGGGCAGATATTATAGTATCGGTATCTCCATCTTACTGGGCAGATATTCCAGGTCAGTTTAAGGCGTTTATTGATAGATGTACACCTTGGTGTAACACGCATGAACCACATGCAACGATAAGTAGTGGAAAGAAAGGATATTCGATAGCATTGAGAACTGGTCCAAGTATGAGGGAATGCAATCGAATTATTGAAAGCATTGAGCATTTTTATGGGCATATGGAAATTGAGTGCTGTGGTAGTTTAGGATTGTGTTCAGTGGAATATAAGGAAGATGTGGAACAAAAAAAGAATGAAATTTTAGAATTTATAGAATTTATGACTGCTTAGTTTCAAGGTTTGTAAAAAAGTTTATAAATCCAGTAATTACAGTGGGTCGCTGTTTTTTATAAAATTGTACGAAATGGTGTAGAAGCTCATCTATTTGTAGATTGCAGGTGCATTTTTTATGATTATGTTGAAAAAATATATTATTTGGGGTTTTATATGTTGAAAAAAATATACGTTTAATGTTTTGCAGGTTGAAATAATTATATTTTTTGATAAAGAGGGATTTTCGAATTGATTGAATCTGGAAGACGACTGCACAGAGGAAGAATTTGAAGAAAAATTGGAAGAATTATTTCTTCCAGAGAATAAAGACAGAGATATTGAAGAGGATTTTGTACGAAGAAATACTAGCCTTCCGGAAGCCTACAATTCCTTCTTGTTAATACCTACAATTTATGAAGGGTACTATTCACATATCAAAAAGGTTAATATGGAACTTTGGTATCTTGGAAACTATAGACCAAGCCAGAAGTAAACATTACAGAGAAAGTAAATAATCTTTTGTTTTAAAAGGAAGAATAACATTAATTAGATGATTAAAATAAAAAAGTAGAAAGTTATGTAGGTGAATATATGAGATTTTTTTGTGTTGAATCAGAGCGCAAAGGAACCTGTTATCATGAATTTCAAAAAGGTAAATGGGATGAAAAACAGTTTGGAAGGCAGATTCTTTGTTATTAGATGATGATGTTTTGGAGAAACTCAAATTATATGAATTATTTCAAGTAGCAAATTCAAACTATAATTATTATGGAGTAACCCAAATTGCTAAAGATGAATGGAAATTAATTCGTAATGTAGCCAACATGCGTGGTGGAAACATAAAAGAAGCTATTGATGAAGTTGATATATGGGTAACTGAAACATTCAAAACAGAAGAAGAATTTACGATATTAGGAATATAATCTCCTATTTTGATACTTTTTTAGTAATTTATTTATATAGTAAGAGATAACAAATGGCGGGTTCCGATTGTTAAATATATTACGAAAGAAAGAGAGAAACTTCAAGACATGTTACTTCAGGCAGTTATGCGTGTTGAGGAAGAATCAAAAAACGAAAAGCCTTATTATGGAGAACTCTGGGAAACGGAAGTAATAGAATTTGGTTAGAGTGGTATTTGACATGAAAATGGGGAAAAGGAATGATATTGTATGATAGCAAGGATATTTGATTCCAGCAAAAAGGAATACTATATTTCAGAAGTATATGGAATTATTAATTGTGGCATTAACAAGTATATTGTAGATAAATTTGAAAATAAGAGAGAAAATTTAATTTTGGTAGACTATTTTGATTGTTCCAAACAACCACTATATGATATTTGGGTTGAGCGGATTAGTGCAAATCCTGTATTATTTCCGTGGATATATGTTCCTAGGGAAGAAATGAAAAATTTCAATAAACAAATTAAAAGTGATAATGAATATCATTATTTTAGTGGTTATAAATTGATTTGGGAACGGCCGGAACAACTTATGAAATTGCTCATGAATGGTAGTATATTGAAGAAAGATTTGATACAGGAAGAAATAACATCAAAATTGGAGGGATGGAATTACATTGAATCCAAAGATGATATTGATAAATTGATGAAACAATTTTCAGGTTTTCACGATTCTGTAATACGAGAACTTCACTATATAAGTGGAGATTACAAACTTCCTGACGGTAGTATGCATCTTACAGAGTCTTGTCAAAAAAATCTGCGAATGATATTTGACAGTGATTGGTCGGAGAGTATTGAAATGATTTTTGAAGCACCAAGAATATTGCAACTTGTACCACCTTGCGAGAACTATTTGGCTGATTTATATGATGTGTCCATTTTTATTAAGGACTGCATGGTTTATTTTTATGACTCGTATATGGAGTACATACCAGATGTTTATGAAGGAACATTTATTAAGGCAATGGCAGTGAGATGGAGAAAGATTTGATGAGTAATTGAAAAAAAGTAATATATTAGATTATTGATGTTGTGATAAATGAGATAAAAACTTGAATTTAAGGAGTATTGATATGGAAATAATACAATTTTTTAAGAGTTTACTGGATGAAGATAAAAGTGCAGTTGTTATTTGTGATATTAATCACAAAATAATTTATATGAATCCTGTTGCATGTCAAAAATATAGCAAACGAGGTGGTGAGGCACTCGTGGGAAGTAATTTGCTCAAGTGTCATAACAGCAAATCCATTGAGATGATTCATAAGGTGATAGAATGGTTTAAGTTAAGCAAAGAAAATAACAGAATATATACTAGTTACAATGAGAAAGAAAATAAAGATATCTATATGATTGCTTTGCGTAGTGAACAAGGCGATTTAATTGGATATTATGAAAAACATGAATATCGCAATCGTGAAACAGAACCATTTTATAAATTTGATTAATATGACCAAATTATAATAATAAAGCAAATATGCAAAAATAAATATTGGAAGTTTTGATATAAAAAGTAGATTTAAGAAGAAAATGTATACTTTAAGAAGATATCAAGAGTAAAAACGTGAAATGACAGTGATATAAAAATGCGAAATTCGTGAAAAATGGAGTTGATAGTATATATTATGCAAACAGAAAATGAAAGGATACATCAATTATGAAAAAAGCAAAACAGATAGGATTTAGCATTGTTATTATTCTTTTTATAGTAGGTATATTTTGCGTGTATTGGTTGTTGAACAATTGGCCTATGCGATATAAGTCGGAGTTGAATCAGTTCTTTGGCAAAGGAAACTGGAAGGTTATTTCTGAGGATGTGAAACGCAGCAGAGTGGATACAGTGAGATATAATTTATTAGGGGATTCTTCTGGGCAAAAAAGAAGAGTAGACTTATATAGAGATTGGAATATTCTATTTGAGAATGAAAATGGGGAAGAGGAAGTATGGAAAATCTCCAATCATGTTTACATGATTAATAATGAAAAATATGGTTTATTTAATCCCAAAAGATATAAGGCTAGGCAAGCGCTTACTTTGGAACTGATGGAGATTTCTTTTGTGGTTATTGAAGAAGAGGTACATAATGAAATCGTAAAGGAAGGTCTGACAGAAGAGGAAGCACATTGCATCTATGTTGATATGTCTTATCATGGCGGAAACCCACCAAGATCATTTTATGACAAATTAGCAAAGGAGTCCTGGTTTACGATAGAGGGCGTTACAGCAGAAAACTACCTAGCTTCTGATCTATATGACTTTTATTTGTTTATAGGAATTCATGGTTACAGATTGGAACAGTTGTCTGAACAGGAGCAGGAGAATGTAGTAAGCAGTCTTGAAAATATTGAGAAGAGATTGTTAGAAAAATACGGAGATAATGCTTCGTTTGAAATTCTTTATAATGAATATGATGTAGAATATGTAGATGGTGTGAAACAGTGAGTATATTTAGAATTAAATGAATAATTGACGGAGGTGAATTATGCTACGTTTAAAGAAAAAAAGGATAATTAAGGCAGGGAGTATAGCACTGGGAATTACTACCCTAATGGGGATAATTAATTATATTCTTGGCACAATGTTTGAAAAAATTATTGGAATCAGATTTCGGGGTGGAGAGGTTTCGAATACTTATGGTTTTGGTATTGAACTTGAAAAACTGTATCCGGAATATTCTATAGCTAATCCAATAGAGTCTCATATTACAATACATGTAGCACCTATTAATTTTATACTAACTGTAGTGATGTTGAGCGTTGTAATTTATTTTATATTGACTTGTGGTGACACAAAACACTGATACGGTTGGCTTTTTTGAGTGATTCGACACTGATTGGTCAGAGAGTATTGAAATGATTTTTGAAGCACCAAGAATAATTAAGGCAATGGCAGTGAGATGGAGAAAGATTTGATGAGTAATCAGAAGATAAAAATACAAAATTGATAAAGTGGTAAAAAATATGAAATTAAGAATTAATAAAAACATGAATCAACAAAAAAGTTATTAAAAAGGAGTCGGTACATACCATAAGTGGCTATTTTTTGTAAAAAGGTTTACGAAAATAGAAGTAGGTATCGGTTTTGTACAATAAATATAAATTTACCATCGGACTATGATTTGGAAATCAAGTAGTTTGCTGGATTTAATCTTAAGGGAGAAAATGTTATGGAAAAATCAAACTTGTCAGGAAATGAATTTGAAATGTGCAAAGAATGTTATTCAAATGAAAATAGAATCACTCCATTACTGAATCCATTAGAATGTTTGCAAAATCATACACAATACATTTGTGGAACTTGTGGGAGATGCATCTGTATTGAACATGATCCACGCAAAGGTCTGCAACGGTGGAACTTTCCCTTTAAATCTTTAGAAATTGCGAAACTATATTTGAGAACAGCGGATTATACTCTGAAAAAGTCTTGTGGCATTTATGAAATAAAAAATAGCCAAGGAAGGATTTCTTATAAGATTTTTGGGAAAAACGAAGATTTAGAGTTATTTTTGAAAAAGAATAAAGATAAAACCTGTATAAGCATGGAACCTGTATTTGTATATGGGGAATTTCAAGAATTTCCATATACTCAAGTGCGTAAATTGACTTCAGACGAAATAGAAAAATATATGTCAGAACGCTAAAATTCAAGATATGGAGCGGTCTTTAAGTTAAAAATACAGATGTTTGAAAAAATTTTCTAAATGTGGGGAGAAATCATCCAATGGAGAATTATGTTTATTATCCCTTGTCATAGGGTGATTCATAAAAATCGAAATATTGATGGATTCGTTTGTGGTATAGAAGTGAAAAAGTATTTGTTGGATTTGGAAAAAAGTAATACTTGAAAAAGACTTTTTGGATGGTTGTGAATATAATACTACCATGTGAAAATGATAATTGCAAAAAAGCAAAACCGTTACATGGGTTTTGCTTTTTTATGCCCAGCTTTTGCTTTGCCCTGAATTTCAGGTACGGGTGGGGCATCATTTTTAGGAATATGTGTTTTGTGATTACTTTCAGTACCATGTGGTTCTTTTGGACTAGGTCGTCTCATGCCAGCTTTTGCCATAATTCATTACCTCCGGTGTTTTGTGGAATATAAATTTTAGTATCTCATAAAAATAGATTTTTATTCTTTGATTGAAATTAATTGTAACGTTTGAAAGCATACAGAATGAATTTTTTAAGCGAAAAGTTTGAAATAAATTGTGCAGTGAAAGGGAATGTGATAGGATTATCTTATAAAAAGCGTTATTAAATAAAATTCAGTTTTAGGAGGGCATGATATGAAGGCAGAAGTTTATGTATTTAGTAGAGAAGAAAATTTAGATTTGATTATGAAAACTTTTTGTGATTGCTTTGGCATAGAGCGGATGGATGGCAACAATCAATTATACCTTGAAAATGATGTGCAGATAGTGGAGATTTACGCTTTTCTTACTAGTATGGGCGAAGAATATGAAAATCTTGTGATGCAACAAAAAAATATGGTGTCAGGACATTTTGCCCAAGTGCAAAATTGCAATGAAGATATTAAAATTAATTTTATTCATCATATGCAGCAATCAAAAGCATTTATACCGGTTAAAATAGAATCAAAGGTTGATGACTCGGCAATACAGAAGGAAAGTTTAAAAAGCACAGTATCCATTATTTTGGACTTTTTAAAACACATAGATGGTGTATTGCTGGTAAACGGAGCAACGGTTGCTCTGAATGCAGAAGAGGATGTTATTATGACAGATAAGGGAATGAGTCAGCTGGAATACTATTTCCCATTTGAATATGTAGAAAGTCCTGAATTTTTAAAAGATTGTACACCTGCTCAGATTACAAGAAGAAATCAAAATATGAAACTTATGTTTGATAACCATATTTATGTTCCGGAATTGCCATTGAACGAGGATGATGAAGAGGTGCAAATTCGGGAGAATGAAGAAATTATAAAGAGAATGTTAGGCACTTTTGCCATTTCCTTATATTCAGAGGCATTGTTAAACCCTTCTGAGCAGATGGAACCACAAGAAGCAAGAGAATTTGTTACAGACATTTTGAAAGAGTATGGAATTTCCCAATTAGATCAGGTGATGACAATGGAGGAATTGGAGTATTTTATGGATAACAACTCAGAGGAAGAAACAAGAATTGATTTTTCTTGGCATTATGAACATCTTTATGTTTTGGAGTGGGCATTAGGATTTGATGAATGGACAGAACCACTTGATATTTGTGATGTGGCAAAATCCGTTCAAATATTAAAACAACTTGGAAGCTACGAAAATATTTGCAAAAGTACAAAGCTGCGTTCGAAAAAGGAAATTCTTGATAAAGCGGATTTGATATATCGAATGGATTGGGCATGTGTAGATGCCAGGATTCATGGGATGAAGAGTCCGGGAGGTATGGAACCAGGTGTTGTTCAGGCAAGACATAAAACATTAAATTGGCTGATTTGCTTTGGGGATGCTGATTGGGATTCTGTGGATATACCAACATAGGAGGAAAATTTTTCTTCAGATACATATAAGAGTTTTATGAAACAAAAGGGATAATTCCTTAGATTTCATAAAACTCTTTTTTTGCTGTTATGAAAATAAAATAGAGTTACATGAAACACATTGACAAAAGTATGAAAACGTATTATTGTCGGTAATATAAAAAATAGGAGGAACAAAAAAATGAAAATTCAGTTATCAGATCATTTTGATTTTAAGAAGTTATTTCGTTTTGTAATTCCTTGTATTGCTATGATGATTTTTACATCTATTTATGGGGTTGTGGATGGTTATTTTGTGTCGAATTATGTTGGGAAAACTTCCTTTGCAGCAGTAAATCTTATTATGCCCTTTATTATGATTTTAGGTGCATTGGGATTTATGTTTGGTACAGGAGGCAGCGCTTTGGTAGCCATAATTTTGGGAGAAGGTGACAAAGAGAGGGCAAATCAGATTTTTTCGTTTCTGGTTTATACAGTTGTTGTTCTTGGTTGCATCATAGCTGTTGTTGGAATTATTTTTATTGAACCTGTTGCTGTCTGGCTAGGTGCTGAAGGCGAAATGATTTCTTTGTGTGTCAGTTATGGACGCATTATTTTGTGTGCATTACCGGCGTTTATGTTACAAAATACGTTTCAAAGTTTTTTTGTAACTGCGGAAAAACCAAAATTGGGTTTGGTTGTTACGTTAATAGCCGGAGTTACGAATATGGCACTGGATGCATTGTTTATGGTTGTGTTTAAATGGGGTGTTGAGGGGGCAGCAGTGGCAACTGCATTAAGCCAATGTGTAGGTGGCATTGTGCCTATGATTTACTTTTTCAGAAAGAATAATAGTCTGCTGAAACTAACAAAGACAAGATTTAATGGTCGAGCCTTGTTTAAGGCTTGTACCAATGGTTCCTCAGAACTGGTTTCTAATATATCCATGTCTTTAGTATCTGTACTTTATAATTTCCAGTTGATGAAATATGCCGGAGAAAATGGGATTGCAGCCTATGGTGTTATTATGTATGTGAATTTTATATTTATAGCTATTTTTCTTGGATATTCCATTGGTACGGCACCGATTATCGGATATAATTATGGTGCCGGAAATGAAAAGGAATTGAAGAATATATTTAATAAAAGTATGGTGTTTTTGATAGGAGCAGGCATCACTTTAACAACAGCCGGCTTTTTTCTTGCCAGCCCGTTGTCAAAATTTTTTGTAGGTTATGATGCCGAACTTTGTGAAATGACCATTGGGGCATTTAAAATATATTCTATTTCTTTTTTGTTCGTAGGATTTGGGATATTTGGTTCTTCTTTGTTTACTGCATTAGGAAATGGTCTGATTTCAGCGATTGTTTCTTTCCTAAGAACCATTGTATTTCAAGTGTTTTCAATACTTATCATGCCTGAAATTATGGGGATGGAAGGTATATGGTATTCTGTCATTGTAGCAGAAATACTGGCAACCATTGTGGCGATTGGATTTATTGTGAAGTATAAGAAAAAATATGGATATTAGGTTGTGTTTTTCAATATAGGATTACATAATTTTCGGTTGATAACTGACAGGAATGCATGATATAATTTACCCATGTGTAGTATGTCATAAATTCGATAGAGATACATTGGAAGGACATTCTTCGGAGTGTCCTTTTTTCAAAAGTAATGAGTGGCAGAGGGAATGTGAATAAATGGAGGATAGTAATGGTTTTACTTGTGATTGATACACAAATTTGGCTTACGGATAAAGAACTTTATAATTATGAGACGTTTGTTGAGGGGACGAAAGCAGTCATTGAAGCAGCACGTGAGAATGATATTGAAGTGATTTATGTGCAACATGATGATGGACAAGGAACTGGATTTTCAGTTGGAGATGTTGGATTTGAAATTAATAGGGAATTCTATCCTATAGAGGGAGAAAAACAATATGTGAAGACAGTAAGTAGTGCTTTTTGTGGAACTGGGTTAAAGGAATATCTTGAAAAGAAAGGAGAAGATACGGTTGTGATTGTAGGATTACTAACTAATTTCTGTATTGATGCATCGGTAAAGTCGGCATTTGAAATGGGACTTAAGGTCATTATTCCAGAGGGAACGAATACTACATTTGATAACCCATACATGGATAAAGAGAAGACTTGCAAGTACTATAATGAATTCATGTGGCCAGAACGATTTGCTGAATGTATTTCTGTTGAAGAGACGATTCAGCGGATGATAGGACGAAAAATTTAATTTTATAAGGGAGTGACAGACTATATGAGTAATCCATGGGAAAAAATTGATTTGAATGATTATGAAAATCATATGAGTTTAGAAAATGTATATCAGCTTCAAGTATTAAATGAAATGATGAAAGAACAGTTTAATGCGTATGATATAGACACTATAATGGTTCTTGGAATAGCAGGAGGGAATGGACTAGAGCATATCAACAAAAAGAAAATTAAGAAAATATACGGTGTTGATGTTAATCGGAATTTTCTTGTAGAATGTAAAAAAAGATACATAGAATTAGAGAATATATTTGATGGGATTTGTGTCGATTTGTTAAGTGACAATTTAGCGTTACCATGTGCAGAATTACTTGTTGCAAATCTGTTAATTGAATATATTGGTTATGAATGTTTTCAACGGGTTGTTAAATTGGTAAAACCTCAATATATATCCTGTATCATACAAATAAATTTAACCGATTCTTTTGTTTCTGATTCTCCATATATACATGCATTTGATTGCCTGGATGAAGTTCATCATCAAATGGAAAAAGATAATTTAATAAATTGTATGCAAGAGATAGATTATAAAATGCAAAAGGTAAGTGAGAAATTATTGCCTAATGGCAAGAAATTTGTGAGGATAGATTTTTCCCAATAAATTTAATGTGCGACAGATAGAAATTAGATATGAGTAAATATGAAAGTTTGCGGGAATACGTAAGGATATTATTGTAAATGAAAGATAATAAATGAAATTTGTAGGCGAAAAGGAGAATGAAAATGCTAATAGCAGGAAGTATAGCAATGATATGTGGAGTTGTTTTTTTTGTTCTAGGGATAACATTTTTCGTCTTAGAAAAAAAGACATGGAAATCTACAGCGCAGACAGAAGGACGTGTTGTAGATATGTGTATGAATGCAATTGCTTATAATAATGGAAAAAGTGTAAGAACTGGGGAGAGTGGAACAGGAAACCGTTGTCCGATTTATTCTTATTATGTGAATGGACGAGAGTACCGAAGAGCAAGTAATGTGGCATATAATAAGGGATATGTCCGCAGTATGATGAATAAACCAGTTATGGTTTACTATAATCCGGAAAATCCTGAACAATCCAGCCTTGGAAAAATGACTGCGTTTGCTTTTATGGGAATCGTTTTTTGTGGCTTGGGAGTTTTATTTATGGGTATGGGGATGGTTTTTATTGTAGTTGGAATTTAGATGGTAAAATGGTCCTAAAAAGCATAATTTAATGAGGTATGATAACATGTTTATAAAAGAAGATAATACATACAATGATATTCGTGAAAAATCACTTTTGCAATGGTTAGAAGAAATGGAGCAGCATGAAGATATTGCAGTTCGTGGTGGAGTTAAGCTGTGTAGAGAATATATGCAGTATCTTAAGGATAGGAATCAGAAATTAGAAGAAGAAAATGAACTTAAGAATTGCTATCTGAAAAAGATGTCAAGAAAGAGAAATTGAGTATTATTGGATAAATAAAAGACTAATAAAATAACTTGTTATAATAATTTTTAGATAAATAATAAGATGTAAATGAGACGTTTTGAAGGAGTGGATAGAAGATGGGAATTTACTTAAATCCAGGAAATGAAGGCTTTAAAAGTGCAGTACGTTCTAAAATATATATTGATAAAACAGGATTGTTAGAATACACGAATTCGGTGTTAGATACCGAGCAAAGATATATATGTGTCAGCAGACCAAGACGTTTCGGAAAATCCATAGCGGCTGAAATGCTGGTTGCGTATTATGATAAATGCTGTGATTCCAAAGAGTTATTTGGGGGGCTTAAGATTGCAAAATATAAGGATTTTGCAAAGCATTTAAATCAATATGATGTATTGCACATAGATGTAAATTATTTTCGAGGACAATCCGCTACAGGAATGGAAACTGTAGATAACATACAACGTCTTGTAATCGAGGAGCTAAGGGAAAACTATCCAGAGGGAGTTAGTACTGCTGATTGTAAATTACCGGTTGTACTAACAAAAATTAATCAAAAATATGGTATAAAATTTGTCGTTATTATAGATGAATGGGATGCCATATTTAGAGAAAATAAAAATGATGAAACTGCACAAAAAGAGTACATTACTTTACTTCGTGGCTTATTCAAAGATGCTCCTTCTAAAAAGTTTTTAAAATTGGGATATTTGACTGGGATTTTACCAATCAAGAAGTATGGTACAGAGTCTGCCCTTAATAACTTTGATGAATTTACTATGACAAATCCAAGAACTCTTTCGGAATATGTGGGTTTTACTGAGGAGGAAGTAGTAGAACTGTGTAAAGAATATAACATGGATTTTGAAGAAATAAAACGATGGTATGATGGATATAGTTTTGAACAAACAAAGCATATTTATAATCCTAATTCAGTTGTTAAATCTATGTTGGACGGGGAATGCAACAATTACTGGACTAGCACTGAAACATACGAATCGTTAAAGAATTATATCAGTATGAATTTTGATGGCTTAAAAGATTCTGTGATAGAAATGATAGCAGGTGGAAGATGTAAGATTGACACCAATACCTTTGAAAATGATATGGTATCCTTTCAAAGCAAAGATGATGTTTTGACAGTACTTGTACATCTTGGTTATTTGGCATACAATAAAAAAACGCAAGAAGTAAGTATTCCTAATGAGGAAATTCGGGCAGCTTTTATACGTGCTATAAAGAAAAGTAATTGGAATTATGTAATAGAATCCATTGTAGCTTCTGATGAACTGCTAAAGGCAACATGTCATGGAGATGAAGAAACAGTAGCACAAGGAATAGACAAGGTGCATGAGGCAAATACATCTATTCTTAACTACAATAATGAAAATTCCTTGAGTTGTGTAATTTCATTAGCGTATTATAATGCTATCAATGAGTATACGATTGTCCGGGAACTTCCGACTGGAAAAGGATATGCAGATGTAGTGTTCCTTCCAAGAAAAGGTTCTGACAAGCTTGCAATGGTTGTAGAATTGAAGTGGAATCAATCTGAACAAGGAGCCATTGAACAGATAAAGAAAAAAGAGTATGGAAAGGCGTTGGCAGAATATTCAGGCAACCTGCTTTTAGTGGGAATTAATTATGATAAGAAAAGCAAGAAGCATGGCTGTGTCATCGAGACGTGTGAAAAATAGGAGGATTACAGATGAATTTATCAGAATTTGAAGCAGAATTTTCGCAGCTTGGGAGCAATTATAAAACAAAAGATGTGGATAGATTCAATCGTGCATTAATAAAAAGGCAGGAAGATGTATCATTTTTAAAAGAAATTGTTTTATCAAAACAGGAATACCATAGAACTTATTTTCAGGTATCTCTGGCACAATTAAAAGGAATAGAAGCTAAATTTACATTTATCGAAGAAAATTTCGACAAACTACAGGATTGGTGGCATGTGGACCAGCTTTCCCAGTTTGTGGACAAGGAACTTACCTTTGATTTTGGTTACGAAAAAGCAAAGGTTTATGTGCAGAGTGAACTGCCTTTTGCCAGGAGATGGGGATATGTTCTGTTTATGCCAAGCCTCGTAAAAGAAGCTGGTGCAGCGGAAAAAATATTTCCATTATTTAAGGATGATGATGAATATTATGTTCAGATGGCGGAGGCGTGGCTGATTTCTTATCTTGGCATTTATGAGCCGGAAAAGACCTTGGCATATTTGGAAGGATGTCCGTTAAAATATAATATAGCCGGAAAAGGGATTCAAAAAATTTGTGATTCCTTCAGAGTCAGCAAGGAATGGAAAGAGCGTTTTAAAGAAGTACGAAAAAGATACAAATAGAGAAATGAGAACGGGTGAAAACAGAGCGAAAACAGAATGTTGAGTAAGTGCTAAGAATATAAAAATCAAAGGGAGACTGACGAAATGAAAAGAAATATATTAATGAAATTGTTACGTTATGAAATTCCCGATGAGTATCAGAATCGAAGTAACACCATTCTTTGTCACTATTGCAATTGGTTTTATGCTGTCATGATGTTACTATGTGTTGTATTAGGTTTGGTGTTTGCAATAGGTATGACGTATGGAGTACTTTGTGATGCAAATGAGGTCGGAGATTATATGACAGCCGTCATGATAGTGGGAGTGGGAGTTTGTAGTGTTGGACTAGGCTGGTTATTTGGCTGTTATATGAAACATTGGACTTTAATTTTTCACGAGAATGGAATATGGTACAGAAGTATGACAGGAAAAATTTATCAGTATAGCGATGAAGAAATTTTAGGATATGTAATAACAAATGCCCCCAAACATCATTATATTACCTTACGAACAAAAAACAAACGTATATGGGTAGATAGTAACAGTAAAAATTATATTGAGGCGAAAGCCTTGGTGCAGAAAAAATATCCGAGTTTGTAAGAGAGATGGATGAGAGTGATGAATTTAAATTAGGGAGAAATTTTTATGAATTTAAATCAGAAGGATTATGTAGAAGAAATTGTAAAAGCAGTCCAGGAACATGAAGATTTTAATGAGATTTTGGAAATTCTGGAACAATACCATGAAAATGACATTGCAGAAGCATTAGAATTTTTGACAAAAGAAGAACGTATTGCTTTATATGGTGCATGGGGAACGGAACGGGCTTCTGAAATTTTTGCTTATCTTGAAGATGCGACGCCTTATTTTGAGGAAATGGAATTAGAGACTGCTGCGGAAATCATTGAGAACATGGATTCCGATGATGCGGTTGATATTCTTGAGAGCATGGATGAAGAGATTAGCGATAAACTGGTTGATTTGCTGGATGATGAAATTAGTCGTGATATTAAGCTGATTCAGTCCTATGACGAGGAAGAAATCGGTAGCAAGATGACAACGAATTTTATTGCAATCAAAAAAGGTATGACCGTCAGAAGTGCCATGAAGGAACTGATTTCGCAGGCAGAGGAAAATGACAATATTTATACGGTATATGTATGCAATGAAGATGATTCTTTGTATGGTGCCATGGATTTAAAGGATTTGATTGTTGCCAGAGAATATGTTGATTTGGAAGATTTAATCAGTCATGCGTATCCTTATGTATATGATTATGAAAAAGTATCTGATTGTCTGGAAAAAATCAAAGGATATGCGGAAGATTCCATACCGGTATTGGATGATAAAAATAGAATTTTAGGTGTCATTACCGCTCAGGATATTATTGAAGTGGTAGATGATGAAATGGGCGAAGATTATGCAAGGCTTGCAGGTTTGACCGAAGAAGAAGATTTAAATGAAAAATTACTGGATAGTATGAAAAAGCGATTGCCTTGGTTGGTAATACTTTTAGGACTTGGAATTGGTGTTTCTGCAGTGGTTGGAATGTTTGAAGCAGTGGTTGCGGAAATCGCAGTAATTGCCAGTTTTCAGTCGTTGATTCTAGGTATGGCAGGAAATGTCGGTACGCAGTCCCTTGCGGTAACGATTCGTGTTCTTATGGATGATAATTTGAAAACCTCGCAAAAACTACAGCTTGCACTAAAAGAGATGCGGGTAGGGCTATGTAATGGATTGTTATTGGGAATGGTGGCATTTGTATTTGTGGGATTATATATCTGGATGTTTAAAAAGTATGAACTGACCTTCGCTTTTGCAATATCCGGTTGTGTGGGAGTTTCACTGTTGATTGCAATGCTGATTTCCAGTCTGGTAGGAACCATGGTTCCAATCTTTTTCCATAAGATAAAAATCGACCCGGCAGTAGCATCTGGTCCCCTGATTACGACCATAAATGATTTGGTTGCGGTTATTTCGTATTATGGACTAGCGTGGATTTTGTTGATAAAAGTGATGCAGTTGGGATAAATATTTTGAAGTTTATAAAGATTTCTTGAAAAATTAGAATAATAAACACATAGCTATTTAAAAGTGAAGTAATGGATTATTTGAAGGTTGATTGGGAGGGATTTTTGATATCAGTATCTTCATGAATCTTATCAAGTAGAATCGTAGATGTGTTTGTAAGTATATGGATACGTTCTTTTTTTAATATTGTGCGGCTTCGCTGATTAGTTTCATAATCACGTTCATTTTTTATAAAGGTAGAACAACACAGATAATCACATTTCGCTTTTCTTCCGGGAGTAGTTTGTATTATAAAAACAAAACTTACTAAGTCTAAATGACTGGAGATTAAATAATCTGCCTTTATCATAGTAGTAAAAGGATACATCTGTGGCATATAAGAAAAAAGCAGAAAGTCTTTTTCAAGAATATTTTCTAAGCGAATAAGAGCTTCAAGACGTGGTTTTACCATCGCAATGTATTGAGAACCTTTGATGATTTGCTCGTATTTTATTTTTTGTTCAAGGATTCTGTCAACTATTTTATTGGGATTATATCTTGGAAGTGATAAGTCTTTTAAATACTGAAATCCTGCTAGATGAGGGAAATCTTCCATGGAGAATGTAAGATTTATTGTGTAAAGTCGCTTTTTATAACCGTATGTAAAGATGTAGTAGTATTCTGTTAGCTTTTTCCATACAAAAGCTGCTTGATAAAGAATATTATTTGGTTTGTTCATAAAATAACCTCTTTTATTAAAAACAAAGAACCTTGCAAACGCAAGGTTCTTTTTGCGTTTTCTTTCAATTCCGAAGAATCTATTCGGTTTGTGGTTTACGCATAACCCACGGGCTGGCTCCACAGAAGGCTGCATACCGACACAGTCGACTGTTTCAAAACCTTGATAGTTGGTCACGCCACTATCCTATACAAGTATTATAGCACAAAATAGACTTACGTCAACAAAAATGAGACTATTTTGAAACTATTCATAGACCCACATAGTTATGTGTCTAAAATATTATATGTAAAAATTACGAAAATTGAAACTTAAAAAATGGAAAGTAAGCTAGTTCTTAAGGCAGTAATCTGTAATGATATGGATTCCTACCACTTTCATTTTGTGGAAAAAACAATATAATATGATGAAAACAGAAACTGATAAAAATTTGTAATGTTTTATTTTTATTGTTGTCATATATGGTGAAGGGAACTTAAATCGCGAGTTAAGGAGCAAGGAAATGACAGATGAAGAAATCATTCAATTATTTTTTCAAAGAAACGAGGTGGCGATAAAAGAAACAAATAAGAAGTATGGTCAATATTGCTTTAAAATTGCAAATAACATTTTGAACAACAAAGAAGATTCGGAAGAATGTTTAAATGATACATGGATGAAAGCATGGGATTCGATACCACCGACGAAGCCTCGACACTTTAATCTGTTTTTGGCTAAAATTGTCCGTAATTTGTCCTTTAACAAGTATAAGTCAAAACATACCAATAAAAGAGGAAATGGTGAGATAGCATTGGTACTGGATGAATTGGAAGAATGTATTGCAGGACAGTCTGATGTAGAGAAGATTTATATTGCTGAAGAATTGCAAACTACAATCAACGAATTTGTGCGTGGTTTACCGGAAAAGGAAAGAAATGTTTTTATCAGAAGGTATTTTTATTCAGAATCTATAAAGGAAATTTCAAAACGTTATCATAAGTCAGAAAATAATGTTCGGGTAATGTTAAATCGTACCCGGAAAAAATTGAAAGCGAAACTGGAAAAGGAGGGGTATTTATCATGAAAAAGGAAGAGTTATTTGATGGATTTGGTGCATTAGAGGATGAATTATTAAAAAGAAGTGAGGGAGGAGGAAGTGCAATGAAAAAGGGGAAAAATTATAATAAAATTTTAAAAATTGGTAGTGCTGCAGCATGTATTTTGGTTGTATTAGGAGTAGGGGTAATTGATTGGAACAATAATAAGGAAACTGAATTTAATACGAATTCAAAAGATAACATTGCTATTGAAGGGAATGAAATTGTTTCTACGGAACAAAGTAAGATACAGAAAGAACCGGAAAGTTACGTTGATGTATCAATGCTGTTAGCATCTAATGAGGGTGTAACGGAACAATCTTTGGCATTTAGCTGTATTGAAATTGGAGAATATTCTGCGATTTATTACAAAGTGGAATCCGTTGACAGTAGTATATTAAAAGAAAGCATTGGCAGTGAGGTGGAAGGAACAAAGAACTGGTATAAAGTGTCCGGTCATGAAGATATGCAATATCTTATTTCTTATGATAGGAATGAGTATTCATTATGGGAATTTAGTTCTTTTCAAAGTGAAAGTTATGCATATGGTGATGTCTTAAAGTTTATCTATCATATTAATTCTGCTGAAGATATAAAAGAGATTATCGTGACACCGGCTGATATGGATAATACTGACAAAGGAAAAGTCATTCAAAAGGAAATTGGAACGACTACGATTATAGAAGAGGAAGAGATTGAAATTCTTTATGATGTGTTATCCGGATTGACTTGTTACGGAAGTAACCAGTGGGATAGGATTGGATTAGGAGATGACACACCTTCTGCTATGCTGGAACAAGTAAGAAAAGGAAGATATTTAACCATGGTAACGACTCAGGGGATGAAAATAGATTCTTTGAAGTATACAGGTATTTTAGGGATGTTTTATGAATACAGCGGGATTGCGTATAATGCCTTGACTCCGGAAGAAAAATCCGCGATTGAAAAAATCCTGAATATTAAGTGATAGATGGGAACACAGGAATTTTAGAATAAGATAGAAAAAGAATGCCTACATCAGAAAAAAATCTGTTGTAGGCATTAAAACTATTGTATTTTATTCATTACTTTTTTGGTATTAATGACGAATATGCCAATTAGCAATAATACCAGGGATACCATTCCCATACACAAGAAAGCAACATTTAATCCACGCATGGAAGCATCAGCCTCTAATGTATCAGTAAAGTAGGATGATACATAATTCATAATTCCTACAAACACAGCCGTTCCAATGGCTCCGGCAATTGTTCTAAGAGAAGCAAGAAGTGCTGTTCCATGAGCAGTGAGTTTTTTATCATTAATGGAATTGGTTCCCCATGTTATTAGTGGCATCATCAAACAACCAATCGCAATACTACGAATAATATTACAGATACAAGCCACCCATACAGGGGTATCCTTTGTAATAAAGAATAGACTTAAACTGCTTACAACCAGAGCGGCAGCACCGCAGACAAAGAGTGGTTTTATACCCAGCTTGTCATATATTTTTCCGGCAAAGGACTGATAATTGCCATGGCAAGGGAACCTGGCAACACAACTAAACCGGAAACTGTTGCAGAATAGCCGAGAATTCTTTGAACATATAAAGGGATAAGGATAGAGGATCCCATCATAACAAAATAAAGCAGCATACTTCCAATCACACTTATGGCATAATTCTTATTGCATAATATTCTAAGTTCCAGAAATGGAATTGGGGCGTTCAACTGTCTGAAAACAAAGATTACTGTGGCTATACCACCAATGAACAGTGTAAAAAGTACTTGTATGCTTACAAAAGGATAGCTTCCGATATTTCCGATTCCCAGAGTGATACCTCCGAATGCAAATATACTAACCACAAATGAGAACACATCAAAACTTTTCTTTACAGTATCAAGTACATCTTCAAAAACAAACCTGGCACAAATCAGTGAAACCATAACAATGACTATAACAAGATAAAAAATTGCTCTCCAGCCAAATGAATCAACAAGAAATCCCGCCAAAGTCGGTGCAATAACAGGTGCAGCCCCTATAGATAGTCCGTACCAGCCCATGGCGAGGGAATATCCGCTTGTAAGCCATTGTCCTAGTGTAACATTAATATGAAAATCAGTAATAATAGCAGGCAAAGCCGTTGTTAAAGCGGTTGACAGCATCGAGGAAGCAATACAGCTAACCACAATGTTAATAAATATAAGTGTTCTCTTTTTATCTGAAATTGTTCTTTTTTCAGTCATTTTATTTTTACCTCGTTTCTTACATTAATATTTTTATTAAAATATTTAAAAAAATTTTATGTATTATTATTTTGTGAATTGTTGTATGTAAGGCTTATCTTTATTTTGCAATTGTCCATAAACATGTAAATGTAATTCCTGCTCCAATCCAACAGCCATAATGCCTTGAATTGATTTTCCATCTACAATGATTGAACCATGTGATATGTCCATATGGTAAGGTATTTCTTCCGCCCAATGAACAAAATTATATATCTGTTTCAGAGAATGAAATATTATCACATATTCTTCCATACTGACCTCCCTGTGATTGAAATTCATTACTATATTATAAATTCATCTTATTTTTGCGACTATAGTTGCATTTGTGGATAAAATTTATTATAATAGGTGACACACTAAAAACAACCAGCAGTTCCACCCAGAAGTTGCATATGCGATATTTGAATGGAACTGTCGCAAAATATGGGGAGGAAGTATATGGATTTAAGAACCGAACGAACTAGAAAAAATATTATCAATGCATTTATAGAATTGCGTGTGGAGAAACCGATTGAAAAAATAACAGTGAAAGAATTATCCGATCATGCTTATATTAACAAAGCAACTTTTTACCGACATTATGAAGATATCTATGCTTTAGCTGAATCCATCGAAAATGAACTAATACAAAATTGTCTGGATATGCTTACAGAACCCATTCGATTATTTGAAAAAGATGGGGTTCGTCTTCTTGTGGAAACACTAAGTTCACAGGGTGAACTGTTTGATATTATTTTTTCTGGTTCACGAAAAGACATGGCAATACATAAAATTCATGACTGTCTGCTAGAAAAGATATATATACAACATCCGGAATATCGGGATGACTTAGAAAAGAAAGTAATGTTGTCTACCTTAATATATGGGATGTTTCAATCTTATCGGATGTATAAAGATGTGGATTATGATATTGTAATAAGCAGTCTTGTAAAGCTGAATAGTGCATTACGATAAATCAGCTTTATGATGTTAGTTTAGCAGTTTTTTTCATTATAATTGTGGGTGGAAATGAAAGGAAGAAAAAGATATATTTTTTGTCCAAAAATCAAATGTATTTTGGTAAGCTATAGATTTTTCTTATAAAATAAGGTATAATTAGATTATTCAATAAATAGCTGATAAGGAGTTATAAGTTAGTTGTAGTGATTATAAAAATCAAATAAAAGAGGTGGTTGTATGAAGATATCTTCTGGCCAAATGCCACAAAATGTAAAGAGATTTGTTGCAACGGGAACCAATTTAGTGAATCTGATATTGCTGGCATGCAACATAGGTTATGGAATTTTATTTTGGTTATATGATGCGGATGTGTTGTTTTATTATATCTGTGTCAGTAGCATTTTCTTTCCTTTTGTATGTGGAATGCTGAAGAAGGGGAAGAAATGGACGTATATCATTACCGTATTTTTGGAAATTTTCTTATTTATGATACTTGCAGTTGTGTATTTAGGGTGGGATTACGGTTTTCAACAATATTGTATCGGTTTTGTTGCCTCACTGATTTTTACTAATTTTTATATGAGTCGTGAAAGAAAGATTAACCGAACCACTATGATTATCGTAATCTTCAATGTGCTTTTATATGTGGGACTTAGACTTTGGACATATGAACATCCGTATGTATACATCATAGACAATGAGATTTTAGTGAAATGTTTTTACATATTCAATTCTCTGATTGGATTTGCTTTTTTGATTATGTATTTATGTATTTATTCAAGCACAGTGCATAGACTTGAAAACTCTTTAACGGAAATGGCAAATGTTGACCCACTTACAGGAATTTCGAATCGTAGAAAAATGCAGCAGATGCTCAAATCTGTATTAGAAGAATATGAAACACAACAGTACCAGACTGTGATTGCCATGTTAGACATTGACTTTTTTAAGAAAATCAATGATACATACGGACATGATGCTGGGGATGAAGTTTTGAAGGAATTAGCAAAAATTCTTCGGGATAAGCATGATGAAGATGAAGGTTTTCATGTTAGCAGATGGGGTGGCGAGGAGTTTTTGATTTTTTATGAAAGACATCAAAAAAGCAGAGAAGATATCATTGAGGAATTTGATATGTTGCGTGAACAGATTGAAGATACTGTGATTCAGTATAATGGCTGTGATATAAAAATTACGGTAACTATTGGTCTTTCATTCTATGAAAAAGGAGAAACGATAGAAAGCCTGATAAAAGAAGCAGATAAGAATCTTTATATTGGGAAAAGTGCCGGAAGAAACAGGGTTATTTCATAGAAATAGACAGATAGAAATGTAGAATATAATAGGAACAGTAAATTATAACAATGAAGCCTATGGTCTGGTGATACAGACTGTGGGCTGATTGTCTTATTAGGAGGAGTAGAAACGTGAAAAAAATCAAGGAACATCCGATAGCGTCTGTAGAGTTATTTTTATTATTATCGCTGATAGCGATAGTGCTTTGGACAGGTTTCAGTGAATCAGAAAGTTATATTTTATTGCAAGGCTTTTTATTTCTATTCAATATAGCTGCACTCATTTTATGTCCTTTTATTATGCTGATGATTTTAGAAAAACCAAGCAAAGAAATGAAGGAATTGGAAAGAAAGCGTAAGTTAGAAAAAACTAAAGAATACCGTGAGAAATATGTTTCTGAGATTCCTGTGAATCATTCTTTTTTTGGAAGTTGTGTATTCGAAAAGGACAGGAACAAGGAGGCGGTAACACTTGTAGAGGGTATCAAGGAAACAAACTATGGTCCATACATGGTTGATGTGGAAATGGAGGTTCAGGAAGATGCGATATCATTGGCTTTAGCTGAACTTGAAAAAGTATATCGAAACTGTGATGATATTCTGAATCAAATATATGAGGCAGCCAAGGAACAATGCAATGACTGGGATGAAGAAGATGCCGATGGCAATCCCATTGATTTGGAATACATAAAGAAATATTACAGTTTAAGTTTTATATCCGTATATGATAATACGAATGGAAGTATTTCAATTATTTTAGATGGTTCGGTAGGGGATGAAAACGGCGGGGAGCTGTTAGGTTATCATTCCTTTGTTGCGAATATAAACTGTAAAACCAATCAGATTAGTTATGGTCTTTGGGGATAAACGAGAAGATTTCAAAATGCTATATAGTAAACTTTAATTAACAATATTTGTGTTGTAGTAGAAAGATTTTAGGAGGATGACGATGGCTGATACAATATATTATAAGGGAAAACTCAAACGTGGGAAAAAACCTTTGGAGGTTTTTGAGAAGATAAAGAAAGCAATTAAGAAAAAGGGACCTACCCAAGATTGGGTATGTACCATAGATGAAGCCGAAGAAAAATTGTATATTGTCTTTCCGGATGGAAAAAGTGAAAACTTTGTTTTGAATTTTAATGAAAAGGGAGAATTTAAAGATTTCTGCAAGATTTATTTTCCACTTGAAGGTAAATTTTATGAGGATGGAAAAAGTGAATTCAAAGCATTATTGGATGTGTTATACAAGGTGAAATCCGTGTTTCACCATATTGAAATTACAGATGATTATGGATTGGCAGAAAGTTATTGGGATAGCAAACGTTTTAAATTTGATTTTCGTGAATTAACTTCTGAAGAGGAGGAGAGAGTAAAACGATTGTATTCAGAAGGTCATGTTAGCCATGAAAATTTACTTCGGGCAATTATGGCGGAAGATATGGAAATGTCAATTGAGGATTTGTGTAAATATGTAAATATTGATATAGAATATATGAGTGATTTATTTCCGAAGATTTTTAGAACCTTGGAAACTTATTTATATGAAACGGCAGAATTCCAAAAAGAAGGAAGACTTTGTGAACTTCCTGATTATCAGTATCGTATTTTGGGGAAAGTTCCTCATTCTGTTTTTGCATTTTTGGAAGGTATGTCGTGGATATTTTTGGATGGAACGGGATACGAAACTACTTTAAATATGAATCAAAAGAGTTCTTTTAGTGAAAAGGATGCACAGGTATGTTTACTTTTTAGAGAAAAATTTGTACCACTTTTTGCAGAAGAAAATGATTCGTTGAAACGTTGTTTATTAGCATATCGATATTTTGTGTCTGTTTATGATTATTTAGGTTTTAAATATGTGGGAAGAGCTAAGGACATAAAAACGGTTATGGATGAAATTTTAGAGCAATACGGTGAAGAAAAAGGAATTATATTTTTGAATTGTTTCTGTACTTATGAAAGATATATTTCACATTTAAATGAAATAAAAAAACAGGAATATGGTGAGCGATTTACGAAAAATATAAAAACACGTTATGGTGAAACGTTGTATCAAGAATATTTGGATTTTAGCAAAAAATATGAACAAAATATAAAATTTAGAAAAGAAGTAGAATATATGGTAAATGCGAGGATGAAGTATATCGATGATTCACTTGTTTTATGAAGGTTCGAGGGAGGATGCGATGAAAAATAAAAGGATAATACTCGCTTTTATGATGTTATTGATGCTTACCGGATGTGGACGAAATAGAGAGTTGAATAATGAAGAGACGATTGATTATCTGTGTGAACGTTATGATAGACAGTTTGAATTCGTTGCATCTGAAACCCGTTTAAGGTCGGATTATGATTATATTGATACTGATATGAAAAAAGAGAATTTTAGTGAAGAAAGTAGTGATATAGTTCCAGATGAAATAAGAATTCTTACGGCAAAAGATGAAAATGGAGTTGAATTTCATGTAAGCTATATTGAACAATTTGGAATTATAGGTTGGATGGATATGCGGGATGATTATTGTATACAGTGGCTAAAAAGCCAGCCGGAGCTTTATGCACCCCTTGTAAATTCGGAATATGAGTGTGATTATTTTAATGAAATTGGTTATAAAGAATATCCGGATGCCGGATTTATTTTACATGTGGATAACTTTTATGAAATACAGCCTGCGATTGAACTTGCATATAGTGTTATAGAAAATGAAGCTGCGATATTACCAGATGGCGGATGTGACCGGGATGATATAGCAGCTTATGCAATTCGTCCAAGTATTGAGATTAGGACGACAAATGGGATACAAATAGAGTCGGTATATGAGGATATATATTTTAGTACTCAGGAAAAAAAGTTGAACCAGCCGTTGGAAGAGTATATTACAGGATATAGTTTGGCATATGTGGATCTTGTAAGGGACGGGGTGATAGAGGAACAATTATCAGAGGATGTGTTAAAAGAATATGGACCTGAAGAAATAAATACTGTAACTTTTGAGGGGGAAGATACAGGATTGTTTTTTAACCGTGATTCAAGTTCGTCGGATAGTAATTTGACTCGCGAAAAAGGGAAAACTTTATATTATATATATGATAATTCATATGATGATTTTAATTTCTTAAAAATTGCTAAATTAGCAAGCTATGCAGGATATAGTATTGAAATCATAAGTGAGGATGAAACAAGGTTTTTTAATGGTACGGAATCAATCATTTTTAAACGTGATAAAAAGAATTATTATATTATTAGAAATGATGAGGTTATGAAGATAAAAGGAAGCTTTAGATATAGGCAAATAGTATTGACGATGGATGATTTATATACACTTTTTGGAATTAAAGTTGAACTGGACTTGATAAATGGAACTGCAGAGCTTTCTTCCGTTGCAATGAAAAAATAGGTTTCGCAACTTTTTTTATGATTTATTTCGAAATGAATGGTGTAGTAAAAACGTAGCAAAGAGAAACAACGGAAGGTAGCTTAGTTGGTAGAGCATATTTAAAAATGAATCATGTTTGTGATTCGAACAGCAAATATATTTATTTAGGGGGAATGGTGTCGGTGGTTCGAGTCCATTCCTTCCGATTTGTAAATTCTACACTGTATTATAAGGCGGTTTCAAGATATGATTAAATACGGGTGAGAGAAAATTAAAAAAATATCTTGACATATTATCAAAATGATACTATTATATAATCAACAAGAGATATTATCAATGTGTTACTAAGTAAAAAGGAGAGAACAGATATGAAAAAGACTTTAATTGTAGTAGACATGCAAAAAGATTTTATTGACGGAGCATTAGGAACAAAAGAAGCGGTAGCCATTGTAGAAAATGTGAAAAAGAAGATTAATGAGTATCAGCAAAATGGAGATGAAATTATTTTTACAAGGGATACACACCAAAGTAACTATTTATCCACCAACGAGGGTAAGAATCTTCCTGTGGAACATTGTATTGAAGGTACTGAAGGTTGGAAGATTCAGGAAGGCTTAGAAGTGCCGGGAGCAATCTACATTGATAAACCTACCTTTGGTTATCTAAACTGGAAAGAATATAATTTAGAAGAAGTTGAAATGGTTGGGCTTTGTACCGACATTTGCGTAGTATCCAATGCATTGATTATCAAAGCCACCTATCCGGAAATTCAGGTCAGTGTAGATGCCAGCTGTTGTGCAGGAGTTACTCCTGAAAGCCACATAGCAGCCTTAACAACCATGAAAATGTGTCAGGTAAAAGTAACCGGAGAAGACTAAGACTTAACCCTAAGGAGGTAGTGAAAATGATTAAATACAATGAAAAGCAGGTAAATCTTGGTTATTTCCCGGATGGTACATTATTAATGAAAGAGTTAGTACCAGAGGGAACAACCAAGGTAACCATTACATGGTTATATGAAAATAATGAAGAATTGATGGCACTCTGGTTTCTTACAAAGCATCTGCAGTCAAAAGGAGTAGCGGATATTTCCTTAAAGCTTCCCTATATACCAAATGCCAGACAAGACAGGGTAAAAAAAGAGGAAGATGTGTTTACATTAAAGTATTTTTCTGAGATGATTAATTCTCTTGGATTCTCAAAGGTTACAGTATTGGACCCACATTCTTATGTAAGTGAAGCACTGATAAATCACGTGGATATCCAATCTCCAAAGCCATATGTAGAGAAAGTTTTAAAGGAATTAAAAGAAAAACATTCTGATGATATTTTAATGTTCTACCCGGATGAAGGGGCAATGAAACGATATTCTGCCATGTTTGACGGTCCATATGCATTTGGCATTAAAAAGAGAGACTGGGCAACTGGGGAGATTCGTGGATTAGAGGTATCCGGTCAGAAGGAATTGGTAGAAGGAAGCACAATTCTAATTGTAGACGATATCTGCAGCAGGGGCGGAACGTTTTATCACAGTGCTAAAGCATTAAAAGAATTAGGAGCAGGAAAGATATACTTGTATATTTCCCACTGTGAAAATACCATTCTGGAAGGAGAAATTCTTAAGGATGATTTCATAGAAAGAGTCTATACAACCAATAGTATTTTTACAAAAAATAATGAGAAGGTAGAGGTGTTTAACTATGAATAGAACGAATCCCATGTTATTGATTGATTTTTATAAAGCAGTTCATGCAGAAATGCTACCAAAGGGCATTACCAAATCAGTATCTTATTTTACACCTCGTATGAGCCGTGTAAAACGTTGGGATAACGTAGTAATGTTCGGACTTCAAGGTTTTATTAAAACCTATCTGATAGATTATTTTAACAAGGAATTTTTTGAAAAGCCGTTTGAAGAAGTGATTGGTGGATATAAGAGAATTATGGATGCCACCCTTGGGGCGAAGGCGTATAAAATCGAAAAAATAGAGAAATTGCATAAACTAGGCTACCTTCCAATCGAAATCATCGCCTTACCGGAAGGCGTGAGAGTTCCAATGCGTGTGCCAATGTTTGGTATCACCAATACCCATCCGGATTTTGCATGGCTGCCACAATCTTTGGAGAGTTTGATTTCTGCAGAAAGCTGGCATCCAATGATTGCAGCGACGGTTGGCTATACTTACCGCCAGATTGTAAACCGTTATTATGATATGACCTGTGATGATAAGGTGGAACGGGCAAGAGCTTTGGGAGCATTTGATTTTCGTGGTGAGGAATGTACGAATTCTGCAGTAAAGGCAGGTGCCGGCTGGTGTTTATCTTTCTTAAATACTGCAACGGTTCCAACCATTCCATATTTAGAGGAAATGTATGCCTGCGACTGCACCAAAGAGCCGGTTGCCTTTGGAAGTCCTAGTACGGAACACTCTGTTATGTGTAGTAATTATGCAGTAGATGGGGATGAGATTACTCTTTTAAGACGTCTGCTTACAGAAATTTATCCGGACACCAGTTTCAGTGTGGTACTGGATTCCTATGATTACTGGAATATCATTGACAATGTGTTGCCTGAACTTAGAGAGGAAATTATGGCTCATAACGGTTGCATGTTAATGCGTGGAGATTCTGGTGATTGTGTGGAAGTAGTAACCAAGACTGTGTTTAAATTATGGGAAACCTTTGGAGGAACTGTAAACAGCAAGGGATATAAAGTATTAGACCCGCATGTAAAAGCCATTTATGGGGATTCTATTACCATTCAAAGATGCGAAGAGATTTACGAGATTTTAACAAAAAATGGTTTTGCCTGTTCCAATGTAGCACTAGGGGTTGGCTCCTTCTCTATGCAATGTATTGAAGAAGATGGTATGTTAAAACCATTTACCAGAGATACCTTTAGTTCTTGTATTAAAGCAACCTACTGTGAGATTAATAATAATCCATATCCAATCTTTAAGAATCCAAAAGATGGCGGATTTAAAAAATCCCAGAAAGGCTGTTGTGTAGTAACAAAGGATGAAGAAGGAAATTATACTTATCAGGATGAATTTACATGGAAAGAAGCATGTGAAAGTACAAAGAATGAATTAGTATCTATTTTTAAAGATGGAGTTTTGTTGAAAGAACAAAGCCTAAAAGAAATTCGGGAAAGATTACATGAAGGAGGATTTTAAGATGTATGATTTTAATGCAAAGGAAATGAAGGATAGATGTGTGGACTGGATTCGTGATTTTTTTGCCAAGAACGGACCGGACTGCAATGCAGTAGTGGGAATTTCAGGAGGAAAAGATAGTTCTGTTGTAGCGGCACTTTGTGTGGAAGCCTTAGGAAAAGACAGGGTCATTGGTGTATTAATGCCTTGTGGCGTTCAGGCAGATATTGAAATGGCAAGAAAATTAGTGAATCATTTAGGAATTAAAAACTATGAAGTCAACGTGGAAGCTGCGGTAAATGGTTTGTTAAATGCTTTGCCGGACATTGAGATATCAACACAGACAAAGACAAATCTTCCTCCAAGAATCCGTATGGCTACCTTATATGCCGTTGGTCAAAGTGTCAATGGACGTGTAGCAAACACTTGTAATTTATCAGAGGACTGGGTTGGTTATTCCACAAGATACGGAGATGCTGCTGGAGATTTCAGTCCATTGTCCCGTTTGACAGTAACGGAAGTAAAAGCCATAGGAAGAGAGATGGGATTACCAGAGGATTTGGTAGAAAAGGTTCCGATTGATGGACTTTGTGGAAAGACCGATGAAGAAAATCTTGGATTTACTTATGCGGCTCTGGATCAGTATATTAGAGAAGGTATCTGCGAGGATAAAGAATTAAAGGAAAAGATTGACCGAATGCATGAAAGAAACTTATTTAAGTTGGAATTAATGCCATGTTTTGAACCATAATGAAATGATTCGGGGGGCAAGGTTAGTTGCCCCTTGATTTTTTGCGAGATGATTTGTTTCTTTTGCACCACTCAATATATATTTTTGATAGTTTCGCAATTACCGAATAGTGAAAAGATTGATGAAAGGAAAATTCCAGTGAATTCTTTGTGAGTTCGCGATAAAAGAAAGGATATGGACAATAACAATATGACTCAGGAAGAAAAGTCTTTTTTGGAACAATATGATATTACAAGGTACGAACGTCCATCCATTGCTGCAGACATTGCTATTTTTTCTATCCGGGAGGAAGGGGAAAACACTAATTTCCGTAAGCTGGCAAAAAAGGCATTAAAGATTTTATTAATCAAAAGAGGAAACTATCCATACAAAAATTGCTGGGCACTTCCGGGTGGTTTTTGCAGACCGGAGGAAGATGTTTATGAGACAGCAAGACGGGAATTATATGAGGAAACCAATGTAAAGGACGTATATTTAAAACCTTTCGGTATTTTTGGTGAAGCCGGTAGAGATCCCAGAGGATGGATTGTTTCCAATGCGTTTCTTGCCTTGATGGACAGCAAAAACTGTATGCTAAGAGCTGGAACCGATGCATGGGAGGCACAATGGTTTACGATAGAACTTACCAAAAAAGAATTAAAAAAGACGATAGATGTGGATTCGATTTATATTGAAACAGAGTATATCTTAAATTTTTTGAAGCAAGAAGATGAAGCAAATTTTAGTGTAAAAGTCAGGGAATATAAGCAATTTGAACACTATCATGAAAGGGTAAGGTATGAGATTTTAGATAATGGGAATCTTGCCTTTGACCACGGAAAAATCATTTTGCAGGCACTCTTAACTCTTCGAAAAGAGGTAGAAAATGATTCCAGAATCGCTTTTGATTTAATGCCGGAATTGTTTACCTTAACTCAGCTGCAAACTGCCTTCGAAGTTATTTTAGATCAGGAACTGCTTAAGGCTAATTTTAGAAGAAAAATTTCCGAGTATGTCATAGAAACGGAAAAAAGTATTGAAGGTTCCGGACACCGCCCGGCAAAGCTGTTTAAAAGAAATGTAGAAGCGTTTTATAAGGAATAAAATTTAGTAGGAGAATAAGAAAAGAAGTACTAGAGAGTATATTTGAAAGGCTTGGTGAAAAGCATGGAACGAAACATACGAATGGAAGATATTTCTGACGGAAACTTATATGGAAACAACGATATGGTAAAAGCAGATACCGGTAATTGTCAGGGGTGTTCTGCCTGTTGCCGGGGGATGGGAAAATCTATTATTTTAGACCCTTTTGATATCTATCATTTAACCATTCACTTACATAAATCCATGGAAGAATTATTAAATTCTTATATAGAATTAAATGTAGTGGACAAAATTGTTTTACCGAATCTGAAAATGGCAGGAAAGGAAGAGGCATGCAGTTTCTTAAATGAAGAAGGAAGATGCAGTATTCATGAATTCAGACCCGGTATGTGCAGATTGTTTCCATTAGGACGTTTTTACGAAAATGATGCATTCAGGTATTTTTTACAAATACATGAGTGTAAAAAACAAAATTTATCCAAAGTAAAGGTGAAAAAGTGGATTGGTGTGCAAAATATTAAGGAATACGAAGCATTTATTAATCAGTGGCACTATTTTCAAAAGGATTTACAAAAACGAATCAATGAAAGCACAGAGGAAACTTTTATTAAGAAAGTCAGTATGTATGTATTACAGAACTTTTATTTAAAGCCATATGAAGAAGATAGGGATTTTTATGAACAGTTTGAAGAACGGTTGCAGGAAGCTTCGGATTGGTTATTAAAATAGGGGGAAATATGAACCATATAGAAGTCCAAAGTATACAAACACCATATGGATACAAAGAAAATTTCTGGGTGATTGATGGAAAAGCATTACCAGAATATTTAAATATGTGGGCATCGAAATCTCAGGATGCATATTTCAAGTCGATAGGTTCCTTTTTTGGTTTATGTCCTGCATGGTCGAAGGAACTTGACTTTAAAGGTGACATTCGATTTGTATGGAAACTGGTTGGAATGGATTCTGCGGTATTACCACTGTTATTATGTGCAGATGATTTAGACTTTAGCTGTATTGTAATTGTGGTGGAGGTAGAAAAGACGAAAGATTTTGCTTATTGGAGAAGAATAGGATATGTTCTTCATGAAAATGAAGATTTTGAGGAAGAAAAGAAATGCGGAATCCTATATTTAGATTCTTATTCAGATGCAGACTGGGAAAAGTATGGTGATAACATTGCATTGGAAACGGTTGGAAGCTATGCATGGGAACAATGGATCAGTGCGAATTGGGAGGAAGAACTATATAGAAGGCGTATGAATTATACACAGCCATTTTATCAGAAAGAAGGAAATGTCTGCTGGATAAAAAATGTTGAGTGGGTATTTGATAAATATGAATATGATGAAATGGTAAAGTGTTTTTGGGAAATGGAGACCATGAATCAGTTGCAGAATTTTGCAGATAATGATGTATTAAATATTCAGGAATGTGCAAACATGTTAGCAGATTTAACACCTGATGGCAGGAAGAGATTAGAGGAACATGTGAAAGATTTTAATGAAATTTTGTTACATGTTTTGGCTGGAGATTTAGTTACAGAACCGTTAATTGATTTATTCATGCATCATATGGATAGAAAAATGGAAATTCAGATATATTGTAAAGCTATTGAAGTAATGTGGAAAAATGGGGATGATGAGGTGGTAAATGTGGTGGATGTAACTATTTTAGAAAGACTGTCGGATGAAGCATGTGTGTGGCAGAGATTTGGGACGTTTCTATCGGAGGAGTTTAGAAACTACATTAATAATGAAGTTTTGAGTTTTAATCTTATGATGGGAGGGGTAAAGCCGTTAGGTGTTAAATAGTAAATAGTTAATACTGATTAGAAGAGGAGGATATCTATAATGAGTAGTTTGCAAGAATACATTGAAGAACTGAAGAAAAAATATAATGATAAAGTGAATGCAGTTCCAAGTGAATATGATGAGGAAATGTTGGCACTTGTGCCGGATGCCATAAAAGAATTTTATCGAACGTATGAAAGTATAGAGTTGCCATTTGGCGAGATAGACAGGATTGAAGTGGCAGTAAAACATTCGGAGGCAGAGCCTTTTAAAAGTGAGGGATGGTTTTGTTTTGGGTTTGATGGGTATTTTTCGTTCTGGTTATGTAAATTAGAACCGGATAAAGAAAAATTGTCGTTTACCTATTGGGACCATGAAAGTGGTTGTGAAATTGATGAGCCGATTTATGAAAATCTTACAGAATTTTTAAAAGAAATGCAGGAAGAATATGAGGAAAATAATGACGAGTGGGATGAAGAATTTTAATTAACCATAATATTCATCTAAATAGGTTTGGGTAGATAAGTGAGTGAAAGAAGGATAGTTTCTAAGTTGTGAATGATGTAATATGAAACTTTGATAAAGGATGTACAGGATTTGAATATAAAAAAGAATTGATTGATACTAATTTTAGAGGGAACGTGTATATTGTTCAGAATAATAAAGTTTTGTGTGAAAATGTAACGGGTTTTTATGACTTGACAAATGAAATTCCTAATTCATTAGATACTAAATTTGCTAGTGTATCAGCCGGAAAAGATTATGCGTATTTCCAAGGGTGCAATCCGGGAGTAAGTTTTATTTCCGAATATAATTCTAATAATGGTATTATGTCTGTTTTGGTAAGTAACTATGGTGATAATGTATGGGAGAAATGAGAAAGATTAGGGGAAATTTTTACAGATAATATGCTTTATAAACAAATTAATGCTATTTTAGATGGCTATAGTAAAAATAAAAATAGACAGTCGTAAATATGGCTGTCTATTTTTATTGACAAAAACTAATTGTATTAGTTATAATGTGAACTATATTAGAATTAGCGATATGAATGGAGGTAGAAAATGGCAAGAACTGGACTTGATACCGATATGGTGATTCATAGGGCTGCACAGATGGTAAATGAAGTAGGACTGGAAAATATCACATTGAAAATGCTTGCAGATGATTTAGGCGTAAAGTCGCCTTCTCTTTATAATCATATTGGTGGACTTGAAGATTTAAAAATGCAGTTGATGATTTATGGATGGAAAAAAATGGAACAAAGGATTATTCAGTCTGTTATTGGCATTAGCGGTTATGATGCCATAAGAGCCGGCTGTCATGCTTTTTATGAATATGCGACAGAAAATCCGGGACTTTTCAATGCAATGCTTTGGTATAATAAATTTCTGAATACAGAAACAATGGAAGCAACATCAGGACTATTTTCAGTTCTGTTTAAAGTGACTTCATCATTAAATATTTCAGAAGAAAACTGCAATCATATTATTAGAACATTAAGAGGATTTCTAGAAGGATTTTCGCTACTTGTCAATAATGAGGCGTTTGGAAATCCTATTTCAATCGCAGAAAGCTTTGAGTTGTCTTTAAATGTTTTGATAGAGGGAATAAAAACACTGGAAGAAAAAATAGAGGAATAGAAAATGGATATTAGTTATAGAAAAGCAAATATAGAAGATGCAGATTTATTGATAGAAATATATAATGCCGCTTTTTATAGTGATTTTATAAAATATGGAGAGTGCCCAGGGTATGGTAAAACAAGGGAAGAGATGGAAAAATCCATAGTGAATGATCCTAAATTTATAATTTCATATAGTCAAATTCCGGTTGGTGTGATTTCTTATCGTAAGCAAGGCAGCGGCGAATATTATATTGGGAGTCTCTGTATCGTTCCAAAATATCAAGGAAAAGGAATTGGGACAGAGGCATTTCAATATTGGCAATCAATATGTGATGATTGGAAAAAAGTTGAATTGGTAACCCCTATTGATAAAGAAGAAAATATAAAATTTTATACAGAAAGATGTGGATTTAATATTGGTGCCAGAGAAATGGATGGCAATGTTGAAGTGGTAAAATTTTATATGGAGAGATAAAACTTGAGTTTAAGGAGATTGATATGAATACACCAGTATTAGAAACGAAAAGGCTGATATTAAGACCTTTTCGGCAGGATGATGCAAGAACTGTTTTTGAATGTTGGGAAAGTGACCCGGATGTGGCAAAGTACATGTTTTGGACAAGTCATAATGATATAGAAAAAACAAAGGAATGGATTTTGTTTGAACTGGGACAGATTGAAAAAGAGGATTGGTTTCGATTTGCGATTGTAAAAAAAGAGACGGATGAATTAATTGGAACGGTTCTTATTTATTATGAGGAAGAGGTCCAAAACTGGGAGATTGCGTATAATCTTGGGAAAAAATATTGGAAGCAAGGTTATGCAACAGAGGCTGTGAGACAGGTGCTTATTTTCGCAAACAAAGAACTTGGTCTAAAAGAAGTGGTTGGAAGATATGCAAAAGAAAATCAGGCTTCCGGAAATGTAATGAAAAAGCTTGGTTTTCAATATGAGAAGGATATTCCTTATGAGTGTAATAATGGAAAAGTGAAACGGGAAGGTGTTCAGTGCAGGTGGATAAAGTTTATTTAAGAAATTTTTGCAGGCAAGATATAAATGATATGTACGAATTTTGCAGCCAGCCTGAAATAGAGATGGTTGGATGGAGTGCACACAAAAATATTGAGGAAACAAAAAAGGTTTTGAAGCAGTGGATATTAAATGAAAATATTTTTGCCATTGTTGACAAAAATACAAACAAAGTGATTGGATACATTGCAGTTCATGCGGATTCAGAAGAGGGGCGTTCCGATACAAAGGAATTGGGATTCGCTTTAAATCATCAATATCACCGACAAGGAATTATGACGGAAGTAATCTCTGGAGTGTTGGATGATTTATTTTCTAAAGATATTTTATATGTATGGGCATGCTGTTTTCAGAATAATATTTCATCCAAAAATCTGATTGAAAAAATGGGATTTAAATTCATGCAGGAAGGAAAGTTCCATTCAGAGAGTTTCAAAAAAGAAATTCCATCCTATGAATATAGAATGTCAAAGGACGATTGGAAAATAGAAAAATGAATTTGGATAAAATCAATTTGAATACAGGTAATGAAGAAATGTTACAAAATGAAATTTTCAATTTAGAACAAAATATTAACAAGAAAAAAATAGTTTGAAGGGCATGACGACAGTTATGCCCTTTTAAAATGTGGTGGAAATGCAAATGTAATTATGGCAAAATATGAATACAAAGAAAATACAAAAACTAAAAAAAATTAAAATTTTTTGTAACGAATTGCCCTTTCAAAGAACTTATAATATGAGGTGCAAAAAAAATGGATGAAGCGAAGATAGATGAAATATATCGAAAAAATGCGGCAATTATATATAAATATTTGTGTGGATTAACCCAGGATACACAACTGGCAGAAGAACTGACACAGGAAACTTTTTTTCAAGCCATAAAAGGAATAGATAAATTCAGGGGCGATTGCAAAATTTCTGTTTGGTTATGTCAGATTGCTAAAAATCTTTGGTATAAGGAACTTGAAAAAAGAAACAAGCACAAGTTTACGGAATTAGACGATACTATGCCGTCTAATGAGAATGTGGAATATGATTGTCTGAACAAATTAGAAAAGGTGGAAATCTTCCGCCTTATGCATAACTTAGATGATGTCACAAGGGAAGTGATGTATCTGCGGCTTGCAGGAGATTTAAAGTTTTCTGAAATTGCAGATGTTATGGGAAAAACAGAAAACTGGGCAAGAGTAACCTATTATAGGGGAAAACAAGAATTGATGAAAGGAATGAGAAAATGAACAAAGAATTAGCGTGTGAAATCGTAAAAGATTTGCTTCCTCTTTATGTGGATGAAATGGTAAGTGATGTTTCCAAGAAAAGTATAGAAAATCATTTAGAACATTGTAAAGACTGTACCCAAATGTATCAAAATATGGCTTTGGATTTGGAAAAAGATGAACAGCCGAAAGAGGCTGGAGAGGTAAAAAGATTTTTGAAAAAGACAAAACAAATGTATTTTCTTTATGGTTTAGGGGGACTTAGTTTTACTGCCATACTTGTTTGTACCATAGTGGATTTGGCAATAAATAAGGGACTGACTTGGTCGCTCATTGCAGGAACAGCGATTATATTTGCAAATGCCTTTATGTACGCCTTCTTGATATGTAAAAAAAATAAAGGTTATATTACTATGTCAGTGATAAGCGTTGGTACATTCATTCTACTGTCTACTATACAGATAAGCAGATATTATTTTATGGATGTAGGAACAGTTTGGATTTTTCGTTATGGTTTTCCTATTATGCTATTATGGTTGGGCATTACATGGGTTCCGGTTCTTTGCAGATGTGCATTGAAATGGAATATTTGGGACTGCATAGCAGTGTTTATGATCATGGTACTTATAGGGAATTATGTTACCAAATTGATGACTGGAGACTATGCCCTGAATGATTTATGGAGTATGCATAACTTTATTGGCAATGGACTTGGGGAAGTCATTGGAGCAGTATTGTTTGGAATTATTGGGAGGGTGAAAAAATGGAGAAAATAATGGAAGTGAAAAATTTACGAAAAGAGTTTAAAAAGGAAGTGGCTGTTGAAAATGTATGTTTTGATTTAACTCCCGGAAGTATTATGGGGTTGCTTGGAACCAATGGGGCAGGGAAAACCACCACCTTAAAAATGATTACAAACTTATGCTCGAAAGACAAAGGGAAAATCGTGATAAATGGCGTATCATTAGATGCTAATCCGGGGCTGGCTCTCTCAAAAGTGGGTGCAGCACTGGATAGTCCTAGTTTTTATGAGGAATTAAGTGCCAAAGAAAATATAGAATATTTTGCTTGTCTGCATAAAGACAGTTACAGTGGGCAGGGTATGGAATTACTTGATTATGTGGGACTTCTTGCACAGGCAGAAAAGAAAGTAAAAAATTTTTCTCTTGGAATGAAGCAAAGACTGGCATTAGCGAGAGCTATGTTAGGAGAACCGAAACTTATTATTTTAGATGAACCAGCAAATGGATTAGACCCTCAAGGACAAATCAGCCTTTACCGCATGATTTGTGATATGGCACAGGATAAAAAAATAACATTTATTCTTTCTTCACACTTGTTGCACGATATGGAAGAATTTTGTACGGATATTTTAATTCTGGATAAGGGAAAAAGCATTTTGCAAGGAAAGACGGAAGAAATCTTATCTGAAACAACCAATATTGTGGACTGTGTACTGGAAGAAACGGAAGTTTTTGAGAATGCGTTGCCTTACTTTTACGGGGTAAGTCTTAAATCACGCAAAGGAAATCAATTTACCCTAAAACTTGAGAATGTCAATTTAGATGAATTTATTAAAAAGATTGTGGAAAGTAATCTGCATATTAGCTATCTTTCTATGAGGAAGAATTCGCTACAGGATTTGTTTTTTAAATTGACAGGAGGATTAGAGCAATGCATACATTAACAAAATTATATGCCAAGAAAATGTTCAGGCAGAAATTGATTTATATTTTTTTTGCGTGTTTTCTTACAGCATCTTTCTGCTATTCCTTTCTTATTTCATCGCCCCAAATGGAGGAAATGTTGAATATAGATATTGCAATTGTAGGGGAAGAGAATTTTCCTGAATTCATGATGAGATTTTATATAGGAACGGTAGGTATTCTTTTTCAGGTATTTCTGCTTACCCTATACATTTGTAACGAGGATAGAACGAAAATGTTATATCAGCCCTTATTGCATGGAGTAAGCCGCGGCAGAATGATAAAATCAAAAGTTCTTGTTGCTGTTGGTATGTCAATGATTTTTGTTTTATTCGTAGCAATTATAAATTACATAACGGCTTTTATGATGTGGGGATATAGCATTTTTGAAATAGAAGCTTTCATGAGAACAGTGGTAAAATATGTATTGTCAGGTGCTTATATGTCATGTGTAACTCTTGGAATGATTGCACTTTGTATCGGGACAAGGAACACATGGAAGACAATTGTAATAACCATTATTTATATGATATTGGATTCCTTTGTTTGTAGCACAAACGTATTATTTTTGAAAAAAATATGGATGGGATATTACCCTCATCTTTGGATGTTCTCGTATGAATACCAGGAGATTCCATTCAAAGATGTTATTTGGGGAATTAGCATTATGGTGATATATGGTCTTTTCTTTTATCGGTTTGCAAGAAACAAAATAAAAAAGCTGGATTTTTAGGAGGAAAAATGGTAACAGAATTATTGAAGCTACAGCTAAAGCGTTTAAACAGGCAAAAATTATTTTATCTGTATTTTGTTATAATGGCTGCACTTATTATTTCGAATGCATTTCAATGTATAGACAATTCCGCAAATACAGGAATGGAATATTATGCAGGGGGAAATTTTCCGATACTTTGTATGCAATCATACATTGATATTATTGGTCCGTTATTTCTAGGTTTTATCTGTGCAGTATTAATTAGTGGAGAACGGGCGAATGGAATGTTCAAACAGCCTCTTCTGAATGGTGTTTCAAAAAAGCAACTATTGATGGGGAAAATTGCTAGTATTTTAATTGCTACTTTGCTTTGTTTCTTATTCGTGATTTTACTTAGTGTTGGTATTGGATTTTTGTTTTGGGGAAACCATGTATTTGATTACGCACCGAAATACTTTCTGCAAATATTGTTACTAGCTGTGACTCAGGTAACCTTGGTCTTGTTTTTGGTGTTTTTATCATTACATATGAAAAATATATCCAGTATGATGTGTGCCGCACTGATTATTTTACTGATTAACAATTTGTTCAGTCAATTCTTTGGACAATATGTATCATTTTTTGATTTTATGTATTATCTGTATGCATTTTCAGAATATAACGGAATGATGTTAAATGCAAGTGTTATTATATCAGGCTTGGTTATTAATGTTGTGACAAGTATGATTCTAATCTATGGTATCATTAGACGTATGAATCGTATGATGATGTAAAGGTAATTTGAATTTGAATTGATAAAAATTTGTTTGTATTTATAGTTAAACCATGTTACAATACAAAACGTTGGGAATGAAGTCCTCCCATGGGAAACCTAAACCGCATTTTATGCTGATGACTTCTGCGAAATTTACGCAGAAGTTGTCGGCTTTTTTAATTTTTACGATGTTAGGAGGCTATTTATGTTGACAAGCATTGCATTGATTTTTCTGCATGGTGGCATATACGCCAAAAGCAACCGTACAGGCGGCAATTGGTGCAATTCCACTTACCATAGGATTGCCTTGTGGGCAGATTGTTTTGACGGTTGCGGTACTGTCCATTCTTATTACAGCACCATTTGGGGCGATTTGCATGGATAATCTGTATCAAAAGCTGTTGGAACAATGAATTTTAAAATGAGGGAATCATCGCATTGGCTTGTTCTTGACAGTTTCTCAGGGAAATATTAAAATAAGAACAGACAAATATTTTTGTTGAGCCATTATGGGAAGGAGTTGCAGAATATGAAGATTAAAAGTAAGTTGGCGGGGATGGTTTTGATACCGATGATTGTGTGCAGTTTGGTAATCGGTTTTGTTTCTATAGCCGAGGCTGAAAAGTATTTGGATGAGGAACAAAAAACCATTTTGCAAGTAGCATTGGAAGGCTTTCAGGATGATGTAAATGCTTTTCAGGAACAGGACGTAGATATCACCGTGTTTGAGGGAGATACCAGAGTATTAAGTTCCATAGAGGGTGTAGAAGGAACGAAAGCAAGTGATATCGTGATTGAGAAGGTAATCAACGGTCAGGAAGAGTACTTTGACACGAACGTAGATGTACACGGAGTTCCATATTATGGATATTACATACCAACCGATGATGGAATGCTTTTTGCAGGTAAACCCCAAAAAGTAGTGCGTGATAGTATGAATAAGATGGAAGGTTATATTGTTGCGATTGGAGTTGCATTTGTGGCTCTATTTGGGATTATTGGGTTTTTAATTGCAGGACGTATGGCGAAACAGATTCGAAGTGCATCCAAGAATATTAAAGAGGTTGCTGACGGAAATTTAGCGTTGGAAAATGTTATTGCAGTAACGAAGTCAAAAGACGAAATCAATGAGATGAATAAATCAACCAAACATATGGTGCAGGAATTATCCGGAACTATCAGAACTATTTCAGAAATAAGTGAAAATGTGAATGCTTCTTCTGAGGAATTAAATGTTACATCAGAATCCGTATTAAATGCCATGAATGAGGTGTCAAAGGCGATAGAAGAGATTTCCATTGGTTTGCAAAGTCAAAGCGAAGCCGTGCAGAATATGGTAGGAAGTATCGGAGAGATTCATGGAAATATCGAAAGTATCAGTTCATCAGCGAATGATATTTCGAATTGTTCTGTAAGACTGGATGATAGCAGTAGTATTATGAAACAGAAAATGTCAGAGATGTCAGAAAGTAATCAAAAGGTGAACAATAGTATTGAAAGTGTTTCTGAAAAGATTCAGACCATAAGCGGAGTTATAGAGAATGTAAAAGGAATCGTGTCTGTGATTGGAGACATTTCTTCCCAAACTCAGCTGTTAAGTCTGAATGCATCCATAGAGGCAGCGAGAGCTGGAGAAGCAGGCAGAGGTTTTGCAGTAGTTGCCCAGTCCATCAGTGATTTGAGTGAAGACACTTCGAAACAGGTCGGAGCAATTACAGGAATTATCAATACTTTGGTAAAAGATTTCGAGGAATGCCTTAAAACCATAAGTGAAGCAGTTGCGGATGGCAGAGTACAAAAGGAAGACATTGGAAATGTAATTGGTGAGTTTGAAAAGTTATCCAATGAGATTGAAGAAACTTCAACCAGAGTGCAGATAATCGGAGGAGCAGTAGAAAAGGCCGTTTCAGAAATCACATCTATTTCAAGTGAAATAGAAGAATTAGCTGGCATTTCAGAAAATTCCGCAGCTAGTACCGAAGAGGTCAATGCTTCTGTGGAAGAACTTAATGCTCTTATGAATCGAGTTACCGGTACAGCAGAAGAATTAGCTGATAAGTCAGAAGAACTGAATCGTAGTTTTGGATTTTTTAGATTATAAAGCGAGATGTTTTAATTAATGAAAAAAATGCTTTACATTGACTTTACTGAGTTGATGTAGGGCGTTTTTTTTATGCGATACAACACAGTTTTATTCCAATGCTGTCAGATGGAAAATATATCGTGTATCGATTTTTATCGTTTCTGACATTGACGATATGGATTTGTTATTTATATCATAAAGAGAAATCCAATTCCCATTATGATTGGATATTGGATTTTGAATGTTGCAACAACTGTTAATATTTTTATTACATCGGTTTTCCTAATGTGTATGAAATGATGATATAGAGTAACAAAGATTTATTATAATTCGTACAATCTAGTACAGGCACTTCAGATAGATAATGGAAGATGTGTTATAGGATGATACATTAAATTTTAGAAAAAATCGACATTTTGACTTGAAATTTGTTTTTAAATATGATGTTATATAAAAATAAAGGATGCGTTACATAGAAATTACAATTTTAATCAATGATTATTGCTTTATTGGGAGGTAGCCTATGTAAAGAATGAGAAATAAACTTGTAATATGTTTGATTTTGGTTGCAATAACTTTAATGAATGTGAATTCTTCAGTATTTGCTAATAATGCAACTTATTTTGAAGTGGCAGACGAAAAGATTTATTACAATGAAGAATCAGAGATTCCTTTATATTGTGAAGATGGAACTAGTATTATTGCATATTATTATAAATGCCTACCAACAGGATATGTTATTTTTAATATATCTAAAGGGCAGGTTATTGAATTTTGTTTGGATGAAGATATATATTGTTTGGATAACAACAAAAAATATTGTTATTTATCGCCCACTAATATCTGTGAATACGTGGTTAAAGATGATATTCTAGTTATGAGTGAAATTGATGGAAGTAGTAATAGTGTTAATTGGACAGAAAACTATATATGTGAAAATTTTGATGTGACAGGTCAAAATATTTCATTAGCTAGTACAGAAACGAAGGTCAAAATATCACATTCTACTGTAAAATATAATTATAATCCAAATGGAATTTGTGGAAGTGTAGCAGCGGCAATAGTGTTTAAATATTATGATAATTATGTAGATGCAAGATTTGTTCCTGATGATTTGGATTCTTCAAATGGAGAAATATTAATTAAAGCATTAGTACCATATATAGACGGCAGTTCTCCCGGCTCTACATATGGAGATATAAAATATGGTATGACACAATATATGTTAAAACAAAGTCTTATTTATAAAGCAGGATATGTACAAAAAACATTAATAAGTTCACCGTGGGATAAGATTACATCGACTATAGGTGACGACTTGCCAATTATTGTTGGTCTTTCTTCAGAACCTACATATGGGGAACATTGGGTTGTATGTACGGGATATTTAATTTCTTCTGATACCAGATATGTATATGTTAATGATGGATGGGGAAATACAGATGTATGTATTAATTATAATTATGTAGACGGAACTGTATATATACATTGATTCTAAATTATAATCATTTGAGATGCAAACGTATCCTTTGTTGTTGAGAATTGTATATGTGAATTTTTTGGTATGTATACTTAGAAGGGAGATTACATGAGAAATGGTGTTAAATTTTTGGGGATTGCTAGTATTATTGCAATTTTAACGGTAATCGCAATAAACGTGATTGGAAGGAAAAGTTTTGATGAGATAGAGGGAGATGATGTGGATTATATTAGTGTAAAGATGATACCAGAAGTATTTAATGAGAAAGAGATTAGAGATAAGGAAAGGATTGAAAAGATAGTAAAAGCATTGAATTCAATCATTACTAAAAAAAGCAAAGGCAAAAATAAAGAAAAAGGGTGGGAGATTATGCTGACTTTTTCTTCAAAAAATGAAACTTATAATATAAGTTTAATAGGAGATAAGGTGATTTGTAATGGATATGTATTTATTACTTCATCTGATGACATCGATGAATTAAAGGAATTAATAAAGTAGGATATATTCATTGAAAAATGGATTATCATAATTTGAAGTGTCCCTTTTGTTAGACATAAATCTAATGAAAGGGCCTTGTTTTATGTTTGGAAGGAAAATTTATAAATAGTGCTAAAAATATATTGATGGAAGCATCAGTTTAAACACATTAGCCAAGTTGTGTCATGCAGGAAAAAGTGATATAAAAAAAGGAAAGTTGCATATGTTGAGCAAGGAATAGAAGGTTTTATGGTTTATAATGGAACTTATACTGGAGAATTCAAAATATCTGTTGTAGAATATATTTGAATGGTGATATATAGGGAGAAAATTTTTGGGTGAAAAAACGGAGGAAATCAAATGTCAAATTCAGAGTGCAAGAAAGAGTACCTGCGAAGAATTCATAAAGTGCAGGATTATATAGAAGAGCACATTGGAAAGTTTTTAACAGTGGAGGAACTTTCAGACGTAGCTGGATTTTCAAAATATCATTTCAGCCGGATTTTTCAAGGTATCTTACAGGAAACCCTGGCTCATTATGTGAATCGGATTCGTATGGAGCGGGCATTGTTTTTGTTGGCACACAGGGCAGATAAAAATATGACAGACATTGCTTATGAACTTGGATTTACGGATTCTGCGGTTTTTTCCCGTTCCTTTAAAAATTATCATGGTGTCAGTCCAAAAGAATACAGACAGGAATATAGCAAGAATTGCAAAGAAACTTTTTTGTTGTCTGAGTATAATAAGGACACAGCAAAGAAAGAATGGGAGGGTAATCCATTTCCTGTGAAGGGTGAGATTACCATAGAACATTTGGAAGAAAAGCAGATGGTTTATGTCAGACATACAGGCACTTATGAAACCTTAGCGAAAGAGTATGCCGGTTTCATTGAGAATTTATTTGTCCATGCCCAAAGTCAGCAACTTCTTGATGGTGAAAACTGGATTCTTGCCATTTACCATGACAATCCAGAATTCGGAGAAGAGACACAGTTTCGTACCAGTCTGTGCCTGACCGTACCAGATGGGATACCGGTTTTAGAAGACGGAGTTCTTGGAAAAATGAAACTGGAAGGCGGTCTGTATGCAGTAGGACACTTTCAGATTCGACCGGAGCAGTATGGTGATGCATGGAATTATATGTACAAAGAATGGCTTACCCATAGTGGCTATGTTCCTAAAAATTCCTATCCATTTGAGGTATACCGTAACAATCCCCAGGAAGACGAACATCATGTCAATATCGTGGATATTTATGTGCCCATTGAACCTATTCTTTAAAATATGCTGTAACAGTTTTGAGACACAATCTCAAAACTGTTACTTATTTTTTTATTACGAGGTGAATAGCATATGGAAAACATTAAGATTCAGGGAGCAAAAATCCACAATCTAAAAAACATCAATCTAACCATTCCAAAACATCAATTAGTCGTTATCACAGGTATCAGTGGCTCTGGAAAGTCCAGTCTTGCCTTTGACATTCTGTTTGAAGAAGGTAAAAATCAATATCTTCGGTCTATCGGGGTTCTGGCGGGACTGGATAAAGAAGACCGGTTTGATACCATAGAAGGACTAGGACCTACCGTTTCGGTACGTCAAAATACCATAAGACAAAGTAATCCTCGTTCTACCGTGGGTTCTAAGACCGGAATTCTTAGTCAGTTGGCGCTTGTTTTTTCTGCGGATGGAACGTTTTTGGAGGAGAAGGAGGAACATCTTTCTCCTGCACATTTTCTCTACACAACGGCAGAAGGTATGTGCATTCACTGTCAGGGGCGAGGTTTCTATTATGATATTGATTTGAAGCAATTGATTCCGGGTGAAACCATTACTTTAACAGAAGTTTATGAGAAACTGAAAGTAACATCGGGATTTCTTCGAATTTTGAAGAAGAAAATTGGCAACTATTTTGACACACCATTCTGGCAATTACCGGAAGAAGTCCGGGAAGAAGTAGTTTATGGTACTTATGACAATGGAAAGCAAAGTTATTGTATCGAGAGGATTCTTCGAAATGCATATGAAAAAGGGGAGGACGTAGAAGAAGTTTATGTGCGAACCATTTGCACAGAGTGCCATGGAGATAGGGTTGGTGATGATGCAAGACAGGTTCTTCTTCATGGAAAAAGCATTGGGGAATTAGGTCAGATGACCTTGACAGAACTTCTTACATTTTTAGAGGAAGTACCAGAGGAAGCATTATCTCAGTTTAGCAAAAATACCATAAAAAATATCAGACAGAAATTAAAGCATCTGATTCAGTTTCGGTTAGGGCATCTTTCACTATATCGGGAAATGTCTTCTTTAAGCGGAGGAGAGGTGCAGCGTATCTTTTTATACCTTCATTTGGAATCAGGTCTGGATTCTTTGATTTATGTCTTTGATGAACCCATGGCAGGTCTGCACTTTTCGGAGAAGCAAAGTATGATGGAGGCAGTAAAGAAGTTAAGAGATATGGGGAATACTGTCATTGTGGTGGAACACGACAAAGAAATGATTTGTCAGGCGGACCATATCATTGAGATTGGACCAAAAGCCGGGGTAGAAGGTGGAAGGGTAGTTTTTCAAGGAAATTATGAGGAATATAAAAAAGCAGATACCTTACTGAGTCAGTATCTTTCCGGAACATCTACCATGCCGGAACGCAAAGATAGAAAGCAGAACTTTATGAAAGAGGACTGTCTGACCATAGAGCATGCCAATACGCATTATTTAAAAGATTTAACGGTACGTTTTCCGCTTCATGCTATGGTGGGGATTGCGGGATTATCCGGAAGTGGTAAGAGTTCTTTGATAGAAGAAACACTGTTAAAGAGACTTGCCAGTGCCAGAAAATATGGTGTGGAAAATGGAATTCAGGGCGTAGAGCGAATCAATGGTTTTGCAAGAATATCCCAGGATCCCATTGGCAGAAGTGTAAACTCCACACCGGCATCCTATATTGGTATCTGGGATAAAATCAGGGAACTCTTTGCAAAACAGTCGGAAGCGAGAATCAGAAATCTTTCTGCCGGACATTTTTCTTTTCATTCCAAAGGAGCATGCCCGGATTGTGGTGGCAGTGGTTATGAAAAAATCTTTTTAACTGCCGTTTTTTTCGTAGACAAAATCTGTTCAACCTGTCAAGGAAAACGATTTCAGGAAGAGAGCCTTTTGGTAAAATATAAAGGAAAAAATATTACAGATGTGCTTAAGATGAGCATTACCGAGGCAGTTTCCTTTTTTGCAGACCAAAGCAGCATTGTAAAACCATTAAGAATTTTAGAACAAATGGGAATGGGGTATGTAACCCTTGGACAGCCGACTCCTTCTTTAAGTGGTGGTGAGGCACAAAGAATCAAACTTGCAAAAGAGCTGGGTCAGCAACAGAAAGGAAATATGCTTTATGTATTAGATGAACCCACTACTGGACTTAGCCTTTATGATACCGCATTGTTGTTAAAATTATTGAATCAACTGGTTGTCAGTGGAAATTCTGTGATTGTCATTGAACATAACGTAGAAGTGTTAAAGTGTTGTGATTATGTCATCGAACTTGGTCCGGAAGGCGGAGATAAAGGTGGAGAAATCATTGCGGAAGGAACACCAAAGCAACTGGTTCATAATCCGGATTCCAAAACAGGGAGGTATCTTGTATGACTTTAAAAACAAAGATGGAGAAACTAATCAATAGTAGTTACAATAATATTGGAGGAATCGTTGTACAAAAAAAGGGACAGACAGTATATGAAAAATATTATAATGAATGTGATGCTGGCAGTACATTTCATGTTTATTCTGTAACGAAAAGTATCATTTCAATATTAATCGGTATTGCCTTGGAAAAAGGATATATAGAAAGCATAGAACAGAACGTATTGGATTTTTTTCCGGACTATACCTTTCAAAAAGGAGAAAAAAACATACAAAATGTAACCATTAAGAATCTTCTCACCATGACTGCACCCTATAAATACAAAACCGAACCTTACACGGAATATTTTTCAAGTGAAGACTGGGTAAAAGCCTCTCTTGATTTCTTGGGTGGAAGAGGAAAAATAGGAGAATTTAGGTACACGCCCTTAATAGGACCGGATATTTTGTCAGGAATTTTAGTAAAGGCAACCGGACAGTCTGTACTTGAGTTTGCAACAAAGTATTTATTTGAACCTTTGGAAATGAATGTGGAATCCAACTTAGTTTTTCATAATAAAGAAGAACAGATGGCATTTTATGAAGCTAAAAATGTAAAAGGCTGGGTGGCTGACCCGAAAGGAGTCAATACAGCAGGCTGGGGACTTAATCTAACTGCGAAAGATATGGCGAAGATTGGTCAGTTATATTTAGATAAAGGAATGTGGAATGGAAAACAATTGGTATCTTATTCGTGGATTCAGGAGAGTACCAAGGAACAAGCCAAAGGGAAACAGTGGAAGTTACCTTATGGTTACCTTTGGTGGATTATGAATGAAAAAGAACATACTTATGCCGCCATGGGTGACGGAGGCAATATAATTTATGTCAATGAGAAGAAAGAAATGGTGATTTCCATTGCTTCTATCTATGTGAAAAATGCTAAGGATAGGATAACATTGATAAAAGAATATATGGAGCCGGTGTTTTATGCATAAAAATGGATGAAAGTTGAAAGTACATGGAAGTTATAGTATAATTATTGATTAGAGTATGGCTGATTTTGACAGATGTTTAAATATCAAAAAACAGTAAGGAAGGGATATATGAAGTCAGGGGATAAAGTTGCCATTGTAGGTTGCTCGAATGGACAGAAAGAATATTATAAGGAAAAAATAGAATTATTGTTAAATACCCTTAAGGATATCGGATTGGTGCCTGTAATGGGAGAATACATCTATGATAAGAACAACGTATTTAGTGGTTCGGGCAAAGAAAGAGCAGATAGTCTTATGAGGTTTTATCTGGATGATGAAATAAAAGCTATTTTTGATATTTCCGGTGGCGATATTGCAAATGAAATTTTACCATATTTAGATTTTGATGTGATTGCCGGAAGTGAAAAATTGTTTTGGGGATACAGCGACCTTACCACAATCATCAATGCAATTTATGCCAAAACAGGGAAAGAATCAGTATTATACCAAATTAGAAACTTAATTTATGACAATTCCGAAGTCCAAATTTCGAATTTTACCAATACCATTCTAAATGGAACCGATGATTTATTTCAGTTTCATTCTTCCTTTGTTCAAAAACAAAAAATGAGTGGAATCGTGATAGGTGGAAATATCAGATGCCTGTTAAAACTGGCAGGAACCCGGTTCTGGCCCGATACCAAGGGAAAGATTTTATTATTAGAGGCTCATAGCGGAAAAGTTCCACAGATGGTTACCTACTTAAATCAGTTAAGTCAAATAGGGGTATTCAAAAACATTTCAGGAATTTTGTTAGGAACATTTACAGAAATGGAGAAAGAAAATTGTGTACCCTCTATCGTGGAACTGGTAAAAAGATATGCTGGTTCAGAACTTCCCATCGCATATACCACGGAAATTGGTCATGGAACGAATTCGAAAGGTATTTTAATTGGGAAAGAAGTAACGATAGGGTAGTTTAGGTTTAAATCATAGATAAAAATATACAAAAAGAAAATTTAACAGAATGTTTTAATTGCTAATTACTTATAGTTTACGAAGGAGAAGAATTATGACTGGTGCAATCATTGGTGATATTATTGGTTCTACCTATGAGTGGCATAATGTGAAATCTGAAAATATAGAATTATTCCCTGCGGGCAGTAGATTTACAGATGATACGGTACTATCGGTGGCAGTGGCAGAGAAAATCTTAAATGAAGAATTTTCAAATCTTGCTTCCAGAAAATCTTTTGCTTTATGGTATCGACAATACTATAACCGATATCCCCATGCGGGATTTGGTCAAATGTTTTCAAAATGGGCATCTTCTGAAGGAATAGGAATTCAAAGAAGCTATGGAAATGGAGCTGCTATGAGAGTCACTGCAATCGGTCTTGCATATGAATCTGAAAAGGAGATTATGCGAGAAGCAAAAGCCAGTTGTTATTACACCCATAATCATCCAGAAGCAATACGGGGAGCCAGAGCCGTTGCGATAGCAGTTTTTTTAGCGAAAAAGCAATGTGATAAAGATGAAATCAGAAGAAAGATAGAGAATAAATTTCGTTATAAATTGAAAAGTCTGGATGAAATCAGAGCAGATTATGTATTTGACAGCCGGACTTCCTATTCTGTACCACCTGCCATTGAGGCATTTTTGGAGTCGAATTCTTATGAAGATGCGATTAGAAAGGCAATTTCCATTGGAGGAGATAGCGATACCATTGCATGTATGACGGGTGGAATTGCACAGGCTTATTATAGAAAAATACCAGATGAAATTTATCATCGGGCAATGAGTATACTGGATGTTGGATTGAAACGGATAGCATGCGAATTTGAGAATCGATATTTAAGATAAAAAGTATTATAAACAACGAGAGAAAGGAAGGATAACTTATGAACAAAAAAACAAAATCCATCATAGCAATCATAGTAGTAATCGTAGTGTTGGCAGTAGCATTTTTCATCTACAAAAACAATTCAAACTCCTATACCATCAATGATTTATACAATAACATGGAATGGGGAATGAGTTCTGGTGCAGTAAAATCGAAGGCAATTGATTTAGGTGAAACATGGGAAGATGTACCTGTAGAATTAAGTGAAAAAACTGTATATACGGCAGAAGGAACTGCATTTGATGGAAAGGAAGAAATCGATTATGAACTAATGTACATTTTCAAAGAAGATAAACTCTGGTCGGTATATATAAAATTTGATAATGAATATTGCGATGCTGACTTGAAAAAGCTGTTTAAAGATTTATCCAAGGGGTTTGATGACAAGTATGCAAAATCAGAAATGTTCGATAGTGAAGAAGAAGGACATGAAAGTTGGGAATCGGATAGAACCTTGATTAGTCTTTATCAATTTTCTGAGGATAAAGTAAGTCTGATTTATGAAAATATTGAAGTAAAAAAAGAATACTAAAGATGAGGACGAAAGCCTTATAAATTAAGGGTTGCTACCAATAGTAGCAGCTTTTTTTTGCGTTGTAAACAGATATAGGTGGCTGAAACCAAGGTCTTTTGTTAGGATGAAGAAGCAAGAAATGATAGGTAATAGCGAAACTATTAAAAACTTATATTAAGTGATTCAAAAGAAACAAAAATAAAATATGATAGTTTCGCAATCAACTGACAAGAAATGAAACAGAAAGGATTAAAAATTATGAAAACAAAAGAAGTGATAATTTCAGCAAAGGACCTAAAAAAGAGTTTCGGAACCGGGGAAATGAAACAAACCATATTTGAACATATGAACTTAGAAATTTATAAAGGAGATTTTACCATATTAATGGGTTCTTCCGGAGCAGGAAAATCCACCCTTTTATATGCTCTATCCGGTATGGACCGTCCGGATGCGGGAACGATTTCATTTTGTGATGAAGATATTACTTCCTATAAGGATGATAAACTGGCATTATTCCGAAGAAAAAAATGTGGCTTTGTATTTCAACAGATTTACCTGTTAGAGCGAATGAGTCTGATGGATAATGTGCTGACCGCAGGACTTTTGGCGAATAACAATAAGAAAGAAGTGGTAAATCGGGCAAAAAAACTATTTCAAAAGGTGAAGATTCCGGAAATTACATGGAAAAAGTTTTCCACACAGATTTCCGGTGGAGAGGCACAAAGGGCAGGCATTGTCCGTGCAGTCATTCACCAGCCGGAGGTTTTATTTGCAGATGAACCTACAGGGGCATTAAATTCCAACCATTCCGACGCAGTTTTGGATGTATTTAGTGAGTTAAACAAAGAGGGGCAAAGTATTATCATGGTAACCCACGACAAAAAGACGGCACTTAGGGCAAATCGTGTCATTTATTTAAAGGATGGAACAATCTTTGGGGAATGTGATTTGGGAACTTATCAGGAAAAGGATGAACTTCGTAAGAAAAAATTAGATGATTTCTTAATAGAAATGGGCTGGTAGGTATCGCCAGATAAGAAAAGAAGTAGGTAATAGCGAAACTATTAAACACTTATCTTAAGTGATGTAAAAGAAATAAATATGTTAGCAGGTGCTATGAGGCCGTCGGCACTTAATGAGAGGTTTACCTCGAATTTAGTACCACTACGAGCGAACGCAGCGGAAGCGTGCCTGCATTGTTTTATTTCTTTTATATCACTCTTGTATAGAATATTATAGTTTCGCGATTGTCTGAGGAAATGAAGAAAATGGAGGATGAACATGCAGCAGATTAAAAATTTAACCTTATACCATTTGCGAAAGGAAAAAAGACAATATCTTTCTTTTGGTATTATTTTATGTTTAACAGCATTTATCATAAATATTGCATTGGTATTAGTGATGCAGATGGGAAAAGCATATGACGATACATTTACGAAATTAAATACTGCCAATATTAATTTCTGTATTCCCCAAATACAAGATTCCGATGAGCTGAAAGGGAAAATTCAGGCAGTAAAAGATGTGGATATGATAGAAATAAAAGAAGGAATATTACTTAGTGCCACAGCAAAAGATTTCAGGGGAACTGAGTTTACCATGAATACCATATTCTATAATATCAATGAAGTTTCGAAAATAAACCAATATGAAATGATAGAAGAAAGTGAGGTGGTAGGGGAGAATGTGGTTTATTTACCAAGATATATCGTGGAATTTGGGGAATATGAATTAGGTGGAACCATTACCTACCAGATAAACGGAACAGATGATACGTTTCAAATAGCAGGAGTTTTACAGGAAATGCAGTTTGGGAACTATGGTTCCGGGCTTATGGGTGTTTATCTTAGCGAGGAATGCTATCAGAATATGCTGTTAGAATTTGAGGAAAATCAAGTCAGTATCTATGCTGTAAAGACAAAAGAGGGAAAAGATTCGATTCGTGTATGCAGAGAAATCAATCAGGTTTTAGAAGGGGAACAGGTATCATTGCATTATAGCAATACGGATGTACAAAACAAACAGACCAGAACTATGGTAAGCAATCTGGTGGTAATGATTTTATTTGTGTTTGCAGTAATTGTACTGGCGGTCTGCCTGTTTTTAAGCCGGTTTCGGATTCAGAATATGATTCAGGAAGATATGACAAATTTAGGTGTATTAAAAGCTATGGGTTACACCGGAAGAACCATCATTCAAACAGTAGTATTTCCATATCTGATTACAGGAGGAATTGCTGTCATAGCCGGGATTTTATTATCCTATACCGTACTTGGTTCTTTGGTTCAGATGTTGACCTTGCAGTCAGGGTTTGGTTTTAAAGTTTCTTTTGATTTGTTGGCAGGGTTTATTACAGTGGTTTTATTACTTTCTATTGTATTTTTTACCACATGGTCTGCGGCAGGAAAAATTAAGAAATTGCAACCAATTCTTGCTATCAGGGGAGGAGAAAATGGAAAACATTCCATGAAAAATCATTTTCCTATGGAAAAAACCAAAGGAAATATACAGATTCTTTTGATTTTAAAGAGAGTATGTGGTCAGGCAAGACAGAATGTGTTGCTGTTTGTGGTTTCCTTTATGATGATGGGACTCATTGCCTTTGCCGGCACATTATTTTATAATGTGGTTATGAAACCGGAGAATTTTCTAAAAACTTTGTCCGAAGAAACACCGGATATTATGATACAAGTAGGTGAGGAAGAGAAAAACCAATTAAAAAATACCTTAGCCCAAAATCAAAAGGTAAGTCAGGTACTTTCTTATGGAACTAAGACGATAAAACTAGACAATGACAGTACTACGGTTTTTATTTGTGAGGATTTTTCAAAGGTAAAGAACAATTTATGCTACGAAGGAAAAAATCCTGAAAATGACAAAGAAATTGCTATGGGAAGTGCTTTTCAGGAAGAATATAAGTTAGGGGACATGATAGAAATTTCTTCCCATTCCGGTGTTGTAACCTATGAAATTGTTGGTTTTATTCAGAGTGTAAATAATTCCGGAAATGTTTGTGAACTGACCGAAGAGGGATATGGCAGATTAAAAAAAGATGATGCCATTCAATCACTTTATGTATATGTGAAAGATGGTGTAAATGTAGAAGGATTTATGGAAGAATTAGAAGCCGCTCATGGAAGGCAAATGTTGCAAATGGTAAATAATGTTAAAATGATGAAAACTACTTCGGATATGTATTCCGGAATCGTAAAAATAGCAGTAACAGCAGTACTTGCTCTTACGACTCTGATTATTTTTCTGATTTTATATGTGATTATCAAATCCATGATGGTAAAAAACAGACAGGAATTGGGAATTTATAAAGCAATGGGTTATTCCGGCAGACAATTGATATTCCAGATGGCAGGAAGTTTTCTTCCTGTGATAGGAGGAGCGTCCCTGATGTCGGCAGTGTTGGGGTGCATATATCTGCCGAACCTTAACAATATCATATTTTCTATGGTAGGAGCCATGAAAAATTACTGTGAAGTATCTTTAGGGACTTTGATATTGTTTGCCTTGATACAGACAGGAATCAGCTTTATTCTTTGTATCTGGCTGGCATTACCGGTTAGAAAAATATCAGCATATTCATTGATAAAAGATGTATAAAAACAGAATGAAATGAAAAGAAATCCTTGTGGATTGACAAAAAGAATTCCGAATAAATGAGTTTTGTTGAGAAAGCAGATAATGTTACAAAATATATGGAGGAAATGAGATATGGATTTTGGAGCTAAATTAAAAGAAATTAGAAAAAATGAAGGACTATCCCAGGAACAACTGGCAGATAAAATAGGGGTGTCAAGACAGGCTATCACGAAATGGGAAACAGGCAGGGCATTACCAGATATGGAAAACATGATAATACTTGCTGAGATTTTCAAAACAACCTTAGACGAGCTGGTATCGCAGGCAATGCCGGAATATCAGAGGAAAAAAGAAGTATATGCTAGTGAGACTATTTATGACATTGATTGTTCCAAGCATTTTGACATTCATTTTGGAAGTGCTAATACCATTGTAATTTGTGGTGGAAAGGATGAAAAACTTCATGTAAAGCTGGAATCGGAATCCATGGAGAATTTAAATCAGGTTATGAAGGTAAAACTGGATGAACATAAAAACAAACTGGATGTAGATTGCAGCATACAAAAAGGATTAAGTAAATATGAAATAAGTGAGGCGGTTTCTGTAACGATTACCTTACCACAAGGATATACCAATCATTGTGAATTAGCAGCAGATGCTAAAAAAGTCTATATGACAGGACTTGATTTAAAACGTTTGGAATATGATGGAGCAGCAGAACAGATTTATATTACGGAGTGCAATGGAAGTTTGGAATTCACTTCAAAATCAGATTACGAGATTACCATAGATGAAATACATGGAAGGGTAGAAGTAAATCAGTGGAGAGCTAACTGTATCATTCATATTCCGGAAAAAACGGATTGCAAAGTAAGAAATACAGGAAGAAGATGCCAGATATATTTCAAAAAGAATGGAGAATATTGTGACAATCTATTTCCAGAGATAAGTGAAAACGAACTTTGTATTGCCGGAATCGGTTCGGAAATGATAGTTGACATAATAGAAAGATAAAATCTGTAGCATTTATATAATTCTGCGACGCATGTAAACAGGTAAAATAAATGCCGGGAAAGATAAAAAAATATGGAAACTCCTAGAATTTTATAGTATAATAGAAACATATTCTGAGAACGAAAAAAGGAAAGGAGGCACATATGAATATTCAGTTACAGATTTGCGGAATTTTAATTCTGTCGATACTGTTGTTTTTTTATCATGGGCAAAAAAGGTTGAATTTACGGACAGAAGTTGCCTTCTCAAAATGCTTTACTGGAGTTTTAATTTCTTTGATGCTGGATGTTGGGTCTATTGTGGCTATTGTATATATGGATTCATTACCGATGGCTTTGGTGAAACTTCTTTGCAAACTGTATCCGGTTTCCCTTGTTATGGTGGTATATTTTTCACTGGCTTATGTGTGTGCAGACATTTGTTATGATGTAGATAGATATAAGAAACTTACCAGAGGATATGGTATTTTTACCATATTTTCTACCATTGCGATTTTACTGACACCCATTGGTATTTTTTATGATGCTGAGGGGAAAGATGCACATACTTATGGAACCAGTATTTACATTACCTATACTTGTGCCACAGTTTTATTACTTTCTATCTTTTATCAGCTTATCAGGGAAAGAAATAAGATTAATCCTGCCAGAAAGAAGGCTATGTGGTTATGGATTATTTTATGGACGATGGCAGCTACTGTTCAACTGTTTTTCGACAGTGCGATGCTTGTGATTGGCTTCGCTGCAGCTATCGGAATGATGATTGTGTATCTGATGCTTGAAAATCCTATGGCAAATATTGATAGAAGTACTGGCATCTATAACCAGAATGTTATGTTGCATTATGTCAAACAGTTATATGGAGAAAAACAGAATTTCAGTGTATTATCTATTTCTTTCGAGCATACACCAGGGAATAACATTATTACCCGGGCGGATTTAAAGATGCGGACAGAAATCATAAAGTATCTTCTGAATGTACCTAAGGCAGTTGTGTTTAAGAATGTAGAAGATGAACTGATTCTGATTTTTAAGGATACTGAGTGGGCGGAAGAAGGGGTAGCCATGATAGTGGAACGGTTTGCAAAAGGATTTGCCGGTGGTGATGATTTGGAGGAAGAATCTTCATTTAAGAAAAATGACAGGGTTCCTAATTGTTATTATGTGCATGTACCCAATGCCAATGTGGTAGACCAGGTTGGGGATTTGTTTTATCTGCTTCGTTACACTAGGGAGAATAGTACAGAATTAAACAATAATCGCCTTTTGCGTACTAGTCAGAAGCTGGTTGAGAAGATGTTTTGTGAAAAAGAAGTGGAAAATATGATTTTTAGTGCCATGGAAAATGACAGGGTAGAAGTTTTCTATCAGCCTATTTATTCTACAAAAGAACAAGGATTCACCTCTGCCGAAGCTTTGTGCAGAATCAGGGATGAAAATGGTAATCTGGTACCTCCGGGAGCATTTATTCCAATTGCAGAAAAGAATGGAATGATTTTAAGGTTGGGAGAGATTGTTTTTGATAAAGTTTGTAGATTTATCAAACAAAATCGAGTTGAACAGTATGGAATTCAGTATATTGAAGTGAATTTATCTGTAGTACAGTGTGCATTTGAAGGGCTGGCAACAAGTTTTATTGAAATTATGGAGCGGCATGGGGTAAATCCTAGATATATTAATTTGGAAATTACGGAATCGGCTTCTTTAAGCGCGAAGATGACAATGCTTGAGAATATGAAAATATTAATGAATTATGGTATTGTGTTTTCTTTGGATGATTTTGGGACAGGACAATCCAATCTAAATTATATCGTGGATATGCCGGTAGACATTGTAAAATTTGATAAGGACATGATACGTGCCTATTTTGAAAATAAGAAGGCAAAGTATGTGATGGATGCTGCCATGCATATGATTCATGGTATGAAACTGGAAATTGTTTCGGAAGGAATTGAAACACAGAAACAATTTGAAACTATGAAGGATTTGCAGATTGCATACATTCAAGGATTCTATTTTTCGAAACCATTGCCAGAATTGGAATATCTGGAGTTTATGAATCAGGCATAAAAAGGTAATTGTTCAGAGGTTGACTCTGGACAGTTACCTTTTTTTCATAGAATGATTGAAAAGGAACTACTTTTCTGATATAATTGGAATAATAGCGAGTATAGATAAAAGAAGGTGGTGTGCTAATGCAGATAAGAGAAAATGAAGTTATATTACAAAAAAATGAATATGATGAAATTATTCAGGAAAATGAGAAGTTTTTAACTGCAGCAAGCATGGCTTTTTCAAGTATATGGGAGATAAACTTTGAAGATGGATATATGAAAAAATATTCAGAAAGTTCAGAGTATATCTATAATCAGAATGATTACATGCATGTCAGTCAGTATTATTTAAGGGAACTGGATTACATCAATTACGAAGATCAGGAAAGATTTGCTTCTGAAATGGAACCCTCCGTTTTACAGGAACAGCTGAAAAAAAGCCAACAGTTAGTAAGGGAATATCGCTTGAAGAAATTCGATGGAAGATATTGCTGGACACAGTATATTCTGAAAAAAACTTCAGAAGATGATAGTAATATTGTATTGCTGTTAAAAAAGAATGTTCAGGATGAAAAAGATATGCAGGATAATTTAAAAGAGTCTTTGCAAAAAGCCGAATTCGGTAATCTTGAAAAGATGGACTTTTTATCCAGAATTTCTCATGAAATGCGTACAAGATTAAATGTAATCAGTGGATTGACCCAATTATCAAGAATGGTGGAACCTTCCGAGGAGATTAAAGATAATCTGTTTAATATTGAGCAGTCCGCGAAGGCTCTTAGTGATTTAGTAAATCATGCCTTTGATTTTTCTATGATAGAGGAAAACAAGATACAGCTACAGGCTCAGAAATTTAACTTAAATGATATGATTCTTATGCTGGAACATGAAATGAAAGAAAAGAGCAGAGAACGGGGTTTAGAGTTTATTCTGGACGAAGTAAAATTAAAGCACTATATTTATTTGTGTGACCAGGATAAAATTATTCAAATATTAAAACATCTGATAGCCAACGCAGTAAAGTTTAACCGTGTGGGGGGCTATGTAAAACTTTCTGTAGAGGAAAAAGAGGTTAGGGATAACAAGGCATTTATTACATATATCGTAGAGGATAATGGAATTGGAATGAGTGAAGAGTTCCAGAAAACCCAGATGTATCGATTGTATCAGCAGGAGAGAAATTCGAATCTGCCGGAGATTATGGGGGTCGGATTAGGACTTGCGTTGACAAAGAGTATAGTATCTTTGTTAGGTGGAGATATACAGGTTGCCAGTAAATTAGATAAGGGAACGAAAATTACAGTTACCATACCACAGCTGATTTGTGACGGAGAAGTTTCTTTGGAGCAAAATGTCCATCAACAATATGATTTTTCAGGAAAAAAGGTATTAGTAGTTGAGGATAATGAAATCAATATTAATATTGTCAGTGCTTTTTTGAACCAGACAGGGATTACATATGATATTGCCAGAAATGGCGAGGAAGCAGTTTCGAAGTTTCGTTTATCAAGAGAGTATGAATATAATTTAATTTTGATGGATATTAAGATGCCGATTTTAAGTGGAACGGAAGCTGCCAAGCAGATTCGTTTAATGAACAGAGAGGATGCACTTACCGTTCCGATTCTTGCTATGACAGCTAATGTGTTACAGGAAGATGTAGCAAAGGTATTCAGCTCCGGCATGAATGATCATATCTCGAAGCCAATTATGATGAATGATTTGTTCTATCGGATGAATCGGGTACTGGGTTAGAGTTCTAGAATCAAAGATAAGGGCATAATATTTATTTGGTGATGACAAAGACTAGAAAGGAAAGGGTTATGAAATTTCAAGAAAGAAAGATAGACCAGATGCAGATAAATCCATTTCAGATGATTGGAAAAGAATGGATGCTTATTACCGCAGGGACTGAGGAAAAAGCAAATACCATGACAGCCAGCTGGGGTGGAGTGGGAGTCTTTTGGGGTAAAAATGTGCTTACTACTTACATTCGTCCTCAAAGATACACCAAAGAGTTTATCGATGCAAATGATACATTTTCGGTTTGTTTTTTTGATGAGGAATATAAGAAAACTCTTGCTTATTGTGGAAAAGTATCTGGCAAAGACGAGGACAAAATAACCAATGCAGGATTAACTACCTGCTTTTATGGGGAAACTCCATACTTTGAAGAGGCAAAACTGGTGTTTATCTGTAAAAAAATGTGTGAGGCTGAGATAAATCCGGATTATTTTATTGATAAAGAAGCGGATGAAAAATGGTATCCGCAGAAGGACTATCATAGAATGTATATGGGAGAAATACTTGCTGTTCTTGAAAAATCACAAGAAGATGCATAATGCTTTTTGAAATCCCTGAATTGGTTCTTAGGAAGGAAGATGGGAAAGTTCTTGAATGAGAAAAGGATATATGAGGTGCGAAGCATAGGATGCAGGAAGGGAAAAGACGACTACAAATTTTAACATGGATTTTACTGTTTTCAGTTTTGTTTTATTTTGCAAACCGACATTTTCATTTTGTTCAGTGTAGTATAGAGGATGGGAAAATTAAGTTTAGCTTCATGCAGGAACCCATTGATTCCATGGAAAAGCTGGCGAAGAAGGTAAATGAAGCATTACAAAGTGGAGAAGAAGAACTTAACGTAGTCATTGAGGATATCTCAAATGAGGAAATTGAAGAGATTAATTCTTATTTGGGAGGATTTTGGGGAAATGTAGCGACTTATGGAGTTACCAGCCGCAAAGAAACTTATCCAAGGAATCTTCAATTAGAATTAGAATTATCGGATAATTATTATATTTACCGTTGTTATGCATATGGAGAGGATATTCCGGAAAGTATAAGCAGAGCAGAAGAGTTGCTGCTTAAAGTAAGGATTGCACTGGCTGAGTGTATACGACCTGGTATGACAGACTATGAAAAAGAACTTGCAATTTATGAGTATGTTTTAACTCATTGTACTTATGGTTTTTTAGAGGAAAACCAAGATGATTCTTATAACGCTTATGGAGCGTTATTAAAGGGAAAGGCAGTATGTAATGGTTATGCACAGGCTTTTATGTTGCTTTCCAGTTGTGCAGGATTGGAAACTCAGATTATTTATGGTGATGCAGGTGGAGAAAGTCATGCTTGGAATTGCGTTAAGCTGGATGGAGAGTGGTATATGGTAGATGCCACATGGGATGATCCGCTTCCGGATGCATCGGGAAGAAAGTACCATGCGTATTTTAATGTAACTTCTGAGTATTTACGGGCGAACCATACTTGGGAGGAAGATTGTTTTCCAGAGTGCACAGCAGAAAAGTATAATTATTTTTATTACAATGATTTGGTCTGTGAAGATATCTCTGAATTGAAGGGAAAGATTGATGCAATATTAGATGAAAACAGAAATGCCCAGGTACAGTTCCGGGTAGAAGATATGGGGGAAAGTATATCTTTGCAAAACATTGTAAACCGGACTGATGTACGTCAAATTGCCTGGCAGGTTGAAAAATCAGGTCCGGACGGAGTAATTTGGGTAGAGATAAAAGGAAGATAAGAAAGGGAATATACATGAATAGAGTAGAATTTTTAGAAGGGTTAAATGAAGCGTTAAAAGGAGAAGTGGATCCAAGAGAGTATCAGGATGCCATAAAGTATTATTCTGATTATATTGAGGCCAGAATGAGAGAAGGGATGTCAGAGGAAGAAGTAATTTCTTCCTTGGGCAGTCCCAGATTGATTGCGAAATCCATACTTCAGGCTCAGGAAAATAAGGCGAAAGATTCTGGAAGAAGAGAAGAAACATATGAAAATAAAACTACCAGAACAGAATTTGACCTTGGGAAAGGATTTCGTGCGACTCAGAATGAAGATGGAAGGGTAGAATTTAAATATAAGAAATTTAATTTTAATTCCTGGTATGGTAAACTGATATTTGCCTTGGTTGCCATTTTTATTGTGGTTTTATTAATCTGTGTTACTTTTGGTGTTGCATATCTGGCATTTACAGTGCTTTTGCCGATTGCTTTGATAGCAGGGATTGTGTATGTTATTTATAGAATGCTGCGGTGATGGAAGCACGAAAATCACCGTAATGAACAGGAAAAAGGTCGTATGTTAAATCGTTAGAATTGTTAAAAAAATAGATTCAATTAAAAAAAACAAAAAAATTCAAAAAAAACCTTGACATTTGATTCAGAACAGTATATACTCATAAATGTGTTAAGGATATGGGATCTTAGCTCAGCTGGGAGAGCATCTGCCTTACAAGCAGAGGGTCACAGGTTCGAGCCCTGTAGGTCCCATTTAGAAAGTTAATATGGCGAGATAGCTCAGTTGGCTAGAGCACACGGTTCATACCCGTGGTGTCGAGGGTTCGAATCCCCCTCTCGCTACTCTTTGAAAACACCGATAATACGGTGTTTTTCTTATATTAAAAATGTTAGTACCCTACAAATACCCTACAACTAAAAAGGTGACGATGTTAAAAATATTTATATAAGCTAGTTATAAATAAGTAAATAATCATCTTATATAAATATTTTTTTATTATAGTTTAATAAATCGTAAAAAATAGGGTAGACAAGAAATTAATCTTATCTACCCTATAATCACCCCAAACTATTCATCATCATTTTCATCATCACTCTCAGACATTTCTTTTAAACAATCTAAATAAAGGTGATATAATATCTTTGATAAATCAGTTTCAGCTAGACTCAAACTTTTTATAAATTCTCTATATGACATCGACATAATAAATTCCTTTCATGTTATTTAAGAATAATCTTTACAACACTATCTGTTACTCGTTTAATAACTCTATAACCAGTATCAGATGCAGTAGCAATACCTCCGTCAGCAACTTTACAGTATCCATTAACTTTGCAAGTACCATCATCTCTAACTGATAATACACCTAACATACCAACATAGTCCCATTCAGGTCTATCTTTACGTTGAGTATAAGGCTTACTTGAATCATAATTAGGATTTTGTTTAGGTCTTGTTCCTGTTTTTGTGACAGTTATAATTTCTTTAGTTTCTTCATTAAAATCTTTTTCAATATATTTAAATTCTTCATAAATATACGAACCAAAATCATCTAAGATATACCGTCCCATCCAATCTTCATCACCATTACCCACAACGGATGGTTGCCCACTAATAATACCAATAATGTAATCATTTGAATTTGCAATTCTAATTTTATCACCATCTAATGTCACAAAATAACCACGTCTGTCTTCTTCGTTAATGTTACCATCTAACCATTCAAAGAATTCAGCATAGTCTGCACCAGATGTTGTATATTCACCAGTTGCATAGGTAACTCCATCAAAAGTAACTCGAAAAGCATTTGAACGTGGAGCAGAAGTAGTATTCCAACCATTTCCAATAACAAATACTGTATCACTAGTTGCAGTAGTTGAATTATTATATCTACCTATTGCAAATTGATAGGTTGCCTCTGATGGAGTATATGTACCATATCCGATTGCATGGGAATTTTTCCCGTCAGCGGTTACATTTTGTCCTTCTGCAACTGAGAATAAACCATTTGCATAGGTCATACTACCACCAGCACGAGAATATGAAGCAGCAGAAGCATAATATCCATATGCTATACTACAATCATCAGCAGAACAACCTTCCATAGAAAAAGAATTAATCGATATTTCTGTATTGCCTATCTTAATATAATTTTTGAAAGTAGGACTATCAATTGGTGCATAAGTTTTTGTTATTATATTACCACTGGCATCTTGTGTAGCTTTTGTGGCAACATCAGCAGAAGCAACATTACTAGTAGTTAGTGCAATAGTACCATTAGCATCAGGAAGTCTAATAATTCTACTATAAGTAAGAGGTTCTGTTGTAATTCTAACATAGCAATTAGTCATAGCATTATTACTAATTCCTCTGCTACCATTTCCTACGCCATATAACCTAATTGCACCATATTTATTCCCCTCTCTACTATCTCCCGTATCAATGTTTGACCATTTATTATTTCCGAGAACTAGTTCACTGTAGCCAAGTTTTGAAGCAGTTCCTTCATCTGTTAAATAATATAATCCATCGTTTATTAACAAGGATTTCTCACCACTGTCAACAGAAGTTGTTTCATATATATAGCTACCATATTGTTCTCTACCAGTGCTTGCCGAATGAAAAGGAATCGTAAATATATAGTTATCATAAATAACTCCAACATTATCAGGTTGTGGATTATTATGAGCATAACTACTAGTTGTTTTAGTGTTATAAATATATTTTGCTGATGCCCTTTCTCCAAGATTACTAATCTCATTTTGTACAAACTCTGTAGTTGCAACTTGAGTAGTATTATTTCCAGTTTCGGCGGTGGGTGCTTGAGGCGTACCTGTTAACACAGGACTGTCTAATGGTGCTTTATTATTTAATTGTTCTTGAATATTACCAGTCGAATCTTTCAAATGATTTATTTCCATTGTATTAACGGTAATCCCACTTAACACATTTAATTCATCAGCGGTTGTTAATAAGTCTGATAAATTACTTAATGTGTGGTTGTGAGAATTATCATTTACACTAACATTACCATTTTTATCAACAGTAATATCTTCCCCTGATTTAATAAGTCCTAATGTAGAGCTTGTTGCAACAGTTGTTTTATTAACTTTATTGTTTTCAACTTCGGTTGCTCGTGTAGTTTCTTTTTCGATTTCATCTTTGATATAAAGTTTCACTTTTTCATTGTTGTATTTTAATCCTTCAAAATCTAACGCATTATCAATCAAACCAAATCCCTCCTTTTAACAAAAAATAAAGCGAAACTGATTATATAGTTAAAGTCACGAGTATTCTTAACTCCATAAAGAATCAATTTCGCTTGTTGTAATCGCTCGTAATTCCGGTAAAGTTTCTGCTTTTTCTAAAGCATCGTTAAGAGCGAGAAATTCATCTTTGAAATTGTATAAAGTTTCTACTTTAAGTAAAGCGTTTTCAAGTGTAGTAAATTCATCTTTGGAAGTAATTTCTTCATTGCTAATTGTAGATTTCTTTACATTAACAATAAAATTCATTGTATGAATAACCTGCATGGATACGACATCTATCAACATTAATTCTGCTTCATTTCTTCCAAAAGAAGTGCACATCTGCTCACTTAGTACAAGTCGAATAGTTCCGTCTGATAAAATATCTTCCTCTAAAATATCATTAAGTACAATATTCCCATCAGTTTTATGATATTTAATTTTTACTGAAAATTTTGTAGGGTCTATCGGATACGGTTTTCCGTCATTAGTAACTTGTATAATAATTTCTCTTGAGTCTATATCGTTTTGAGCTACCCTCGTTGAAACATATTTATTATTATATAAATCTAAAATTATTTTTTTAGATGTACCAAAAGACATATTTACTCCTTTCTAAAAATCATAATTTATTTAAGGTGTTCCTTCTATTCTGTTAGATATAGGTAAATTAAAGTAAAATTTTTGTTTTGTATAATGGTCATAAAATACAAATTTAACATTCATAACATCATTATAAAAATCCCAATCACCATAAATATACTCTATTCCATATCTGTTTACATTATCTGTTCTTGTCCACAGTGCCCATGTATCATGCCCAGCGCCATATAGCCAATTTTTCATATGAACTTCACCATTGTTAGTTACCCAAAATGTTGCTGTGTCTGTTCCATAATCATAACCAGTCCAGAATGCCCATTTTTCATTATTTCCAATTCCAGTAGTTAATGGCATTGTTTCTGTAGGAAGAGTTTCTAAATAATAGCTTCCACTTACCGTACTATAATACAATTTAAATTCTCCAATTGTTCCACCAGTAATATTAATATCACTTGCTTGAACACTTCCTTTTTCATCAACATAAAAAGTTCCATCACCGTTAGAAATAGTTGAACCTATAATTTTACCAGCTTCAATTGTTTTACCTAAAATAACATCTCCAGTAATATTTTCAGCATCAACACTTCCTGCTTTTACATTCAAAGCATTTACAAATTCTGTTGTAACAGTATCTTTTGTTATAGTTGTAACATGCTCATCTAAATCAGGACTACTAATCTTAATCATTTCTCCATCAAATGTTAATGCACCACCACCAAAACTAAATGTACCATCCTTTAAATTGATATATGTTCCTGTGGTTTTAGAATAGTTTTCAGAGTAAATATCACCACCAATAATTTGAGAACCGTAAACATATGAATTTTGGGAAAATTTGGATGATAAACCGTATCCTATGGAAGTAGTGAATTTTTCACCATCATAATATACATATTCATGTTTTCCCAAACCTAAAGATGCTGAAGCCCAATTGTTTTCTGTAAATACTAAAACGTTATGTGTAATTCTTAATTGTTCTTGAGAGTAACTGTCAGAAATGTCATCATAACTTCTACAAAAAATACCTTGATTATCAATACCAACTTCTTCACTATTGTTATTACTAATTTGAACGAGAGAACTTTTTAATCCATTTTGTACCCAATTATTAATTTCTTCCTTAGCAACACTTCCTTTTGTTGCTTGCATACTTACATATGAAAAATTAGTACTCATGCTTTGAGCAGATTCTAATATATCATCTATATCACTTGAGACATCCTTTACTTTTGATACATCTGAAAATTCAACTTCAAGAGATTGAATAGAAGAGAAGGAGAGCGTATAACCAATAAGACGCAATCTATAAATATCTCCATCGACACGAATTCTAATCCAGTTACCAAGTTCAAACATATTAATAATAGGTTTAAATTCTGGCATAACTAATAGATTGTGTAGAGTAGATGAAATAGAATGTTTATATGATGCAGATTTGATTAATTCTTTCTTTGCTAATTCAATAAACTCCTTGGCATGTTCAATTATTTCTGCATCACTCAATCCGTCAGAAATGAAGTTTGAGTTTTGATAAGTATCTTCACGTTTATACGCACAGAAGATTTTATATAAATCTTCACCAAGATAATTCTTAAAATTCAATATAGATTGAATTTCTTGTTGCTCAGATACAGCATTATCATAGATTTGTTGCCATTCATCGATAGCAGCTTGTCTTTTATCTATTTCACTTTGGCATACCTGTAACTTTTTATAATATGGCAAATAAAGCACATCATAAAATTCTGCATTTGTATTCGCCTGATTTAATTCAATTAAGGTATCCATTGCGACTTGTATAGCATCATAAAATGAAGTAAGTCGATTTAAACTATAATAAGTTAAGGCTTCTTCGAAATCATCTAAATCTTCAATAGACAATACATCAAAAACGGAATATTCCTCTTCAGCATTATTAGATATGCCTTTCATGATTTTCTGTTCTATAAAAGACTGATAATCATCGTGAACAATAACTCTTATGGTTTTTGAATAAGCTACATCTTCTTTATCAGAATTGTTAATAACTTTAAAATTACCAGTCCAAGCTCCTTGGTGATTTCCATTTTTATCTTCTCCAATATAATTATATGTGCTGTTATTTACTTCTAATTTAACATATCCTGTTTTAATATATATCTTTGCATAATTTTTTAATGCACTTTCAACTGTTGATATACTTGTAGAAGCAGTAACACTACTTAATCCAAGAGGACTTAAATTGGCAGAAGTTAGCTTATTAGCTTCTGTCTGTACTGTAACTTCGAACTGTTCAATAGTTGGCATCATACTATGAGTATAGTAATTTATTTTATCTATTGACTCGTAAATATCATTAACAATAGTTTCATATCTATCTTTATAAGAAAGATATAATTCATCATATGTATCAAGTTTTTCTACCAATTCCACTGGCATATCTTTCTTTTGCTCATTGCTAACATAAACGATATTATCTGTACCATTCATATTAAGCAATCGGATAGTAGAAGTCATGATATCATCACCAGCAACCATCTTTAAACAGTTCTTTACAGAACCTATATCAGTAGTAAAATTAATACTATCTGTTAAATTTTCTTTGTCCACATAAATTGTAGTATCTTGTCCGAAGTATTTTATATTTTTACTTGAGCATTCTGGGCATATAAAATCATTACTGTCATTGCTAGAAAAATCACAAATATCTGACCTATATCCACAATCTTCACAATTAGAATATAAATCATATACATAAATACCTCTGGTCTTGGTATCAAACACAAAGATACATTTAAACTGTTCCGCACATTCTCCTGTTAAGAAATCATAGACAGAAGTACCATCAACACTAAAACTTCTTTGGATATTTATCAAACTGGAATCTACATGTTTAAGTTCATAATGAGGAGCATAAGATAATACCCTATGAAGAAATGAAGCATCATGATTTTCGAAGTTATAAAATTTTGTTACAACATAATCAGGTCTACCTATATCAACTTCTGTATTAACTTCCAAACCATGTATATAGCATTGGGATAATTCAGCTTCACATAAGGATGTTCCAGTAACAGTTTTTGTCACATTTTCGTTAGAATCGTCCAATGAAACTGTGATTTCAAAGTACTCATCCAGTTCTTTTACATAGACCAATTTCAAGTCTGCAATATCTGTCCATAATGGCTCATTTATTTTTTTTTCGTTTTCTATAACTGATTTATATACCTGAAAAGTAATTTTGTTTGCACTGTTTAAATTTGCTTCATATCTAACAGTTTCAGTGTCGATATTTCTTATTTGTCCCAAGTGCCTGTAATCTCTGGTGGACAATATAAAAGTAAAGTCTTCGACATTATTATTAACATCGAAGACTAATCTATTTCCAATTCCCATATTAAATTACCCCCATCTTACAAATAGGAGAGTAGGACAAATGAATAGTACACGGAAGAGTTACAGAAAAAATATTTTCTATTTGGTCATCTTCGTTGTCTACTTCATAATAATCATCACTATCTCCACATTTATTTATAATTTTTACAAAATTGTAATTGAAGTCGTTGTATAGCGTTGGATGAGATTTATTAGAAATGATGATTTTGTTTTCCCCATCCAAAGTAATAATTTCTCCTTCAACACAATTTTTAATTATCACACTTTCTTCTTCTTGTGAATTTTTAATTTCTAAATCTCCATCTTCTAAGACAGTAATTTGTAAAACACGAGGATATATGTATCCAATTTCATCAGAATTATCATATATAGAAAACTCATCATTTATATCTGAAAAATCCATATCAAAGTCTAGTGGTTCATAATATCCGAACGAAGCATCAGCTTGAAATGATAATTCAAGACCAATAATATTTTCACCAAGCGTAACCATTTGGATACTTGAAAATGTTCCTCTGAAATACATATTAGAACATTTTCCGTCACTATATATCATTTTGAATTTACGATAACTTTTTTTATTAAGCCATCGCATAATTTTACTAACTTCATTTTCAGTCATGAATCTTTTTTCGTTGATAAAGTAACCACATTCATTTTTGCAAATTTGAAACGTAGCTGAAAATGGTTCATCATATTTAGTTGATAAAATTTTAAACTTATTCAATCTTGGACGATTGATTGTATTTAAGGACAAATTACTACCAATACTTACTGTTTTTATTCCCGAACCTCCATTAAAAGAACAAAGAATGCATCCGAAATCAGAAAGTTTTTGTCCGTTAAACTCAAAATCAGTAAAAGACAAAATCCAACGCCTCCTTTCTTAATATTAATTTTAATAGTTGTATTCAATCTAAAAAGGACAGGAGAGAACCTCCCATCCTATACAAATCTTATTTAATTTTATTTACATCTTCCAGTTTCTCCATTCGTTAATTTTTTGCATAATAAAAAGACACCTTAGTTAGTATAAAAATTTATTAGTAACTAGGCATCTTTTACTATGATATTTAACTAAGTTTATTGTTGCTTTTTTCTAAAATCTTACTTCCATTTTAATTCACAATCAAAATTATAACTAGAAATTATTTCATTTATCTCGTCAATACTAATCGGTTCTGTTGATTTATTAACAGCTTTTCCATTTTCAAATTTTCCGGTATTATGTACATAAAACTCATAATTTTCAGAATAAACTATACTCCATGCATCGTCATCACAAAATGTACCATTGACAAATTCACCAACATACAACATTTTTACAGTGCCATCATCATTATACACAACTTCATAAGCATTTCCACTATCATCATTATATTTACCATCAAAAGTATTTCCAGAATAATACTTAAGCATATTCGCTTCAGAAGTTTCAATGAATTTATCTACATAAAGAATATCAGTTATTCTTGCATTAGTATTAGTGAAATTTTTAATTTTTTCGTAATTAAAAGAATAAAGTATATTTATCCCACTGTTTTCGTCTTCATTACAAATTTTATCCGAATAAATCCATTCTGTTTTATTCAAATAACAAAAAGATTTATAATCCAAACGCTTTCCATTGTCAAAATTTGATTCGCAAATACCATACAATGTTCCATCTAGGTTGTAAGCATTAGTTACACAATATCCATTCCATTTATAATTCTCATTGTATTGTCCTAAAAAATAAACTTCCTTATCATCTTCAAAGTACGTAAGAAGTATCGTTTCATTTATTAAATCTTCTGCAATATATACATTTCCATCAGAATCCGTTCCTATACATGTTTCAGAAGTAATAGAAGAAGTAACATAACCTATATCATTTGGTTGCATTGATACTTTTCCTATAGAAGAGGTAATGTCTAATGATGCATTTATAGGATTCATTCCTAAAAGCTTATTAATATCTCCAAGTTGGTCTTGAACCCCTCCATCATTATATAAATAATCACTCATCACAGAAATTTCAGAACTCATTTCAGAAATTTCAGTATTTATCGTATCAATATCTTTGTCTAAAGCTACAATATCACTTCTTAGTTCTCCTAAATTATTTGCAACCAACCATGTTGCCCCTACTACCGCGCCAGCAATAGTCACAATAACAGTGATAACTCCACCTAGAGAAATTTGTATCACCTGTTTACTTACTTTACCATCTTTCGTCCTATTTTTCTCCTTTTTAGTTGCTTTTTTCTTATCCTTGTTGTATTTTCTCATATAAATAACTTCCTCAGTATTTGCCTTCGTATTTAACTTAAAACATCCCATTATTCTACCTCCCGTATTTTTATTTCAGGTAGAAAATAAAAGATGCAACAATTTGTGCATTGTTCTTTATTGTTATAAATTCTACCACTTTTATTAAATTGTGACAAGTTATTTATTATCCAATATTATAAAAATATCACATTTGTAAAAGATTGTAAATAATATTTTGTAACAAAATCCAAACATCATATTCCAAAATATGACATAATATAGTATAATTTGTTTATCAAGTGTAAAGGAGGTTAGAGTATGCCAACTACAGGAGAAAAGCCAGGTAAGGGCGAATATACATGTGATAACTGTGGACAAGTAGTTGTATTAGATGATGATACTGATACAATGCCACCATGTCCAAAATGTGATGGAACAGAATTCCATTAATCAGCTAATGTATATCGTTTGATATTAAATGGCTTACCAAACCACTGAGTCCAGATTGCAAGTTCTTTTGAACCATTCTGGACTTTATATTTTGAATGGTAGGTGAGTGGTAAAAGTTGTTTTAGTAAATACGTAATCTTTTTCATAGCGTTATTTCCTTTCATCAAAAAAGAGACTAGATTTCTCTAATCTCTTACATTAAGTTAATAGTTAATATGTGTTTATTTTTCAAAACGATTTTCTAAAATACACTGTCCACCAGCAAATTTCACTTCGTCCCAACCCAATTTGTCTGCTTTTTCTCTAATCCATTCCTGAACTTTTTCAGTAACTTTTTGCATATCTTCTTCATCTGGGTGTCCCTGATTATAAATACCCAATACTTTCTTAGTATCCATGATAGTACAAGGATTATTTTTTGACCTGTCATTTGGGTCTGGGAAAACATATTTTCCTGCCATCTTCATATTATCTCCTTCCTATTTTTTCTATTATTATAAACCCAAAACAGAAAAAATTCAACAAATTATAGTATTTTTTGTAAAAATGTAATCATAATAAAGTATAACCTTTCTATGATAAGAGTAGACCCGAAAGCCTACTCTTTTAATTTATCTGTTATCTTGTATATCTAGCAAATGAATTTCCACCCCTCATATCACCAAAAGCAACATCTTTTAATTGCTTGCGAATAGAAGAGTTATCATTAATTGCAGACTTTAATTGTTTAGTAAATTCTTGTGGGTCATTTACTCCATACATCTGGATTCCTCCCAAATCAATTGTAACATTCTGATTCTGTGCTACAGGCTTAACATCAGGCACTTTCAATTCAGAAAGACTAGGCATATTCAAACTGAAATTAGACATCAGGTTAGGCATTCCAATCTTAGCCATAAATCCTTCTGGGTCTTGTGAAAATTCCCATAACTTCTGAGAGGCTTCATTAGTAAATACCATGTCACCTTTACCAACTTGCCCAATCAGTCCACTGGATTTATCATAATATAACTCTGAACCCATCTCGCCAATCAAAGCAATCTGGTCTTCAGGAATTCGTTTACTTCCTTTTGCGTACTCGTAAATAGGTAATCCATCTTTAGGCTTGTAATCCAAACTCCATCCTTCTTTGTCTAACCACTTACCATCTGCACCGACCCAGTAATACTTACCATTATGTCCAATCCATGTATTGGTTTTCATTTTACCGTCTTTGCCAACAAAGTAATCATCAACCCATTGGTTTTCAAGCATATTACCATCAGCATCAAAGTTATACCACTCATTTGAGCCATCTGTCCATCCTAACTTATGCCAACCTGTAACAGCAGCACCAGAGCCATCTACATAACTCCAAGTACCAGACTTATTCTTAATCCATTGGTTAGTATTCATGTTTCCATTTTCGTCTAAGTGATACCATTTATTATCCTTATCATACTTTGTCCATGAATCTTTAACTTGTTCGCCACCTTCATAATAGTTCCAAGTGCCATTGGTATCTTGAGTCCATCTGTCTTGTGGATTAGAAAGTGATTCTTCATCAGAAGAGTAATTGCTTTCTTTCTCCAAATTATCCGAATTAGATTCGCCTGCAATTAAATTCCGAATATCATCAACGGTAGACTGTAAAGTAGTCATGGTTTCAAGGAAGTTATCATTGTAGTCACTTACTAAATCAGCAACTCCATTACTTGCAGAATCGAAAGCATTGGTTAATTTACTTGAAATAGTGTATCCTACATCATCAGCAGATTCCTTGATAGTTTCACTGATATTACTTGCATTTTCGTTAGTTGAATCAATAACTTCACTTACAAGTCGTTCTAAATCTGCCAAATGACCATTTACAAACTCTTGTGCTTCCTCGTATAATGAATCAAGCATATCCTCAGTATTTTTAATATACCTGTCAAATTCAGTTTCCTCTAAGTTTTCCTTAGCTTCCTCTAATGAAACTTTGTATTCCTGAATCTTTGCTCTAGCTTCCTCAGAGTTATCCCCTTCATAAGCCTTTAATATCTTTTCTAATTTTGAAATTTCTTGAGTCTGTTCAGAAATGTTCTTTTCATAATCGTACATATCTTTCATTTCATCAAGCATTTCTTTACGCTTATTTATGATTTCTTGAAGTGATTCTAAGAAAACGTCATAGCCTTCTGAAATTAAATCCCTCATAGCCTGTTGCTCGTCCTTACTAGCAAGAATAGATTCCTGTTGTAACTCAATCAATTCCTTCCTACGGTCAATCAAAGTCTGATTATTAGGGTCGTTAGCAATCTCAGCATTGATTTCTTTAATTTTCTTAGCATATTCATCAGCTTTAGAAAGATATACATTATAATTAATCGCATGAAGTCCTAATGTTGCCTGCCCTTCATCAGTGATACCACTTTCATCAAACATGGTTTTATCAGACATCAACTCAATTAAGAAATCAGATTCGTCCTTAATATTAGAAATCTTGTCTAAAAGTCTATCAAAAGCCTCCCATTCTAAATCTCTAAGATTGTTTTGGTACTCAATCAAAGAACTGTTAGAATCTTCAAGAGATTTCTGCACATTACGGATACTGTCAACCATATCATACCATGCTTCACTGTATGGTTTAATTTTACCAGTGTCCACAGAAGATTGAAGAGAATCCTTTAACTTTGCATATTCTTCTTGAAGCATATTAATATTAAGTTTTTGTGCATTGATTAATTCCTTGTAGTAATTGCCACTAACTACATATCCTTTTGATTCTGTTTGGTCTATGTAAGTTTCAAGCATTTCTACTTGGTGTTTATAACCACTTAGACTGTCTTCATACTCACTGAATATGTTTTCAAAGTGGGTCATGCCTAATTCAGAAATCTTATCCTTTAGGTCAACAATAGCATCGGAACATTCAGTAGCTTTGGTATACCATTCTTCGTAAGCAGAAATCTGTTCTTTCAGTGTATCATCTGTAATATCTTCAATACTATAATCACCATTTTGAACAAGTTGCTTATAATGTTCTGACAAGCCTACAGAGTTAGCTTTTGCTATATAAATATCATAAGCCTTTTGTTGTGCAATTATTTCGGTATTAACTTCTGTGAGTTGTTTTAATAATGCATCGTTTCTTGTTGCCCATGTGCGATAAGTAGATGATGCAGTTTTCTCTAACTTACTAATTCTTGCTTGGATACGTTCAAGAAGTTTTTCAACCCAGTTGAAAGTTTCGATGGTTGCTTCTGCCTCTTTAGACGATGAAGAGGAACTGGAAGAAGAAACTGGTGCAGTAGAAATATTAGTAGTATCAGCAATACCTTCTAATGCAGCAATTATAGAATTATATGTGTCTGCCACATCTTGTGCAGCCGACTTTTGTTTATTTAATTCTGCCATACCTTTCTTTATTGCTTCACCATAGTTGCCGTCACTACCCATATATTCACTTGGAGAAAAGGTGGAACTTGATATTACACTAGCATATCCTGTAGTTGCATCCACTTGAACCTTATAAAATTTACTCCATGCACTAGCGCTGTTTTTAATCAATTCCATTTCTAGCTTTGCTTTTGCGTCTGTAATTGATTTATAATTGTTTAAGTCAACTTTATAATTTTTTCCAAGTACGTCTACCAAGTATTTATTACTGCTAATAGTGGTATTTATTGTATTGTTTAATGTGTTTAATCTTTCTGTTTCTTGAGTTTTAAAAGTGTTATAATAAGCTTCACTATCTGCTACAAGTTGAGTGTATGCTTTTCTGACAACATCTTCTTGTTCTTCTTGTAGAGTTTTTAATTGTTCTCTTAAAGCTTTTTCATCACCTAAATACTCAAGTAACTGTGGGTAATCTGCAATAATACCATCTACAACTGAATTAGTTTGACCATTTGTATTTAATTCGTTTAAAAGTTCATCAATTTTTGCAATTTGAGAACGAGCATTTGCTAATGTATTATTCCAATCAGCATCAGACATATCGCTGTGAGCGATTTTCATTATCTTAGAATATACTTGTTCTGCTGTTAAGCCAGTCTGCTCAAGCAACGAATTATACTCTTTAGTTGAGGAAAGGGTATAAGAAGTGAGTTCACCTGCTTTAGCTAGGTCTAGGAGAGATTGTTTGGCTTCTGCGAAGTTTGTGGAATTAAAAGCATCTTCGAAATTTAAAAGGTTATTTCCATCAACATCTGAAGCAGATTTTAATGCATCTTCATACATTGCAATAGCTTCAATGGCATTTTTTGCACCTAGAGTAGAACTGTTCCAAAGTTCAATTTGTTCTTTGTTGAAATCTTTTGTATACTCTTGTAAAGTTTTATAATCCTCTGCATCGACTCTTTTACCAGAAGAAGTGAAGAAGTCCGCACTACCTCCTTCCGCAATAGAATCAATTGAATTTTGCAACCTATTCTTTGTGTCTTGTTCATCAGCAATAATTGGTGTTATGTTAATCTTAATACCAAATTCATTAAGCCTTATTCGTAATTGCTCTGCAAATTGCAATACATCTAAGTCGCCATTCTCAAAAGATAATAACTGCTGAAACATTCTGTCGATTTCTGCCTTATGTTCTTCTGGAACTTGCATTAATGGATTAATTATATTCTCTTCAACATAATTTTGATAATCCCATGCCGTCATTAAAGGAACTCCAGATTCGTTAACTTCTTTCCAATTAATTTCTGGAATTATTGCATCTACAATCTTAGAAGAGTTGTCGGAAAGATACTGATAATTATAATTATCTTTTACCCACGCTTGAAGATTTTTAGTCATTTTAGAGTAAGATGTTTCAAAAGCTTTTTCTTTTTCTGCAATATCTTTCTTTAAGCCATTTTCGGTAGCTTTATAATATCTATTCTCTGTTTCCAAAAATGCGTCATAAAATTCTTGTGCCTTTTCTAATTGTTGTGGACTCCAAGAGATTAATTGAATAGCAGTATCATTTCCAGCAGCAGTAGTTTCTGTAAATTCAATATTCGCTGCTGAGAGAGCTTTTTTCATTGCTTCTCCATACTTCGAATAGTCTTCAGTTCTGAAACTAACAAGCCCATTTGAACTCGCAAGATTTATATTAACATTTTCATAATCTTTTTGTAAAAGAGACAATTGTTCTTGTAAGCCGTCTATCTCATTTTTAGTTGCTTCAACTTCATAATAAATGCCATCGGCAACCTTATCCATATTGTCAATCAATGTCTGTTGTGCAACTGCCTGTTGGGTTTCTAATAATTCTTGCAGTTTCTCATTTGTTTCATCAGCATTAGAACCAATAGCAAGCAAAGCATTTCCTTGTTCGTCATATCCAGAAACTAAAGTAGGAAACAACTCAGCTAATTCATTTGAAATTGATAAGTATTCTGCATAATCTTCTTCGGATAAATGCAGGTTTTCTGAAAATTCACTTACTCCTTTAGACAACTGTAAAAACCTATCTTTATTTTCAGATAGGGTAGTAGTCATATTTTTTAAAGAGTTTTGAGCATCATCAATTTTCTCTTGTGCTTCTTGCATTGCTTCGGCTGCATATTTTGCACGATTAACGTAGTTGTCAATAGCTTTTACAGCTAATTCAATACCTTTTGCAATTAAAGCACCAATAAGCATATTGCATACCGCAGCTAGAGCTTGAGTAGCAACAGTAGCAGCTTTTGCTCCTAACGTTTGTTGTTTAAGTGCATTATTATGGTCAATAGCACTTTGACGAGCACCTTCATAACTTTTCTTTACATCATCTAAACTAGCTTTTTGTAAATCGTTATTCTGAACAAATTCAATTTGCCACTTTTCACCCTCTTTGAATTCTTTGAAGTAATCACTCCAACTTCCCTTGGTTATATCAATGAGATTTTGTTGTTGCTGTAAATCACTTAAAATCTTTTGAGCAACAGAATCATCAATATCAGGGTACAATGTATCTACATCAATCATTTGAGACTGAATAGATTCTTTGCCAGGGTATAATCTTTTCCAAACACTATCCGTATTTTTAAAAGCACCTAATAAATCATTTGTGTCTTGAAAACTTTCATTGATATCTGAAATTTTTCCGACAATAGCATTTCCAATATCATTAAATGATTTCCCAAATACTCCCCATTTGGTACTTGTTTTATCTATATCACTATTGAATGTTTTGAATATCATACTATTTATTTTTGCAGTTGTGGAAGTCTGCTACAAGTTGTGGAGTACTTGTTATTTTGTTATTTATATGATAAAATAAAACAAATTATAAGTAGGAGATGAGAAAATGCTTCATTATTGTAAAAAATGTGGACGAATTGCACAAGAAAGTTATACTCAAAAAGTGCAAAAATGCGACTGTTGTGAAACAATTATGTTGCCTGTCCCACCAAAATATCTTTTTGAAGGATTTGATATAGCTTTTAAAGATAAAGAAACAGAAAGACTTCTTATAGAAGAACTCGTCAAAACCTCACCAGAATTCGACCAATACTTATTCGACCATAGAGATGAAATCTTAGCAAAACAATCTGTTGAGTTTAATGCCAAAATGGAACATGGTAGGGCAGTATTAGAAAATGCGAGTAGAAAAGTAACTTGCCCTTACTGTAAATCTACTAATGTGAAGAAAATTGGTCAGCTCAATCGTACTGTATCCACTGGGTTGTTTGGGTTAGGTAGTAAGAAGATTGGTAAACAATGGCATTGTAATGGTTGTGGTAGTGATTTTTAATAAAAGGGGTGTTAAAACAATGAAAAATACACAAAACATCGCATCACTAATAGCAAAACTTGAATACGAAATTGGCAAAGAGTGTTATAATCCAAATTCTTATGATGGATATACTGGAATTGAAGGTCTTGGATATAGATATCCTGTCAGCGTATATCAGAATGAAAATATGCGAAGATACAGAGGTACTATTTCAAGTCTTGCTCCATCAGAAGTACATACTATGAAGTATGTGTTTGGTTCTAATCACTTGTTTGTTGGTAAAGGATTGTATAATGTTCTTTCAGCTCTTGAAAAGAGATATGGTATTGACTTCAATGAATTGGAAGAAAAATTGAGTTCTGATAATCAAAACCAAACTAGAACACAAACAAATAATAACAATAATAAATAAAGAGACTATAACAGTCTCTTTATTTTCTTTTTCATATATTCGATTATTTGTTCTTTTGTGGGGAATACCCCATCATATCTAACATCCGACCTTGGTGTTTTTGGAAACGGAGTACCATTCGATGTTGTGTTATATTTATTTGTTAATATAATTTCATTTTTCAAATAAAATCACATCCTTTCAAAAATAATAAATGCGGATATATAATAGGATAGAAGAGTAGTAGTATAACAAAAGACCTAGATTGATTTCTAGGTCTTAAATTTGTTGTAATATTTACATAACGCAAAAAAGATTGGTATATCCAATCTTTCTCACATAAAAATTCTTTTTTGTTGGGATTTCATACCCGAAATTACTTTATGTTTGAGCAATCAACTCATTTCTTACAAATAATAAAAGCACATTTATCTTGGCTGGGCGGTGTATCCAGCATCTCAGGTACTCTATAAATAGAGTGTGTCGGGAACCATTTCCGACCTCAAAATAACTGTGCTTGCTATCTATTTTATTCTTCTTTGTTCAACTCTTCAATTAATCTTTTCTCAAAATCCAAAATAGGAGTAAAAGTTAATTCCTTTCCTATTCTTGCAAATCTAACAACTTTTCGTGCTTTAGCATTTAATTCTTTTCGTTTTTTATCATTAATCTCAATAGGAGTATTTGTGTTATGATATGTATAAATCTTATCTATGTATTTTTCTAAAACAGGAATCATATTTTGTATTAATGCTGCATTTTTATTACCTTTTATATATACAAACGAAATACTGTCGCATACACCATATTTTTTAATGGATTTTTGATATTCATATTCATATTTGTCAACTTGAGAAGATATCGGTATCATCCAATATATATTATCTTCTTTAAAAGCATAATAACATGGTCTATTATGTTCTCCATTCTCATCTGTATCTTTATTTAAGGATGTATTTGGAACTTTATATTTTTCAAAATATTCATCTTTAATGAAATATAACTTATTTTCTTCCACATTTTCTCCTATGCATAAAATAAAACCCTACTTTTTAGTAGGGTCAATTTAAACCCCAGCCATTTGTTAGCCGCCTGCTGGGTGGCGAGAATTATTCACACCTGTACCTTTTGTTTAGGTCGATATACAGTCCCGACCACAATAAGAGAAATCATTCTTGATTTCTTAACTACATTATACACAATTATGAGAAAAAATGTTACCAAAACGATAGAATATTTTTGTCATTTTTAAACAAAATTCGACGATTTATTAATAAAAGTTGATAAAACTACTTAGTCAACATTTCTTTCACTTCTTCAAACGTTAATCCTTTAGAACTAATTAACTCATCTAATTCTACAAGTCGAGTCATCTTAATCTGTTCTTCCAAATCTTTCTTTGCCTGTTTCATCTCTTTAAGAGAGTTTTCCATATTTTCTATTTCAGTTGTTATCTTTGCAAGTTGTTCGTCTAATGATAAATTCCTTTTTCCACGAGCCATAATAACCTCCTATTTAACTTATATTTTATGAAATATAATAGAAGAGTAGCACAAGGAAAGATTGTTGTAAAGATAAAACGTTCAATATTATAATGTATATTTTGACAGAGAATGTATGTTCCAACTTACAAAATATAACAAAATATGATAGAATAACATCAAGCAAACTGCGACTTGAGTTACCACATCTCAGTCCGTTGTCACGGTAAGTGCTTGATGCTATTTGTATCATGTGGGAGTGCCTATTGTATGATACGGCACGAGTCGGAAATAAATATTCGGGTCGTTCTGACCAATACAATTTCCCTAATGTTTTAAGAAATTCATACAGAAGGGAGGGTAGAATGTTAGTAGTACTAACTGAAATTTTTGAAGTCTTAGGCAGTGTTGGATTATGTTATTTTGGATGGTTAGCACTTAAATTAGTAGTAACGATACTAATTTGCAGACATCCAGAGCTTTCTGAAAACAAAGTAAAATACATAACTAATATGATAGCCAAAGACAAACACCAATCTAATTAATTTCTATTTTTGTATATTCCAATATTTATTTCTCCTTTTAAATTTTTAGGCTATCAGATTTTATATCTGGTAGTCTTTTTTGACATATTTCGCTTTAAAATTCATGTTCTAAGTCTTTATTCTTCTAATCCATCCACAGTGTTTACACATGTATGCAGATAAATCATATCCAACGTGTTCTGTTTTTTGAATTAACTCAAACTCATGTTTACAAAAACATCTTCTAATCCATTGAATCATAATTATTCTCCTAAATATTAACTTTATTTCTTCTTTGCTATATGGTATAATATTCCTTACAGTGTTGCAGATTTAACTCCATAAGCACCTCCAACTTTTATCTCGCCTTCACAGTGAGAGGTGTTATCTCCACAATAACACCAATCTTAGTACGATATTCAAAACAATCAAAACTAAGGAGGTGTTCTTATGGAGAATATAATCAAATATACTGTTGAGTGTGGTTCTTGGTACGGAGTAGTAGCGTTAGTGATAGTACTAATAGGATTTATTTCTCTATTAGTTTTCGCCTACAAAACTATTCGATTTATATTACCTTTCACCAGCAAAGGTTTTAGCAAGTTTTGCAATACATTGATAAAGTACAAAGATTTCCGTACAAAAGCCTCTGTTAAGGATGTCTCTATTGAGACGGAATTGCATAGGTAAGCTTTGGACTATCGGGATTACTCTTGATAGTCCTATTTTTGATTATACCATATTATTATTTCTCCGTTTCTTCCACTACGGCTAGGAGAAATCCTTACATTATCCTATTTCTACTTATAATAATATAAGTGCTATAAGAAATAGAAGAGCAGTATCACTCTCGATAATTTTTACTCAGTCACGAGACAGATTATCAACTGTGTTTGGAGCACCCATTACAAGCCATTTCTGACTCAAAATCGTTTCTGCTCTCTGAACACTTCCATATCTGAATAATCAGACTTAGGGTATCCGTTGCTGATAGCCGATTTAGCTTTACATATGTAACGCTTAGTACTTAGGGCTTATCGCCCGTACCTAAATAACTTTTTTCTTGTTGTTACCAACACTCTTTCGAGATACATTCACGCACATCGTTTCCAATACGTTGTAGTAAGTTATTTTATATATACGGTATTTTTATTCTTTCCTTCCAGCACTGAGGAATAGCAATCCTCAATTACGATTTATTTTATAGAATGTGGTGAGTTGACTAGGCTCACATCCCCTACCTTTGAATATAATTCTTAGGCATGGTAGGCATATTCAAAACAATTATTGATTACATACACTCATATGCAATACCCACATTCTTTATTCCAGTGAATAAGCCAGCAAATAAGCCAGCACCGCCTGCAAGAGTACCTAATACACCAAATTTATCAATTATCCAATCGAGAATATTAATTAGTTTATCACCAGAATCAATCAATCCTTTTAATAAATCGGATGATAAAAAGTCATTAGCTAATTCTTCTAGGCTTGCTTTTGTACGGTCAATACTGTACTGTAAACTTTGTTTATACTTTTCTTGTTCTTCTAAAGCTGAACCCTGTGCGTTCATTGCTTCTTTATAACTTTTTTCAAGAATATCTACGTTAGAAAGTGCCGCTGCTAAAGCATTCGATTGTTGCTTTCCAGCTAGAGCTTCTAAAAGTGCAGCTTGGTCAATATCACTGAGATTTTCCCATTCTTTTCCGATATTCAGAACAATATCATATATATCTTTAAATGTTTTTCCATCCTCTTTAAGAATATCAAAACCAGTCATACCTTTAATAAGGTCTTGCAGTTTAGATGTGGATTCTACCATTCCTTCGGTATCTTCGCCCATCTCTTTTAATTCGGTATCTGCTCCACGAATTCGTGCCGACACTGTACGCCACATATTCCCTGTTTTTTCCTCATCTTGGAGGACACTATTGGTTGCAGTTACTAAAGCTACTGACTTTTCAAATGAGGTATTCGCAGCATTAAATGATGCAGCACTACGTTTTAATGCCTCTCCAATACCAGAGGAACTAATTGCTTCGTTATTACTTCATATCTGTTACTTTCGGTTGTAAACCTACTAACCATATTTCTATGGCGCATAGTCATTTCTGGCTATGTCTCACGTTTCATTGTTAGATTATAGCGTGAGGTCAGACTGTATATTCATCCTCTTTCTTTAGATTAAAGAGTAGGAGAGTAACTTCGGAATATATGTTACCATATAAACCACCGCAGTCGTTAAGGATTTTGCAATATTATTTTTATTAAGGATGGGGATTATCCTACTTTCTTTTTTATTAAATGTCTATACTTATCAGTATTCATATCTTGATAAGGTGTAATTATTTTGTCACATAAAAATAAACTACCATCTTTTATTTTCCAATTAAAAGAATGATAGTTTTCCAAATAACCATTGGTTTTTATGTATTCTAATATTAACAATTCGCACAGTTCTGGTTTTTTATTTATGTCTGTTTCCCATAGATAAAGAATGTTAATATTGTTATGATTAAATATATATGTTTTCTTTTGCTTATCTTTCAATATTATTCTTTGTTGCATCTCATTTAAACTATATTTATTTTCATTATATCTTAATGGATTCCCATGCCAATAATCACCCATTACTTCAATTATCAAATTAAAATCTTGTAAGTAATTATCTACAGCATAATATTTGATTATATGTTCTCTTTCATAATTTATGTTGTTTTTATCTAACAAATCATTAATTTTTAACTGAATACCTGAATTAAAACGACTTGAACTTCTGCCATTTTTTAATATTGTTAATCGTGCTTTTTCTCTTTGTTCTTCTGTAAATTCTCTGTTAGCACTTATCGATTTTTCGCCTACATAATACTTACTTCGATATTCCCAATAGCATTGTTGACAACAAAAATTATGATTATCACCATATTCGTTTTCCGTATTATAATTATATGGAATAATTTCAATAGGTTTATTACAATTAGTACAACTTGTTTCAATTCTTTTATAAAATTGACTGTCTTTCCCTTTCGGCATTTTATTGGGCTTATCTTTCCAATAACAAGTTTCGCTACAATATAAATGTTTTGTTTTTGTATATACATTTGGAAAGGTTTCAATTTCTTTACCACAACATTCGCAATTTGATTTTATCCAACATTTTTTATTTCCTATTTTAAGAACGTGAAATAATCTAATTGTTTCATCAATAGATTTATTAAGAACATCGGCTAAGTCGTTCATATAAGAAGACTTTTCGTATATTAAGAAATATAGTGCTGTTTTTATTTCATCTTCAGTAAATCCTTCAATAACAGGAATACCATTGTGTCGTTTTATCCAATCGCACACATTACAACGAGTAATATCTCCATTTTGATATACTCTCTTATATGCCATGTGAATTTTGGGAACATCATGTCCACAATTTTTACAATGCAACATTCCATCATATTCTTCAAATTGTTCTTTTGTCATAATAACATCTCCTTTTATATATTTATTGTCTATTTTTCTTTCTCATATAAAAATAAAAATCAAGTGCTTCATCTAATTCACTTGATTTTTTAAATAGCCAATATTCTTTTTTGTTTTCGTCAAAACTACATTCTCTTTCAAAGCCTAGAGAATATAAATATTTAGATAATCGTTTATTTTTTATTTTTATTTTTTTCATTATTTCATATATCCCCATATATGGAATAAAATAATATTGCAATCTTTCCTAGGTCTTGTCCTTCTCAGGATTTTAACCTATATAGTTACTATCAATATGTGTTATTACATAAAGCTATTACATTACTGTAATAGGAGGCAAGTAAGTTTACCTCATTAAATACATCAATGATATGCATTGCATCTTCAGCTTCCATTTTGAAACCACGAAGAGTTGAAATTAAAGATTCATTGGCTTCGTCAATATCAATTCCATCACCAACGTTTTTATAAATCAATGCAACTTCGGCAAGTTTTTTACTATCAGGAATACTATAACCATTTTTACTCCAATCTGAGGTTGCACTAATTGTATCAGAAATCGTTCCACCAACATCTTTAGCAATTTCTGCATAACTATTAAAGTCATCGTAAATTTGAGACATACTTGCTTCTGATACTTTTGCAAGTTCTGTAATTTGTGTATTAAGGTCAATTACTGTGTCTGATGCTTGACGAATTATATTAATAACATCATAAATTCCAAACATACCAGCTAAGTTGGCAGCCGCTCCAAAAAAAACTTTTTCCTTAAAGACATCAATAAAACTTCTACCTTCCCGACCAGCAAGACGTTCTGCTTGAATAAGTTTATACATATCATCCAAAAGGTCTTTAATTGGTTTAGAAGGATTTCCACTTCGAATTTCTTCATAGAAACCTTGAATCTGACGTTTTGCTTCTTTTGACATTGCGGAGTTTTTCTTCAACTCGCTATTAATTTTTTCTAACGCCTTGTCTGCACTAAGAGGGTCAAATCCCTTTTCGCCAGCAGACATTTTTGACATGCTTAAAATTAATTCATCAATTTCTTTTTGAAGCTTATTAACAGATTCTATATCGTCTTTATCAATTATGTCTTTTTGAGATAATTTATTTTTTAGAGTTTCAAATTCTTGAACTTTACTTGTAAGCTTATCAATTTGTTGTTGATAAACAGGATATCTATTTCCTTCAGCAGGTTTAACTGTAAAGCTAGTTAATTTTTTATTATAATTTTCAAGTTTTTTATCTACATCCCTAAGATTAAAACTATTTTCTACTGTTTCAGAAACAGATTCAGCACTAGCTTTTACACCTTTTAAAGCAACAGTTGTCTTTTCGGCACTACTAGAAGCTTTTTTTCCAAAATTGTTTATTGCATCTGTAGCTGACCTAAAAGTTTGAGTGACAGTGGTAGTAGAAGATTCTACATCAGATAATTTTTGAGTAATTGTTACTAATTCATTACTGTCAACTTTAATGGTATAACTATCGTCAAGTTTTAACTCTTTACGAATTTCTTCTGCTTTCTCTAATGTTTTACCATAAGTTAATGCAGGATTTGTATCTAAACCAAAGTTCTTTAATTCTGATTCAAGTTTATCGACACCTTTGGTAATAGTACGGAAACGTTGTTCAAACATATTTCCATCAGCATCAATCTTGGAAGAAAATGTTTTCCATGTATCATCAGCAGTCTTAATCTTTGCTGTAACCTTAACAAGTCCGTCTACCAATTCGGTACTTACACTTTCACCTAAAATTGTGTTATCAGAATCTTTTAGTTTTTGATTAGCTATAGATGCGTAATCGTTAGATTTATTAATATACTCATCTTCGGAAATTTTCGGTCTGTTTTTATACTTATCTTTTTTTGCTGACTTTCCTGTATTGTCAATACTATCTTGGACTAGTTTATTTGCTTCAACAAATTCTATCTTAGCATCAGCAGCTTCACGAGCACTTTTTGCAAGCCTTTCCATTAATTCTGTTTCAAGTTCCAACTTAGATTTAGAACCATCTACAGAATCCTGTACACCTTCATTAGCGGTGGCAAAATCTTTTTTTGCTTGCACAGCTTCTTCAGTAGCAGTAGTTACTTCTTCCATTTTTAAAGATTCAGAATCGCTTTGAAATGTGTCTTTTATTGATGATGAAATATTCGATTCAACAGGAGTAGTAGAAATAGGCACTTTAATTTTAGATAGCTCATCTTCAAGCTCTTTTACTCTGCTTGTAAGTTTTTCAATTTCTTCTACAGAAGCAGTAACATTAAAACCATCAGCAAAAGTGTTTTTAAACTCCAAAGCAGTAGAAGAGATTTCTTCTAATTTAGATAGAATTAATCCAAGTTGAGAAACAACTTCCGTTAAATCGGTTTTACCAAATAAATTTTCCAGTGGACTTGTATCAGAAGAAGATTTCATTTTATCTTCAATTATTGAAATTTGTGCTAAAGCACTACTTGCTTGATTCCAATATTTTGAATCAGTATCATTTTTTAAAACATCATATCCACCATATAAAGCTTTCGCATCTTCTCTAGTTTTATCAATAAATTGTTTTAAACCTCTAACTTTTCCGATTGTTGTATCGAACTGGTTTAAATCGAAATTAAAGAAGGCATCATTTATAAGTGAACCGCCAACACCAGACATCTTAATTTGGTCGAATAATCTCTGATAAGCAATTAATGCTTTGGATACTTTTTCTTGATATTGGTCTTCTAATTCTTTATCAGAACCCATATCAATACTCATATTTAATCCAATGCCTTTAACAGATGTATTGAGTTCGGAAACTGATGATTGTACATTGTTAATCATCTTTAAAAGAGGAGAAAATTCTTCACCATCACCGACATCAACAAAAATAGTCTTCATTTTAACAAGATGATTTTCTATCTTAGTAAACAAGTTGATAATTGTGTTTAAAGAATCTTCATTAAAAATAGATATTTTTTCGTCTGAATTTATTTTTTTAATCAAATTATTAAGTTTTGATTCTAAATCCATTATTTGGTCATCTAAATTATCTGTGAAATTATCTAACCAATTGAGACTCATACGATTGTCATTACAACTCTCTTTTAGTTCATTTATTTCTTTCATGATTAAATTAATTTTATTAGATAATTCGTCAAAATCCTTATAATCAAAATTAAACTTCCCATCAAAATTTGATATTTTATCTAAATTGGAAATAAGTCTTCCAATTTTATCTTCATTTATATTTACTTTAATATTACTTCCGTTTTTTTTTATACCATCAAGTTCGTTTCGTAACTCTTTTGCATCACTAAGTAATCTTGCAACGTTAGAATCAATTTGAGCTTCCCATTGAATTCTTCCAGCCATCTAACCACCTCATCTTTTCAAAATTTTTTCAATTGTGCTATTCATAATTTTATTAATACGTCCACCAAATCCATCGTAGATATCATCTTCAACATACATATATGGAGGAATAGATTGGTGCATCATCCAATATCCATGTCCATGTTCACCATTCATAAACATATAATCAAAAGCAGTACTAGGTTGTAATGATTGACCAAAAAATCCAGGATATAAATCCATACAACCTGAATCAACTGTCATAACGATAATATTTTTCTTACCACTTGCACGAGTATTAGCTATAACATTCATAAAATTATTTGTCCTCTTGTAATATTTAGGGTCATAATCGTTGTACCAATCTACTAATGAACGAACCACAGATTCTTTTAATAATTTGTTTACGGCAGGAGCAATTTCTTCGCCTAAATGATTTTCAATTCTGTCTAACTTTTTTATTAAATCATCTAAATCGTTTTTTGCCATCTATCTACACCTCCATCTTTTTATTAAAATAGGAGAGTAGTAGCACCACTCTCCAAAGAAATAGTCATATAACCTGTGACAGCTATACGACCCAATGTTTTCACTTTAATCCCTAATTCTAAGTCCCTATTTAATTCTTTTAATTATCTTTTCAATCTTATTGTTAATCTTCTCAATATCTTTTTCGTCTATATCCTCCAAAGAAGTAGCAATCTTATCCAAAATAGGCTTTAATGTAACACCAAGAATCGTAGAGACTTTTTCCACTTGATTAGAAATATAACTTGATGGATTTACATAATTCTGCATCACATCTGTTTGCTTCATTGATACAAGAGAACGAAACTCTGCAATTTCATCCATAGGAATAATTGGAGCTTTTTTTTCTGTACCAACCATTAACATGACCAATAATCCACTTGACTTTAACAAATCATATTCTTCATAAAATTCTTCAGTTTCGACAGTAAGATTTGTATAATTTTCAATAATCAAACGGCAGAAGAGTAAGTATTGAATTGTAGAATTTATATGAATGGTATTAGTTTTTCTACGACCAATAGTTCCGTCTTCTTTTGTATAATCTTCAAATTTGTATGTAGAAATATCTACCAATTTCTGTGCTAAAGCATCTTTTTTCAAAAACGAAATATAAGGAACAATTTCTAACTTTTCTTTTATATATCTGTCTTTTAAATTATCAGTTGCGATTTTATTATATCCTTTAACAAATTCTTTAATCTTCATAATTTTCTCCTTTTTTATACATTTCAAATTTCCAATAATTATTTTCCAAATCCCACATCTCAAAAAAGTTCCCATAAGCGTTATACTTTATTCCAAATATCTGTGGAGATTCAAGAAGTTTTAAATAAGTCTGTGAATCAATTTTATATCCATTAGATGCTAGGATATTATTAATTTCATATGAGAACATAGCTATTCCATAATAATAGGATACAATCCCATAAGATATTCGGACTTCAAACCTTTATCAAAGATATCATCAGGCTTAAACTTTGTGATAACAACTGAAACTTCTTCATTCGCCAATTTATTAATATCTTCATTAAATTTTTGAATTGCTTCTTTGTTCTCAACAGAAATCTGAACACGTCCATCGTCTGTTTTTTCGCCATACTCATTAATTTTTTCATTTCTAATAATTTCGAAATTTTGAATTAAAGGCTCAATAGATTTCATAACGCCTAATAATTTAAACTTTAATAGTGAGTCAATCTTTGATTCTGTATCATCAATAATAACTTTTAAAGTCTGATTTAGATTTAACACTTCGCCTAATTTTAATTTCATTTCCATTTTACTTCCTCATTTCTTCAAAAAATTTATTTATGTTGTAACGATAGTTTACTTTTAATTTTTTCTTTTCTATTTCTATTGGATTACACCAATCGAATAAATCTTTTTCATTGAAAGACTTTTTATCTAAATGATTTATCATGTTATTAAAATCTGAAATAGAGCAAAAATAAGTATGTTCGCTTAATCGAAAATCAAATAAAAATCCACTGATAATATTTTTATATGTAGAGAATTTACTTAGATTATCAATCTGATGCCTATGTATTACACCTTTATCATCCTTATCTCTTTCAAAAGAAATAGATTTTGTTCCAACTGATTTTAGTTCCAATGTATATAGTATTTCTCCATCAAATATAAAACTGTCACATGGAGATTTTGCACTAAATCTTAAATTTGTATTGTTCTCGAAACTCTGAGCAGAATCTGGTGGTCTGTAATAAAAAATATTTTCTGGTATTGAATTTTTCCAATTTTGCTCAAAGACTTTTCCTACATTTTTTGCTATTTAATACACTTCCTTCTATTTTGTTTAAGGGTAGGAGAGTAGTTTAACCTATCCCGTCACTCTCCAAATAAAAATGCCCTTACTTAAATGGTTAAACATGGAAATAAGTAAAGACATTTTAAAAATAATGTGTTATAATATATAGATTCTCCCACCTGCCAATTATTATGAAAGGTAAGGTGATGTGCTATGTATATGTGTGTTTATCCATATCTTGTACACGTCAATAAGTATCGCCGTTTCCGCTTGGGCAAGTAGGAAGATGTGTGTGAACATCGGCGGTCTTTTTCTTGTCGTTAAGACAAACCTATTCACTGTTTTAGTGACTTAACTTTCGTGCAATTCGGAACTGCTCGACAGTGGATGATGGGAGGACTTTTATAAGCATAATAAAAGAGCGACTTTTAATCAAGTCGCTCATCATGTACGTACTTTAATTTACTAAATTGTGATATCTGATGACTTCTTTAATAAAATACAGAAATATCCGTTTTGTTCTAATATTGCTTTTTCAGTATTCGCTCTTTCTAATTCATTTAATCCATAATTAGATTCACAAAATATATTAGATTCAAAATCATCAATACATAAAGCAATTAATTTCAAATAAACCATACAAATTCCTCCTTCCTTATTCTGCATTAATTTTACATCAATACAAATAATAAAAGGAAGAGGGTTGTACATATTTGGGATTTGATTGTACAAAATTAAGAGAATAATGATAACTTTTCCATTAAATTAGTTTTGTATTGCGGAGATATATTTAGTATCATTCCATCAATTTCGACATGTGAAAGGTTATAATAAATAACATAATTAAAATTAACATAATAACTTTTATTTATCCTAACAAAGAAAGGATATCTTTCTTCTATAAACTTTTCAACATTATCTAACTTATCATAAAACTGATATGTATTGCCATTGGAAGTATGAATAATTATCACTCTATGTTTTGACTCAAAATACATTATATTTTTTAAGTCAATAGCAAAGGTATTACCATTGCTTTTAAAATGAAATATATATTTTTCTTTTAAGTAATGCAATCGTCTTACAACCTTATCTATAATAATTGACAATTCTTTTGTGCTATCAATAGATGATTTTGGTAAAAAATCAAATGGTTCTGACTTTGCAATATCAAGTAAATATTTATCGAAAAATGTAGTATAAACAATTAACAATTGGGGATTTAATTTTTTCAATTGTACTCCAAATTCTGTACCTATAACATCATCATTCTTTAAGTCAATATCTAAGAAAAGAACATCTAAAGATAAACCTTCTTTTATGTGTTTAATTAGTTCGTTCCCGGATACGAACTTATGAATGCTAATATTGATATTATTTCCCCACGTGTAATTATTTAATTTTTCACACAAATTTTCAATAAAATATGTATCATCATCACAAATCGCAATTCTTATATTCATATTCTTCACCTATATAATTAATGTATTTGAATTATACAGTATACTAATATGGTTATTCTACATGTAAATAATGGTAATTATTTATGTAGTAGAAGACTTTAGAATTGCTCTTTTATGTCTAAAATCCATTTCTTAATTTGTCTTTATATTCTTCCATAATTACTTCCATGGAAGCAGTAACACGACCATTTTCCATACCATTTTCTTCAAGAACTTTTTCATATTTTTCATGAATTTGAATTACGTGTTCAAATGATTCCTTGTTATACTGGCGACCTGATGACAAAGCAGAAGAGAAGTTTAATATTTCCCATCTCATATCATCAATTTCTTTATCAATGAAAAGTTGTGTTAATTTTTCTAAATCGTTTCTGATGGCTTTATCATGTTCAATAGACTGTTTAGTATCTTCTTCATGTTTATTATGCAGTTCTGCTAAATCTTGAACTGTTTTTACAAGCAACTCATGGTCTGCTTTTCTTTGTTTGGCTACACCAATCGGTTTCCCAAAGATGGCAAAAAATTCTGAAACAATTTTATATATGGCAATACCACCAGACATCAAAATAAATATTCCAATAATAAGAGAAGAAAAATCTTGATTAAATAATTCCAATATTGCGTCCATATAACCTCCTTTATTTTACGACCTTATATTTCTTTAAGTCTGGTGTATTTGTATTCCATTCGGGTTGCCAAGCACCATCTGCAGCGACCCAGTAATAAACAGAAGAGGATGTTGATTTAATATATGAATTAGTTGCCATAGAACCAGAAGATGTCAAGTAATAATCTTTACCTTTATCTTTTACCCATTTAGAAGATACCATGATTCCATTTTTATCAAAATAATACCATGATTTAACATTCTTCCAAGATAGATTGTGCCAACCAACAACAGCCTCTCCTTTATTATTTACATAACTCCAAGTGCCAGAATTGTTTTTAATCCAATTATTTGTGTCCATAATTCCATTAGAAGATAAGTGATACCATTTATTCTTGTCTTGAATCCATGAATTTTTCACAATATTTCCATTATTATCTAGCCAATACCAATTATTATTGTATTTTGTCCAACCTTGAAGTTTATTATGAAATTCTGATTTCCATTTTGAATTATCAACCCAATAAGCAGGACATAGTTTCCCACATACTTGATAGTGAGTAATAACATGAGTTTTGTTGACTCCATATTGAACCATCTTTGTTTTGGTAAAGTCTATCGCATTATCAATTGTATCTTGTGTTGGATATACTACATTATTTTTTTTATCGTCACATAATTCAATAGATAAACTATTATAATTTATACACTTACCGTAATATTCTCCACCATCATTGTTATATTTTTTACCACCGACAGAATAAGCCACATAATTATCAGGCACAGATTGAGTTATACTATCTGAATCTACGAAATAATGTGCACTAGCATTGACGACATTGTTATGAAAATATTTTCCATTATTTTCGTCAGTGTCGCCATCATTGGCTGTGTAATGAATGACAATAAACTTAATAACAGAATCTAATCTTGCACTTCCATAATTGTTTTTGTTAGCAAGATTTGTTTTAAACGTGTAAGACATCATAGTTCCTCCCTTCTTAATAATATGTTATGAAAGCGTTGAATCCATCTTCTTTTACTTTTTTAAGCATAGCATCAGCAGTGGTTTTATCACTAAAAACACCAATCTGAACCTTATATGAACCATATAGTTGAATAATACAAGTATTAAATCCAGCCTGTTGTAATCGTTTTTCTAAATTTATAGCATTTGCTTTTACAGAGAATGAACCAACTTGAATTCGATGATATTTTTCTGTATTTATTTGTTCCATTTTATTTTACATCCTATTGTTTCTTTGCCATATTTACAGAAGATTCAATCTTTAATCTTAACCATTCGTCAAACGAACCATAAATCTTTTCAATCACATCTTTAGCTTCTTGAGAAATTAACTCAACTGCCTTTTTATATGCTTTATTGAATGCTTCTTTTTGGGATTGCTCGTTAAATATTCCTTTTTGTTTTAAGGCATCAGTATAAGTTTGGTTCACATATAACACAGCATCCATTACATCATATAAAGTATCTTTGATTAATCTTGAAATATCTTCGTTTTTGGTTGTTTCTGCAATAATATTACTTTCATTAATTTTAGTCTCAATAAGATTTACTACATATGTAGCTACAACTGGTAAGATGACAGTTAAAACAATATATAAGATGTAGTTCAGTACTTCATTAAATTCCATATACATTTCCTCCAATTTAATTATTTGTATTATTAAGTACAGTTGTTATAAGTTGAGTCATATCCACATCGTCTTTTATGTCTTGTGGCAAATCGTTAATAAGTATCATAGGTAATTGAACTTTTCGTTCCGACTTTACGAGTACATAATAAGCAGTGCTTGATATTCCTAATTGCGAAATCCAAGCTCCTAACAATACACCAAATATATCTAAGTTAAATGGAGCAGTAATATTTAACATTGATATATCTACTCCTGATTCAATTAACTCATTCATCGTATTCATAATATAGACACCATTAGTAGTATGACAAATAAAAAACACTACAAGTAAAATTGTAGCAATAATATAATCTAGGATTAACAACCACTTGCTAAATCCTTTTTTCTTATTCATAATTTAATCCACCTCATAATTTAGCCATTTCTGATAAAGTTCTTTTGTGTTTTCTTTTTCAAAAATCATAACGATAATTTTTCTATCATTTTTATCATCATAGCTGGTATAAATATCTATAGGATATACATTATTGCTTATATAGAATATTTGTTGCTTTACATTACAAATCCTTACAACTTCATTCTGCAAATAGTTTCTTGCTTTTATATTTGTTTCAATCATATTCCATTTTATTCCTCTCGTCTCAAATCGTAAAAAATAGGGAATACAACATGAAAAGTAATGTCATATTCCCTATTAGAATTTTTTGTACAATTACTCTTCAACATTTTTTGCCTTTCTGTTTCTAGGCTTTTTAATACTTTTTTCTATATCAGTATCATCTTCAATACTTCCTGTTACTTCAAACTGATTATCTAATTCGCTAATTGTTTCAATATTTTCAATATTCTGAATTTTTACTTCTTCAACAACGGTAACAGATTCCATAATCTTATTGATAGAAGATTTGTAACTTGTGCCAAAATCATTTAACTTTGATAAATCAAAAGTTTTTAATTTTTCATTAGCCTCTTTTGCCGTAGTATGATTATCTTCAAAATCTGATGTGATATTATAAATATCTTTACAATTTTTAGAACAAAATGTAAAATACCATATTTCTTTATCCTTATCTTCATCACATTTTGGGCAATAAGGATAAGAAGTTTTACATACTGCACACGTTCTTAATTTTCTTTCCACGAAAGTCCTCCTTAAAATAGGGGCAATGAATTAACATTGCCCCTTTAAATTTAAACGAGAAGTAAATTAAACTTCTTCAATTTCGTCAATGAAATAAAGTGAGAATAATTCCTTGTTAGTAGAACAAGTATCCAACATAATTGCACCTTTATAATCCATTGTCTGAGTATCACCACCTTGTAATGCCATTGTAAATTCTGGTGATGGCATAAAGGAAGGAATGTGTACAATTGCTGCTCTTAAACTTTCCTTATCGCATGGGTCAACAACAAGAGCCTTAAAGAACAATTCATGAGAAGTAGGGAATTTATCACCAGAGTTAGTAATCTTGGCACCACTATATACAGTCTTCTTGAATTTAACAATATACTGTACTTCTTCTGTGTCAGTTGGTGGTGTAAGAGTAGCACTAGCAGGAGTTTGTGTACCTTCATCTGCTTCTACTTTGGTAATTTTAAATTCAGTTTCAGAAGCCTCTGAACCTAATGTGTATTCTTTACCCATAGAACCTTTTGTGCTTAATGCATTTACTACAACAGAACCTTCAACAAAGTTTGTAATATCCAATGTTTTTCCTGCGTCAACAGTCATAATCATCGGCATAACAATACCATTATCTGCTGTTGCAATTTCAGCATCAGTAGCAGATAAAGTTTCAATAACCGCAAGATTCATAAATGCATTCTGAGCAGTTACTTCGCCTTTCTTACCCGTATACTTTCTGTATACTAAGTTTCCATCTTTGTCTGTGATATCTGTAGAATCAGCAGTGATATCAATACTTGCCTCTTTTAATTGAGTTAATGCGTAAAGTGGTGTGCCATTTGCTTTTGCACCGTATCCAAATTGTAATCTGTCTACGATAACGTCACCTAATTTGAATGCCATAATTCGTTTCCTCCTTTTAATTAAAATTGTTTTATGCATCAAAAAAGAGCGACTAAACATCGCCCATAAAATTTAACAATTCAGGATTTAGTGATTTGCCATCTACAAATCCAGAATATAATCCTTTCATTGCAGCTGTAGAACTTTCATATTTTTGAAGTCTCTTAACTGAATCCATGAATTGATATATACCAATATCTTTTAATTCCTGTAATTTATATTTAAAACCAGGATGATTTACACAAGCAGAAACAAGAGATAGAAGAGTAGAAGAGTTTTCTTCTTTCTTATTTTGCTCATTCATTTTATCTTCTTGTATAATCCAAGCTTTGGCTGTTTTCCCTTTTGCTTTTTCAACCTTTGGATGTACATTTAACATTTCACGTATATATTCTGCAATATGCATATAATCATCTTCATATAAAAGAATGTTTTGCGATTCACTATACAAAGCTGGTTCGTATTCTTCGCTATTAATTTCACGTTTTGCTGGAACAAATTTAAAATCATTAAATGACACATTTTTAAAAAGTAAATTTAGAGGTTCTTTGTCTTGAACCATTTGATTCATTATGCTAAAAACCTCAATATCCTTAACCTTATTCCAATCAGTTTGGCATTTATCCCAAAGAAAAACTCTAATAGATGTAGAATTGTATAAGAATGGCGATAGAGCTTGGTAGAATTTTTCTTCTCCAATTTCAAGAATATCTCCAATAGTAGGCGTTAAGATAATAATTCCTTTATAAACATGCTCTTCTCCAAAGTACATTTTCAACTTATCAAAATGATAAATTGTTTTATTTGATTTTTCTTGTGTTTTGTTTTCGTCTATCACAGCATCTTGGAGTCTATCAAGCATACTTAAACTATCTACGTTTCCCAAATAATCACCACCTTACTTTGTAATTGTTAATCATCGTTTGACCATTATAAGACGTATTAGAAATTCCATTTATATCAGTTATTTGAAAGATAATAGTTCTAACAAGATAATTGCTATCAGTAATAGATTCTTTCGAGGTGATAAGATGTGTCTGCATACCAAAAATATTTGACCAGTTGAACTTTTCACGAATAATAGAAGCAATTAAATCATGGCGTGGGATACCTGTCAATTTATCTGTTCTATCTTCTCCATGTGCAAAGATATTAAATGTAATTTCTGTGTATTTTTGCACATTATTATACTTAGGTAATGAATCAAACATTACTTGATAGCAAATATAATGTTGAATTTCTACTTGAGATTCAGGAATAAATAAATGGGGACGAATATTTGAATTTTCCCCAAAATATCTATCTACCTCTCCAAGTAATTCGCCAGTTTCTTCATCAATAAGAATATTATTATCTTCGTCAAATAATTCAGATTCCAATTCTTTATTATGTAATGCATATAGAAGTTCTGGACAGTTTAATAATGATTTTTTAATAATATTTTTATATCTGATATTATCATCATCAGTTGTTTCAGTATAAGAACGTAATTTATTTAATAAATCGTCTTTCGTTTTCAATTCTGTCACAATCCACCCTCCTATATAATTAATTCAAATTTTCCTTCGACATTTATCACATCTGTATTTATTACATCTGTATCCTTGATAATAGTGCATTTTACATTTAAAATTTTATTTAAATATCTTCTGTCATCAGCGAACTTAATTTTTCTTTGATTAAATTCCTTACCTTTTATCATAGTGATTATATTGGATAAATCTAAATCATCTACACCATCTATGTTACACTCCCAATCAAACGAAGCATGAAGATAATCATTAGTTATATCATTGTTATCTTTATCATACAGCTTTAATGTCATTGTTTTATAACTGCCACCTACTTTGATAGTAGATGTGGAGGCAATAATTTTTCCATATATATTCGATTCAACATCGACTGATGTTTGCTGGTCAGATGGTTCAATATTAGAATCATAATAATCGGCATACATTGCAACAATATTACCTTTGTCATCTCTTTCAAGATAATCCGTATGAGGATTATAGAAATCTTGATATAACGTAAGTTTTTGAATACCTATTGGTTTGGAATTCTCTACTTTCGTAACAGACCATGTAATAGGTTTGTCAGTAGGGGCACTTACAATTAAACGCATAGTCTTATTATTCTCATCGTTATACCAAAATTTCTCTGTAATAGAATTCAATTCAAACCACAATTTTGTCTGATTATCAGCATGTTCGAAGTAGCGGTCTTGATAGACACCTATTGTATATGAACTTTGTTGTCGTTGAACACACCACATACTTCTTTTATATTTGTTTTGACCATCTTTTTCTACCCAATGTAAAAAATAATCACATGGTAATATTAAATATTTTACAAACTGATTTGCTGACTCTTTAGAGCATATAAGCCATTTATGATACAACCCTGTATCATCAGGTATATCTACATACATACCAATTGGAAAGTCTTGAACTCCATACTTTTTTCGATAATTAGTTTCAAAATAATAAAGTTCATCAGTTTCGTTAAAATACATTTTTTGAGAAGGTTTAAATTGAAGATGATATTCTACTTGGTCTTTATCTATAGACTGATAACTCTTTACAATAAATTTAGCATCAATACGAGTTTTTGTCGTATTCTCATAGGTCATACCAATATTTAATTCTGGTTGGTCATCATGAAAATAGTCATATATATAACAGACTTTACTTTGAATATTTCTATCCCAAGTAGCTTCCATTAATAAGTCAGAATTATGTTTTAATTTTTCACCAAGCGTAGGATAATTCTTACCTGTAGAATTTGATTCTATTTTCATGGCTCGTTTATAAAAGTCATATACTGACATTATTAATCACCAACTTTCATTCGTTGCATTAATGCACCTGCATCAAAAACCAATTTTTTATATCGTTGAAAATCAAAACTATCAGACTTTAAAATATTTAAAGCTTGTTCTAATGTATTAATTATTTCAACAAAATCCTTGGGATAGAAGAGAAGTGCATTATAATTTGAAATTTCAAATAGAAGATTTTCATGATATTTAACAACGTCTATATTCTCAAAGTCATCTTTTGTGTTTTTGTCTGTATATAATACTAACCAAAATATTTTCTTTCTTAATTTATTTTGATAATATTCTGTCTGTTCTTGCTTAAATTCTCCATACTTATGTGAAATCATTTTATCCATTAGCTCCACCATATTCCCCAAAATAATAAGTGTGTCTGGATAATTCTCTTTCAAATTCACGCTCAAGTTTTTGAAGCCTTTCCATATTTTGATTGTAATTATTCCTTGATATTTTTTCCTCTTTACCGCCAATAAAAGTGGCTAAATTTACTGTACTTTCTAATTTAGATGGAAAATAGTTTATAATTACACCTTTAGCAAGAATAGAAGTGACAAAATCTTTATCATAATTTTCATCTACCGTATTTTTTAGTTCAAAATAAAGAAACTTTAACTCATCATCTAGTAAATATTTTGAAAATTTTTTTCTAAGTAAAGTGGAAGAAGACGCTGAATGCAACCATTCTTTAAGAAAATCATAAAAATCATCTTGTGTATAATTTGCTAATTCTAAGTCATTAATTCTAGTTAATGCTCTTTTATATATTGCTTCATATTCAATAGAAGGCATTTTAAATCACCTCCTAGTCAACAGTATTAATCATTTTCCCAAAATCTGTTCCGCATACTTCGTCTAAGATTTTAATTTTCTTTAATGAATCAAATGTACCCTGTTCAATACGTTTTGAAACTTCGACTGTGACTGCTTTAAGCAATCCCTTTGGAAGTGATTTAAGTGTGGATTTGAATGTAGTGTTTGGTTTATTTAATACAGCTTCAATATCATCCATTCCGTATACCTTATCAGAATAAAATTCTGCAACATCTTTCCATCTTGGATTTTCTAATAATTCTTCATCTTCAATTACAAACAATGGGTCATAAATATATCTTGAATGTTTATTCTTTAATGCAAACAAATCGCCATATTCAATTTCCGCTTCGTCACCATAATTAGAAAATACATAATACATACCCGACTTCCCAGAGACACCAAGCCAGCCTGGAGTTACTGAACGACATACAATTACATCAGATTGAGAAAATGTTCTTGGTTTCTTTTTTTCAACAACTGTTTCTTTTACTTCAACAGTTTCAATTTCTTTCTTTTCGATTGTTTTAGATTGTTTTGTTGTAGGCATTGTTTTCTCCTTTTATTTCCATAAATAAGGATGGGATAAATAATCCCATCCATTAAATTGTTATTTAATTATTTTTAAGCTACAATGTTCCAAACTGCGAAGAAACGACCTACGATAGTAGCAACACCAAGCTTAGTAAGATATTTAAACTCATATGTCATATCATTCTTATCTGTAGAATCAGTTACTTCTTTAATTTGGGAATCGCCTTCATAAACAAGCTTAACAAACTTGTTATCAGCAACAGGCATAATTAACAGAACGTTAGGGTCTACCATCTTAGTAGAAGTATCATTCTTAGCAAATACCTGTGGAATTTCTACTAAGCGAGTACCTTCCCAAATACCAAGACGACCCATATTTCTACGGTCATTCTTATCTTCGGCACTTAACCAATTTACATCGGCAAGGTCAGATAATCTTGATAATGCAGATTTAGTACCCATAATTACAACTTCAGCACCTCTATTAGCAGCTTGAACATCTTCTACCATAGTGATAAATGTAGACTTTGCAGCAGCATCTAAAGCAGCGGTCTTATAAAATTGGTCAGAACCTGGTAAAACCTGAGTACCTGCTGACATAACAGCTTCAAAAACAAGAGCATTTACATATTCGTCCATAGCTTCATAAATCTTTGTTACAAGCTTGCCCCAATCAGCACGTCCAGTCATAACTCTTTCAAATTCTTCATATACAGCTAATCCAACCCAGCTAGTAGGAACACGGAAAGAATCTCCAATTCCTAATCTCTGTCTGTCAATATCCCAATGATTTCCAGAAAGTTTACCAACTGTTAATACAGTTTTATCTTCTGACATGAATTCATTTGTATCATCCAGTCCAAGATTTTTAACTTCTACGAAATCGTGGAAAAATTCATTATCCTGCCAACCTGAAGTCAATAAATCTTCAACAGTATCTTCGATAACTTCAAAGATTTCATTTTTATTACGTCTAATAGCTTTACGGATTTCCTTTGCTGAAGCCTTTTCGTCAAGACCCATAATTAATCTAAAAGTATCACGAATTTGTTTGTCGGCATCAGCCTTTGTAATTCCAGCTTCATAAATTCCTTTTGCAGAATCCTTTAAAAGCTGAAAAAATCCAATATATTTATTTTCATTGTTTTCAAATGCATCTTTTACAGTTGCGCTAAAATTTAAAAAATTATTTTTCATTGTATATTATCCTCCTCTCTAATTAACCATTCTTGCGTACAAGAACCTTGAAGAAGTTTCCACCAGTACGTTTAACAACTTCAATGATTTCACCATAGAAAGCCTTATCAGTAGGTGCAGAATCAGCAACAGCTAAATCGTAACCATCAGCAACAACAAATTTACCTACTTCGCCATCAGGAATTCCATTTACAGAAACACTAAACTTATCACCAGCCGCAAGTTCATAAACTCTCATAATTTCATCCTTGCCGTTGTAGAAGTTGTATTCATATGTAGCAGCAAGTGGTTTTTCATCTGCTCCAACTGCAACGGAAAGAATTAAACCTACACGAGAAGTGGCAGTAGGTTCTACCATTGTGCAATATTCGTTCTTTTCATACTTCATTGCGTCAATATTTACTAACTTACCGTTGTCAATATCTTCAGAAGCTTTAACATTAAAAATATGTCTTCCATAATTAGTTGCTACAAGATTTGTAGACTCAGCTACTACGTGCTTGTCCACTGGTTTTAAAAATGCGTTAACCATTAATTTTTACCTCCTTAAATTTAAAAAATTGCAATAAAAAAGACTGACATATGCCAGTCTGGTTTCTAGTTCTTTGTTAATTATTGTATTTTTCGAAAATACCACCATAAGGTACTTTCTTTTGGGATTCTTTGTCAGAATTTGAATTTGACATGAATACTACTGTAGGTTTGTTTTCTGATTTTTCACTACAAGAGAATGATTTATTTTTCTTAACAAGTTTACCAAGAGCAGCGTCAGCCTTTTCAGCTAATTGTTCCTTGGAATATTGATTTACATAATCTTTTGACATGAGATTTTTAAATTCTTCTGTTTCGAGATAGTCAGCATATGCTTCATCGCTAAAAATAGCCATTTTGTCAGAATATTCTTCACTAGACTTATAGATATTTAACTGTTCTACAATAGAAGAGTAGTTAGAACGCATATCATCTAATTCTCTTTGCTCATCAGCAGTAACAAATTCTGCATAAACCTCAACTCTATCGCCTGTTAAAGAATAGATATCGTTTTCATCAGTATAAGATTGTTTATAATATTTACCAGTACACCAATCTTCCATAATTACATACGAATCATATACTCTTACACCATAATATGTATTATCAGCTTCTGCGTACAAATCATTTACAAGACAATGAATTGCTGAAATCTTATCCTGTAATGATACTGCATAGGTCTTGGTTTTCCCATTTACAGTATAAGAACATTCTAATGAAGTTTCTTTTTTATCAGTAGAAGTTACACCTCCACAAGCATTAGTTTCTGTAACTGTATTATTGGTATCACTGTTAGAATCGTCTGTTGATACATTATCAGTTGATTCATCCGTATCATTATTTGAAGTAGCACCATTTACATCGTCTGTATTATTATCTGTGTCATCAGTATTATCTTTCTTTCCTCCATCTGACTCTCCAAATAATTCTTCAAATTTTGCAGATAGCTCTTCTTCTGATAAAACTTCATATTCAAATGTAATATCTTCAACAGTTTTATTATATTTTTCCAAAAGTTTTTCTAAAATTGTCATATTTTGATTTTCTCCTCCTTTCTTAGAGTTATTTTTATTGGAACAAGCAGACTCTAGTTTTTCGAGTCTTTCTTGAAACTCAATCATTTTACTTTCATATTGTGCAAATAAACTATTATCGTTTGTGCTAAAGTCTTCAATTTTAAAATTTGAACCAGCCATACCTGGTCGGGTTTTTGCTGATAATAAAGTTAGACCTGATACATAAAAATCATTTAAAACCAACACACCTTCATTAGCATCAAAACTCATATCTCTTATACTAAGTTCTACTGAACAGTCAACAGTTCCACGTCTTTCAAGAATATCAATGGCATCTTGACAATATTCATTGTATAAATATCCATGTAACACAGCACGATTAACTTTTGATTCTTCATCATATTCAATAGAAGTTTTTGAACCATCAATGACACCGATTGGTTGTTCATCATATACCGTTTTTTCAACTATGATTTCATTGCCGTTTTCATCTGTCTGAGTTACTTTTTCTATATGGAAATCATGAGAACCAAAATCTAGTTCGCCAGTTTCTTCGTCTTTTATGATATTTGCCAATATTGGACGTAAATGAGATGATGGAACATTAGCCTTGAAATCTTCTTCTTCAATTTTAGATTTGTTTAAATTAACATGGTCGTGGAATGCCCGACTAACAAATGGTGTCAATCCTTCAGTCAACCTGTCTTTTTCATAGTTTGATTTTTCGAAATTTCCAGGTATTTCAACGATTAATTCTTTACCAAATTCAATACTATTGAAATTAAGAAATTTGTTTTTTTGACAAAAAGAATATAATTCATTAATTGTCATTATTTCGTACTCCTCCTTTCTTGTAAAAATTGGCATAAAAATACTACTCAATTAAAAAAAGAGTAGTTAAATACACAACATATTAGAAAATTTAATTTTACTCACATCAATATTTTCATCAAACTTTAATGTTTGGTTGTTGATAAAAACATGTGATTTTGCATTACCACTAGGTATTTCTACAAAACCTAACTTCAATAAAGAAGCAGTAGTATCTTCATCAAATGTAATGATAAATTTATCTGTCATATTTACTCCTTATTATCCATTTGCCTTAGTTCCTTCGTTTTTGCCTTTATCACGAGTTTCTATTCCAGCATCAGAAATTTCGCTATCAGATTTTTCTTCTTTACCATTGCTTTGGTCGGTATAAGTTGTCTTTAACGGAATAAGTAAATCTCGAATACCAGAATTCATAGACATTCTTAATCCACATTCCACCTCATACGGTGTTTGTCCAAGAGCAGTAAGATACAACAAAGGATTATTGCCTAATGTTGCAGATTCTTTTATTTCTTTAATATAATCTTCTCTGTTATACCAAGTTTGTCTATGAAACTGTAACATGAAACCATCATATCCGTTTTGAGATAACCAATAATTGAAATTACTTTCTAATCTTGCCACCCATAAGAACGTGAGAGAAGAATCATTTGCTATTGATTGCTTTAAACCTATTGAGTTTGTACTAGAACCGCCAGATACTACAAGTTGTGATGCACCACAATTATCAAATACGTTTTTTATAGATTTTGATAACATATCCGTGTCAGAAGTGGTATTAGATTTTTCAAAATTTACAACATCCAAATCCATTGGCGACCTTACAGCACCAACATTTTCTGGAAGAATTTCATCAATCATGTCTTGAAAAACTTCTGTTAATTCTAAAGATAATTTAAAGTCATCAATATTATCTCCGTCCATCATTGGTATTTTACTAACAAGTAATTTGTAATTTTCCAATGCAGTTTTATTAGCCATGATATTTGTATAGTCTTCGCAGTCCATCAATAGTGTATAAATGCCTAAGAAAAATGGTAATGGTAAATCAAATTCATCATCAAGTCCTGCTAATAAGCATATTGTTCTTTCTGGTGGAAGAATAGCCCATCGCTTGTTTTGTTTATCTGATTGATATTCTTTCCATGCATTTACAAACACATCATCCCAACATCCAGTTGTATCTCCGTTAATACCATCTACAAATTCTGAGTTTGAGCCTTGTGAAAAGTATGACATATCAAATCCAATCAACCATTGTCCTGCTTCATTTTTACCTTTTATCTTGCAATATTGTGGGTCTAAAGCATGAAAAAATAATCCTTTATCTCCATTGTCATAAACAAATCCATAATATGCACCATCCAAAACTGCTAAAGCAATTATTTGTGCGAAGTCACTTTTAAAATTAATTAATTGTAATTTTTGAATTATTGCATTATAGGATTTCATAGATTTTGTAGCATTATAAGATTTTGTTAAATCTATTTTTTCTGTTACATAATAATTGTATAAAGGCATACAGGCATAGTATAAGATTATTTTTCTATATAATGTGCTTGCACGGAAAAGATAACGGGAAAGATTACGAATCTTGTCTTTATTTTGTAAAGGATTTTGAAGATATTGTTTGATTAAAGCCTTGGTATATTGAATAAAATTTTTAGACTTATTTTTAGAAACATTTTGCAAAAGAAGTTCTTTATATTGTTCAAAATTAACCATTCTGGTACGAGAGGAATAATTTATTTTGGAATTATTTTTCTCGTTATTATCTTTTACTAATTGTTCTGTTGGTCTTGATTCTATTTCGTAAGATTTCTTTTCTGATTGTTGGTTTTCTACCTTGTTTTTCGGCGGTCTTCCACGCTTTCTTTTTGGTTGTGTAGAAGTAGTGGAAGAGTGGGTAGATTTTAATATATCTTTTTGTTCTTCCAATTTAAAAACATTCCTCCTTCCTATGAATATCTTGTTGATTTTTTTGGTGCTCGTGCTGAAAAGTATTTTGTTATGTCTGTGGTGGATTGTTGTGGTCTACTTTTTCTCACAGTATCTTGGCTTCTTAACTCAAATAAACTATGTCCCATTAATGCTAGGCAATAAGCACGGTCATCGTTAAGTATATTTTCAAAACCAGGAGCAAGGTCATATCTAACATTTCCATTAGATGATTTATATTTGTACATATGAGTAATTTCCTCTTTAAGAGCATCTAACTGTTTTAAGCCAATTTCTTCTTCTGAAGACAGAGTATAATTCTTTTCAATAACTTCACCATCTTCCTCAGACAGCATTGTAAGACAACCATGATAATCATATTCGGCAGTAAAACTTATTAAATCTTGGTCAATCATTTCACATAATTGTGAATACATAATTGTTTTATATTTAGATGGTTCACGCATACGAATTTTATCTATTGCATCTGGATATCTTTTTACATATGGAATTGCATAATCATAAGAGGCATCAATCAACCCATGATGCTCATAGTTTTTATCATTCTCATGTTTATCTTCATAAAAATTATCAAAAAGTAAGTCACATATTTGTGTAGCTCCACCACCACTTCCTGCGTCAATATAAATACCATGTATATTTTTATAATCAGGAACTCCATAACCATTATATCTAATAACAATATCTCTAAGCATTTTTACTTGTTCTGGTGTTGTAAGTGGTTTCTTTGTTTCCTTATCAATAAGATTGATACCATTAACTACATCTAATAACCAGCCACGTCTATCATCTCTATGTAATTTACCAATAAGAACGAAGCTATTATCTCGCTTTTTAGCAGGGTCAAAACATATAACCATACATGAATTATCTTTATTAATTAACATAGGTGGTCTGACAACACTATTTCTTAATACTTGAGATTTCTTAACAGCAATGTCATCTCCAAGGTCTGAGTCAAATTTATTCATATATTCACGGGTAGCCTTGGTTGGATTCATTTTCATTTCAGAATCAATCTTTTCTTGGGTAAGAAGTGGCACAGGATAAACTTTGCCATTGTATGTTGCATTCAAAATTACTTCACAGTCTATATCTGCACAGAAGTAATTCTTGTCGCCAGCCATCGAGTGCATAGCAGCTTCTTTATAACGCTTATAAAATACATCATCCATAGAACCTGCTGAACTCGCACAAACAATTTGGTTTGGAAAGTTTGGTGGAAGTAATGTAACATCAATATCTCCACCAAGAGCGAAGTCACTGTTTTGAGTTACGAATGGGAGAGTAGCGGCGAACATATCTTCTGATACATACGAAGCCTCATCATAAAAATTCAATCGACTTCTTCGTCCACGACTTCCATCAAAGTTACTATTAACTGTAGCTAATGATGAACCTGAGTACAGCTTAAATGAATAAGATGCTGGGTCATGTCTAAATCCTTCTGAGTTAGCACTTTTAACTAATTCATTTAAAAATACATCAGTTAAACCAGTAAAAGAAGCAATTTCTTTCTTAGCAATTGCCTCTATTTTCTTCATCATTCCTATACTTTGTGAGCCTGTTGAACTTAAAATATAACCTTCAAATTTTGGTAGTAACATTGTTTTCGCCATTAGGAATGGACTACCAAGGGTAGTATTATGTGTAACAGTATTTTTATTTCCACACAAATAAAGATGACTATTACTAGCCACCTGAATACATTTAACAGGTCTTGTTTCGACCTTTTCAATTTTAATTATTGATTTTCGATTTGTTTTATCTTCCTTAATGCTATCACGTAATTTATTATATTTTCTCTTCATCATAAAAGCTGGTAAAGTTTTATCAGTTACAAAACATATTCTGTATGTATCAAAATATTTGTCTCTGCATTTTTTCTTACAGCTTTTAACATTATGTTTTATACCAAGACTCGTTAATAAATCACTCATACCATCTATTAATTTTAGATGGTCTGCATATTGAGAAAATTCGCATCTTCCATATTTATCTATACTACCATATGTATCCATTAAACCTTGTAATAATTTAATTCGATTATCTACAGAAGTATATATATAATCTTTTGGAATATGTTTATTATTTAGTAAACCATTATCTCTCAAAGCTACTTTTAATGGTGTTCCATCTGAAAGATGAATTCTTAATCTGTATTGAGTATCTCTATCTTTAGTTACGGAATACACTTTATATCCCACAGATTCAATGTTTTTAATTGTTTCCTCACTATCAGATATTGAAACATTTATATACCCATCGTCAGTTTTATCATCTCCAAGCCATAATCCTAAAATGTATGGATTTATAGGTAACAACTTGCTTGAATGATACTGTAGAGCTCCGCTTCTTACAACTCTATACCTATACTCAATATATCCATTTTTCTTAGAATTTTCTCCATATTTATGAATATAGTTTTTGTACATTTCTTCGGTCGTCTTAACAACACAACCGTTTTCATCTGTGGTTCTTAATTTAGCTTTTACATACCAATTGTGGTCTGCATCAGCTATTATTTTTTCTCCATCATCAAATGTAACTTCATAGCATTGATGATTTATATAAATAGGAGATTCATAAGTTACTAGGGTAGGATGTCCATTTTCATCAAAAACATAATCTCCAATGTGAATGTCTCTCATCGTTTTGTCGCCATTTGGGGTTGGGATTCTTGTATCTAAATCAAGGGCTTTCCCTGCGTTACGTGACATACACCAAACAACATTTGGAGTAATCCAAGACATCATAAAAACATATTTTTGATAGTCTAAGAATTCTACTCCAAAGAAGCGTTCGCAAAATTTTACAGGATTTCTGCGTCCCCATTGGATAATTTCCGAAAACTTTTGTAAACCTTCAAGTTTTAATTCAGATATGTCATAGTATGTTGGTTTCTTAAAAAAGGTAAAGTTCTTGGGAGTAAATTCGTTAATAGAATCTCCCATTAATATAATTTGATTTTGATTATTACTCAAGACTCAATTACCTGTCCTTTAGAATTGATTAACCCTTTTTCAAGTAAAAAATCCTTCAAATCTTTATTTTCCTTTTTTAATAACCGACTAAATTCAACAGCATTATCTCTTTCTTTTTGAAGTCTAAATAATATCTGTTTTTGATGAACAACTTCCTTTTCCCAATCATTTTCATCAGGATTTAACTGTCTTAATTGATTCTGATGATTCCTTGTCATAATATCTTCAATAGCTAAATTTGTTTCATAATCAAACGTATTAACCTCTGAACTTTCCAAATTCATTTCTTGTAATTCTTTAATGATTCCAGAAAGTGTACCAGCGCCCTTACTTTTTCTGTTATTGTTATTCTCGCTAATACCATTATCCTTTGCTAATGCTAGAGCAGAAGCAAGCATGTCCTTTTTTGTCTGAGTTAATGATTTAACAGTTGCAATCATTTCAGGGTGTGTCTGCAATTGCTTTGTATATTGAGCAAGTGTATCGTTAATATGCTTTACGTCTTTGAAAGTTTGTACAATCTCAATAACTGCTTCTAATTTGAATCCATCATCTTTTAATGAATCATCAAAATAATTAACTAATTTACTATATAAAAGAGGTTTATCTTCTTCCTCTTCATATGTAAAAGGGTCATATCCAAGCATACGAAGTACACTACGTTTATTCTTTATATACATATCTTCAATATCTTCTGAAACTTCTTGTTTCTTCTCTGTAAATTTTTCAGAGATTTCAGTAGTAGTGTTATTTACATCTAAATCACCAAAATCCGAATTTTCATATGTGAGTCCAAAGAATTGTGGTAAACTTTGTAAACATACAATCATTTGACTATAACCAGTTCCACGTTTCTTACCACTAGTTTCATTAGTTATTGCATCGCAAGAGCTGTTATACAAATCCTCAATAAATGGAAGATTAGCTTTCTTCATAGCCTCAATAACAGTTTCTCTTGTTTCATGTGTTTCTTTGTTTTTTTCGTCATATCCAGTTCCAATTCTATAAAGACATTCTTTACAAGTAGGTATTACACCTGACTTAGTATGAATACTCTTATAAAATTTATCTTGTGGTTTAAATGTTCCACAGTCATGACAATAAAATCCGTCTTTAATTTTGTCGTATTCTTTTGCTAATTTCTTATAAGCAGAACGACATTGCGTAACATTCATCTTACTTACATCTTCAATAATTTGTTTTTCGACTTTTACCACAAAGTCATCCTCCTTTTTATATACATACAAATTAAGCACCTATCTCCAAGTAGGAGAGAGTGCTTTTTAAATATTCTTTATCTGAATCCAACAACAATATGATTTTCATAAAGTTTATCAAATTATTTGATTATCAACATTCCAAATCTTATGATTTCTAATATCACCACAATGATTCTGTTCCCAAACAGAAACTTGTTTTTTACCATCAGTTTCATATTCAGAATACATCAACCGCCAATCATATTCTTTGATGAGTGAGAGAGTATCTTTTAATAACCTCAAACAATCAATAGACGCACGAATGTCACCAGTTTCTTGTAACTTGTGAAATTTCTCTGTTAATGATTTAGCATCCTTCGTAAGTGTTTCAACAGTTTTGTTAAATACATTTTTGTTTTCCATAATAATTTTCCTCCAGTGGTAAGTCACAACCTATTTTAATTTTTTACATAATAAAAGACAGCCATAAAAATGACTGTCATAAGTCTGGATAACACGACTCGAACATGCGACCTCTTGAACCCAAATCAAGCGTCCTGCCAAACTGAACTATATCCAGATATATAAATAGGAGAGTAGACTTAAATCCACTCTCCATAATTTTATCTTTGAAAATCCCAATTTTATAAAAATATTAATATCTATTAATTTGGATAAAAAAATGATATACTATTATTAAAAATTGATGAGGTGTGCATATGGAAAAAATAAATATTTTTAATGATGTTATTACAATTATTTCTTTTATTATGAATTTGACGCTTTTATTATCAGTTGCTGTAAAAATATATGTTTATTTTTCAAAGAAAAGATATGTTAAAAAAGTATTAGGATTTACTAAAGACACAGTACAAATATCTAATTCGACATTTCATTTAATTACAGATACAAAATCTAGTAATGATTTTATTACATATTCTTCTTTGAAGTCCATTAATAATGTAATAAATCTATTAAACATAATAGAGAAAAAATTTGATTTGTTAAATAAAACAACCGAAACAAAAAACGAAATCAATATAGGTGGTTTTATTACAAATAAAAAAGTTAACGCATATTTTACAAAATATTTTCCCCATTTTAAATTTATTATCAATGATAAATACAAAGAGGTTTATGATAATTATTCTATTGATAAAAGAATTATAGAATATTCCTCTAAAACATATGGATTTAAAATAGTTGATAATTTTTTGGAAACAGACAGTCAATTAACAGATTATGCGTTTTTAATCAAACTAACTAATTCTGATTTTAAAAATAACAAGAAAAAAACAGTGCATATTTTATTTGGTGGTGGGGACATTGGAACAGTAAAAGCAACTGAATATTTATTGACTCATTATAAAGAAATATATAAAAAGTATAAAAATAATCATTATTTTTTTGCTATAAAAGTGAATCGTGTTGATGAATCAATTGATTATTCAAAAGGAATAATTGATTTAACAGACAAAATGTTTCTCTAACAAACTGCTTATTCTAAGGTCTGAATCGGATTTGAACCGATGTTAGAAGATTACTAATCTACCGTACTGACCAGCTATACTATCAAACCATAATGGAAGGGTGGATTATTTTCTATAATCCACCCTCAAAAATGTTCATTTTATTGTTATTTTAATTTAATCGTGCTTACACATCTAATAATAACACAAGTAATTCCTCGTATTGAGTTTGTGTAATTCTATCACATGTTAAGAATACATCTAATTTGTTCATTGTTGAATTCTTCCACATCTTGTAAGAGTCTGCGTCAACAGCTCCGTTTTTATATTTTATGTTTTGATTAGCAATCAATTTCTTCATTGTTGTATACGCCATTTAATTACTTCCTTTCTAATATTACAAACCTAATTCTTGTAGTGCTACCAAATACTCAATATTTATATTTGTGTTTAGGATTGCTTCATCGGTTTCTGACAGAATCTCTTCTTTTTGTTCGCCAGTATTTTCTAGTGGCTTTAACTCTTGCACTATACAGCCATTATCATAAGTAGTGACTATATATGTAGAATCGTTTTCGATTATTTCTTCAACATTAATTATATTCAATATAATCACTCTCCTTAATCATCTAATGTGTATGTAACTAAATGTTCATAATTCTTTATGTTGTTAGCATCGCCACTTGCAACTTCTAATTTAAAACCTTTGTTAAAACGTAAAAGTTTATTCATAAGAACTAATTCTAATAATTCCCCAGTTTCATTGATTGGTATACTACTTGTTCCTAGTTCTTGTAGGTTTGGAGAAAATTCAAGAAAATCTCTGGAATATTGCGCTGCATTTGTTAATATAAAAATTTCATCAAGCTTGCTTGTTAAAGTTGAACCACCACTAATATTGCTCATACTAAAAAATGGAGAAAATCCGTTACTTGAAACTATTCCAGACTTTAAATTTAAAATACCAGTTGTTACCTCTATTTTTGCAGTGCTTCCTCCATAAGTTGGATTAAATTTTAAATTCAAAATCACTTCATCATCAACTGTTAATTTAACTAAACATGATTGAGCAGTACTGCTTCCTCCAAGATATCCATAAAATAACGCATTTGCTAAACAACCTTTACCAGTAACACTTACTAATGTTTTAAAAGTGCTCGATATGACATCTGTTGTGCTTGATACATAAACCCTACTCGTTTTTAATCCGTAAACACATTTCTGTGCCTCATCTAAGAGTAACTCATTTAACGGTTTACTCAAATCACTATTTATTTTTTTTACTTCTGCCCAACTCATGAAACCACCTCACTTATCTGTTTCCCATCATCACTAAATGTTGTCGTTTTAACTTTTGTAGTACCATTACTAAAAGCATAGGTTTCTTTTATTGTCTTGCTATTAACAAATTCAGTTGTTATTGTGCAATTATCAGTAGTTTCAGTTATAGTTCCGTCATCATTAAATGTCATAACGCAATCTTGTGGCAGGGTAGTACTAGCACTAGAATTTGTGGTAAATCCACTATCATTTTCTAACTCACTTACTTTAGTGGGAATCTTTTCGATAATCTTATCCTTGAGTAAATTTGCTCCTACTAAATCAAGGAATGAATTTGCCATAGCTAATCACCTCCTTATGAGAAGAGGTTAGAAATTTCATCTTCTGTGATTGCAATAGGAGTAGCGTCTTCTAAAGCAGTAACTCTTGTATCCATAGCAGTATTTAATGTATCTGCATATGCTTTAGAATTAACTTCAGCTGCGTTTGCAGAACCCGAACTATCAAAATCTGTATCTGATTTATAAGCAGCACTACCAAGACCTGTAACAGCTACGTCCGTTCCATCAACAGCAATTGTACCATTTGTAGTACCAGATTTAACTTCTTTAACAGAGCCTTTTACTTGTGCGATTAATTCATCAATATATCCAACAATAGTATTAGCAGTTGCGTCTTCTGGGATAGTACCAACTAATGCTTCAAGGTCGTCAATTGCTTTAGACATTGCAGAAGCGTCATTAGGGTGGGACTGAATCCACGCAGCAATTTCTTCAAGAGTGTCAAGACTTTCAGAAGCATTTTCTGCAATTAATTGTTTAGCTAATTCTTCATTAGCAATAGTTCTAACAGACTTTCCTGTATCACTACCAAACATAGTAGTAATAGAACCTTCTACAGTTGTTACACGATTTCCTAATTCTGTAATATCGTCTGTATTATCTTGAATTAATCCTTTAACTTCAGTATCATCATAGCCATTTGCTGCTACGTTATCTGCAAGTTCTTTTGCATATTCAGCAATTGTAATAGCATCATATCCATCAGGAATAGTACCAACTAAATCACTAACAGTGCTGACTTCTGATTTAAGTGCTAAATCTGCTAATTTAACTCCACTATCTTTTACAGTTCCATCTGCATTAGCAATTACAACGTCACCTTCAGTAACCCCTGTCAATTTAGCTAAAAGACCACTAACATCAGTTTCAGGAATTACAACTTCAAAATCTGCTGTAGCGTCATCAGCAGGAGACTCAGCTTTAAATAATTTTAACTTTCTTGTAGCATCATCAAACTTTGCAGTCTTAAATGCTTTGGCATCAGCAGTGTTAATATAATTTTTGATTAACCCATCATATTGTGTTAATCTCTCTAAGCTTACATATTTTTCAGCCATTTAATTTGTCCTCCTTTAAAATAAATTTGTGATGTCATCTTCTGTAACGACATCCATTTTAGTATCTACAGTTTCAATTACTTTTTCGTCTATGTATTCTTCAAATTCTTGTTTTTGATTTGAAAGCAATGTGTCAATTTCTGCTTTGTCATAGTAATTCCCAAGAGACAAATTACTTTCGTCAATCGTAATTGTACCAGCATTTATTTCTTGAGCATTACTTAAAACAAGTATCAATTCGTTTCCATTTTCAATTCTTGCGTTTGCAACAGAAACTCCATCTGTACCATTCTGAATTTCCAATGAATCCGACTGTTGCACATTATTGTCATCATAATATGAAAAAGTAACTCTGTTGCCACCAACGATAGGCTCTATCTTAGCGACAACGACATTCTTGCCATTTTCGCCTTTAGAACAAGCACCGCTGTATTTGACATTGTTCAAATAAATACTTGGCATAGTCGTACCTCCATTGAATTTTTATATAAGAAAAGAGCCTTGTTGCATAACAAACAAATCTCTTTAAATTTAATTATAATTTAAACAGCAACAACTTTAATAGACATATATTTCTGCCAACTATCTGTTGGATTGGTAAAAGTAATTAACAATGAACCATTAGACTGTTTTGCAATTACAGTACCTTTTGGAACAGCAGCCCCAGAAGATGTCCATGTACTATTTACCATAACTATTGAACTACTGTCTGGATAAGCTAAGGTATTTGGTATTGCTGTTATAAAAGCAGTAGCTTGGGGTCCACTACCATCTTTAGCAGTCATAGTATAAGAGTGATAAATATAAATGTTAAATACTGTACTGCTATTAAAAGTTGCTCCAAAATTAGGAATAGAAATAAATACGTTACTATCATCTGTATAATAATTACTATCATCTAATGTATAAGTTGCACTAAATACTTTAATAGGATTCTTATAATATGGAGTACCGCTAATAATAGGACATGCTGTTAATCCAGATGTCGAAGTAACAGTAGATGTTGTATGCACTACTCCCAATTGACTTGTTTTGGCAATAGGTACTACAAGAGATTCTCCACCATTAACAGTACCAATATTTACTCCGTCTGAAGTTAATTCTACTTTATTAACACAATTATTTAACTGTTCATTACTATCATTTATTTGGTCTTGAATAGTAGGTGTAGTTAAAATCGATGTAGTTGGATAAGCACCTACAATTCTAAACGATAATGCACTGGAACTATTTCCACCAAATTTTAATTGAGCAGTGGTAGTAGTACCATTAATAGTTCCCCATAATGTATTACTTTCTGCTTCATAAAATTTAAGTAAACTGGTATTTATTGCATTTTCGTCAATATAGCATTCTTCATCTAAAATTGTTAAAGTTCTAGAAGTAAAACTTGTTGCACTATCAAATACAATTGTTATATCCATATGCAATATACCTGTTTTAGTATCCAAATAACATTCTGTATATTCTATTATTGGTTCAACTCCATTACTAGAATCACAAGAAAATATATCTGTTTTCTGTTCAATAAAATTGGTTGTTTTCAATACTTTTTCATTTAATTTTGTTGTAATTTTTTCATCTACATCTAGTTCTGTTTGATAGTTAGACAAATCAATATCTACATTTTTATTTTCGTCAGGTTCAACATTTTCACCATTAATAGAAATGCTTTTAATAGAACTTCCACCAACTTTTAACTTACCATTTTCAACAGATAAAGTATCTTCATCAATTGTTTCAAAAGGCTTATCTAAAAGAGAATTCCAAGTGAGAGTACCATCCTCATCATCGTATATGTAGAAAATTTTATCTTTCTTTTCTTCATCACTTAATTTTTCATATTCTTCTTTACTAATTTCGATAACATCATCACCAGAACCATCATAAATAGTCTGTGTAGAAGTCGTACCATCAGCATTCGTAACAGTAATATCAACGCCATCATTACTGTCAGTGCGTTCTAACTCAATTATTGGAGATTTTCCATCAATGCCATCTTTAATCTCGATAGACTGAGTTCCATTCATATCTGTAATTTCAACAGTGGTAATTCCGTCTCCCTTTTTAGATATTACAGTTGGAGAAATTCCGTCTTTACCATCTAACCCGTCTTTAATTTCAGCAGTAGTTGTACCATTTACATCTGTAAAAGTAATAGTAGTTACATCATTAACTTTTTCTACGGTCGCATAAGCGGAATCACCTTTATCTCCTTTGACAGAAGTGACAGTTCCTGCATTTAATTCTTGACCATTATCTAATGTAAGAATTAATTCACCATTATCGTTTATGTTTGCATCTTGAACAGATACTCCATTTAAACCATCTTTTCCGTCAATACCATTTTTTACAAGAATATCTGTTGTTTCTGTTGTTCCAGAAGTTCCGACCCATTCAAAAGTAATAATTGTACCCTCGTCTATTTCAGTTGTATATTTGATTGTTGTGTTAGAACCCTTGATTGCGCCAAGACCTTCCACAACTTTATTTGTGTATTTTCTAGCAGCCGCTAAAGTCATTTTATCAATCACCATTTAGCCACCTCATAGATTTCTTTCCATTCATTTGTATTTTTTCCTAAAATCCAAACGCTTGAATCCTCAAGTACCATACAGTCACTTCCCCACAAGCAAGGTTGAGATACAACACTGTCGTTATCTTGTTTCTCTCCCTCAATTTGAAAACGTGGAAGTTTATCAATGTCTGTACGATAATCACAAACATAACTTCTACAATTAGATTTGTTATTTGCATTAGGGTCAATCCAATATGCCATATTCCATTCCTCCTTTTTATTTTTAATTGGGTTGATTTTTTTGCATAATAAAAAACCAACCCACGGAGGATTGGTTAATTAGTTTCAATATTTATTTTTTTGCTCATAAAAACACACCTGACACGATTTGAACATGTATCTGATAGTTTTGGAGACTATTGCTTTGCCATTTAAGCTACAGGTGCATAGTAGGAGAGTAGTGATTACCCTCCAAATATACATGAGTACAAACCTAAATCATTTCTTCCGTTTCACCAGTGAATGATGTTGCTTTTTCACGAATATCATCTAAGATTCTCTTTAATTCTGCTTTTACTACAGAAGTAAATAACAAACATCTAGCCTGACATACTAATTCTTTTGTATTAAGAATTGCACCAAGTTCACTGTCAGCAACTTTCTTCATATCTGTTCTGTATGTAGCAACAAAATTTTCATCTACTGAAATTTCCTGATTTGTAAGAGTAAGAGTAACCTCCTCATCATCGTTACCATTTGTCAATACAGGAGCATTATCTACAACACTGAATTTTCCTGTGAAATCTAAATTTTTGAAGATAACCTTTCTAGGAAAGTCTTTACAGATAGCAATTTCTTGCTCATTTGTTAATTCTGAGCTTCCCATTTCTTTAACAGAAATAGTAGTAGAGAAAACATTATCGTCAATATCGTTTGTGATTAAAAGATTCATTATTTATACCGTTCCGTTACTGAAAACTTATAAAAAGCTATAAACTTTTATGTTTCATTCCTACTTCATCGGTAAGCGATTCAAAACAAGGCGTATCGCCTTTACCATACGCCTTGTTTTGAATCGCTTACACTTCATCGTATATGCTTTCATAATCATTTCTGACGTACTACTCACAAGTTCTTGTACACTCCATAGGCGTAAATTCCTGACTAACGTATCAGTACATATCTGTATCAACTTGAATGTGTTATATTACAGATTGTTCTAAAGTCATCTCTCCATATCTTTTCAGATTTAAACTTGCTTGATAATCTCTATCAATCACATTTCCACATTCGCATTTGTAAATACGGTCTGATAGTTTTAAATCTGTTTTGATATTTCCGCAACAACTACATAATTTAGAACTCGGAAACCATCTATCTGCTATAATAACAGGAATATTATTCCATACAGATTTATATTCAATTTGTCTTCTAAATTCTCCGAAACATTGTTGTTGTATGGCTTTAGATAAATGTCTGTTCTTCATCATTCCTTTTACATTTAAGTCTTCAATACATATAAAACTTGGTTCTCGTTTTATAATTTCAGATGTTGTCTGATGTAAATAGTTCTGACGAATATTCATTAGTCTGTGGTTTGCTTTTAAAAGTTCTTTTTCTCTTTTTATAATGTTACTTGTTTTACAATAACTTACTCCTTTCTTGTTTTGTTCATATTTTCTTGATATGGAACGCTGTAACTTGCGTTTTCTTTTCTCTAATTTCTTTACTTTTTGTGTTTTATTTATGTTCTGATATTTTGGTTTATCAGAACATATTGCTAAATCTTTAATCCCCAAATCAATTCCAATACCATCATTTGATGAGTGAGCAGTAGAATCTTTATATTCAACGCCAACAGTAATCCACCAATTTATACCATCATATTTTATACGAGGATTCATGTATTTAGCATTTATAGGTATTAGCCCATATTCTGATAGTTTAACTCTACAAAATCTTTGATTTCTTTTACTACTTGCTTTGCCTTTTCCAGCCACTAACATCAATTTTACATGAGTATCAGTAAATTTTATTTTTATGTTGTCTTGATAAAATTTGGGAATAGAATGCTTTTTACTTTTAAAACGTGGATGTTTTGTATATCCTTTGAAGAAATCTCTATAAGATTCACAAGCGTCTTTAATAGCTTGTTTTGGTACGTCACAATCAATTTCATTCAACCATGCATATTCAGAAGTTTTCTTTAACTGTGTAAATTCTTTTCGTAAATCTCCATCAGATATGAATTTTCCACCATTTTTATAATTCTCTTGTTCTCTGCCTAAAGCCCAATTGTAAGCAAATCGGGCAGTATTAGCATATTGAAATAATTTAGTCTTTTGTTTGTTATTTGGGGAGTAACATTACTCGAATTGTTTTTATCATTGTCTATTCACCTCCTATTTATATATTCTCTATTTGTGATGGCTCTTTACCCATCAGCTAAAGCTAATGGGATTGCGAGCCTATCTATTTCAAACAGTTATTATCCTTTCTGTTTAATCTGATTTCTAATAATACTTAATGTTTTAATTAAAGTGCTTAATCCATCTAAATCAAGACTACCATGTAATTCTGTATTATCAGTGATTTTATCTGCCATACTCATTACAAGAGCAGAGTTTTCTTCATTATATTTTAATTTTAGAATCGTATCAGTTAATAATTCAAAAGAAATCTCGTCAGTAATGTCATTGAGATAGTCTGAATATTTTATATTTACTTTTGCCATTTATATTTTCCTCCTTTCATTTTGCCGATTATCATAACCGATTTATTAGCAAAATAAAAACCGATTAAACTTCGACAATGTTTTTTGAAGGTTTATCGGCAACTGTTTTTCTTTCATATTTTTTTTCGTTTACAACTTTCTAAATATAATTCAATATCTTTCAACGTCATATTTTCATATTCATCTAACCACAACAAATGTTTATTTTTAATTGATTTCACATTTCCATAATGAGAACACATTTTATATATCTCTTTATTTCCTTTTAGATGCCATTTATCCATGATTTGTTGAGCATTATCATATATAATATCCTCTTCTATGCAATATATCTTTCTTGCTGTAGGTAAAGTCCCATTATATTTTTCTAAATCATTCATTGCTCTACCAATCCATTCTTCAAATTGTTCTTTTGTATTGTCACCTCTCCCGTATCTACTGTGAAAATTTGCATGACATTCATGACATAATGTAATCCCATTTGTTTCATCTGTTCTTTTTTCTACACACCAATTATAACCATCAAGATGGTGGACTTCTAAATTAGATGAACAACTACAACATTGACAAAGATAATTATCTCTTTTTAAAACTTTTTTAATAAACAAATTGTAATTTTCTGTAATAGGACGATTCCAATAATTATTACTAGACTTATATAACCTAAATCTCCTTTTATTATCTTCTTCATTAATATTTTTTGTATATTCCTTCGTTAAACATCTCTTCCCAACACAACATAAACAATACATTTTACCATTCTTATTATGTTTCAAATAATCGTCATATCTTGTTTTAAAAATTTGATTGCATTTATCACATTTATATTCTACTAACACTTGACTTCCGTTTGATAAATGATTTACAGAGACCTTAATCTTTTCACCACGTTTTACAACCATCTTCCCATTTTCATTTTTGTATTTAGGTATTTTATATCCTAAATTTTCATAATACTTAATATTTTTACCACCAAGACCGACTTCAACTTCTTTTGTAATTAATCCCATTCATTTTCCCTCGATTCTCCTCGTTTCATCATATTTTGTAATAGAAGAGGGTGGTAGGAAACGAGGTACTACCATTCACAAGGTTTGCAAGTCCTTGTTATCCCTCTTTGAGTCGGCTACTAACTAGTGAAGTTAATGATTCTCTCGTAACCGATTTAGACATAACAAAAAGAGCTATCTTTTATGGCTCTCATTTTCTACATAATGCAATCACGAATGATTACTTGTTTCTGTAAACTGTCGTATTCATCAAAATGTTCCCATTCAACAAGATATCCATCTGGTTCTACAATACCTGTCCAATCGTAGTATTTGCCATCTATAAGGGTTACGAAGTGACCGTTTATCACGTCATACATCACCTTACTGCTTTTAAACCTATCTTTAAGGATAAGAGAAGTAGTAGCAATTACCATCAAGAAAATGACTTTCTATGGGAAATCTACGATGAATAAATTCTAATACTTCATCTTGTATAATTATCATTCCTTAGTTATAATTTTCAAATTTCTCCACATACTAACTCCAAATAACAATAGGAGATAGCACAATGAACGCTTCGTATAAAACTGCAATACAGTTTTCCAATTTATATATTCCTGTCAAAATGCTTAAGATAAGCTACGACAGTAGCATTGAATTAAATCAACTCTGCAAGGATTCTAAAGAAAGAGTCCGTTATAGAAAATATTGTCCATCATGTGATAAGGAAATTACCAATAAGGATATTGTTAAGGGCTATTGTTATGCCAATTCGCCTGACAAATTTATTATCCTTGAGGAATCTGATATAAATTCCATAACAACAGACAAAGATAAAATCCTCAAAATTCAACATTTCTGCAAATCACGAGAAATTAGCGATTTACTTATAGATAAATCCTATTACCTCATTCCTGAAATGGATGGTGAAGAACAATATAATCTATTCAGAAAAGCAATGATTTCTAATAGAGTAGTAGGCATTGCTGAAATCGTACTTGGCACAAAACAAGAATTGGTTGCTTTGTTTCCTAATAAGGATTGTATTATTGCAACTATTTTGTTTTATGAGAATGAGGTTAATGAGTTGCCTATTATGTTTAAGCATAAAACCAAGAAAGATGAGTTGGACAATCTGAAAGGTCTGATTTCGGAAAACACTCATGAATTTGATTGGTCTAAGCATTTTGATAGGTATCAGGTGAAGCTGAGAGAGTTGATTTTAAGTAAGATACCTAAGTAAAAGTGGAAGAGGATGGAATCGAACCACCGATGTTTACCACGAGGGAACAGATTTACAGTCTGCCGATACACAACCAACAGTAACCTCTCTTCCAAATTAAACGCATAATATGTGAGTTGATAATTCTCACTGCCAATTGGTTATCAGCCAAATGGTTTACAATATTATGCGAATATAGCGTAAAGTATCCAACTAGCTATTTTCGGACTTGCGCATATCCAGTTTTTAAACAATCGTCATTGTTCTACATTGTCTATGTGACATTAAACCCATACTATGATGTCACCACATCTCCCAATGCTATATTTTATTTATATTCTTACACTTAAAAGTCCATAAATAAAATATAAGATGTCTTCCCAAATTAATCAAAAGCTCAAATCTGATTTAATACACGTACCGCCTCAGTAAAAATTGCAAAGATTTTTGTTCATAATCTGCCTTAACGTAGCGGAACACGACCAACATAAACACTACCAATCACGATACAAAGGGTATCATGGTAGGATTTTCACCTACGAATTCCGCAAAGGGCGGCGGTAACCAACTGTTCTTGTTAATAATTTGCATTGGTGACACTAAGCTAAACCTGTCCTGTTTTATCCAATGCTTTGTAATAACACTGCAAGTTATCACAACTTAGAATAGGTTAATTTCTGATAGTAGATTGCAGTCTTATCTATCAGTGGCTGATATTTGATGTAGAATAGGGTAGTCATACCCCTATATATATTTGATACCCTAAAATTCAGTAACAACTTTATCCATTACCTATAAAACAGTACCAGTCAGTTTTATATAAGACCGACTATAACAGTTATTCCTACACAAAGGATATAGTTTGATTTCCACTTCTGTGATTATGCCATCACAATATCAAAATTGTCATAGTGGGGATTATGCCATCCCATATAAATTCACGATTAATGGTCAATTATCGTGACAAGTTTAGCTTTAGAATTGGAGATTTATTGGTATTAAATAAATGCCTCATCCGACTCGTCAAGCTCATCATTTCGTATAATATAGTGATTTTTTGTTGTAGAAACATCGTTATGTCCAAGTAATTTCTGAGCAACTTCTGCCGATTTCTTTTCGTATACGACAATGTTGGTAGCTCTTGATTCTCTAAATAAATGGGGATGCACTCTACGACCAACAATCTTGGCGAATAATCGTTCACACCAACCATTAAATGTATCTTCTCCAACTTGGCGAACAGAACCATTATTTTTCTGTTTGATAACAAACATATAAGGACAATCATCTTCGCCACGCACTTCAAGCCATTTCTGCATCCATTGCATAGCATCTTCACCAAACTTCAACTTTCGTGGTTTTCCAACGATACTAGCACCTTTACAACGAATTGTATGTGTCTGATAAGATTTTGAAACCGCTTCTTGTTCATTTCCATCTTCGTCAACTATCTTAATTTTCTTCTCTTTAGGTTCATAATTAACAACCTCTTTTAATAACTGTCTGGCTTCAGCTCTACGACAGCCTGTACTATAGGAGAATACTAAGTAAGCCAATTTCTGCCATTCTTCACGTCTTTCTAACTCTTCACAAAGAGCAACATACTCATCAGGCGTAAGAGGAACTTTCTCATGCACAAATCCAGTCTTAACAACTTTTAATCCAACCGTGAAATTTCGGAACGTAGGATATTCCTCCTCGTACATCATCATAATGTAATTACAAAATGCACTTACAGAAGATTTCTTCATACGAATTGCAGAATCAGATAGACCTCTATTAGTTAACCAATTCAAATATCTTGCAAATTCTTTCTTCTTGATTTCAAGATAACTCTTGTCCTTTAAATTCTCTTTTACCCAATAGAAAAAGATTTTGAGTGCTGATTCATAACTGACTTTTGTTTTAATAGCGAGTTCTGCTTGGTTGGCAAGATATTCTTCAACCATCTCCCTATTTTCTGGATTAACTGTCGCCCACATTTCAGGTGTTATATCATCACTTCGTTTTGCATTTTTGCCGTCCATAGTTGCCTCCTTTCGTTTGGAATACATAAGAAAAGCCCCACTACCGATGAAAGTAGTAGAGCCTAATATTAAAACCCAAATCTTTTTAATAATGTATTAATGTCTTCCTTAGTCAATTCTTCAGAACTATAAAAACTGAAAGAAGAGTATCCATTATCATCGGGCTTACTTACCGTAAAACCGTGAGTGTCTCCATCCTTATCTTGCGAATATTCAACTAATGTATCTTCATCAGTGTCATCCTCAATTTCATCTTCCTCAAATCCAAAAACTAAGATAGATTCGCCACTAGCAGATAATATATCAATATCCTTCTTGCTAAATCCATCATATACATAAGTTAAAGTACAATCAGAATTGTCTTTTAACTGACCGTTTTTACCTCTTGCAACTTCAATGAAAATCATTCCGTCATTAGCAATAGTAATAACAACTTCATTTTCGTCATTGTAAAGTAAATCAGTATGTGATTCTGTATGAACCCATACGTCCTCAATTTCCTCTAATATTCTGCCGATAAGTTCTCTCGCTATATAAGAAGGTGTATAAATGCTTAAATCTTCATATCTGCGAAGAGTAGAATATTCGTCTGCAATATCTTCAATAAGAGGGCAGAAACATTCAAGAATTACATCTTGGACTGTTTCATCTGATTTGTAATTGTAAATCATTTATCAGTCACCATCCTATGCGTTTACAACATCCTTCAACACTTTACTAGCCTTAAATTTAGGTGCTTTAGAGGCTTTAATCTCAATTGTTTCCCCAGTTTGAGGGTTCCTACCAGTTCTAGCAGCTCTTTCAACTACTTCAAAAGTTCCGAATCCTACAAGTGCTACTTTACCACCAGATACTAATTCTTCTTTGATTGATTCTAAAATTGCATCAAGTGTAATTCCAATATCTTTTTGTGTAGCTCCTTCAATTTTACTAGCCGCTGTTTTGATTAAATCTGTTTTATTCATTGTTTAATAATCTCCTTTATTTTCAAATATTTTTTTAAGTTATGCAATTAATATACATAGTTTTGTTTTATGCAATATTACCGCATTGATTGTGAAATAGGAGAGTAGTAACACCACTCTCCATAGTGGCTTCGTCAGCCAAATTAACCATAGGTTGTTTTCGTTTATTAAATGCCAGTCGGATTCTGGTCTATGTAACGTTATTTTTCGTTAATAACAATTTAATTGTTACTATCTAATTTTTATGTTATAATATAAAAGTTCTCCCACCTACCAATCATTATGAAAGGTAAGGTGATGCTCATGAATAGATGTGTTTATCCATATCTTGTTCATGTTAATGCTTACAAACGCCTTAGATTTGGAAGAATTGAACACGTTTGTAGCCATTGGCGTAGGTTTCCTACGAGATAGCTTGTCCACTGCTTAAATTTATGCCTTTCGTGTAGTGTCGGTCACTATACTCGGCAGTGGATGGTGGGAGAATATTATTCAAATTTCACATCATACAAACAATCCAATCCATTCTCTGTAACAACAGAAATAGTCTGCGATGGCTTACTATGTAATCTTAGGTCTAATGCGTAATTGTCTGTTCCCGATAATGTACCTGACTCGACTACTTTTGTGTTATACACAGTAGTCAATCCATTAGTATGTCTGTGCCCCAAATACACTAAAGACGGACGGATACCAAATAGAAGAGTAAACTTCTGTACAACATTACTTGGTGAATCCTTATCACCATGAGAACTCATAACTACATTATTTCTGACATTGAACATTGCAATAGATTCTTCAATATCATTGGTATTAAACTTGATATTTTTGAAATTCTGTAATTTTGCCTGTAAGAATGGGATAGCAAGGTGGTCAATGTTTTCACCTTTTAATGACTCCTCTTTTCGAGCCATTACCCTTGAATGATTACCTGGACATACATATACATTTACAGTATTGAAGTGATAACTCAATTCTGCTAAAAACTGTGAAATATAATTTGTCACAGATAAAAACTGCTCAATTAAATTCTGATTGTTTTCGATACGAAGTTCATTGTGAATGATACCACTTACCAACTCCGATAAAATCACATAGGCATTTTCAGAACCATGTCTAATCTGTACTTCAAAAATCTTATCCAAATACTGATTAAATCTATCTCTTAATACATCTTCGTTAAATTTATTAAAATAATTATCAATCTCAATTCCTGCGTGAATATCAGTACAAGAAATAATCAAATCATTATCTGTCTTCAAAATACCAGTAAATTGCTTATTTTCATCATAAGAGAGTGGATTACAGTGATATTCAGAAATGCTGCGTAAAATCTGTTCCTTGTAACTTTCTTTACGAGCTTCCTCACGAATAACACGTCTTAATTCATTTCTCTCATCACGAGTTTTCACCTTTTCTTTTTCAAGAGATTGTCTTTCTAACTGAAGTTTCTTAAAATATTCGTCTTCGTTATTTCCAAACACGCCAGCTTCATAGAAATCTCTTGCGTACTTTACTGCTTTACGATATGCGCTTTCATCACGATACTGTGTTTCATCTTCATCAAACAGTTCTTTGTTTATCATAGGGGTAATTTCTTTCCAATTTTGATATTTGCCAGATTGAACCAACTCGTCCATACGCCAAATATAAGAGTGGTAATTCTCGTTTTCTAATCTTGTAAAATCACTAATTGAGTCCACCTACTCTCTGACTATTCTTCATCGTCAGGTAATTCATCCTCTGATTTAATAGATACACTAAAATCAATAGGTTTACCCTTGAAAGTATTTAAACAATCTGCAACAGTAATTTCCTGTTCAATCTTGTTTTCGTCTGTATATGTAATAGTAGTGCCATCTTCAGATAACATACCTTTTACACTTACCTTATCTGTAATAGTTCTTGTTTTTGATAGCTGTGATTTTGCCATAAAAAATTCATTCCTTTCATTCATAAATTAAAAAGACTTCTTCAATCCAACATTAAGATAAGTTTGTTTCTTACCTTTCTGTAACCGTGTCTGAAGAAGTTCATCAATTTTTTGTATATACTTTTCATCATTGCTTAATCTCTTCATACTTTCTAAAGTACGAGAGTGAGAGTGTAGTGGTATTTTCTCACTACATACATTTGTAATAATCTTTTCTGCTAATTGTTTGCTCTTTACATGAGTATGTAAATCACCCTCTATGTCAACTCTTGTAATACGCAGACAATCTAAGCATTTTTCTACTTTAAAGTCTTTTCGTGTAGGCATAGGCAAAACCTACTTAACAATATTGCTACGAATTTCGTTCAGCAATTTAATATTTTCGCCATCCCAGTCGTCTCTGAGATAATAATGTCTACGTTTCCATTTACCTGTAAATAGGTCTTTATGAAATTTCAACCCTTTTTCTGCTAATTTCTTAGCTTCGTTTTTAGTAATTACTAAAATAATTTTCACCGCTTTTCTTTTTTTATATTCTCTTCATAGTAGAAGAGTGATAATGTGTCTGACAGGACTCGAACCTGCGACCCTTCGATTAAAAGTAGAATGCTCTACCAACTGAGCTACAGACACAAGAAAATAAAAAATCTCACACCTAAGTGCAAGATTTTTATAATCATTTTACAAGCTGAGACATTTGACTTGCTACCTTAACATCTGCCATCGTTGGAAATGACTTGTCACACAACCGATTAAGTTGTAGTTAAGAACAACACCGATTTCAGTGGCTATCGGCAAACTCTTACTGTAAAGTATTATAAATTTCCGTTCAGTACATCGTCCCTTGCGAGGTTCATAGCTTGCAGGCTATTACGGTTGCGCCTACTTGTACTTTTTCACATATTACCTTGCGAGTTTTATGCGTGTTCATATCGCAGAACAATAAGTTGTTTTTCTCTTTACAGTCATACACACTTTCGCTTGTTAGTTTACTTTTAATATTTGATAGTATTGTAATTAAATATTTTATTCTTCAAAAGTATGTATTTACATTTTTGGACGATGAGGTGTATATTTGAACATCAGTACCTTTTGAGTACCGCCCATTCATCACCATCCTGCTTTCCTTGCTATCGGATTGCTTCATAGATTCCTACCAATTCTTTCGAGTGAGATATTCGTCTATAATATATTAAGCATTTGAACTTGCGGTTCTTACACCTAATACCCACCAATCTTTCCCCATGTTTCCATGTTAATTCAGTGCCCACAGTTTTCAGAACACCTACCTAACCAAGTTACGCCAACAGATATTGTCTCTTGTAACCTAAGGTTAGGTATAGATTGTATGTGTTTTCCGTCAAACTCCTTACAGAGTCGCAGTATCTAAATACTTGATACCACTTTATACATGTCACCATGCTTATTGTAGTCGTAAAGACCATGACCCGAAACCAGCCATTGTTACAAAATGTAACGAAATTGTGAAAGTAGAACTCGAATCTACATACTCTTAACATAAAGTTAAGTGAGCTTCCAATTGCTCGTCATTTCACTATAATATTTAAGAATACAAGTGATAACACTTATATGATATAAATGCTACCACCTGCAAAGAAAGGAGAGAAAAAGAAAAGTTTCAAAATCTATCAGACACTTAAAACAGAACTGAAATATCATTCGCAATTTCAACCAATTTGTTATATCTACACGAATATAGACATCTTTATCGTTCTAAATTAAATCATTAAAACCATCATATTTTGTTCAACAATCTATTAAGAATATTCTTCTTACTGTTATTTACAGTATTATATTATCTAATCGCAAGAGTTACCTTGCACTACCAATAATTTTTATTCCTCCACGAATGACGAAACGCTTGAAGACTTAACAAAATATCAATATATCAAATTGTCAAAATTACAAATTATCGAAATAGCAAATCACAACACGCATGGCAATCATCGTTAATATTTGATAATTTGACCTATACATACGTCAACCATTTTCATTACTTGAATCTGTGAGATTTATGTAGTAAACTTTCAAAAGTTGTTTTTACTATTTGCATTTTGATATTATCTGGTCAATATCAACCTCGCAGCATCATACTTTATCTGCGTCTAAAGCGATTGACAATTACAAAAGTCAATCTCAGCCCTGTTTTAAATGTCTGATAGAAGAGGAGTGGTAGGGATTAACCTACTAAATCCTCAAATGTATCATTGATGTCAAACTGTGGATTAAATTCAACAACAGTAGTGATTTCAATCTCATCTAACTTAGCAGATACTTCATCACATACCTTATTGTATTTCTTAATCAATCCTTTAACAGAATCTCTATCAAAATCAATAGAAGTAATTTCAGTTACATTGTAGGTATAAGGTTTCTGCTCGCCATTAACATCGAATTTATAATCTCTGCCAGTAGTTTGCTTTTCACTTGCCTTAATACTAACCATACCATTCAGTACAGAAACAAATCCCTGTTTCTTCTTATTCATTGCAATAGCATTGTCGATATTGATTTCAGTATTAGCCTTTGCTAATGCAATAGCATTAGAAAGACCTTCCTTTTCATCAATCACCTTTACAATAAAATCAATGACATTGTTTGGTGTGAATTCCACATCATATGGCTTCTGAACATCAATAACCTCATCCTGCGCATCACTATTTGCTTTGGAGCGCAAATGGTTCTGTTTAGTAGTAGTGATAAATCCCTTATTACGAAGATAAGAGTAAGCGGTGCTTAAAAGGTTATCAAGGTAATTTGCGTAACGGTAACTTTCTTTTAAATTCATAGTTTCAATCGCTCCTTTTATTCTCAACTAATATTTTCAATTTAGTGTCTACATACATAACTCCGATGTTGACTTATTGATATAACCATTTATATCAGCAACAAAACTTATATGTAGGTGTCCATTAGACAAGTTTTTATTCTGTATTTTCAGAATTATGAAGAATGATATGTTTAACAGGATAGTGGGTACAAATCCTGTAATTAAACAATAGAAGATAAATTCTAAGTACAAATAAAATAAATGTGAAGGAAGATATAAATATACAACTTTGCGATTCTCAAAGATTTGTCATATTTTTAAACATCTATCTTCCTTCCATAAGATAGAAAATTTTAAAAAGTGCCGAAAACCCTTATTTTACAAGGGTTTCAGTGATTTCTTGCTTTAAAATTGCTAATTCGACAATCTCTTTTTGCGCCTATATTCTCTATCAATTCGTCTTTTTTCTTCTTGTTGACACTTTTCACATCTACAAGTTTTTGTGTTTTTTGAATCAATTTCAACTTCCTTGCCACAATCAATACACACAATGGTTTTATTTTCTATTGGCTCATAATACTTAACATTATCAACACAGTCTCTACAGTAAACATCATTAGTACTTCGCCTCTTAAAAATCTTTCCACATTCTTTACAAAAAGCAATTTTCTTATCCTGATTGTAATGGTCAAAATACCAACCAACACAATTATAGTCTTTTATCTGTAGAACAACAGTGGTATCTAAACCCTCATTCTTTTCAATCTCATAAATTTCTTCCATAAAATTGAGTTTTACAAGACCATTAAACATAGGAGATACAAGACCGTTTATCCATAAGGTATTAACAATATCTTCGTTAATCCTTACTTTTTCAGGAAGTTTTGCGAGTTTTTTTAATTCAGTATATTTCTTTTGACCACCTTTGAAGTATTTTCCCTTATATTCAAAGTCCTCATCTGTACTTTTAGTTTCTGTGATGAATTTATTGACTTTCATCTTAAATAGAAGAGTAAACAACAGTTTTTTACACTCGTATGAGTATTCAGATTCCTCTTGGTCATCAATATCACCCATAATGTACAAACCATTTATGTAATCCATCTCATATTTATAAAAATCAACGCTCTCAACATTCACTAACATAGAACCTTTCTGACATGCTTTGTTGATTGCTGAATTAATTCTCTTATAATACAACTCTCTCTTATAACCAACAATATGAGACTCACACCAATTATACACTTCTTCACGAAGTTTCTTTGGCTTATAATCTAAAACACGTCTCATATATGTTGCAACTAATCGGAGTTCAGTCGGTCTATGTTGTTCCGACTGAAAACCGTTTTCATAAATGTTCTTTGCGTAATCTAATTCAGTGTATTTGTAATCCAAACTTATAACTTTACCTCCTGTAATTTGTAATTATAACCAAGATACTGCAAATCCCCTTTTTCATCATCACTACAAGGCATTGGGAATAGGGTAGTGGTTTTTCCAGTATTTTCAACAATGTTCTTGTAGATATACTTACCATAGGTTGCCCACAATAAATCCTTATTGCTTTTAGATTTCTCTTTGTAAAAATAATCTACAAGACAATTAACAATGATATAAGGATTGCAATTTATCTTATTGAGTCTGTCGTATAAATCTTCAGATGTTGTATCCAAATAAATTTCGTGGTCATCATCTGAGTTTTCATATTCATCCTCAACACTATTGGCTATAATAATACTTCTTTGTTCTGAAACGAATTCTTTAATAGCGAACTTTACATCTTCGTAATAATCCATATATTCAAATTCACTTCGCTTGTAAATCTCATAGTCAAACAATTCTGCATCTACTTTTGTCTTCTGCGAAATACCAAAATTGATACTTTCAATATACTTACAGAGTAAATTCATAGGACTATCACTAATTAACACAGGACAAAACTCATAAAAATTCGCAATAAATTCTTTCTGCTCCTTAGTTTTTCGTTCAAGCCTCTCCAAATCACGAAAATCCATTTTATATTTCTGTTTACAGATTATGTTGTACTCATCAAGATATTTTTTATAATCCCTATTGGTATCCTTGTAAACATATCTGAAAAAGTATGGATACTTATCAAGTAGAGTGTTGTTGTACAAAGTCTTTCTGTCAACATGCCTATCAATAACTTCTCCCTTTTTATTCTTCTTAATCTTATTTCTGTTAATCCAAACTTTAGGAATTCCCTTTACTTCTTGTCCAATCTTTGCCTTATCAATCTGTGCCGATTGCGCCTTACAACACTGTTGTAAACGAGATTTTACAAGCCTATATTCTTGGCTGTCTTTACCAAATTCTTTTTCAATCAATGGTAATTTAGCGTATCCATTGCTTGACTTATTGGTAATAGAACCAATGATAGAACCAAACGAGAATGTATCTGATTCATACAAATCGTCATCTGAGAACACAATCTTTTTTGGCTTTGGTGCGTCATATACAACTGGTAATTCATCTCTATAAACACCTTTAATCATGGTTTTATTAGGAGTTGTGGCTAAAATGTCCATGTCGAAGTCACTGCCTGCGAAGTTAAAGGTTTCATGTCCATGATAATTTAGGATGATTCCAAGTTTACAGTAACGATACCACTTTTCGGTTTCTTCGTCCTTTTGTAAATCCAATATTACATGCTCTGACATATATGTAAGAGGGGAGCGCATTGCATCTACTTGTGTAACGCCTCGCTCGTTCCAATAGTTAGAATATGATTTACCTTTCTTGAGAAGTCCAGTTACAGGCAATCCACATACATGTTGCATGAATCCATATGGGTCAGAAACAATTACTTGAAAGTTCCCATCAACATAAATATCTCCCTTGCAACCATTTTCAATCTTCTTTTTAATCAGTTCTCTTACTTTTGTACGAATATATTTGTCATTCTTCACATTATTGTTAGCAATCAAAGCCTTAATCCAATATACTTCGCTACTTGATAAGAAATTATTGATTTTTTCAGTGTCATTATTTACACCAAGCAAGAAGAGCAACATATAATATGCATCATCATAAGAAACCTTTGTAATCCACTCGACAAACTGTTCTGCAAGTTTTTCAATATCCTCTTTATTCAAATTCAAAGTCTGTATAAACTGGTAATTCAGTTTCAACATTCTCTTTGCTTCTTTAGGGGATACCAACGCAACTCGCCAATCTAATTTATTTTTATGGCAATTTTCTATATATGTATCAACAGAGTCGAAACTATCCCAAAGTTTGAATTGAGATTCGCTAATAATGAGGTCATAATCTCTAAGGTCTGCTTTGATATAGTTTCCATCCTTGTCTTTGTAAATGGTATCTACTAAATAATTTCCACCATTGACTTCTTCGCAGAATTCATGGATAGGGAACACGCAAACCATACCTTTAAGATAACTTTGCCTAATACAGAACTGGGATGGTACATAATCCAATCCCATTTCTTTTGCCCATATAGCAGCTTGACGATAAGAGATTAGCCCCATACCATCAGTCCTGTTCATAGGAGTATCTTTGATTTCTTTCTGAATAATAGTATCATCCACACCCCAACCATTCTCAATCACATAATTTGCCATGAAAGAAGTAGTATTTTCGTAATCTTTCACAACAATAAACTTAGGTTCACTAACTTCTTTAGTGGCAGAACCATATAATCCGAAATATGCATTGAACTTACTTGGCGAAAACTTTTTATTCAAATCACGTCCATTATTAAGTTTTTCTTTGGTTTTAGGAATAATCTTTTCATTTCCAAATACAACAGTAGAAACTCTGGCTTGTCCAGCTCCACAACTAAGACGTTTATACTTTTCATTGTTAATGGTAAAACCATTATTGTACAAATAATCGTATTGCTTTAGATTATCCATAACTACTGTTACATAATCAGGATTAAAAAGCATACGGTTGATTTTATCTTGGATGCGTTTTGCCTCATCTGAATTAACAGAAATATCAATATACTTTTTTCTTAATCGTTCTGTTAATGTATTTTTTGTCTTAATAGTTTTCAATTTCTTAGCAATAGCGGTAGCAGAAGAAATACCTTTTTTAGACTGTTGATATGTAAGTTTCATTCTATACATATCTCTAGTTTTGATAAGAATCTCAAGTTTCTGCTTATCAATAACTCTATTCTGAACATCTCGTATAGTTTTTAGTATCTGACTGTCTGATAATCCAATAATCTCATTAAGACTCTTTGATTCATCAAATGTATTGTGGATATCGTATCCAAATTCTTTGAGACGACCAGAATGATACTTTCTTGTGTATAGTGGTCTATTTATTATGTTATTTCACCTCCGTTATCAAGTCATCGTATGTTAATACCGTAAATCCCAATTCTTCAAAATCCGATATTACTTCACGAGGATGATTCCAAACTTTATATTGCGAACGACCAGTTGAAGAAGTTCTCCATTTTTTTCTCGGTATCATAAATACATATTTGTTTGCGTTCTTTTCCTTTAAAAACTTCAAATCTTTGTACAAACATCTCATTACCACTAGCAAATCATCAGATGTACCTTCAAAAAATTTAAATCTAATATTAGACGGTAATTTATTATTATTCTCTTTGAAAAGCAAATATATTGGTTTGTTTGTAAACTGCGATAATTTACCCTTTAAGTCATCAAACTCTTCTTTTCGTTGCCGTTCATACTTTTTAACAAAATCATTTATTTCTTTTTTAAACTTGATTTCATCTGCTAATTGCCCATCAAGTAAAGAAATAACTTGTTTGAACCCATTGTCAGAAACATCTACTGTAATTAATTTCTCATAAATCGCAGAATCATATATATAATTTATTTTGCAAAAATTAACAGTTGGGTAATTAGCAATATTGTTAAACCCAAAATATTGTTTTGCATACTTAAAACCTAATCCATCTGATTGACTAGGCATACATGAAAAATTAATATCATGTTCTGCACTATAATATTCAAAAATTAATTTTCTGAAATCGGATAATTTTGTTAATTTATTTTGATATAATAATTTTTCTTCTTTTTGTTTAAAGTAAAAATTTTGTATGTTATTTATTGCATCTTCTTTAATTAGAATTTTATTATCATTAAATTCTAATAGATTTAGTGGGCTTATGTATTCTTCTGATAAAGAACGTATTACCAAATTGTTTTCTAAAATGAAATCATACATTAGTTTTCTTTTGTTTTCGTTATAGTATCTAAAATCACTATCCATAAAGAAATATAACATTTCATCAATATTTACATTTTGCAATCTTGAAATATCAATTGACTTAGAAATGATAGATTTTCCATAAACATCATAATAAATGTCTGTATGTTTCTCTATTTCTTTCATCCTAAAGTTTTTCCCAATTTCACTTTTTTCTAAATACTTATCTGTTCCCAAAATCCAAATATCGGTAATTCCAGACGCTTTGTACAACTCATGTCTCTCGACATATTCAGTAGCAATAGGGGAGCACTGATATTCAATTACATACTTTTTACCACCATACTCAAACATAATATCTGGACGTTGTTTGGTTTCTGGTATCCAACCCTCTAAAACTACATTGTTGACACCTTTTTGTTTTTTTATCCATTCAAATAAATCACGTTTACCATTAAGATGTTCTTCTGTTTCAGACTCAGAAAATCGGTCTTCACATTCGTTTTTGTTCATATGCCTAAAATATGGAGTTTTTACCTGTCCATGACAATACTCATATGGTTTATCACAAACAGGACATAATAAAATTTTCTTTGTTGCCCACTTTTTAAGTTGTTCTTTGCTGTGTGTTCCATCATAACAATTGATGATTTCGTTTCTTAATTTACAAGTTAAAATAAGCATTCCTCCTTTATATATTGTTATCAGGCAAACTTATTGCCCATTTTAATAACGTTTTTGCATTGTCACATATTTCGTAAAAATCTCTATAAGATTTTCCTTTTGATGAATATAACGATTCTAGCGATAGACAATCACCAAGTTTTACTTTTTTAAATCGCTTTGGTGTATTAGGAATGTCAATTCCTTCAGCGAATAAGATATAACATCGAGGACTGTGATTGCTGTAGTGACCAGAACAACAGTAATTAGTTATATAACCTTTATCATTTAATAGTTTGATAGTAGGAATTAATAACTCATCAACTTCAATAAGATATCCAGAACAAGACGACTTTGGACATAAGATATCTTCTAAGAAAGGGTTTAAATTAAGTTGTTCAGAATTGTAAATTTCTCCACATTCCAAACATAAGTATTTCTTACTCATACGAATTCCTCCTGCTTTCTGTATTCAATTTTTAATAAATGTGAGATTTTTGATTTGTTTGTATATATTACTTCTATAAATCCATTGACCTTTGCGCCAACAAAACGTCAATAGAATTTCTATTCAATAGAAGATATGCGTTCTTCTAACTTATTAATGGTTTTCATAAGTATTTTCTCTTTTTGATAGTGGTTATATGAATGAAGACCCATCCAAACCACAATTAATGTAAAAATTACTGTTTCCATAGTTTCCCTTTCTGTGATATAATATTCCCAATACTATTACTTGAACGAATAGCAGTACAAATTCATATAAAAGGAGGTCTTACATGGCTGAAACGGTTATAATTATCGGACTTATAGTAATATTTGCTATCCGAGAATTAAAAGAGTTTGTTATGGTTTTAAATAATCATAACGACCAACCAAAATCTGTTAAACACGCCAATGTTTCAATAAATTTTCGCTCTGAACAATCAGAGTAATATGAATTTGTTTTGTATGTTCTAATACTTCTCGGTCTGTCATCTGAAATATGATGACAGACTACATTTTATAATCCTCCATTTTTTTCACATCATAACCAAGAAATTCGATTAAATCTCTTGTATAATCAACACATTCCCAATGAGCATATTCGCAATCATCATTCTTAATATATTCTTCTCCATTTTGGATACCTTGATTGCAAATAGAGCAGTAGTGGTTGGTTCTTGATTCAGGTGCTAACGGGCAACGATTATCGTGTCTTCCACCGATTTGTCTGCAATATTCACAGCTCATGATGATTTACGCTCCTTAGATATTTGTCCAGTTAAATCTTTTGCTTTTCCTATAAGACATCACCTTCCAATCTTTCTTTCTCGCAAATATCATTACCAACATCAAAACACTTTAACTCATACTCGTACCTATCAATGTAATAATCAAAGAAACCATTATTGAGAAGTTTTGCAACCTTTTTTAATATTGCAGCATTAAGTCTTTTTTCATTTACTTTGAATACAAGATTTTCAGCTTTCTCAATTAGTTTCCATTCATCAACAGTGTTTTCTTTTAAATGTAATTCAACATTATAATAATTTGTTTCTTTATCCTGTGAACTGATGGCAATTATTGTGTAGTCATTATGTAAATCAATAGTAATAATATTATCTAACCCTTTATATTTTTCGTATATTAGTTTGTTTTCCATTTTTTATTCCTACCTTTCCAACCAAACTTCCCAATATCCATCACAATATTTTGTCTTTAGATTATTCATATGAAATTTAAGTAAATCAACAATCTGATAACCGTAATAACAAAAATCATGTTTGCCAGCACGGATATTTTTTAATACATCATTGACATATGAATAATACGACTGCCAATTTGTAGTGCCGTCATATTCATTATTTTCATATTCTTTACCTGATTCTCTTGAAAATTTACCACCCATACGAGTAACTGATTTGTTATATGGCGTAATATAAAGTTTCATTGCTAAAAATTGATGTTGCCATTCCTTATCTGTGAGCGTAGGAGATGGTTTGCCATTATTAAATCTTGATGGTTTTATTTCTTTTAATGTTTCTAAGTTCATAGTTTTATCCTTTCATTTTTCTATAATTTGAATATGTATATGTATTATTTCTCTTTTTCTCGTTTGAATAAGTCCAATTTAACGCATGCGCAACTCGACTTACCTGATATCCTGACGGGTGATTCGTGCAAAAATCGCCTTCTGATAGTTCATTTGATGCATATTTGTGAAATTCCTTACGAGTTGGAGTTGGCGAAGGTTTTGTTCTTTTTATTTCGATTGATGAGTTACTTGATTTGTTTGTTGTGTTATTTTTTGTTGTTTCTTTCATGTGTTAATAAATTCTCCTTTTTTGTTGTTAAAATAAATTTTGTTGTCATGGTCATTCGCTCCTTGTGGGTAATTAATTTGACTGGTTTTTGGTTACAATAATTACTTCTACTTTTTAAGCGGTGAGAGAGGACTTATTTTAAGTCCTTCTCAACCCACTCCTTTAGCAAATTCCTCATTCTTTTACTAGGAATGTATATCCAAATTTCTTCACCTTTTGATAAGGCAGATTTGAACATAAATTGTAAAAGTTCTGTTAAAGCATATTGGTTTTCTGTAACTTCAAAATTGTTTTGCATCGTAGCAGGATAGAAGTTATTGGCTAAATAAGCAAGGTATGTTCTATCTGAATAATCTTTTTTAGTATCATCGCTCAAATATACGAAAGCCCTACCAAAGCCCTTACCTTTAATTTCTTCTCTAAATTCTTCATAAGTTGTCCATAAATTATTATGGGTAGAGTTTGAATTTCCTCTTGGTGTAAGATTGCGAAAAAAATTCATAACACCTCTTCTAAGTTGGTCTACTAATCCATCATATCTATGGTCATTGAACCATTTTTGCGTAATAGCATATTTATCTCTGCCAATCTCGTTTAATTTTTCGTGGTCAATAATATGTATAAGTGCCTTATAATCATAATTAGGAACTTCAACAACATATTTGTTGTATCTTTCTAATGTTCCAATATCTTTGTTCTCTGGTTGATACTGATATTTATATCTTCTCCATTTATCATCTAAACCAACGTCTTTCATTTGACCACCAAGATAAACATCAGATATATTGGTGCTTAATTCGTTGTAATATAAATTGATATAATAAACTTCTTTCCACGCCATTTCTGCTTCTGAATCGCACTCAATGTATTCAATTTTAGAAACTTCATCATTTAGATGGTCATGCTGTAAAAATCTCTTATATAAATCAACAGTTCTACCGACATAAGTGATAACATTATCTTTGTTTAAAAATCTGTATACATAATATTTTCTTTCTTTAGTTTGTAAACTATCCAATAAGTATATTCTCCTTTCTATTTTTGATTATTACCTTTTACAAATGGGTAAAATTTGTCAGTCCCATAAAGTTGAACAATTTTCTCTAATGCCCATTTAATTTCCTGTTCATATCTTTCATTATTCAGAACGTAGATATTTGGTACATTTTTCGGTGGCTTAGATTTATCTGGTTGCACACTACCTACTTCTCTTTTTATAAGAAGAGCATCATGTTCATCAGTTGAATTAGTTAAAAAATTTATACATTGATTAATAGTATCTTTTGACATAGACAATTCTTCTGACATTTTCTCAATGCTTTTAAAGAAAGCTTCTGGATATTCTTTTGCATTGGATTTTTCAGAACCGTCTTCATTTCGCTTACGACAACCGATATATGAATTAATGTAGAGAAAAGCTACAAGTATGTTTTCTCTATTTAAAGAGCTATCTGCCATCATAATATTGTCAAACTGAGAAGATGTTAGTTTTGCAAACTTTTTAGAATCATCAAAAACGTCTTTGTTGATTTTAATTTCAATACCAGTATCATAAGAGAGCGAGTCTAAGTCTTGTTTAATTTCAATCATTTTGTTATTAACCATATATTCCAATACATCTAATATTTCTTTAAATGCCTTTGGCTTTCTGCTAGTTGTCTTGTAGCCATAAAACTCAAGTACTTTTCTAATGGTTATCCAACTATAGTCCTCATATGACCTATACTTATCAATAAGGATATAAGTAATATAAAATTTTCTACTAACTCCATATTTAGTTTTGATATTCCCTTGAATGTATTTGTTTGGGAATCTTGTAAAATACTCTTGTTGTTTCTTAATAATAATTTCCTCCTTTTATTAGTTTTGTTGTTGCGAGAGTTCAGCAAACGCTCTTTTTAAAGCCTCAAATTTTTACAATACAAAATTTTGACGCTTTTTTTAGAGCCTGAACTGAACAGAATAAAGAAAGACACCTTATTTAATAAAGACAGATAAATAATATTTATATTTACATATAAATATTATTTTCAACTCGCTTTGGCTCGTTGTGATTGCTGGTGTTTTATTGTGGTTGTTTTCTCCTCTAATAATTAATTCTCCTTTTGATTGTTATTTATTTTCGTTTTGCAAGCGATTGGTGTAATGCCGTTAGGCAAAAGTCAAGCATCTTCTAATATTTACTTCTCCATTTGTATTTGAGTTCTCATAGGTAATAATTCTCTTTTTACCGATTTATCCTCTAATAACTAATTCCTTTTTTCTTTAAATATTTCTAAGTTAAATGTTTTCATTTTCATAGCCAGTAATGATATCTTCTATAACTTGTTTCTGTAATTCATCTTTATTCATAAAACATTCTTTATTTTCAGTATCTTCCCATAGTTCATTTACTAGACTAGATATTGATTCTCTAATTTGTGTTAGTTTTAAGATATATTGCTTTTCATCCATTTATTTGTTTCTCCTTTTTTGAAATTGATATCTACATAATTTCTTTTCTATTTTTGTTGTGAGTTTTATTTTTACAGGCAGTAGTAATATAGGTAGTGTTGTTTTTCTGGATGTAAAATATAACCCCTATGGTGTACAAATTAGTTATTATACCCTTATAAAAGTTTCATAAAGGGTATAATGGGTATAACTTGTTATGAGTAACATATTGGTTTTTGATGATTAATTATTTATTCTCCTTTGCATATGACAAGTAGTGTTGTTGTGTTATGTTTAATAAAATTGACAGTATAAGGGTTATTGTTTAGTGTATTTAACATTAACTTTTAACTTTGTGATTTTGCTAGTAAAGTTAAGACAATTATTTATGATAACATTATTGCAGCTAAGATATACTTCTCTATTAGAAGAGATTATTTTTCCTTAATAAATAAGTAAATTTTCAAGAGAGTGGTCTATATACGTAAGAAAATTTAAGAAAATGGGTATGATTTTCATGTTTTTGTTTCTAAGCTAGGAATTTATCATTGAAGATACAAAAGTTGATTTTAGGGTCGATTTTTTGCTCATAGCTTCTTAAATCGCAGATAAAGAATTGTGGTGTGGTAGTGGGATGAGAAATGGGTATAAAATAAGACAGATATTTCTACCTGTCTTATAAATTATTTGTGAATATGTAATTATTGTGACAACCAATTACTTTCTGGTTTAGCTATAAGTCTTGCATTATTATATGCCATATCAAGCGTTAAACATGTGTGTCCTTGATAACAAGTTTCTTTCTTTGTAACAGCAATAGCGACATCTGGTTTATCATCTGACATTAAACATAACGGCAACAATAACTGTATCTTTCCATCATAATATTGAGGTATTGCCAACTTATAATTTGAAGATACTCGTTTCTTCATTGTGTCTATTGCACCATTAAGAATATTAACCATATTATTACTATTTAAAAATTCTTTTGGTAATCTATTTTTATTTCGTTCATCATCAAGAATATGTTTATAATAAACGTCAATAGGATAGTGCCAATCAAATAATAATAATTCTGGTTTCTCAAAATAGTTAGCTCTTTCAGGTCTGTCTGATATTCCAAGACTACTTAATTCATAAGCTGTGAGAAATGATATGTCAGTTCCTTTTTGGTAAGCATATATTGGTTCATAATATTTAGTAAATAATCCTGTGTTAAATAAAGCATAGCTTTGTCCAATGATTACTTTCTTCTCAGAAGTAAGTTTGTCATAAGTTTTTACAATATAATTTGTAAGGATTCCATTGTTAGGATATGTAGGATTAGACCAATTTTCTGTTGATGCAATTCGCATTAATTGTTCTGTGTAATTATTCCAATTTACTTTAAAATATGCCATATGTTCAAATCCTTTCGTGTTAAGTAATATAGGATTAAGTATATCATATTTTTTAGATTCATGAAAGATATCACTTGGAAATCTGTATAACTCTATAGGATAATATTCATATTCTGATAACCATTGTGGCGTGCAATATCCTGAAAGTTTATTCTTTGCAATGTTATAGGCTTCTTGTGATGTATTGGCATAAACCACATAAATGTAGTTATATGGTTTATATACATAAGGTGCTGTTGTTGGTATTAAATAAGTATTCATAATTTCAAATCTCCTTATTGTAAATAATTTTGTTGCTAATAGGTTTCTAATATTTATTTCTCTGTTTAATTGGGAGACTTGTTGTAAATGTTGATGATGTGGTTTGTCACGATAATTAGTCAATTTATAAGATATTTTAAAAACGATACAATCATAAATATAGTTAATATATTAGCTAAAATGAGGTTATTTTGGGTGCTTTTGGATAATATATTAGCTGTTTAAATTGTAGATATTGAATGTGTAGTTATGAGTGTGATTTGAGTGAATATACACTTTAAGATAGTTTATGTGAGTAATTAAATTGGTTAAATTAAACTGTTTTTGTGATATATGAGTACCAGATTTGTATCTAAATGATATGGATTTGGTATTTTTATTTAAGTTGGTGCTCAGGGTGAGTTTGGTAAGAGGGTATTAGAGGAGATTTGAGTGTGTTTTATATGTATTAAAATATGGAAAAATGATTGGTTTGTAAAGGGTTTTATGGATTTAGATAATGGCATTTTGGTTAAAAATAGGGTATTTAATTTTGGTGATTTGGTTAGTTTTGTGTGATTTCGAGAAAAGATTAATTTTACTAAGGGTTGAGGATTGGAATGGGTAATTTTTGGTTTGGTTTTTTGGTAGGGGAGGGGTAAAAATGATTGATTTTTCAAGGATTTTTCGATATGAGGTACGATAACGGATTTTGAGAGGTGAAATGGCTGAAATGGTTGATTTTAGTGGTATTTTAGTGGATTGAAATTTTTGAGTTAGTGTGTAGATGAATCAGCTTATACCGTTCGAAAAAAATACGAACATTTGTTCAGTTTTTATAACCCCCGCTCGAAAAAGTCTAGGTAATTCAACATTTTACCTAAGGATAGGAGGTAGTTTTGAATACTATGTGATGTGGTTTCTGATGTGATTTATTGTAGTAAAATATATCGTAAAAAATTTTAAAAAATGTTGTTGACAATCACAAATTAATGTGATAACATATAACCATAGCAACCGAATAACAACAAAAAACACAACTCAATAAAAAGTTTAAAAAACTTTCAAAAAAATGTTGACAATCACAATCGGTTGTGATAATATTAATTCAAGCCAAACAAATGGCTTGAAAATTTAATAGAAAGAAGGTGATACACTGGACGAACAACAATTACATAATATTCGAAAAGCAATAAGCTTTATTATTGCACAAATTGATGGGATTATTAGGTATGTACGGAACAACTCTAATGATTATATTTTAATTGACGAGTTGGAAAAAGTAAAAGAGTATCTACTGGACGTTTTAGACAACGACCTTATATAGATACTCCATACCACTGATAACTAGAAATATAGTTATAATCAGTCTACCCAAAGTCTATTATAACATTTCTAGTTATCAAAATCAATCCCAAACTGGAAAAAATAACAATTTAATGAAAGTTAGGTACTGTTATAATTCCTAGAATCATAGCAAAAGACTAGTAAGTAATTACTTTGTTGCTACTGGATTATCTCATAGAGTTCCCAGTATACAAATTTAATAGAAAAGTTATAAGGTTTGATAGAAAAAACCTATGAGGACGGCTTCGACTACACTATGAAAAAGTGTGTATGCCCTAGAACTAGTAATTCTTGCATAGCATATAAACTATGTGCCTTTACCCTCCTGTATCTATAGGGGGAAGATGTCAGAAAAGACATAAACTAACGACTCTAAAATTAGTCTATATTCTAGGCGTGGAAATTTTTTTAGGGTACGAGTGCTAAGGTAAGGTGTAAACCCTTAGATTAAATTAAAATCATAACCGATAAACCACGGTTATTTCTTTTGAATTCAATAACCAAACTTATAGAAAGAAGAAATAAAAAGAATAATACTTTTATAAAGTAGACGAGTAACAAGGTAACACTTGCCGAAAAGTGAATTGATAGGGTAATGCCTATAATTTACTTTTATTCTACTTTGTAAAAGTCCCTTATTTGGGTTTTGCATAAGTCAATGGACAGACACCAGGAGTGCAATACGCAACCAGTCTGTCCATTTTTCAGTGCATACAAGTTAAAATTCCAAATTCCCAGCCGTAAAAATCCTATGTGTTGGTGTTGGGGCGAATATAGGTGGATAAAGGATGAAACTTGTATGTAGTGAAAAGTCAATAAGGACTTTTATAACTAACAAACAATAATTTTAAAATCATACACAATTAGTATGTCGGTGGAGATAGCATCAAGAGCCGAGGAGGATTCATGACAACTTTAAACATCAACTTTTATGCAGAAACTATCAATGAAGAATCAAAGAAAGAATTTATGCTAGCAGTAGAACACGAAACAACTAGCATGATGATTCAACTAACAGAAGACGCAATCTCACGGTTAGAGAAAAAAATAAAGTCTTTAAAAAATAAGATTGATGAAGATGAAGACGATGATAACTACACTCTAACTAGACAACTAGATTCTGAAGTAGCAAAGCTGGAAAAAGAACGAGCTACTAAAGAAACATTAGAAGAAAAACTAGCAGACACACTAGAAGTCTACACAAAAGTAGTAGATACTATGTCTGTAAAAAATGAGAATGGTTTCGGGAACAACAAGGATGTAGTGCGTACTGTTCTCAGGGTATTAGCTTCATGGGATAACTCTAAGCTGGTAAAATACGCAATTATTCCAGCTTTCAAAAGTCCAGCGTTATATGAAGCACTCGAAACAATCCATATTAATAGTAAGGCAAACGAAAATGGCGAGCTTTCTATGACAAACGATGTAAAGGACGCATACAAGAAGGCTAGTAGCGAGCTGGAATCTATCATCAAGAATACTTTTTCCTTGCCTTTTGAAACTGTTTACACCAGCAAAACACGTGTAAAAATCAACGCAGACGACAAGAAACTTTTGAACGACTGCTATATTAAGGGGTTTAGCAACAAATTTGATACAGATAAAAAAGGTGTTGTAACATTTAAGGAACGCAAAATCAATACACTTGTAAAAGAAAAGAAGAATCGTAAGACAGGTGAAGTATCTTACGATTATTCTGGACTTGCCAGCACTATTAGTAACATTGTTATCAAACACTACTTTGCATAGTAGGGGAACTATGATATGATACAAGGAAGGAGGTGAGGTTTGTGAACGAAAAGACATTACACGCTTTTGAACGCAATATGAATGCACTTAATGATAATATGAATTTCATTAAGGAAAACACATCGGAAAAAGAAGTAGTAAAAGCAAAATTTGATAGCATTAGAATTTTGATTGATTATTGTGAAGAATTAGCACTTGGTAACGCAAAAGTAGATTAATAAATAGCGTACAGTTAGAAGGACAGGGCGAAAACTCTGTCCTTTTGTAGTGTACACTATTGTACTAGAAATGGAGGAATTATCATGAGAATGAAAATGTATAAATATGAATTATGCTCTATTAATAAAGTAGAAAAATGCGAATGGAGTAGTTATGCTTACTATTCAATAGGTGAAACTATTTCTTTATCTGGACAGAAATATATTGTTACAAAAGTCATTATGTAGTTAAAGGAAAGTGAGGTATAAACTATGCAATTATCACGTACATTAGGTGGATGCTGTAACCTTGTAAACGGAAAAGAATTTCCTACAAATTCAATTATATTGTATCTTGATAACAAGACAGTTTTAGTTTGCACAAATTTTCATCAATCACGCAAGAAACCACTACAGGTACATTGTTATATCCCAACAGAAAAGAAGTGGGTAATCACGTTCTTAAAGGGAGACTATAAGGAAATTATGTGGGACTACTATCGAAAATGTGAACGCAAACGGAGAGGGCGAAAAGAAAATTACACCCAAATGATGCGTCACGATAGAAGACATAAATCTGGTGGAGGTGGTTCACGGATTTATAATGAAACTGTAACAGATTATGAGTGTGCAAAGAATCCGTTGCACGATTTTAGAAGGGTTTATAATTGACAATCACAATTTATTGTGATACGATGGAGGTGATTTATCTGAAACGGAGGTAGATAGAATGATAGTGTTTTATAAATTAGCAAATATTCTTAAAGAAAGAGAAATGCAATGGAAAGATTTATGTAACGCAGGTATTAGTGTCAATATGCCAGCAAGATTTTCACAAAATAGACCCGTAAACACCGAAACCATAGACAAAGTATGTACATATCTCAAAGTACAACCAGGCGACATTATGGAATGGGTCGAGGATGAAAACGAACTAAAAAAAAGGGAACTGCAATCCCAAATCGAGGCATTACAAAAACAATTAAACGAACTAAACTAACCCAAAGCATCTAAGCGAAAGCGAGGGTGCTATTTTTATATTGACAATATAGGATATATCCTATATAATAAAATTAGAAAAACAAAGGAGAAAACGAAAATGCCAGTAATTTCAAGATTTCACGGAATAGTAATAAAGATGTACCTTAGACAGAAAGAACATAATCCACCACATATTCATGCAATCTATGGAGAATATATAGGTATGTTCTCACTATCAGATGGTGAAATGTTTGAGGGTGATATTCCGACCAAAGAACAGAAGCTAATCAAGACTTTTGTATTGAAATATGGAGAAGAACTGTTAAAGATGTGGGAAACGCAACAGTTTTCTACGCTGAAACCACTTGAATAACAGAAGGGAGGGTGCAATATGACACATAAAATCAAATCAGTAAAGCCGATGGAAAATTTAACTTTACTTGTAGAGTTCCAAAACGGAACTGAAAAAACTTATGATATGCGTACTTTGTATCCTGTATTTCCACAGTTTGAAATCTTTGAAACAGATATGGAATTGTTTAATCAAGTTCAAGTTGATATGGGAGGTTATGGCATCTCATGGAATGATGATTTAGACTTGGATGCAGAGGATATATGGGAGGATGGCACTGAAGTAAATAAAAAGAAAATTGATGTTGTGGTTGAACTTGCTGAAAATTTAATAAAAGCAAGAGATATTGCAAACATCACACAAAAGGAACTAGCAGAAAGAACAGGTATTTATCAAGCAGATATAAGCAAAATCGAGCGAGGTCTTGCAAACCCATCATTATCTACACTAAAGCGTTTAGCAGAAGGCATGGGAATGGAATTACATCTTGTATTCACACCGTTACAGGAAGAGGATGGTAGGTAATGTCATTTGTAGAAACTGAAATAAACAATTACTATGGGAATGTGATTGATTTGGAAAGTCATGCAAAAGATGGTAGATTAACAGAACCTTCAGATTGCATAAGATTTGAATGGAGAAAAATGATAGAAGAGGTTAAAAGATTAGGTAGACCTTTAACAGATGATGAGTCAGAAAAGTTTAAAATTAAATAAACAACACAAACTATAGCATCTTACACAAATAAAAGTAAGGTGCTATTTTTATGCCCAAAAAAACGGAAATAAAGGTTAATTACCTTTATATAAAATCAAACTCAGAAGGAGGAATTATTATGCAATACAAAAACAAAAATGGAGAGGTATTTGATATTTCTGTGGAGAATTCACAAGGAGAAGCTATGGCTTTTATAAATGGAAATTACATAGCAAAAGCAAGCACAGAACCAGAGTTGGAAGAAATCCTTGACCATCTTTCACACGCAAACCCAAATACTACTATGGAATATTTAGGATTGAAAAAAGAAGAGACTGCCAATTAAAGGCAGTCTTCGTCTTTAGTCAATAGGTGTATATCCTTTACACATATCCATTTTTACAAAAGCTTCACGTAATTCTTTGTTGTTGAGTACATCAATATCAGCCTCAATAACACCTAAATCTTGAAGAACCTTGCAAGTGGTACGCATTGTAGTAAAGCGAGAATAGTCTGTCACGACACGAAGTATTCTTGCTATATCTGTTATGGAAACAGAATCCTTAACAGACTTGCCCTTGAAAATTTGTTCGCTCATACGATTAAAATTTTCATCTTCACATTTGCAAATTTCTTCAGAAGTAACTAAAAGTTTTTCAAGTAATTCAGTTGTTTTAATCATAAAATACCTCCTTTATATAGGGAAATTATACATAAAATTTAAACCATTTTCAAGTTCACAAATGAATAAGTGGACTTATTTTTATACAAAAATCAAAATCAATTCAAATTAAAAGGAGAAGATAATTATGTCACGAGAATTATATAACTACAAAAGGAGTGCAATACGCACCGCAAAAGAACTTTTATACCCACAATCAATAATTTCACGGTTGCAGTCTGCTACAACGGAAAACGAAATTATACGAATAATGAAAACACAAAGAGAAAGAGGTGAAATATAATGTATGCAGTAAAATCAGAAGATAAATATACACTTGAAGAAGCAAGAAACATTATTAAGAAAGAAAGGGCAAAGAAAAAAGAAGATATTCTTTACAAGATAAAACAGAAAATTATAGGACTGGTTGCAATAGGTATATCAATAATTACGCTTGCTATGTCAGGAGATGCAACCGTTTCATTGTTTATGCTACTTTTAGGATTATACCTTATCTTCACAAAAGACAAGGCTGTTTATTAAGATAAGGGAGGAATTTTATGGGCTATAAATTTTTTAGTGAACTTGCAAACTACGCAAACAAAGCCTGGAAAGGCAGTTACACAGAGGAAGAAGTTCGTCAAAATGCAAAAGATTATTTTGCAGAATGGCAATATTCTCAAAAGAAAAGTAAACCAACGCAAATTATAAAAGATTTGTGCAAACTTCTATCAGAAGACGGAAGTAAAAAGGCAAAATATTTTCGAAACGAAATTGTTAAGAATGCAAATTGGAGGAGTGATAATCATTAATTATTATATGATATTGTTAAAGGATTTATAGACAAATGGAAAACAAACGGCTCAATGTAGCCGTTATTTTTATACAAAAAATTAAATCAAAGCGAAAGCAGAAGGAGAAGATAATTATGTGTAGAAGTTTTGAAGCAATTAGTGGAAAGAAAAATAAGGGAGATAAAGTTTTATTAGAAGGATTAACCAAAATTTATAGAGATGCAGGTTATACAGTAGCATTGGTACAAATCCCAGTTGATATTTTAGAAATTGATACACGGTATCAAACAGAAGTGCGTACAGAAAGGGATTTGCATTATCTCACGAATAACTGGAACGAAAATAAGTTACTTCCTTTAATCGGTGTACCACATTGGGAAGAAGGGAAAATATATCTTGTAGATGGCTATGGTCGTTGGATTGGTAGTCAGATTGTGGATAAGGAAAAGTATGAATATTTGACAGTATTACTAATCCTTAACGCGCCAACAGATAAAGAAAAACGTCTTGAGTTTGAAGCAGAAATGTATGCGTATCAGAACAAACAAGTCGCAAAAATGACAGCTATTCAAAAGCACGGTGCGATGATTGTATTACATGATGACGCAACAATCACATTAGAGAAATTAAAGAAGAAATATAACTTTAAATATACGGCAGAAAAAGGAAGCAGGGATGCATCCGTTCTCGGCTCATATACAGAAACACTTGCACTTTGCAAGATTGATAACGGAAAATGTGCAGATTGGGTATTTGAAATTTGTGCAAGAGCTGGTTTTGACAGAAAGCAAAATGGATATGCAACATATATGTTTCGTGCTTTAAGAGATATTTATAGACTTTATACAAACAACAAAGATGAAATAATGGAGTATTTTAGCTGTGAATTTCGCAAAATCGCACCAATTATGTTGAAGGCAAATTCTGTTGTAAGATATCCAGCTTTAGATGTAAAAACAGCAGTTTCTTTATATCTGGAAGATTTACTTGTTGAAAATCTTGGGTTAGAAAGAATTAGAACAGTAGATGCGACAGGTACAAAGTTGGTTTCAATAAAAATAATGGAAATGTAGAAATAATTACATATAAAAGCTGACCTATCGGCTATACGGGGAATAAAACATACAAAACAAATCACGAGTAGAAAGGAAGTGAAAAATATGTCAGAACGACTTACAAAACAAATGAGAGAATTTATACCAATTTTAAAAAGAAATGGTTTTATGTTAGCAAGGTCTAATGGAAGTCATTTCATATTCATTAACAGAAAGACACATAGGCACATTACTATAAACAAAAACCTTAACAGAATGGTAAGAGAAAGGCTTATTAAAGAAAATAATTTGGAGGTATAAAAGTATGGATTATAAAATCTTATTACGGAATGGAAGATATGCTTTGTTGGAAACGCAAACACAATATGTAATTGCTTGTGGATTTAACGAAACATATCCTAAAGGACAACAGTGGGGGCATGGATATTATTATTCACATTGGAACGAAAGTGAAAACAAAAAGATTGTATGCTTACAATCAGCAATCGAACGTTTTAGGATGCTTACAGAACCAAACTATATTTCACGCTATCGGTTTGAAGAATTAGCAACGCAACTCAAAGATGGACTTATTAAGTATGATGAAGAATCTGCAATGGAATATTTTGATGAAGTCTGCGAAATGACAGACGAAGAGAAACAATGGTTTGGAATTATAGAAGAGCCATGTCAATAATACTGATACAGAATGAGGCACAAGCGAAATGATGTGCCTTGTTTTGTGGGTTGAGAATGGTAGAAACGAAGGGAGAAGATACTAATGTATAAATATATACTGTATTATGATGGCGGTTTCTTGTGTGACAGTTCAGAACTTAATGACGGTTATACATTTGAAACAGAAAAAGAAGCGAAACAAGAAGCAGAAACGGAAATTGATAATAGAATATTGTATTGGGAATTGGAAGAAGTTGAGTATGACAGAGAGTTATTCAGTATAAAAATTGAGGTGGTGTAGATATGCAAAGAGATAAAGAAATGATAATCAGAATTCCAAAGGAAAGAGAAGAAAACTTTCGGTTGTTTATTGTGTTGCATGGTGGACAGATTGTAGATTCAGATGATATAAAGCATCTGGAAATCTACAGGGAAGACTATAAACCTTTACAGTTCAATGAGATGTTATCTTCACTTGGTCTGAATAATGATGAAGTGGGCGAAGCATTTATGATAAGTGGAACTGTGAAATTATAATGAGAGGAGATATCATATGAATTTAGAGAAATTTTACAAACATTAGGAGCGAAAAGAGTATTTGATGACAATGGAAACTTAATAATTGATGGAGAAGAAGCATATAAAGAATTACTTAGAATTGTAGCTGGTTTACATCATATTGGAGCAATAAGCGAAACTGTTGATAAAATCGAATCGTACTGTGACGAGATTATATGATTGGGGAGTTAGGAGGTAAGCAAAATGATGAACGCAAAAGAAATTGCAAATGCATGGAAAGAAATTGTACAGATATACAACGAAACAAGAGACCAAACATCAGCCGCAACAATGTGTGAAATCATACATAAGTTCGGTGTAAAGCAGACGGAAGAAGTATTTGCTACAATCGCAGCTATCAAGAAGCACGACGGTAGAATTTATGGAGCAAACAGAGATTATATGAATAGTATTCCGATTGATAACGAAATTGTAGAATGGCGAAGTGGAAATCCTGTTATATATGCAGGTTTGGATGATATTCATACAACCCACATCAATCAGTTGATAACGGAATTACGAAAGTTAGACAAGTAGGAGGTACAAGCTATGATTGTTAATGGAACAGGACATGGAAGTAAGGTATTAGAACCAGGCGATAAGATAAAATGCAAAGGAATTGCTTGCACAATCGCAGAAATCACTTTCCATGAGTATTGGGAAGGTGAAGGATTTTATGTAGAATTTCGTGATACAAACGGAGTTTATAGAAACTGGAAACAATGGGTTGATGGTGGCGAAGTAATACCAAAATAGGAGGGAATGGAAATGAATGCAGTAAGAGAAAGAATTTTAATTGGCATAAAACCATATTTAAAGTTTGCAGAGCATAAAGACCTAATCTCATTTTGTGTTTCTTCAGAATGTTTTGAAGATTGGGATGAAGTAGAAGAAAATTACGGAAATGCTTGTGCAGATTTTAACGAACTTATTGTTGTAGTTGAAAAAGAATGGCTATTTGAATATATGAAAATGAATGGTATAGAAAATCCATTAGATTATTTGCAAAATGAATATATATCAGATGATAGCTACGAATGGTTTGTAAATGCAAAAGAAGCAGATAAAGTTGTACTTGTTGGATTTAATTAGATAATAAAGTAATCCTTAAAGGAGAAATAGAGGTTGATACAAATGGTTATGACAGAAAAGCAGATTGAAAGACGCATGAATGAAGCGTGGTTGCATTACAAGAAGTATGAAATGGAAGCTGAATGGTATGGAATCGATGATAATCATATCTGGGTATGTGACATTCCCTCAAGACAGATTACGGTTAAGATGGAACTGAGTGAAGAATATAAAGATATTATTATTTATGAAGCACCATTAGAGAAACAGAGTGATTACAGATATGTAAGAGAAACCAAATGGCGAGTAGTAGGTCATTATAGTTGGTAAAAATAAGAAAGGTAAAAGGTGAATTATTATGAAGAGAAATGAAGTTAAAAGAGAAAGAATAATTGAAGAAGTAGTAAGAGTAGAGTATATTGCAGAAGATGGACGGATTTTCTACAACGAAGATGAATGTGAGAAGTATGAGAAATCTGCATTGTTTGCCATTAGTAAAGAGTTAAAAAGACTGAATGTAGCGAAGTATAACAGCGTTATGGATTTAATTGGAGATGTCAGCGAAGAGGACGAGGTTGAAATCTTTGATGTGCAAACGGATAGAGATTTGGAAAATTTAAGAAGATATTTATATTTAACAGCTCTTTCAAATGGTGTAAGCGAAGATTATATTAAAGGAGCATTTACATCAGAAGATGGAAAGCGAAGTGACTATGTGTTTGACAATGTAACTAAAGGACATGAAGTTATTATATGCTGGTCATATGATAAAACATGGTTCTGGGTATACAGAGATGGAAGTATTGAAGGATATTTAAGTTTCCTTAGAGATAAGATGATAAAACTTATCACACCTGAAGAAGTAACAGAATAATAAAGGTAACCAAAGGCAGATGGAGAAGTAATTCTTGTCTGCCTTTTATAATGTAGAAAATTAAAAATGGAGGAATGAACATGGATATTACAATCAGAAATATTACAAAGGATACAATGGTAGATTTTAACAATGACCACACAATCAAGTTGCCTATGAATGAGGAAGATTTACGGAAATTATTAGGTGATGATGAATGGATAATTGTCGATTCACCTATTGGTGAAGAGCTTACAAACATTACAGAGCTGAATGAGTTATTAAGCGAAAAAGATGAAGAGACACTGGAAATCTTACAGTCAGCAGGTTATCTGCTTGAAGAAATAAAAAATGGAGAGTTTACGATTGTAGATTTTGATAGTGAAACGTCACAGTGGAATTGCGGAAACGGTGTGAGTACTGATGATTGGTGGAAAGGGTATCTACTTCACGATTTAGGCTATATAAAATTCCCATTCAAGTACACAGAAGAAATGGAAGATTGGGTAAGATTTGAAGCACTATGGGAACAAGCGGATTGTGAAGGTTGGAGAGAAACTAGATACAACAACACAACATATTTGGTAAATAGATATTAAAGGGAGGTTGTTTATATGTTTACAATGCAAGAAGTAGCAGCTTTAAAAGTTGCATTAAAGAGAAATTCAAGAGAATATTTAGAAGATTGGATTGCAAGATGGGAATCTAAAAATGGCGAATGGTTATTAGAACAGTTTGAAAGGGGAATAAGTCAGGAGATACAGATTCAGATTTATTATCATGAGAATGATAACTACGATGAATTATGGAAAGTAGTAGGAACACCAAAGGGAGAGGCTGGTAAATACTATGTAAGAGCAACTGATTTTGGAGGATATTGGTATACAGTTTGTGACCCATTAGGATATTGTGAAAGAAACTATACTATAAAGGAAGACGTATTATTCATCATTTGTAATCCAGATGGAAATCCGATAGGAGCTTCTTCAAATGTAAATCCTAAATTCCCAACATTAAAACAGAAGGCTAGAGCAGAATGGAATAGAATTAAGGAAAGTGTAAGTCATATTTCAGAAGATAAGATAAAAAACTTTTGGAGTATGTGTTGGGATGGAACTTCTACATTAAGTATAAATCAGTGGTTAGAATCGTTCATGGATACAGATTTATATGCAGAAGAAATAAAGGAAATGCATAGTTATCCTGAGAATTGGGTTATGAGATGTGAAGAGATTAGTAAAAAAGCGATTAGTACATTTGAATACCTTGGAGTTGGATATGCAATTTACAAAGTTAAATACAGACATACAATCTGTGGAGTTGAGTATTACGAATTTTATTCTGGCAGATACCCGTTTATGGGAGAATATGAAAACTATGTTGATTTTTACGCTTCATGGTTTGATGCAGACAATGTGGGAACTATGTATCCAAAGAAAATTGCTACTCAAAAGGTGAAAGAACAGTTAAAGGAAATCTATGGTAATGGATATGTTTGTGAGTACAAAGAAAGATATGGTGGAAAGCTTATTTATCCTTTAACAATAGATGATATTGCAACAAGATTAATTGGTGGAGATTTACATAGGGTAAAGGTAGATGTGATTGCAGATAATGAAAGAGAAAATCCTACTTATGAATTGATTACACCTGAACTGTTCGACAAGTATGGAAGTGATTTAGAGATAGTAAGTCATACTTTAGGATGCACAGTGGCGTTGAGATTTAATGAAAATGGAAAACTGATTAGTTACATTTAGGAGGTAGATGGATATGATTACACCAAAAAATACATTTATGAGAGATGAGAACGGAAATATCCGTGAAGGAGTTAAATGGTGGGTAGAACTTAATGATATCTTGGTTCGCTTCTTTGGAAATGAATGTGGGTATTCAAGAGGATTTCAAACTATCAGTTTTGATGGGCAAGGTTATCTTGGTGATGTATTTGAATTGGATATTGATAAGCAACCAACCCAAGAGTTCCTTAATTTTATCAAAGATTATCATTCAGATAAGATTAAGAGAATTATATACTGTAAAGAAATTGAAATGCATGGTAGACAGATGTACAGAAATGCGATAGTTACACTGTTGTAAATCACCTTAAAATTGTAATTCAAAAGGCACTTTATACACGTTATAGAGTGCCTTATATACGGAGGTAAATGGAATGAATCAGACAATAAAAGAGTTTTTGAAGGGAACACGCAACAACTACCATATAGAAATATCAGAAGGCACAAACGAAAATATTATCTTTTCAGGAACTTATGCAGAATTAAAGCAGACAAGAAAAGATTTACTTTTAGAGGTTGTTATATCTTGGGATGCGGTGGAAATGGCAGAGAATACAACCGATATTGGTATTATGATTTAACAGAAGGAGGAAAACAAAATGCAGACAGCAAACGCATATAAAAACTATGAGAACATACAGAGACTTGACACGCTCCACACATACGCAGAGTGGAAGCGGATTGAAAGAAAACGTAAAGCACAACGCAGGGAAACGGCTATATATTACATAAAGCAAAAACTTATGAGACTTGCAGCCGTTGGAATTTCCGTTGCTAGTCCGTTATTATTAGATGGAGATGCTACAATAAGTCTGATTATGTTACCGCTTGGAATTTTCTTGATGGTAACAAAAGAAAAGGTATGTATGTTTTAGAAATTGTATGATATAATGGAAGAGGTGAACAGAATGAAAACATATAAAGTAAATTATGCAGATGAAAATTTTGAAATAGTCTATGCAGAAGATGACAGAGAAGCATTTACAGAAGCGGAAAAATACGAGAAGGAACACGGCAATATTTTTGATATATTTGAAATTGATGAAGAGTATAACGAGATTAGAACAGTATTCTAACAATCGTTAAATCGTGTATTTTATGGAGGTAGAAATTATGTTTAGAGTGTACGAGGTTTTTGAATCAGACGGAAAAAGATTTTTAAGATATGAAAGTACAGATAGATTTGATTGTGAGGTTTATGTATCACACCATCAATATGACTATGGAGCATTAAGCAGAGGAAAATCAAAGTTAGTTATTGAAGAAGAGTAGTAATAAAACTACTGTTTTAACCGCATAAATTGGCTATTTAAGGACTTAAAGTAGCACACATGATAATTATGTTATGTGTGCATTTTTAATGCCTTAAAACGGCAAAATAAAAGCATATACGGAGGTAAAACGATATGAAAACATGGAAAATATTCAAGGCAGGAAGCAACACTTTAGCATATGTAAACGTAAACGAAAAGGATAATAGAGACACTTCTTATTATGCTTTACAGTTAGCACGGAAATATTTCAATGATAATTCTATCAGTGGTACACAACTACTTGCAGAAGGTGAAGAAAAGCAGGAAAACATTCCAACGCTTGAATTATATTATCCAGAACGCTTTACAGTTGACGGAATCGACTATATATTGACTTCTTTACATTGTGCAATATGGACTAATGAAGCAAGTGGAACGTGTCAACGTGCAGATGGTACAGAAGGAAATTATATTGTTACTTTTAATAATAAAGCAGAGTTGCAGCCGTTAGAGGTTGCGTTACCTATGGAATAAATACACGGAAATAATAACAGAATAGAGAAGATATAAAGCGGATGGAAAAATAAAAAATCTATCCGCTTTTATTATGGAAAATTCAAAGAAAGAAGGTTGATTTTATGTTGAAAATTAAAAGATTTTTAGGCTTTACGGATGGAATTAAAGAGCCACGAAAAACAAAAGTTGAAAATGAATTGTCTGCCTGTTACAGATATAACGGCAGCTTATACAATGCAGTTGAGTTTTTATGTGTGAAACTGTTAGAAGGTTGCTATCCTGATAAAGAAGAAAATTATCAGTATTACAAACGTAACGGAGAATTAAGCAAGCCTAAAATATTATACAAGTATTATTCAGAAGATACAGAACACGGAAAAACATATTTTGAATTGAATAAAACACAATATGACTTTGTGTGTTATCTGATTGAAAACGGATTGAATACAGAAGAATCTATACTTGAATATGATAAAGCAGATGTTGAACGTGTAGAAGCATTGCAGAGGACAGAAGCGGAAGAAAAGGCAAGGCAGGAAGAAGCACAACGCAAAGCAGAAGAGGAAAAGGAAAATTTCAAGCGTTGGATGTGGGAAGAATCGGAAAAAATACCACAATTCCAGAAGGATATTGTAGATGCTATTTTCTTGAATATTTACGGACAGGAAAACAAGTGGAATTATAGCATTGTACCATGTATCAATAACTATAATAATCCTATGTGTAAAGCGGAAATAATTTCACGCTTGCACAATGATAATAAAGCAAGTATAAAGATTTTTGAATGTTTAACAGGCTTGAAGCTTCCAAAGGGATATAAAGAACGTGTTGAGTATTTGGAAGGACTTACAGTTGCAGATTTTAAAGAAGCAGTTGACTATAAGCCACGCAAAAAGGCAGAGCATACAGAGGAAAAGGAAGTACAGAAGGAAGAATTTTATACTTTCATGGGTGATAATTCATGGAGAAAAGTTATTGCAGAGCCTATAACAAAGTATGGAATGGAGTTATTTATTCACCTTGAAAATGGTATCTGGAAGGTATCTCATGCAGAAGTTGGAATGAGTTTAGCAAGCGGAAAAAATAAAACTGAATGTATGCAGAAGCTAAAAGAATTAGTTGATAATAAGGGAATGGATTTTCTGAATAATCGTATTGAGGAAGTTAGGCTGATGATTGCTAATCGTACAAATAAGAAGAATCCACGTTATAATGTAGCATAGAGGAGGATATGCAATGCCAGGAACATGGAAAGAATACATTGATAAATTAAAATCTGAATGGATTGGAAAATCTGTTACATATGAGAACGCAACATATAATGTTGTAGATGTAGACTATAACGGACTTTTACTCATTGATAAAAGGGCAAAACATACAAACACAACGGCGGTATCTATTGGAAGTGTAAAACGGCAATAAAAGAATCGTTCAAAGGAGGTTTTAAGATGGAATATGATTTTATAAAAGCAATAGAGGAAGTAATTGAGAATTGCAGAGTTTTTGGAAGTGGCAGAGTACAACGGAAAGACGAAAGAGGAAATATTACATTGTGGTTAGAAGCTGAATGGGTAAGGCATCCAAACGATACGCACGATGTTATAGAGTTGTATATCTGTTATAGTGATACTGGAAGAGTTGCTTATAGCAGATATATTGAGGAAACAATGACGGAATAAAACAGTTAGCAAGAAGCACCAACACAAAGTTGTTAGTGCTTTTTCTATACCCTGAAATGCTGATATGAAGCAGAGTAAACTTGTTCTATAAACTTCTCAAGTGAAAAGAAGTTGTCAATGGAGAATATAACAGAGTAAACATAAAACACATTATGGAAGGATGGTTGATATTATGAGTATTAAAATGAATGGTTACAACAAAGAAAAGGAAACAATCAAAGAAAAGGTTGAACGTATCGCAAGAGAAGCAGGATGGAGTGTATATATTGAAGAGGAAACAGAAGACCATATCTGTTTTGACTTTGGGAAATATAGTCCAGCAGGGCAAGACTTTCATGTGTCAGCAGAATTAGAGGAAATGGAAATTGAAACACTTATGGATAACTTGAATAGCAGATATGCAGATTTTGATTGTTCAGAAGAAACATATTTGTGGCTTGATGATACTGGACATGGAACAAACGGAGCACCTTATGACATGAAAGATTTGTATGAGGATATGGAAGCGTGTCAGGAAATGATTATGGAATTATACAGAGCGTTTGAAAATGCAGAACGTGAAGAAGATTAAAATACTGTTAAAACAATGGATTTAAGGAGAGATTGGAGGCAAACACTATGGGGAAAAATTATTATATTGAAGTATATAACAAAAAGTGGGATGAGTGCTTAGAAGAAGCTAAAAAGGAAAATGCAAAAGATATTGGAGAAACAACAACTTATATATTTGAAGAATCATGCAACGCGGAGGAAGTTGTTGGGTATTATCTTGTATATCATGGAGAAGATGCTTTAAAGGATTGGAGAACTAATACAGAAGGAATAAAAATGAGTGTTCAGGATTTAGAAGTGGATAAAATTTTGACAGAATTATTCAAATAAGAAGGATGATAGTGAACATGGACAACACAACAAAAGCCACACAGTACGCAGAAGAACACAGTATACTAGAATACACAGTACACGGAAAGAAAATGACATACTATGCTAATTATCCTGCTTACCTATCAGAACAGAGAAGAACATATAAAATTGTGGTTAATCTTGACACTATGAAAGAGGAAAGCAGAACACAGTTGAAACGATGGAATAAGTTAGGTAATTACAATATGTATAAGTGATTGGAGATTGATTTATTATGATGAAGATAACGGAAAATAAGGGATTTCATATGACTTTTGAGAATGGTTTAACCATTTCTTGTCAGATGGGAAGTAATAATTATTGTAGTAACAGAGATTTTAACAGAGAATTTCAAGCAGAAATGAGACAATCCATTACGGAATGCAATAACTGTGAGATTGCCATTTGGGATGAAGATGATAGATGGATTACTGGTGAAATCTTCAAGGAGATGGGAATGGAAAGTACAGAAGATGCGGTTTCAGGATGGGTTGACACTATGACAGTAGCAAAAGTTATTGCTTATGTGTCTTCAAAATGACGATTTTAAGGAGAAATGAGGTTGATTATATGAAGAATTTTTTAGAAAAAAGATTTAATCATAGAATATGGTTTAAAGAAGGTGTAACAGTAGGCTATGCGTTGGATTATTTTGCAAAGACAAGCGACTTTGTTTTGAGAGAGAAACCTGCATTAAAACAGTCTGGAAACCTTTTGGATAATATTGTATATGATGATGTTGTCACAGACGGAAGATGCTTTTACAGACTTTCAGAAGAAGAAAAACAGTATTATTTAGAACGTAAGGAATACTGGAAAAATCAGAGAGAAATTGAATATCAGAAGTGGTTAAATACAGAGATAGATAAAGAAAAGGAATTGTCTAGTTACTTGTGTGGAAATTCTAATTATGACGTGGAATATGCAGAAAAAGAATTAAGATATGCTATTAAGCGGAATGATGAAGAATGTATTGCATTTTGGAAGAGACAAACAGAAGCAAGACAGAAGAAACATAACTTTATTGACGAATTTATTGGAAAATTCTTTGATAAAGTACGCACAAATAAGGACTTTATGGAGTTTAAAGATAAATTAAAGTTAGAATTGGAAACGATTTAGGCAATAGAAGAGTGATTTCAAGAATGAATGGAGGAAGATTTATGTTAAGAATCAAAAATCTTATTACAGAAGTTGAGTATGAAGCAATTAAGTATGAAAAATATAACACAGAACAGGTAAACAAGTGTAAGAGATTTATCACAGAAAAGTTAGATTTATGTGTTAGGGTGATTATGCCAAATTTACACATTTTTGACCTAGAACAATATGGTTTTGAGTCTGTTATTAAACCTACTGATTATATTATCAGAACGATAACGGACGGAATACCACTCTACAACATAGTATCACAAGAGATTGTGGAAAGTAATTTTGAAGTTATAGAGTAGCAATGGAATAATGATTTTAACAGTAGATTGGAGGTCAATATGGTTGGATTTAATCAAAAAAGAATAGATAAATTTGTTAAAGTGACAGATGACTGGTATCCATGCTATGACGAAAACACAATTAAAGTATCAATGTTTTTAACATATGTTCCTGAAAATAATTGGTGTTTTGTTAGAATAATGGCATGGGGTAATGATGATTTTGGTTTAGAAATGGATTATGAGGATACCGATTATAATAATCTACTTTCTAAATATGATGAATGGAAAGAAAATATTTTTGACAAAGCAGAAGATGGTATTAGTAAAGAATGGTTTCGAGAACAAGGTTTTTATAACGCATAATAAAACGGCAATAGAAACACAATTTTAAACAGAAAATGGAGGAAAAGATTATGAATTTTAAAAAGTTTATGGAACTGTATGATAATTGGAATACAATTGCTATCATCAATGATGACACGTTAAAACCTATTGTAAAGGATGTAGCGTGGAAGATTGCAGAAGATAGAACAGACCTTTACGAAAAAGAAGTTGTATCTTTTGGATTTTATGATGGCGAATTAACAGTAAGAGTGAAGTAGCTTTAGATTCAGGATTTTAAAGTGGAAAGGATGGAAATAAATATGGAATATGTAAATACATCATTTATTCCTTATGAGATAAGAGCAAAACAGTGGAAAATGCAACGTAGAATTAAAGAAGAATTGAAAAATCCAAATTTCTTAGATTCGTATACACGCAAAACTTTATCTGAAGTTATGAGAACATTATTCCCATATGAGACTATGATTAATCGTGCAGATAGAGCTTTTATGGGAATGACCAAACAGAGAATGTATAGACATTTATTAGGATATGCAATCTTAAAAGGATGGTAATAGAATCGGAATTTTGAGGAGGTTTTGATATGAATTTTAGATATTATATTTTCAGTGGTGATTCTTGGGTTGAGTGTGGATACAATTCATATTCAGATTGGAAAGGAAAGAAATATAAGAGTCCATTTAATGTACTTGATGATTTGAATAGTGGAAAAATTGAAGTAGAAGAACCAAAGAAAAAGCAATACTATGCTTCAGGAATGTCATTAGTAGATGGAAAATGGCAAAGTTGTGGGTGGACTATTGAAGCTGATTCGTTTTTAGAAGCTGCAAAAATTGCAGAAGCAGATAAAACGTTCAGAATACACTCTTTGAGTGATAGTGTAGTTTATTGATGAAACTCGTATTTCATATGGAAAGGATGGAAAAGAAATGATTAAAAATAAGAACATTAGAATAGTTGAAGAAGATATGGTATTAGGAAATGGATGCAATAAGTCAGAGAAAAGTTTTGGATATGGGTATGACGATTTTCAATATCCACTTACCGTATCGTTTTGTAGCGAAGGGAAATATGAAGTTGTAATTAAAGATAAGAAGGCGGTAGCCATTAAAATAGAATAGCTTTAGAAGTCGCATTCTAAGGCTAGATTGGAGGATAAAATGACAGTAGAAGAAGCAATTAAAAATGGGAAATGTAACTATCAAATAAGACAGATATACTTATATGACATAAATATTGGAAAAGAAATTGGTTGGTTTAAAAACGAAAATGAAATTGCAAAGGATATTTTACAGAGAACAGCAAGAAATGATTGGGATAGAGAATACGGAATCCTCAAAATTAACGTAGAATAGTCAATAGATTTCACATTTTCTGTCCGTTCTATTGGACTTGGTAAATGATAAAATTAAATTATCAAAAGGAGAGTGGTATAATGATTGTAAGATTAAAGTTGTGGTTAAAGATAAATAAACGTTGTAGACAATGTTGTTTAGTATGTAAATATGTAGAGAATTGTAAAATAGATTTATTATAAGAAAGGTGGTAGATTTTTATGTTAGGATTATTAATTGGTGGATTGATTTTAGGAGGTTCTGCTATTAAAGCAGGAATTGAAAATGCAAATATGATGAGCAAACCATATACTCATTTAGATGATGGGACTCCTATATACATAGACAGAAACTGTAATGAATATGTAAATGGAGAAAGAATGATAGCTACTTACGATTATAAAAATCAAAAACTTGTATATGCTGGAAAGAGAAGTGGTAAGGTATACATCGACCCAGAAGCAAACCAGAGAAAACGAATGGATGAGATGAGTGAAAAAAATAAGAGGGAAGCAATTGCGAAAGGAATGTTAGCTTATTTGAGATATGACCACAAAAGGGAAAAAAGTCTCACCTGTGAAATTTCTACTGGTAAATATATTGCTCAATTAAAGGGAAAGGAAGACGGAACATATTGGAAATATTATCTTCCAGATTATGAAATGATTTTATTTAGTAGTCCAGCGGAAGGAGATAATGGTATTGAAATTACACAGGAAGAGTATGATAAATTAAATATTCTTGTGGTTGGTACTCATTATGCTTCTGATTTATATAGGTATACATGTTATATGGATAAAGGAGCAGTTCGATGGAAAAGAAGAAAGGGGCGTTAGTAATAGCGTCCTTTTTTAATTGGAGGAAATAAGAATGAATAAGCAACGCAGACAGAAGATAAGAGAAGTGAAAAAAAGAAATAGAAAGTTGTAAAGAGAATCTACAGAGGATATTGAGTGAGGAACAGGATTATTTTGATAGTATTCCAGAGAATTTACAATGTTCAACAAGAAGTATTTGAATCAGAAGATGCGATTGACATAATGGGAAATTGCATAGATGATTTGGAGAATATTATTAAAGAGCTAATGGAAATTTAGGAGGTTGATATTATGGCACAGAAGAGAGATTATGCAACAAAGAAAAAGGGAAAGACGGAGGTTTATCCATTTTGGAATTTGGAAGATATAAAGAATGTGGTTGAGTGGTTCGAAAGTCATAATGAATGGGATGGATACTTGATTACGTTGTTGGAACTTTTGTTAGGTAGACGAATTGGTGATACAATCTCAATGAAGTGGTCAGATTTATATTATGAGAATGGAAATGAAAGAGAAGAGGTTACGACTATTGAAGAACAGAAAACAGGTAAGACAACGGAAATACCTATTGGAAATTTAGTATTTGAAGTTGTAAATAAATATTGCAAGAAGACAAATGTTAATCCAATGGAACATTATGAGGAATTTATTTTTAAGTTTCAAAGTAAAACAGATTGGATTAAGAGAGCAGGACATCCTATTTATTTAGAAAATGATTTAGATAAGTGGTGTGATTTTTTAAATAAAGATTTGTCGGATAAGCGAAAGGAAGAAATTATTAAAGGTTTCAATAAACAAAAAGAGTATTTGTCTTTGGGGGATTATTTATATTATGAAGTCGAATGGACTGATGTGGTTAAGTGGCATACAAATTCATATAGAAATGTATTTAATAGGGCAACGGAAGAGACTGCAATCCCTTATAGAGTAAGCACACATTCGTTGCGTAAAAGTTTTGGATATTGGATTCATCAGTTACATCCGTTTGACCCAGACTGTTTGATTTCTTTATCAAAGTTGTTAAATCATGCAACAGTACAACAGACAACAGATTATATTGGATTAACGGCAGAGAAGAATAGAAAATATATTAATGACCATAATAATTTAATTCGAAATGTGTTAGAGGGTAAAGGAAATGAAATTGTAAAGAATAGTCCTGTCATATCTTTGAAATCAGAAGACTTTGGAAATATTATTATGCAAGTAATTAAAGCAACTGATAAGACAGACGTAGAGAAATATCAGATGGCTATTAACCTAGCCAATGATATGAGAGTATTGTAAATATGTAAAGCCACTAGAAAATAATCTGGTGGCTTTTGTAGTGGAAGAAACAGAAGGGATGTGGTATAATGTGTTGGTATAATATAAATGGAAATGGAAACAAGGCAAGTAAGTTCATATGTCTTAAATGTTTAAGTTGGAGGACTACATATACGCAAGATATTCAAAGAAGAAATCAAAGAGAAATTGACCATATAAAAACATCTGGATGTATCAAATGCGGTGATGTTGATACTATGGAAGTTAGGTATTGTGATTATCTTCCTGATATTATGAAAATGGCTATAAAAAGACATAATAAAGATTATAATGATAATATTAAGGAAATAGTAATAGAACATTATGGGAAAATTTGCATATAAGAAGGTTGGTTGATTTATATGAGAAAGTATTTATGGACAATAAATGACGAAAAAGGAAACGAAATTCATAGTGGAATTATTTCTGCTGAAAGTCAGAAATCAGCAAGAGAAGAACTGATTGAGAAGTATAATGTTGACTTGTCAAAACATAAAGTAATAGTAAGTTCTGAAAGATTGTTTAAGTTTGATGATAACCAAACGATGTGGGATGCATATTTCAATAGCAGTCTTGAAGCATGGAATAAGGAAAACAGAGTAGATTTGGAAGCAATGGTATGGATAGATGAACAGAAAATGAAGGAAGCTAAGAAATTGACCGCTTATAGTTTATCTCTGGATAAGGCAACACCATACAACATTGCATTTATTAAAAAGAAACAGAGTTTACAACAGTATAAACCAATTGTATTGCAGTTTGAAGAATATGTTGGAAAATCTTTCAATGAGGTTACTGCAAAGGACGTAGAAGAATTTAGGCAGGTTACAGATAAACCACACAGAGTAAACCATCTTAATGCTTTCTTTGTTTACTGTGTAAGAGTTGGTGTAATGAAGAATACAGATGTGGAATTTCTTATCAACTTGTTACCAGATATTTATAGAGAAGTTGGATGGGCAATTGCAGATTTAGGATAAAAATAGACTTAGAAGGATTATTTTATAGGGTTAAAAATTATATAAAATATGATTGACAAACATATATTTATGATATATAATAGACTTATCAAAAGAGATAAGGAGTGATTGATATGGTAGAATTTAAAACAGTTGAGCAGGGAACATATAAAGGTAGAACGTGGAAGGTATTACAGGCAGTTAAGCACACTATGAAGCAGTTGGAAAATGACTTCTTCTTTCAATGGGATAATGAAGAGCCAAGATGGATTGCTAACATTGAAGCAAGGGAAATTGGTATACAGTTGGGAACATTTCCACCGGAATGTACAAAGTATTTTTTAGAAGAATAACCGGTAAACACCGGTTATCTTCTTATTAGAAGGAATAGATATGAAGATACCAAACGATACAATTACATTTAGATATTACAATGCAAACCCCAAGAATAGACATACAACCGATTGTGTTGTAAGAGCAATCTGTACAGCACTTGACCAGCCTTATGAGCAGACAGTAAAAGAACTAACAGAATTATGGTTGGAAACAGGTTACGATATGTCAGAAACTAAATGTTTTGGAAAATATCTTGAATTAAAAGGTTGGATTAAAAATAAGCAACCACGCAAAGCCAACAACACAAAATATACTGGGAAAGAGTTTGTTAAGATATTTAAGGGTATATGTGTAGCGAATCTTGGTGGTAATCATACGGTCTGTATCAAAGATGGAAAAGTTCTGGATATTTGGGATAGTACAGACGGATGTATTGGAAATTACTGGATTAAAGGAGAATGAGAATATGGCAAAGAAAAGTTACACGGTTACGGTGGAAGACTCCATCGTGACTGCATTTAAAGAAATATGCAAAGAACAGAATGTGAATCAATCAATGCTTATTGAGGCGTTCATGAGAACATATACTAATGACCATATTAGATTGGAACTTGTAAACAATAAGACGGAAACTTTTGTTAAGTAGATTGGAAGTGATTATATGTATTATATGTTTAGTGTTAGCAATTTGAAGCATGAAGTTATACAACAAATTTTAGCATCTGGAAAAGCTGTTGGATATAGTGGGATGCTTTTAATGAGCAAAGAAACAGAGTTTAAGTTTGGTAATCGCACTATTAAGAACGATGGAAATATTGATGGATGGATTTATAATCTGTATAGAAATAAGATTGTTCCATTATATGACAAGGTTAAGATTAAGAGTACAGAAGTCGCAGATATTCTTGTTGGAGAGTTATATCAACCATGCAATAATAATAAAATTACATATGCGGACAAAATTTATCAGTCAAGAAAACCAAAGCAAGAGGTAATTGATTTGTATAACCGTTTCTTATTGATTGCGATTGATAATAGGATTATGGATTGCACAGATGAGATTGAGAAAATCAGATTGGAAGCAAGGTTAGAACAGATTAAAGATGATATTCATGAAGGAAAATGTGTTTGGGAATAAAGTTTTATTGAGAAAGGAAGATAGATATGTTTATTTATTATGATGATGATTTTGAAAATAAGGAAGAAATAATTAAGAAATACAAAGCGAAAGTTATAAGCCACTATGTTTGTTCTATGGAAAAGATTGATGGTGTAGAGCCTGCGTATGAGAGCATAAAAGAATTATTACCATACATTTACGAAGGTAGTTATCTTGTTTTAAGTAAGGACAATAAGTTGCAATTGACATATGATGAAACAATGCAGTTTGTTGATAAGGTAATGGAAACAACATCTGAAGAAGATATTTTCTATTCAGAAGAACCTTGGTACGTTATCCAAAACATTATAAGAGACTGCACTACAATGGCTATTGATAAGCGTTTAAATGATATTAAGCGTGATTTTATGAATGTAGAAATAGGTTTAAACCACTTAAAAGTACATTGGTAACGGAAAATTTGGTGTTGAAATGATTGTTTTATTTGGATTGGAGGAATGAAATATGTTACCAGTACAATTTGTATACACAGAAAACGGAGTGAAAAAATCATCTTTGGATGAGCATAAAAGACGAGTAGAAATCTTAGAACATAACAAAAGATTACATGAAGAATGTTTTGGTAAAAAGAAAACAGAAAAGTCAATAAAGTAATAGTTTTAAGAAGAAAAGGAGATTGATATTATGGAAAAATATATTTATTCAGCAGACGAATTAATTAAAACAAAACCTGAAAGATTAGAAGGATTAAATTTTTCAAAAGACGAATCTACAACAATTACTTTAAATGGAGTAACGGTTCATGCAGACAACTATGAAATTGCATATGGTAGGACATTTGTTATATTAAGATTTTACAAAGGTCGTTCACTTGTTGCTTGTTTTGATGTTTTTGGAAGTAATGAACACAAAGAAGATGAAATGATAATAATTGATGAATTAGGACATCTTATTAGTCAAACTAATTTTAGAGTAATGAGGAACACTATAGAGTCTTTAGAAGAATAGCTTTTGAATATAGGTTTCATCGGAAAATGAGGTGTGAATATGTTGGTAAAAACAAGATTGGAAGCCTTGTATACACAAGAAAAGGTAGCTTGTGACATGGGAAGGTCTGCAAAGACAGAAGAAGAAAGACAATATTATAAAGAAGAATTGAAAAAGATAAGGGCAGAAATAGATAATTTAACTGCTTGCCAGTGATGATTTGGAGGTAAATATGGCGAATTGGAAATATAATCTCAGATTTGAGGGTAAGATGCTTAGAGAACTGATTAACAAAGAGGAAACGATGGAAAATATTGTTGCTATTTATAAGCAACTTATTACTTGTCTCGAAACATGGAAGAAAAGATTGTTAGAAACCGATAAGGAAGATTGGGAATATGATATTGAAGAAATGATTGAAGATTTGCAGTGTGCGTGTCCTGATATGGAAGATGATAGTTTGGATTATGAAGAACAAGAAAATCTCAATTATTATTTGAGAGACTTCTACGATATGTGTGATAGTGCAAGGGTATGGGTTGGAGTTTAAAAGATTGGAGTTGATTATATGGTAAATATTGAATGGAAAGAAAACGGAAAGACCAGATATGAAAATCTCTTATCAGAAAATTATGTTGAGGATTTTGTAAATGGCTTGAAGAATAGAGGCTGTACTAATATAGTGGTTACAAATGATATTGAGAAAAAGGTAGCAGAATCTATTAGAAAGTACAACACAAAGTCAGTATAAAAGGCAATAAATTCTAAGTTCTAACAGGAGGTATTAATATGAATAAACAAGAAATAATAGATGTTTTAAATGAAATGTTGCATATGGCATCGTATTCGTCTGACGTTGAGCAGTTAGATAGATTTGAAGGGGCAATTGAAGAAGTGAAAAGGATTATAGATAGTCAATAAATTTAGATTTCTATAAAGGAAAATGGAGATAATTAAAATGAATAGGAAAGAGATATATCCTTTAAGAACAATTATTGAAGAAAACTACATGGATGAAAATAAAGCATATTTGATTCCTGTTGACGAGACTTTTAATTTAGGATATTCAAATGTGTTATTTTCTAAAATAGGTAATGATTTTTATTTTTTACCTATGGATACTTTTCTTAGCAATTTTATTCCTTGCTTTGGAGAAAAATATATAAAGAGAATATCTAAGGATATTCTTAAAGAAAATTGGAAAACAAATAAGAAAGATATTCAGAAACAATTCAAAATTACTAAGATGAAAACAATTGATGAATATATGTATGTGTTTATCTATTGTTTAGAAACAGAACGTTATGAAGAAGTTGGTCTAGGTAGTTTTGAAAATTTGATTGATTTGAGATAAGTAAAATAGTTAGAAATCCTAATGGGAAGTTTGTGTATAAAACAGAATATTTTTGGACAAACTATCATATATAGTAAGTAGATTATTACATATGGAGGTTTGTATGAGGGAAATTAATAAGAATTATATACTAAAAGAAATCGTTGACCAATATAATGAGCTTACAAAAAATGGGAAATTAATAGAGCAAAATGAGAAATTGATACTACCTTCATTAACATCACTCAACATCGCATTTCATATCGTTGAAAAATTTTTGAAACCATATAGAGACGAAGATATTATTTGGGATAATCATTGGACTGATAGGCTAAATAATTTATATATGATAGGAATATCTTTCAAAGGAAACGATAACTTTTGTGTTATTGCAGTTGCTAAAAAGAATTGTGATACAGAAAAGAAATTGTGGGTGTTCCAAAGGTATTTAAGAGATAATAGTTATACCTATGGGATATTTGTACAGGAATATAGATGGTGTTTGCTTAAAGATAAAGATATCATTGTAGAGTTAGATTTCAACGATGATGTTAATGTAGATATATTTAGTAAGTTTTTATGTTGGGACAATTAAATAAGCAACAATCAACAAAGCGTTTGGAAAATATATAAATATAAACCAGACGCTTTTATTGTAAAATAAATTTACATAACTAAAGCATGAATGTTTACAAAGGTAAACAAATATGATATACTATATATGTTCAGAAAGGTGGAAATTTATATGATTTCATATAAAAAATTATTTTTGATGATGGAAGAAAGAGAAATAACAAAAGAAAAATTAAGAAGTGAAATTGGAGTATCTTCTGCAACTATGGCAAAGCTTTCAAAAAATGAAGAAGTGGCTATGTCAACAATACAAAGTTTATGTGATTATTTTGATTGTCAACCAGGTGCTATTTTATCATATGAAAAAGAAATAGATGAAAATTCAATACTTTTTAAACTCAGAGAAGAACAAGAAATAAAATTAAAAGGTGGATTATATCATCAAACACAAGTGAGATTGGCATATAATTCAAACCATATGGAAGGTAGTAGATTGACTGAAGACCAGACAAGAAGTATTTACGAAACACAAACAATAGGGATTACAGAAGGGCATGAGAAAATAGATGATATTATAGAAACGGTAAACCATTTTAGATGCTTTGATTATATTTTGTCAGTAGCAGATAAAAACTTGTCTGAAGATATTATAAAACATATTCACTTATTGTTAAAAATTGGAACAACAGATAGTCAAAAAGAATGGTTTGCCGTTGGTGATTACAAGAAACGTCCTAATATGATTGGGGATATGGTAGAGACTACCCATCCTTCAAAAGTGCCAACTGAAATAAAACATCTGTTAAAAATTTACAGGGAAAATAGTAATATAACATTTGAAGATATTATTGATTTTCATTATAGATTTGAAAAGATACATCCGTTTCAAGATGGAAATGGTCGTGTTGGAAGGTTGATAATGTTTAAGGAATGTTTAAAATATAATATTACACCATTTATTGTGGAAGATGTGTCAAAGGATTATTATAGAAGAGGATTAAAAGAATATGAAATAGAAAAGGGATTTTTGATTGAAACTTGTAGAGCATCACAAGATGTTTATAGAAAGTTGTTAGAATATTTTGAGTATATTTAAAATAAAAGCATTTGGAGAATATATCTTCAGATGCTTTTATTTTTGTAATTATTTTCCAAAAGGAGATGGTGTCTATGGTAGTAAAAGATTTAATAGAATATGTATTCGATACAATAGTAATTTACACAGAAGATGTAAGTAGTTCTAATGAGTATACTGATTTGTACATTGGAGATATAAGATATTGTAATGAAGAACTTTTAAATAGAAAGATTTGTTCGATTGGTGCTACATGTAAGGGATTTTTAGACATAAGAGTTGAATAAGTAATGGAGAAGTATAGTATATAAAGGGAAATTTTCGTTGGTATACATAGCAAAATGCCACATTTGTGAATTGTGAAAGTTGCGATTTTTACAATTTTACACCCACAAAAACCCTATAATTTATAAGGATTTTCGATAACAACATTTTTAAAAAGAGAAAAGGAGATAGTATAATGGTAAAAGACAGAGTAGGAGAAACAAATAAAAACAATAGAGGAACTTTAATGGAAATTATTAAATACAATTCATCAGAAGATATGGATGTAAGGTTTCTTGATGAGTTTTTCTATGTAAAAAAGGGAGTTTTATACGATTCGTTTAAAAAAGGTATAGTTAAGAATCCATACGACAAGAACGTTTATGGAATTGGCTATATTGGATTGGGCAATCATGCAGTTAAAATAGGTACTGAGAAGACACAAGAATATAGAGTGTGGCATGAATTGATTGCTCGTTGCTATTCAAAAGAAAGAAAGTCAAAGTATTTATCATATTATGATATCACAAAAGTATGTGAGGAGTGGAAATGCTATCAGAGATTCGCAGACTGGTACTCACAAGAGAAATATGAATGTGGAGAACTTTTGCACCTAGATAAAGATATTCTGTATCCTGGCAACAAAATATATTCGCCATATACTTGTTTACTTGTACCACAAAGAATTAATATGATTTTTACAAACAAACCTAATACACGTGGACTTCCAAATGGAGTTACAAGAACTAAAGATGGCAGATATGAAGCTGTATGCAATAAAAAGAAATTAGGAGTCTATGATACAGTAGAAGAAACTTTCGCTGCTTATGCCAAAGAGAAAGAAAGAATTATTAAAGAAGTTGCTGATGAATATATAAACATTATTCCTAAAAAAGTATATGATGCTTTGTATAATTATAAGTTAGATATCAGGTTAGATAAGAATTATCAAAAGACAAAAGAAGAGTAGAGAAATAATACATATAGTGATATAATAGAAAGGACTGTATGTGTATGGAAATTGCAACATATCAAGCTTTCAAATGGAAAGAAAACAATTTTGTATATTAGAGGAAGCAAAGAAGCTAATGAATATTGGGATAAGAAATTAAATGAAAAATAAATGATTGATTCTATTAGAAGAATTGAGGTGATATTATGATAAAAATACAGAAAGAGGCAGTTACAAAAAGATATAGAGAGGATGGTATTTATGAAGAAACAATAATCCAGTTTCACTATGACACCGAAAAGGAAAAATTGAAACATTCAAGAGAAATGCAAGAAAAAGGCTTTGAGGATAGTGGTCAAGTTAGAGAAAACATTGGAGATATGTTACATCCTGAATATGTGTGGTTTGGTAGTTACTACAAGCATATTAAAGTTGAGGATACAAAGTTGCCAGATATGAGAGAAAAAGTTAAAGAATACATATCGGAATTGGATACAGAAATTGATAGATGCACAAAACTTGTAGAAGATAAGATGAAAGAATTAAAAGACAGTAATGTTATCAAATCTTATACAAATGGTGTTGGGTATGTGAGAATGGAATCAAGATTGCAAACTCTTACAGAAATCAAGAATGATTTGCAAAGTAGATTAGAGGAATTGGTATGAGTATAAAATTTGCAGACGAAATTGTAAAAGAGATAAAAGACAGAGGAGAAATTCAAGTACAAGAAGGTTATGTAACTGGTGAAGAATTCGAGAAGTGGTTGATAGATAAGAATATTAATATTCTCACGCTAGAAGAAATTACAAATAATTTAAATATGTTGAATAGCGAAGAGTAGTTAAATTCTGGTTTTTATTGGCAAATTGGAGGTATTAATATGTTTCATGAAGTAAATGGAATTAAAATTTACGAAAGAAGAAGTTTTGGAATACTCACAAAAGACATAGTAGAACTAATGAAAGACTATGAGAAGTTTAATGGAGAAGAATATAGAAAATACGAAGGAAATCTTCATCTATTCATAAATGCCAAAACTTCTGACGTATATTTATATGATAAAGGTAAATTTGATATAGTATATGATGAAACGGATATGATGGAATGTGTCGGAAAATTATTTGGAATGGAAATAAACCATATGTTTTTTCATGGCGATGAATATGGTGGGATTTTATACTTTATAGAACAGAAATTAGAGCAATAGATTGCTGTTTTTATGGTGGAAATGAGGTGGTATTATGGGTAAAGATATCATTATTGATAAAGCAAATAAAGGAAATGGATTTGAGCAAGGTGTTTTATATTGTTTTAACTATCATTTAAAAGGCTTGTGTAATCAATGTAGAGCAAAGGTTGATTGTCAAAAGGAGCAAAGTATTTTAAGTAATATGGGTAAGGAATTGAAGAAACTTTCTAACAATGAAATGGAAATACATATGAAATCAATAGAAGAGTATTCATTAAAAGATATAGAGAGGATGATTAGTGTATGATTAAACATAAATATAGTGTATATGGAGTATCTTGTGTAGGTGGTTCATTATTTAATGGTACTTGTGTAGCAGATGATATTATCAAAGCAATAGAACTTTTCAGAGAGAAACAGTGTTCTGTATGGAATATTGAAAGAAAAGAACAGGTTAGTGCAGACGCAACAATTGAAATTACCAGTTTAAACATCTTAGGTGGTTATTCTGCTGAAGGCAAATCAAAGACAAATATTTATAGTTTATATAAGAGAATTATGAAACGTGACCCAAAAGCAATTGATGATATTAATACTTTGGAAGAAGCAAAAGAAATCATTAAGATGATAACTGGTAATGTCTATCTGAATGGCGAAATGTATAATTTGCAGCAAGAATATATGGTATTCAGAATGGCGATGGAAGGAAGTAAAGATTGTTTATCATGTTCTAATAGCTGTTCTGAGCAATGTGATGATGGAGATGTTCTTCATTGTATGGAACGAGACGGAGAAATTGTAGAAGATAATGGATATTGTGATAAATGGAATTAAGGAGATAATATTATGCAGATATTAAAAAGTGAAGTGCAAAAATCAGTTACAGTACAACATATTTTAAATGATACAAATAGTATGTGTTTTGTTTATTATGAGCAACCTTTACAGTTTGAGCATTTTTGGATAGACAGTAGAGAATATACACATGATGACTTAAAAGAGTGTATTATGAATAATATTCCGACAAAACAATGCGATTATTTGATTGTTTATACTAATCAACCAGAGATTGAAATACAAGGTCTGGTCGGATGGCTGGATTATAACAGTTACAAACTCAACTGCAATGAAATTATTGTAACTTGCAGAAAATAATTTTAGCTTTAAAAGGCTGGTTTTAAGGTGGTTTAAAGGAGGTGAGAATACGAAAGTACGAAGGATAGAACAACATAGAATTAAATTAAATTCCGAGTTTGGAAAATTTGTAGACGAGTATTGCTTTAAGTCAAAGAACCTTTACAATTATGCAAACTATATCATAAGGCAAGAATTTATCACTAATGACAAATGGATTAAATATAATGAACTATTTCAGTTAGTAAAGGGTTCTGAGCCTTACAAAGATTTGGGAAGTAATGTAGGACAAGGTACTTTAAGAATACTTGATAAGAATTGGAAATCATTCTTTGTAGCTATTAAAGATTGGTCAAAGCATCCAAATAAATATCTTGGAAGACCAAAATTACCAAGATATAAAGCAAAGGATGGAAGATTTGTATTAAGTCTTGACAGCAACAAAGTGAAGTTAAAAGATGGATGGATTCACTTCGCATTGAAACCATTCAAGAAGTTTAATAATCAGTTTAGAACCAAAGCAAAAGACAGAATCTTACAATGTAGATTCATTCCTAAAGGAAGTCACTATGTAATGGAAATCGTTTACGAAATGGAAGTTCCTGAATGTAATGAGCAATCAGAACGTATTGCAGCTATTGATATAGGCGTAGATAATTTCATAACTATGGTAAACAACATCGGAGAACAACCGATTGTAGTTAAAGGTGGAGTTATTAAGTCTATCAATCAATACTACAATAAACAGAAAGCAAAGTTACAAGCAGAACTGAAGACCACTAATAAGAAAGATTGGTCTAAACGATTACAGAAACTTACGGATAAGAGATATGAAATGATAAAGTATCAAATGCACTGTATCAGTAAATATGTTGTTGATTGGTGTGTACTGTACAACATTGATACTCTTATCGTAGGACATAATGACGAATGGAAACAGAATAACAAAGGTATGCAGAACTTCACATACATTCCTTATGACTTGTTTATTCAGATGCTTGCTTATAAGTGCGAGAATAATGGAATAAAGTTTATAGTACATGAGGAAGGTTATACATCTGGTACAAGTTTTGTTGACGAAGAAGAACCGATTAAGGAGAACTACGACAAGTCAAGACGTGTTCATAGAGGTTTATTTATTGGAAATAATGGTATTCAGATTAACGCAGATGTGAATGGAGCATATCAGATAATGAAGAAGGTAATTCCAAATGCTTTTGCAAATGGAATAGAGGGTGTAGGTTTACACCCATTGACTATCAAATTGGTAGCATAAATGACATGAAAATGTCAATAAATTTCTAGTTTTAAAGAGTTTAGAGGAGGAATTATATGATAAATGGAAATATATTAAAATTTGGATATGGTGATATTGCCGTAGGTTCTGATGGATTAACCCAAAGAATGAGTTTCCAACAGTTCAAACCACCTGCTGAATGTGGTGGTGATGTACCAGAAGATGTAGAATATATTGGAGAAGAAATTGTTTTACAGATTTCTTATGATGAATACCGTGAATTCAATAAGCAGTTGAAATCTGTTTTATCTAAAGAAATATCTAGTTTTGATTTTAAGGGATATGTATTTGATTTTACAAATTACAACGAAGAAAGTGTGAAGGTTTGCAAGAAGCGTTCAGAGAGTGCAATGTACAGTTATTTCTTGTGTATGGCAGCATAGCTTTGAAATAACTATTTCATTTGATATATAAAAATTTATACAAGGAGTAAACATTATGATAAGTGAAGAAAATATAAGAGAATCTATTCATTGTGATAGACAAACAAAACAAGCTTATTTTCTAGGAATGCAGGATTTTGCAGAACTTTTAAAGGAAAATTCAAATGTTTATACAGGTGAATGTAGTTGTAGAAAAGCTGTTTCAATGGATAAAGTTTTTGAGTTATTAAAAATTGCAACTACAGAAAACTAAAATCTATCCACAAATTGTCCGTTTTAAGACATATTAAAAGCGATACCAATATATAGTATCGCTTTTAATATTTGGTACAAATGTAATATATTATACATTGAATCGTATTGAATATTAATGTACACTTTACATAAATGGATTAGATTACTCTTTATTTTGTAATTCACTTAATTTGGATTGATAAGTAAGCAATCGTTTTAATTGTTGATTATCAGTAGTAAATAAATCGTTAATAGAACAATCGAGTGCAATACATATTTTTTCAAGAGTATCAAATCTGATTGTGGATGTTTCGCCATTGCAAATTTTACCTATATTATTTTGAGAAATCCCAGTTTGTTTTCCTAACCAGTAGGGCGTTCTTCCTTGCTGCTCAAGTATCTCGTTAATTTTGAGTGATAACATTCGAATTCCTCCTTTCTTTTATGTAATAATATAATATCAAAAAAATATTATATTTTTCAATATTATATGTTGACATATATTATGAAAAGGTATATAATTAATTATATCAAAGGTATATACATATGAAAAGAAAGGAGAAATACATATGGAACTTCACAGATATGACATAATTGAAGCAGAACTAGATTATGGAACTGGTTCTATACAGAAAAAGCGAAGACCATATATTATTGTTAGTAATGAAAAAGGCACTACTAACGCAACTATTATTACTGTAATGCCTTTGACATCGGCTAAAAAGAAGAAACTTCCTGTACATGAGTGTTTAGAGGCATTATCTGAAACAGGATTGACAAGATATTCTATGATTTTAGGTGAACAACCGCAAACAATTTGCAAAGAAGAAGTTATCAGAAAATTAGGAAATGTTACTGATAAAACACAAAGAAATAATGTTAATAAAGTTTGCTTTAATACATTTTTCTTTGGCGAAAAAATAAATTGGGAAGAGGTATTTGCATAATGGGTGAAATAAAATGTTCGGTGAAAGAGGCTTTGGAATTGTTAAGTTATATGGACGAAGACGCAGAAGTTATATTAAATATTGATGATATAAAAACTTATCAACATATAAAATCAAATAGAATAAAAAGAAAAAAAGGAGAAGAATTGATTAACAAAGCAGACAGTATAGAATATCAAGATAATGATTTCTTTGGAAGATTATCATTGTATGGAGTAACTAAAGAAAAAAGTATAGTGCATAATTTACTGTTTGCACAATTAGAACAGATTACCAAACGAACGTTCGAAAGTTTTTGTTGACAAAACAGAACAAGTGTTCTATACTGTTCTTATCAGGAAATTAAATAAAAAGAAAAAACCTCTATCACGGTGTTGGCGCACCATAATGTGATAGAAGTTTTTTCGAATAACATACAAAACAAATCATGACCAGAAAGGTCTAGATTTGAACACAGCAGAATCGCTATGCCTTATCATTATTACATATTATCATTAAAAAATCAAGTGTTTTCAAGCATTTCTGCAAAAATTATCCCACTAAAAAAATAATAAAACAAAATAATCCTGATTGTTGGTACATGTTGTGTCATGTATCTGTGGTTTTTGTATGCAAATTTAAAGAAAAAGGAGATGGTAGTATTGGATTATGTGATAAAAAATCACAATAATGTGTATATCAGATTAAATGAAAATGGCAGTGCAGTCAGTTGTGGAGAAAAGGATAGAGGTTTTTTCGAGCATTCAAAAGCGAAAAATATTTTAAATAGCCTACCTAAAACACTGAAAAAGATGGGATTTTCGGTTGAGCCAGTTCCAGAAATTAAACAAAAAGAAGAGTCTGCCACAAGAGTTTTAGAGAATATTAATTATGAAGTTCCTGAAACCGTTACAAGATGGGTTGAAAAGTTTGGAAGATGTTCTGATGTGATTGATGAAGCAAAAGAAAGAAAAGAAGAAATAATTGACTCACTAAAAACATTAGATATCGAATTAGTTGATATTCTACATATCATAGAAATTGAAGCACCAAAAAACATGTTTGCAGCATGGAAAATTTATAAAGCAATTAGAGAAATCAGAATAAAGAGAAGAAAGTTAAAGGATGAATTACTAATCGTCAAAAACATTACAAGAAATTTAAACTCTTCTTATTTACAGAGAGACAAAATACAAAGAGCAATAAATGGATTAGCTAATAGGAAATATACATTTAGAATTATAGAGGAAGGTGATGAAGATGAATTATTATAAGATATGTGATAGCAAGATGGTCGGTGTTATAAACTTTAGTAAGGACAAGCACGAAAAGTTCTGTAGACGTAATAAATATTATTCGCAATTAAGGCACGGAAAACTTGACAGTAAGAAACTTGATTTCAGAGAAGAATTAATTAAGGCATTACATAAAAGAAAGTAATTTATGAAAGTAGGTGCATAAAGTGAATCAAATCGAAGAAACAATAAATTGGTTTTTTGCAAATGATTCTAAAGAAATGAAAAAAATTTGCAATAAAGAAATGATGAAATTTGGTGGATTATCTGAAATGGATTACGACGATTTTTATTCACGGGTCGGTTTGGATGTCAGTTTAGCAAGAGAAAGTTTTGACCCAACAAGAGGAAAAACTTTTAAAGAATATGTTTGTGGTGTAATAAAATTATCTGTGTGGAAAGAAATGAAACATAGAAATTGTGGAAAGAGACAAGTAATTGTCGAAAAAGAAATCACTGATAGTAAGGGAAATATAATAATTGAAAAAGAATATATTCCAACTGCATCACTTGACGCACCTATTGGAGATGGAAAGATGATTGGTGATACTATCCAATCTGGTTTTGATATAGATAATACTTTGTCTGAAACAACAAATTGTGGGTATAGTGACAAGATGGAAACATTCTTGGAAAGTTTACCTGAAACACCACGAAAAATAGCAGAAATGATTATGAGTGGTTATTCAGTTGAAGATATAAAAGAGAACTTAGGATTAACTGATAGAGAGTATCGTGATTATTGGAAAATAATATGTTCTTATGAAAAGAAACGAGTTTTATATGAAGAAAATAATAATGTGGAGGATGATGAAATGAACACAACTATTTTAACGGAAGATGTAGCGGAATCATACAAAAATACGAGTTATAGCATTGACTCAATCAGTAAGCAGTTACAGAAGAAGAGAATTAGAGATGACCATATTTTACAACGTCATAGTGGTCAGTGGAAAGGATTTGCAAAGAGTGAATTGATTTCTGACATCCTTAGAGGTAAATCTCTTACACAGATTATTATTTCGGAAGAGATTAAGAATGGTCTTAGAATGCAGTGGTTGATTGATGGCAAGCAACGTTGTACAACATTAGATGATTTTTTGCATGACGGATTTCCAATATCTAAGAATGTAAAGAATTATAACATTAGATATCAAACCACAAAAGTTGATGAAGATGGATTTGAAGTCTTGAATGAAGATGGATTCACTGAAATGGAATTCAAGGAATTTGATATTCGTAACAAAAAGTTTTCACAGTTACCAGAGGAATTACAAGAAATTTTCAAAGACCGTCAGATACCTGTTTTGTATAACATGAATTGTACTAAGAAAGATATTGCTGATGATATTGCAAGATTTAATCGTAGTAGACCTATGAATGTTGCACAGAACGGTTGGTTAGGATTAGAAGAATCTTTCGCAGAACTTGTAGGTAACATATCTAAAATGCAGTTCTTTCAGAAAGATTTCAATGGAACTGCATATACATTAGCAAACCATACATCTGGTGCAATTAGAAGAATTATTGTAGAAGCTATTATGGTTTCAGATTTTATAGAGGAGTTTAAAGAATTTGATAAAATGTGTGAGTTTTTATCAGAAGAGGCAAGTGACTCAAACTTTACAGAATTTTATTCTTTAATAGAGCGTTTAACAGTTATTTGTGATGAAAGAGTCTCAAAAATGTTTAATACAACAGACAGTTTCTTATGGTTAGGATTGTTTTCAAAGTTTACAGAACTTGGACTTGATGATAAGAAATTTATTGACTTTATGGTTGAATTTGAAACAAACATGAAGGATATAAAAGTTGATGTAAGTTATGATGGAGTAAATAAAAATTCTTTTAATACATTATGTATTAATCCTAAAACTAAAAAGTCACGAGCAACAAAAGATAAAAATATGGTAATTGCAAAAATGACATTGTTAGAAAACTTAATGATGAAATATTTACATATTAACGAAGAAGATTTAGAAGAAGTAGATTATAAAGAATTTGTTAAAACAAATGTAGAAGACATTATTGATGAAGACATTGATGATATTCAAGTAGTAGCAAATGACATATCAGAAGAACTAGATGAAGATTCATGGATGTTGTCTGAACAGAATTATCCATCGTATTTTGCAATTGTAGGCTTGGCTTTCAGGAAAGAGGTTGAGGACAAGTTAAAAGAGTGGATAAAGATTTATATTAAGAATAACCAGTTCATCCTTAATCAGCAAAAAGCATTTTTACATATGAAAAAATCTTTTGAAAACTATTTACAGAAAGGAGCAGTTGCATAATGAACAAACAAAGGGCAAGGGATATTCTAAAGGTACATGCTTGTTGTTCCTTTACAACTAAAGAGAATAAATTATGTATGTTGTGTCCATGGAATAATACAGGCGATTGCATTGACACCAGAATAAATGAAGAACTAATAATCGAAGCAATGAACACACTGAAAGGGATTAAGCCTATGGAAACAGTCAAATTATCAGAAATTAAGATTACAAAGGTATTTAAGAATACTACACCAAATTCAGAGAGGATGCAGAAATGTAGAGAATATTATGAAGAAAATAAGAAGCAAGAAAGACCGATTCTGTTAGATTATAAGAACATTCTTAGAGATGGATATATTCAGTATCTAATTTTAAAAGAGAACGGTGTTGAAGAGGCTACAATTATGAGAAAAAAGAAGTATAAGAAAATTAAAGAGAAGAAAACAACTCTTTCTTATAAAAATAGAGCTACTACATATATTTTCGGTATGCATCCAAATAGCGATTGTACACAGGAATTTTGTTGGCGAGTACCTGCTAGTTGGGGAACTTGGGCAGATAATGTTAATAATGGCGATATTGTTATATGCCAAACTAAGTTTGGATTCTCACCTGTTGTTGTGAATAGAGTAGAAACTTTGGATAAACCACCTGTTGATATAATGATTAAGAGAGTTGCTAAGAGGGAAATTCGTAGAAATGGAATGGTAATAGTTTAATGTTATTACTGGTAATCCACCTTTTCAATCAATTATCGGCGAGGATAACTGCGAAAATGCTCACGGACATATTCCCACTGTAATAGTCGGAATCTCCAATAAGCTCTAACATGCACCATGTTTTGGTTTGACATGTCTTACTCACCTCCTTTAAGCGTTAAAATGTCGCATTGGGGTAGGTATCGCTATAAGTAAAGCATATTAGGGTGGATGCCATTAATATAAATTTTAGTACAAATTATGAGAATAATCAATAGAATTTTGGCTTAAAATGTTGATTCAAAAGGAGATTTTATGGTAGACGGAAAGCGATATTTGATAATCAAAAAGCAAGAAAATGGGTGTTATCCGATAAAGTTGGCTTATTGGTTTGAAGAAAGAGTAACCAAATGGCATACCTATGTAGATGGATTTTACCGTACTAAACATTATTATTTTCCATATAAGAATGTAGTCAAATATATTGATATGGATAAATTGCCAAAGTTTACTGAATGGAAAGTAGAAGAACCAATTGAGGGCGAAAGATATTTAGTATATAGAGTTGGTGAAACAAGGTTTTATCCACCACACTATACAATTCGCAAGTATCATAATGGAAGTTTTGGTAGCAAAGATGTGAAATATTGGATTAGGTTGTCTAAGATTACTGAATGTGAGGATTAGAAATGGTAACACTTGAAAAGTTAGTAGAAGACCAGAAATATACTGGTGATAGTGATATTCAGATTATTAAAGCCTTCTTTGACCTAAATGATATGGAAGAGGAAGCTATGGATTTAATAACTGAATTATCCAAAATCAAAGTAGAGAAGTTGAAGCGGAAGGAAAGAATGGTAAAAGAGTGGACAAGTTATTTGCCATCTAAATATCTGTATGAGAATTATGATTTAGAAATAGCAGATAGACTTCACACTCTTGAGTTAGATTACCTATCTCATGGCGGTGAGTTATCTGGTAGTCGATTAGAATGGGCAAGAGAAAATATTCCTAATATTGAACTGCCAAAATATTATTTCAATCCTTTGATTGAATGGTTAGATGAGAGAGGGATTAGATTTAAGGGTGAGAAGCCAATAGAAAATAAGAGGTTTATTTGACTTTTGAACACGAGTTTTAAGGGGGAAACGAAATAATAGAGATAGGAAGTAATGTTACAGTAAACAAAAATCTTAAAAGTGGAAGAGTTGTAGGTCGAGTAATACAAAATGATAATGTTATTTATCATGTCAGACTTGTTGATTTTATAACTAAGAAGATACTTGGAGATTTTGTTTACACAGAAAAGCAGTTGAGTATTCGTACTTAAATATTCAATTCTATTAGAAGAAAGGATTTGTAAATTATGAATATTAATCAAGAATTCCATTTAAAACAAACACATCACGAAATAAATTTTTTTGCTTATGATATTGAAAAAGTAGAGAAAATAACACCATACAATTTATCAAGGATTTTTATTCCTGAATGTTCCGATAGAGATACATTAAAAGGGTGTAACCAAAGAAATATTAAAGAATTATGTTGTAAGTGTCATTGTCCACATTTACAAGAATTATTACTTGATGGTTGGTATGTCGGGGATAAGAATGGATTTTTAAATGATGATTCATATTATGCAGAGTTGCAGACTGGTATTAGAGTACCTGTGAATAAAGAAATATATGATGCATGGAAACAAGGTTGGGATTCAGATGAACCTCATAGTAGTGGTAGTAAGGTTTATGAGTTGTAATTATCTTTTAGAATTTCCGTTTTAAGACCGTTTTTGGAGGTGATTTTAGTGAGAGAAATTAAGTTTAGAGCATGGGATAAAGATGATTTAAGTATGCACAATGTAGAAAATTTAGGAATAATGGGCAACACTTCTATTTACGGAAGGAAGTCTAATGGCTCTATTGAAAGAAGATGGGTTCATTCTGACAAGTTGGACATTATGCAGTGCGTTGGTAAGCCAGATAAAAATGGTAAAGACATTTATGAAAAAGATATTGTAAGGCAGTTTGCAGATTGTGATGAACATGGAAATGACTTGTATTTTATGTATCTTATTCATTGGAATAACGAAGAAATGCGCTTTGAAGGAATAGAAATTACTAATAAGGGTATTGTGGATTACAGCGAAACTTATTGTGGCAGAGATTTAGAAGACCTTGAAGTAATTGGTAATATGTATGAGAATCCTGAACTTATAAGAGGTGTAAATATGAATGGAGAAAAATATATTGCAACAGCAAATAAAATTGCATCTGATTACTATGGATTAGTTGAAGGCGACCAATATATTGTTGAGCAAAGAGGTGATGGCAATAATTGGGTTCATGACTTGCATGGCAATTATATTACTGCAAGTAGGACAGATGCATTTGATGAATATCAGTCATTAAAAAGGGAATAGAACCGACATTTTAAGACTAAAAAGAAAGAGGTAAAACATGAAAATAGTAGAATTATTAGATACAGCAATGAAAACAGGTGACATTATTTATGTACCTGGATGGGCTTTAGGAATGCGATATAACAAGGATAACGATTGTTTTATTTGGTGCAATCCTTGTACTGGTCAGTTTAATAAATCAAGAAGAGATTTGACTGGTTTACATAGAGTAATTCTTTGTGGAAAGATTTTAAATCAAGATAAATGTATGTTAGTACCATTAAATAAATATAAAGTTGGAGATAAATTCAGATTGAGTGATATTGAAAAAGTTGTTAGTGGAACTAATGGACACACTTTTAGAGAAAGAGCAATAGAACCAATTGGAGAAATAGTAGAAATAATTACATGTGAATATGAGAAAGCATATGTAATAAAAGTTAATGACAACTTCGCAACAATTATTTTAGATGGCGATGCATTAAGTAAATATTTAAAATTAGCAGAATAGGAGAGATTAAAATGGCAAAGTTAGAAGGGTTTTCAAAGGTAGCAGTAGTTAATTATGGTGGATATAGTGATTATCATTTCGCAATTTATGATGATGGTGTTGATTATCAGGTAGGAGATATGGTTGTGGTTTCTAATGGTTCTACACCTGAGAAGATTAAAGAAATTATTGATATAGATGAAGCAACTGCTAGATTTAATAAAAATATCACAGCAGAGATTATCGGTAGAGTAGATACAACTGCTTATGATAAGCGTGTTGAGCAGCGTAAAGAAAAAGAGAAGTTAAAGAAAGAGATGGATAAGCGTAAGAAGGAATTGCAGAAGAAGTTAGATGATGAATATTACGCAAGTAAGGACGAGACTTACGCTGAGATGCTTAGACAGTATGAGAGTTTGTAGGAGGATTTAATATGGATAAAATTACAGGACTTATGGAACTTCTTGGAGAAGAGAATAATAAGAAAATCAAGGATAAGGTTACTCAGTTCATTATTGATGCTATGGAAGAAGATATTAATAGCTATGAAAGAGATTGTTATATCTTAAATCCAGAAGAGATTATTGACTTTGTTAATAAATGCAAAGAAGAAGCTTTTAAGAGAGTGAAGGAAGATGTGATAAATCAGATGGTGGATAAAATTAAGCTAAGTTTAAATAAATAAAGAAAGAGAATTATATGATGCAATGGATAACAGAGAGTTTATTAAAACGAGAAATTGATAAATTGTCTTCAAAAGATAATTTAGATGAGCAAGACTATTTTCTTTTAACGCAGTGTAAGAAAGAATTATCAGTATTAAATAGACTAAAAATAGAAGGAATTGATACAAGAGGTAATGTTGAAGAAGTAGAAGAAAGATTAAAAGGTAATTCTGTCTATTTTATAAATAAGGCAGAATATGACAACATGTATCAAAAATCAGTATTATTTGATGCTGTGAAGAATATAGTCAATTCTTAGAACAAAGATTTTAAAGTAAAAATTATGGAGGAATTACAATGACAGAAGAAAATAAGAGAAGATGTAGAGAAGAAATTGAGAAGGGTGGATGGAATAAATTAGGAATTATTGAACCAGACCCAAGCCCTTTATTGTGGGATAAAGAAGTAGAAATTATCTATGAGGATATGGATGGACAACCTTGCAAGTGTAATGCGATTTATGTTCATGATGCATTCTCTTCAAATTATTTCAGAGCAACAGACGGAGCTGCGAAGGGTAATAGGATGTGTGGCGTAATTGCCTATAGAGAGTTAAAGGAGGACTAAATGCTTAACACATATGTTTTTGTAAGTTCTACAATGAATGGTTCTGATACAACTGCAATTGATATTAGGGCAGAAGAACATTATGACGCATTAGTCAAGGCGTATGAGTATTTTGGTGGTTCAAAACTGAAGGTTGAAGAATTTGATACGCTTTGCGAATACACTGCAATTGGTAGAATGTATGAGATTTTTGAAGAATTAACAGGACAAACTATTCTATATTTTGCAGAACGCAAAGAAGGCTACTATATTGACAAGTTGCACACTATTTAGAAGGGAAATATAAATGAAGAAAGTAGAAGTAAATGTATTTGAATCAGGCGATGTTGTTCTTTATCAGACTGGTGAAAATGGATTTAAGAATAACATTGGTATGATTTTAAAGCATAAAGATAATGGCAATTATGCAGTATTAAGTGTTCATAACAGTGCATATAAAGATGTTTCGTCATCATGGATTATTCCTATTAGCGACGTTGAAAAGGCAAGAACTGAAATTATTGTACATTATGATGAGAAAATTACAGAATTACAGAGTCAGATTAGAAAAGCAACGCAGGAAGAAAAGGATGCAGAGAGACTTGAAAAGTATGAAAGTCTAAAGAAACAGATTCTTGGAACTGCTAAAAATCTTGTTAATTACAAAGATGATGACGATTTTGAGAACAAATTGAAGGCTATTGCAGATATGAAGAGAGCAATTTTTGCTATTGATTTGGATTGTGCATCTGATATTAGAAAAGAAAATGGAAGAATCAAGTGGAAAATCAGAGAAATGATTTCTACGAGAGATAACTTGTTAAGAAATATCAGTGATGAAAGCATTGAAAAGGCTTTTGATTTTAAGTAAAAGGGCAATGAAAAGTTAATTCTATTGGCAAAATAACAAAGAAAAGTGAGGTCATAAGAGAAAATGATTAAGAAAATTGATAAGAAAAACAAGTTTGTATCTATGTTTAATCCGAATACAGGATTTTATATGAGAAGTGGAGTTATTGAGAATGGAAAAGACACTGGTGTAGACCCTTTTATGACTTCATTTCCTGAGTTATTAGATATCGGAATTATGGGGCATTGCGTACATGGAGCAAGTGGATTGTGTATTAAGTCAGGTGTTCAGTGTTATCAGAACGGATTAAAAACAAAATTCCCTAATATGTCTTTTGAGAATTTCAAGAGAATTGTTGATGAGTGTAGGGGCAAGACATTTCAGTTCGCTTTAGGTGGCAGAGGAGACGTAGACCAACACGAAGATTTTGAGAAAATTCTTAGATACTGTAGAGAAAATGGTATTGTACCAAACTTTACATCTTCTGGTTTAGGATTTACGGATGAGATTGTGGCACTTTGTAAGGAACTTTGTGGGGCTGTTGCAATTAGTTGGTATCGTCAGGAACATACTTACAGGGCAATTCAGATGTTATTAGACGAAGGGATTAAGACAAATATTCATTATGTATTAGGTAACAATTCCATTGATGAGGCGATTGAAAGACTAAGAAATAACGATTTTCCAAAGGGTATCAATGCGATTATCTTCTTATTACATAAGCCTGTTGGTTTAGGTCAGGAAAGTAATGTGTTAGATATTAACGATGAGAGAGTAAAACAGTTCTTTAATATCATTGATACTTGTCAGTTTGATTTCAAGATTGGTTTTGATTCTTGTACAGTTCCAGCTCTTATCAATATGACTTCTAATATCAATGAAGATAGTTTTGATACTTGTGAAGGTGGTAGATGGTCTGCATATATTACTTCTGATATGAAGATGTTACCTTGTAGCTTTGATAATCAGGACATGAGATGGGCTTATGACATTTCAAATGATACGGTTCAGAATGCTTGGAACAGTAAACAGTTTGAAGACTTCCGTGACCATTTCAGAAACTCTTGTAAAGGTTGTAGTAGGCAGTGTGAGTGTAGAGGCGGTTGTCCTATTAGAAGACAGATAGTTTTATGTGACAGAGAGGAGAAAGATTTATATGAAAGTAAGACACGATTTTGTGACTAACAGTAGTTCATCCAGTTTCATTATTACCAACAATTCTAACGAAACCATGAGTAGTGAAGATGTAGCAAGAAAATTGTTTGAGAAGATTATAGAAGATGCCAAGGACAGATTTACGCTTGAAGCTGGCGAATCTATCGAATTGGAATGTGGCGACCACGGAAGTGATGGTGCTTTTGAAAACTTTATTCATAGTGAATTTGGTGGTTGGGGTAGTAGTTATTTATATGAAACCGATGAAGTGTCTATTAATTTTGGAGAATCACATCATTAAGGAGGCTTAACAATGAAGATACGTTCTGATTTTGTAACAAATAGTTCAAGTAGCAGTTTCGTTATCGGTAAAAAAGATGACGAGACAGTTACATTAGAGTCAGTATTTCAGACCATTAAAGGTTTTTATAAGGAATATTTAGAAAAGAGAGACGCTGTTGTTCAGTATATCACAGATAATCCGAAACTTGGAATGGTATATCAAGAGACAGAAGATGGCGAGTATTATTGTTTCAAATTCCTTAATGGTAAGAGATGGGATGAAAAGAATAGTTCAACAAATAAAGCCATTGAAAGAGATTTTGGTATCTCTACATGGGATTATTTTAAAAAGAATTACAATTGGCTAGAGTGTGAAACATATCGAGATTATGAAAATTATTGGTTGAACCAAATGGATAATGCCAATGATTACAAGATTCATGCTCCGTTTACTATTGCAGATTTCTTTGAAGAAAAGGAAATTAACTGGTTACATTACAAAGGTGGTAAGGAAGTTCATCATGTTAATAGCAAGTCGGATATTCTTGGTTGGTACTTTGAATATGCAGAAGAAGCATTTGCAAATATGGAATCTTGTGAAAAGTGTGATTATGCAAGTTGGTGTGATAGAGAAGAGTGTGAACAGCAGAAAACATTTCTAAAAGGTAAGGATGTTCCAGAAGATAAGGCTTGCTTGTACTTATTAGGAAGAATTTGTATCCATTCTGAATGTGGTTATATTCCTGATTATGTCGTAGAAAAGTTAAGTGGAGTTTCAGAATACTCATGTAACCATATGGGATAGGAGGATTTTAAGATGAAGATTAGAAGTGATTATGTAACAAATTTAAGTAGTTCTTCTTTTATCCTTTCATTTAAGGATGAAGATAGTATATATAGTACGTTGAAAGAGCAGTTTCCAGAGAACATAGAATCTGGATGGTCGGCAGGAGATGAGGGATACCTTTATCAGTTATTAAATGAAATCGAAGAAGCTGACAGATTAACTGAGAATGATGTAAAAGAAATGATTGAAGATGAAAGTTGGTCTATTCGTTGGTCACTTGAAGAAACTTTGGAAAATAAAGGTATGTCTTATTCTGAAATAAGAGATTTCTTTAAAACAGAAGAAGGCAAAAAGATGATTAGCGATGCTTGTGAAGAAAAAGTTAAAAATGTTATAGATAAAATTGGAAATGATAAAGTAATTGTACAAGTTGAACATGGAGATGGTGGAGAAGGAGAAGATGGAATGTTAGAACATGAAATTTTACCAAATCTTGATTGTACAGCAATTAGATTTTCTCATCATTAAGGAGGTATTTATGAAGTTTAGAAAGGATTTTGTTACGAATAGTAGTAGCTCAAGTTACGTTTGCGAAATTTGTGGACGTACTGAAAGTGGATGGGATATGGGATTATCTGAAGCAGAAATGATGGAGTGTGTTAATGGTCATACATTTTGTAATGACGAAGCATTAAAAAGACCTTCTAAGAAGGAGCTTATTCAGATGATTTTAGAAAATGAATGGAATAAGGACAGATGGGATTCAGAGATTAGAGACAACAGAGATTTTACGGAAGAAGAATTAATTGTTATGGAAGAGGACGATTTATGGGATAACTTCTGTAGTGAAAGCGGATATTACGATGTTCCTGAATGCGTATGTCCTATTTGCCAGTTTATTGAATACTCTGAATATGACCTTAGTGCTTACTTATTAAAGGAATATGGTGTATCAAGGGATGAAGTATTTGCAGAAGTTAAGCAGTTAAATAAGAGAAGAAGAAAACTGTATGAGAATGAGTATATTACATACGTTTGCAAGAAGTTTGACCTTAATCCAACTGAAATTGTAGCGAATTGGAAAGAGAAATTTGGTACATATAATGCTTTTAAGAAGTGGTTGAGAGGATAATTTCTCGATAAATCGAAGGTTTCAAGGAGAAAATTTACAGAAAGAAGAGGTATAAGATATGGCAAAGTTTAATATTGAAGTTGAATTAGATTGGTTGGGCGATGAGGATTATTCAATTGACGACGAAATTAAGGAACAAGTTATTAGAGGTGTGAAGAATGAGTTGTTAAAGAAGGCAACAGATGAAACACTAAAGAAACTTGATGCTGAAATTGCAAAGAAATTAGAGGAAGCAACAACCATTATTGAGCAGAGAGTTGAAGATTTCATTGCAGTAGTTACAGAGAAACAGATTGAGAAGATTCAGATTCCAATTAAAGAATCTTCTTGGAGTGATAAGGTTAAATATATTCCTATTTCTGAATTTGTAGGTAAGCAGTACGAAGCATATTTAACAAAGAAGATTTATGGTAGTGATTATTCTGTTGCAAGATACGATTCCGATAAGAAGTATTCTATTTCAGAGAAACATATCAGAGAATATCTTGATAAAACATTATCTGTACAGGTTAGTGAAATGGTTAGAAAGGCACAGAAGGATGCAGAAGATACGGTTATCAAGACTTTAGAGCAGAACCTTAAAGACCAACTTTCAGTTGATACAATTAAGAGGATGAATATTCCTAAGTTATTGGAAAATCTTCAGCAGAAAGCATTAGAGTTTGAAGAGGATAGTAAAAAACAGTCTTAGATGAAACAGTTTATTGACTTCTTGGAGGTGAATAATGAGTAAAATCAGAAAATGGTTTAGAAGAAAGTATATCTTATTCAGATATAAACATAATTTAAAGTCTGGTAAATTGATATATTTGAAATCATCAGACAGACGGTTTGGATTAACGACAGAACTTATCAAAGAGTCTATTGAAAAAGACATTCCTATTTTGGTACATAACAATAATACCAAGAGGTATATAGCACATGAGATGTATAAAAGAGGACAATTGTTATTAGCTCCATGTGTTACAGAACAATATGCAATGGAAAAATTACTTATTACACCAACAGATAATTTAAGAGGACGTGGGATTAATTGGATTCTTGTAGATAATGGATGCACAGAATCGGATGTTGTTAAACTTCTTGACAACAATTACCATATTGCAATTATGAATGGATATATTACAAGTTATTTGATGGCATAAAGAGAATAATTAAAATAAGAGTACTCAACTCACCGACCAAAGCTTGTTGAGTACTCACACACATAACACAACACGAAGGAGAAAATCACCAACGTATTGCATACATATTATATCAAATTTCTATACGTTATTCAACGTGATTTTCCCAACAATTTTATGCCTAAAAAGGCATTGAATACTGCTTTTATCTTTTCTGTTCAAATGCCTTATTTACAAGGCGTTGCAACGCTTATTTACCTAGAATTACTTGTTAATCCTTTCTATTATTTTGTTTAAGCTGCTTTATATTACTGTTCATGACCAGTCAATAAAAGCAGTAGTTTAGCGGTTCTAAATGGTAGACCGCTTAGATTATTAATTGGTGGTTCACCGTGTACTTTCTGGTCTATTTCTCAGAGTCCAGATAAGAGAGAAGTAACAAATGAAGGAATGGGATGGGAACTATTTCAGAATTATGTGATTGCAAAAGAAAAGTTCAATCCAGATTTCTTTTTATATGAGAATAATGAAAGCATTTCTAAGTTAATACAGAGTGAAATTGAAAAGAGTTTAGGTGTTAATTTGTTACATATTAACTCGGCAACACTGTCTGCCCAGACACGACACAGAATTTATGGAACGGATATTCAGGTGGATTCTACCCTTGAAGATAGAAATATTAAGGTGAAGGATATTCTTGATTATGGTTTTCATAAAGAAAATCTTATCTCAGAAGTTAAGTTTAACAACAGAGACGATACCAAAGACAACAATAAGTTAGTGCGTATTGGCACGATTGGTAAAGGTGGACAGGGTGAAAGGGTTTACTCAATCAATGGAAAGTCTTGTACATTATCTGCCAATGGTGGTGGTAGAGGTGCTAAGACAGGACTTTATCTTATTGATAATGAGGTAAGAAAACTCAATCCATTAGAAGCAGAGAGACTTCAAACTATGCCTGATAATTATACATTGTGTGATGGTGTTCCTGAAACGCAGCGTTATAAGTGTATTGGTAATGGTTGGACGGCAGAGATTATCATTTGGATTTTATCTCATATTGACATTCCAAAAGATTATCCCATTGAAGTTTTGTCTATGTATGACGGAATTGCGACAGGTAGATATGTTTTAGAGAAGTTAGGTTATAGCAATATTACATACAAAGCATACGAGATTGATAAGTATGCAATAAAAGTTGCTATGAAAAACTATCCTGACATCATCCAGTGTGGTGATGCGTTTAAGGTTAGAGAAGAAGATTGGAGGTATTAGTTTGGAAGAAACTGATTACAAAGAAAAATTTGAAGAATTGCAAAAGAAATCTGAAAGATTACAGGAAGATTACAATAGGATTTTCAGAGAAAAATGTGATACAGACGGTGAAAATAGAGAATTAAAAAGTATGAATGATAGGCTGCTTAGAATTATTGAGAACTTATCAGAGGGATTAACCCAATAAATCCCACGATTCATTGCCAAATTTAACAAGAAAAGAGAATAAATGAATAGGAGGAAAGAGGTTTGGAATTCCGATAAAAGTATACTTTACTCCTAATATATATGTTTGAAGAAAATAATTATGAACTAAGAAATGGTGATTGCTTAGAGGTGTTAAATGAAGTTGATGATAAGTCAGTAGATTGTATCATAACAGACCTCCCTTACGGGCAAACTGCAAGGAATAAGTGGGATATTGTTATTCCCTTTAACGATTATATCTCTGTTGAAATTAAAGGCAAACAAAAGTTGATGAACCAAGACGAGTTCTTGATGTGGTGTTATATGGAAGGAGAAGCAGACTATAGAGATGCTTTTACATATTTCAATGAAAACAAGCAGACTGGATTATGGACTCATTACAAGAGAATCATCAAAGATAATGGTGTGATTATCTTATTTGGTAATGGCATGTTTACTTCAGATATGATGCAAAGCAACAAAGAAATGTGGAAGTACAACCTTATTTGGGAGAAAACTCAACCTACTGGTTTTCAAAATGCCAATAGGATGCCTATGAGGAATCATGAAGATATATGTGTTTTCTATAAGAAACAACCTACATATAATCCTCAAAAAACAGGTGGACATATTAGGAAAGTTAGCACAGCAGCACATAAAAGAAATAGTAAACAATCTACAAATTACAACGAGATTAAAAATCATACTTATGATAGTACAGAAAGATTCCCTAAATCTGTTTGGTTGTTTGCAAAAGACACCCAGAAGTGTGCATTAACTCCTACGCAGAAACCGTTGGCTTTACTGGAGGAATTGATAAAAACATATACAAATGAAGGCGACTTTGTAGTTGATTCTTGTATGGGTTCAAATACTTGTGGATTAGCGTGTAAGAACTTAAATAGAAGATATTTAGGAATAGAGAAGGATGAAGAAACTTATAGCATTGCGGTTGATAGAATGTCCTATTAAATCCGCATTTTATTGCCCTAAGTAGTGAAAAATAGTGAAATTTTGGAGGTAAGTAATGGCAGACTTAAAAGGATATGTAGTAACGGTAGACGGAAATCAGTGGAATAACATATACATAGCGTCTGCCAAGAACGCAAAAGAAGCTATCAATATAGTTTGGGAGTCAGAATTTGCGTGGAAAGTAAAAGAAGATAGAGAAAAAGGTTATAGACCAACTGCTAAATATGAGTTACGCGCAAGAAGTATTGGTAGTTTACACAATGAAGAAGGACGAGTTATTTGTTTGAATTAGGAAGGAGAAGTAATGGATAGAAGTGATTTAGCAAACAGAATGAAAGACTATGAATCAATATCTAAAACTAAATTAATGAAGCGTTGCCCAGTAATTTGTCGCATTGATGGGAAAGCTCACCACACATTCACAAGAGGATTTAAAAGACCTTTTGACGAAGTGTATATGAAATCTATGCAAGAAACAACTAAATATTTGTGTGAAAATTTGCAAGGAGTAGTTTTAGGTTATACGCAGTCAGATGAAATAACATTAGTTTTTGTAGATTATGAAAAATTTAATACGTCACCTTACTTCGATTACGAAGTACAAAAGCTATGCTCTATTATCGCAAGCATGGCAACGATGGCGTTTAATAAATTCTTTGCAAAGAATGTAAAGGCTTATGAATTTAGCGATGAGACTTGGAGCAAAGAACTGAAAACATTTGATACTAGCAGAGCAGATGTGTATAAGAAGGCTCTTGAAAAAGGTGCTATGTTTGATGCTCGTGTGTTTAATATTCCAAAGGAAGAAGTAACTAACTGTGTATATTGGCGACAATTAGATGCGAGTAGAAATAGTATTCAGATGGTTGGACAAGCAAATTTTAGTCACAAAGAATTACATAAAAAGACTTGCAACATGATTCAGGATATGTTGATGACTCAGAAAAGCATTAACTGGAACGACTTTCCTATCCATCAGAAGAGAGGTGCTTGTGTGATTAAAGAAGATTATTTTGAACCTTCAGAAGATGGCAAAGATGTTAAATATCCAGAAGGTTGTTCTGACCCATATGAGGATGATGAGATTGAATATGGAACTTGGAGAACTCGATGGATTATTGACAAGGAAATTCCAATCTTCAAGGGTGAAGGAAGAGAATATATAGATAGATTGGTTATGGTAGGTAACTAACAAAAACGAAAGGAGTTGGTTTTTATAGTACACAATTACATAAATCTCACAAATGGAATTGAAGCGATTCCTAAATTGGATGGAGAACATAAATTTATCAGAATACAGAGCACTTGGTGTGAACAAAAGGCTTTTGACAAGATAATCCAAGACCTTGATTATGACTTTCTGATGAACTTAGCACTTGGACACAAATGTATTGTTTATGATTTTGGTGCAAGAAAACCAATTCCAAGAGCTGTTTATCAAGGATTAGAGTTTGTGAAGTATGTTCTCAATCGTAGATGGTTGAACAAAGAATATATAACAAATGTGAATAGAAGCAAGAACAAAGAGAGAAGAAATAACTGTAACGATTATTTCATTAAGTGTTATGAGCAGTTAGAAGACAGAACTAAGAAGAAGTTGGATTACTTCTTACCATACATAAATACAGATGTGATTGATATGGAGTGTGTTACTGATTGTACAGAACACGATGGAGATAAGGAATTTTACAGAGAAGTGTTGAGAAAAGCAGTGTAAATGAAAAGGAGACAATGATATGGGCAAAGCTAAGAAATTCAGAGGATTAAAATTTAAGTATAAGGTTGATGGTATCAATAAACAATTGACAGATAAGTATCAGACAATAGAGGAGTTTTTAGAGGCTGAATTTCCTAAGAATAACAACCCATTGTCTCCTACAGGCGATACAAAAATTTATGATGTAACTTGGAATACACATAAAGTATCTATTAACAAAATTGTAAACACATTATCTGATTTAAGAAAAGTTCTGTCAGTCGATTGTTATGTAACTAATACTGATATTAGGTTAGAGAAAATCAAACCAAGAGAACTTGAAAGAAAGTCAACATATTCCATTGAACAGATTAGAGAATTAACAAAAGAGGTTCTGTTTGAGGAAGATAAAAGAAATGCAAAGGTTGAATTAGATGGTGATATTATCAAAGGCAATAGTCAGAGATACCAAACATTTTTTACAAAAGGTATTAAATGTGTTTGTTGTGGTATCGAAGGTAAATACTTTGCAAAAGAAAAGGTTTATCGTGATAAATCTTATCACTTGAATTTATATGCCGTTGATGAAAACGGTAAGGAAGTTTTAATGACAAAAGACCATATTTTACCTAAATCAAAAGGTGGACAAGACCACATAGATAATTATCAGACAATGTGTGTCAACTGTAATGTGGCAAAAGGAAACAATTTAGAAGATTAAAAAAGAAAGGAAAAATCAAAAAGTTCCTATAGGGTAAAGTGCGCACAGCTTATGACGGTAAGCAAGATATGTATAATGCATACATAACAACAATTAAAGAACTAAGAAAACATAGTAACGCTGATAGATTACAGTGTGCAACTATTTTTGGTAACAACGTAATTGTAGATTTGTCTTATAGAGAAGGACAAAGAGTAATTTTCTTCCCAACAGACGGTCAGTTAAGTGAAGAATTTGCAAATGATAATAATTTAGTACGCAAGAAAGATGAAAATGGTAACAATATTGGTGGTTATTTAGACCCAGAAAAAAGAAATATTACTGCATTAAAGTTGCGTGGTGAGAAGTCAGAAGGACTTGTTTTACCTATTGAGGTATTAAGCAAATACACAAATATTGATAAGTTGACAGATGGTGAACAGATTGCAATGCTGGATGGTCACGAAATCTGTAAGAAATACATTCCTCGTTCCAACAGAAGAAGCAACCATAGTGGTTCTTCCAATGGTAAGAACAGAAATAAGAAGGAAGAAAGAGAAAAGATTTCTTATCCATTCTTTGTAGAACATGTCGATACTGCACAGTTAGCATACAATCAAGGTGCGTTTAAGGAAGGAGATATTTGTTATATCACACTGAAGATGCATGGAACATCTGCAAGAACTGCAAATGCAATTCAGGTAACTAAGAGAAAACTACCTAAGTTATTGAGAAAGTTATTTCATTTAAAAGATAAAGAGATTGTAGAATACAAGCCTGTAAGTGGTACAAGACGTACAACTCTTAGAGATTACGAAGGTGGATGGTATGGAAGCAATGCTTTCCGTCAGCAGTACCATGATATGTTCAAGGACAAGTTACCAAAGGGTGTAGAAATCTTCTATGAAATCGTTGGTTGGGTTGATGAAAATAAGACCATTATGGGTAGATGCTCAAATAAACTCATTAAGGATAAGGGATTTTCTAAGCAGTACGGTGATGAGACAGTGTTCTCTTATGGTTGTGAAGTAGGTCAGAGTGATTATTATGTATATAGAATGACAATGACAAATCCTGACGGTTACGCAGTAGAACTTCCATGGGAGCAGGTACAGATTGAATGTGAAAAGATGGGTGTTAAGTGCGTTCCTACTTTTGAAAGATTCGTATTTACAACTTGGGAAGATTTAATGGAACGTGTAGAGAAGTATTATGATGGTGCAGACCCTATTGGTAAAAGCCATGTAAGAGAAGGTGTCGTTGTAAGAATTGATAACAGAAGTAAGTTTACTGCTTACAAGCATAAGAATTTCAGCTTCAAGGTACTTGAAGGAATTATCAAGGATACGGCAGATGCACCAGATATGGAAGAAGCAGAGGAGTTAGTGGCAAATGAATAATAGAGTGCCAATTTTTGTGATGATGGTGGGTTTACCAGCTTCAGGTAAGTCTACCTACGCAAAAGAATTAGCAGAAGAAATGAGAGCTGTTATTTGCAGTTCAGACGCAATCAGAAAAGAGTTATGTGGTGATGAAAATTCACAGGATAACAACGAAGAAGTATTCAAATTATTACATAGTAGAATCAAGGAATGCCTCAAGAAAGGTGTAAATGTCATCTATGACGCAACAAGTATCAATTCCAAAAGACGTAGAGCATTTTTGTCTGAATTGAGAAATATTCCTTGTACAAAGAGATGTGTGGTAATGGCTACACCTTTCAAGGAATGTTGTGAGAGAAACGTTGCGAGAGATAGAGTTGTTCCTTGTGAAGTCATTGAGAGAATGTATAAAAATTGGAATACACCTTATTGGTTTGAAGGATGGGATGAAATCTCACTCAAATTCAGAGATGATTTTGAGGTTACTGATATTGTTGGTATTTGGATTAGTGACCATATGAATTTTAATCAAGACAACCCACATCATTCTTGTTCGCTTGGTAGACATTGTGCATTAGTAGGACAAGATTTGATTGATGATGATTTATTGCATTATGCTGGCTTGTTACATGATTGTGGGAAACCATTTACCAAGTCTTTTGTTAATTCAAAAGGAGAAGAAACAGATGTAGCACATTATTATCAGCATCATTGTGTTGGTGCTTATGACAGTTTGTTCTTTGCATATCCTGAGAATGTTAATAGATTAGATGTTTCTATCTTAATCAATTTGCATATGATGCCTTATTTTTGGGAGAAAGATGAAGAGAATGGTGAGAAAACAAGGCAAAAATATCAGAGATTATGGGGAAATGAACTGTATAACAATATAATGACACTACATATTGCGGATAAGAAGGCACATTAGAAAATTACATACTATATATAGCGGTTGGATAAATAATAACTGCTATATATAGTAACAAAATGTTGTTAAATTCGAGATTCTATGGAGAAAAATGGAGGTCAATGTGTCAGACCTATTTAATTTTGGCACTTAATTGTTATAGATGCTATAAAACAAATCAAACAAGAGAAAGGAAGAAGTACATGAAAGGATTAACAAGTAGTGAAGTATTAAGTAACAGAGAAAAGTATGGTAGCAATAAGTTACCTGAACCAAAGTTGAAGAAATGGTATGAATTTGCAAAAGAGGCGTTGAGTGAAAAGATTACACTTATTCTTATTGCAATCGCAGTTGTTCAGTTGGTTCTTGCGTTTATGGGAATTATGGAATTCTCAGAGCCTATCATGATTATGGTAGTGCTTAGTATCGTAACTTGTATCGCTGTAAAAACTGGACTTGGTGTTCAGAAATCAGCAGCCGAGTTGAGAGCGAAAACGTCAGTAAGGTATTGTGATGTTATTCGTGATGGCAAGGTAGAAACTATTAATAAAGATGACATTGTAGTTGGTGATTTAGTTTGTCTTGGAATGGGACAAGAGATTTTTGCAGATGGTTATATTGTTGAGGGTAAGATTTCTGTAAATAATGCAGCTATCAATGGAGAAAGTAAAGAGTGTAAGAAGAAACCAGTTGAAGGATATATTCATCAGAAAACAACTTCAACAGACGCTTACACAAATAAAAATTGCTTATTCGCAGGTACAACCGTTATGGCTGGCGAAGGTAAGATGATTGTAACAGATGTAGGTGTAAATACGATAAATGGCGACACAATGGTAAAAATGCAGACATTAGAAGCACCTAAGACAGCATTGGACATTGCACTTGATAATTTGAGTGAGTTTATTTCCAAGTGGGGAACAATCGCAGCTATTTTAACATTCATCATTCTTACAGTTTCAGGAATTGCAAAAGTAGGATTTAGTGAGTATTTTGCAGACAGTGTGTTTAATATCATTCAGAAGTTTGCACAGAACTTTTCAGTAGCATTAACCATTATTGTAGCAGCCGTTCCAGAAGGACTTCCTCTGATTGTAAAACTTGTTACAAAGCAGAATGTTAAGACAATGGAAAGATTTAATATCTTAGCAAAGAATCCAAATAAGATTCCAGAACTTGCTTATGTAGATATTATCTGCACCGATAAGACAGGAACATTAACAACTGGAATTATGAGTCCTAAGACAATTATTAATGGAGAAGGTAATAGTGTAAACAAAGAGTCTACACTTTGGGATGTAATTAAGAGAAATATTCTTTTGAATAACAGTGCAACATTTGATAGTGAAGGAAATATCACAGGTGGTAACTCAATTGACAGAGCCGTTCTTAGTCTTGTAGAAGCTAATGAATATGTAGCAGTTTTGAAGAATTGTACTATGAAGGACAAACAGGTATTTAACAGTTCAAATAAGTATTCAGCTTTTACTTCAAATGATGGTGATACATATTACAAGGGTGCACCTGAAAGAATTATTGGTTCTTGCTCTAAGGTAATGAGAGAAGATGGAACTGTATGTGATTTCGCTCCACAGATGGTAGAAAACTTAAATAATACCATCAAGGAAATGACATCAAAATCAATCAGATGTATTGCTTTATCTACTAAGAACGAAGACTTAGTTGAGAATGAGCTTCCAACAGAAATGACATTACTTGGCATTATCGGTGTTGTTGACCCTGTAAGAGCAGAAGTTCCTCGTGCAGTAGAAGTTGCTCATAAGGCAGGTATTCAGGTAATCGAGATTACTGGTGACTGTATTGAAACAGCCATTGCAGTTGCAAAAGAGTGTGGAATTTATAAAGATGGTGATGTGGCTTTAACAAATGATGAGTTTGAAGTAATGACGGATGAAGAAGTAAAGAGTGTAATACCTTCATTAAGAGTTATTTCAAGATGTTCACCAAACACAAAACTTCGTCTTGTAACACTTGCACAGGAAATTGGTAAGTCAGTTGCTATGACAGGCGATGGTGTTAATGACTCACCTGCATTAAAGAGAGCAGACGTTGGTTTTGGTATGCAGAGTGGTAGCGATGTTGCTAAAGAAGCAAGTGACATTGTATTAACAGATGACAACTTTGCTTCAACTGTAAAGGCAGTAGAACTTGGTAGAACATTTATGCACAACATTATGATGTTCCTTGAATTCCAGTTACCTATCAATATCTCACTGTTAGTTTTAAGTATTGTATATCCTTTGATTGCATCAGGTGCATCAATCTTAGCATCAGTACAGATTTTGATTGTAAACATTATTATGGATTCACTTAATTCACTTTCATTTGGTGGTGAACCTCCAAAAGAAGAATATATGTTAGAAGCACCTATTAAGAAAGGTTCTGGTTTATTTATCAGAGGTGCTAAGACAAGAATTGCAGTTGGTGCTTGTTCATTCATCGGTATCTACGCATTATTTACACTTAGTCCTATTGGCAATTTATTCGTAACAGATGCGGAAAGTTTAACAGCAAGATTTGCGATGTTATGTTTCATGGCTGTATTTAATGGTTTTAACATTAGAACAGAGCGTATGAATCTGTTACACGGATTAGGTAATAACAAGTTGTTTAGTAAAATTGCATTGGGTATTTTCGTAGGAACTATCGCACTTTGCACAGTGGCAGGTGAACTTATTAAGGTGACATCATTGGATGTAATGCATTGGTTAGTAATTATTGGACTTTCATTTGTTGTAATTCCAGTAGATTTAATAAGAAAAGCTATTAACACAAAGAAGAATTAATCACAAGGAGGAAGAAAATTATGTCTATTAGCTTAGTAAAAGGTCAGAAAATTGATTTAACAAAGGGTAACAGTGGTTTAACAAAAGTTGTATTCGGTTTGGGTTGGGATACCAACCGATACGATGGAAATGCAGATTTTGACTTAGATGTATCTGCATTTCTCACAGACAACACAGGTAAGGTAACTGGTGACACAGATTTTGTGTTCTACAATCAGCCACAGCATCCAAGTGGAGCAATCATCTATTCTGGTGATAATCAGACAGGTGTTGGTAATGGCGATGACGAAACATTCACTATTGATTTAACTAAAATCCCATCCAACATTGAAAGAATTAGTTTTGCAGCAACTATCTACGATGCAGAAAACAGATTGCAGAATTTTGGAATGGTAGATAACTCTTATATTAGAGCATACGATGCAAACACAAATGAAGAATTATTCAAGTATGAACTCAATGAAGATTTCTCATTAGAGACAGGAATTGTAGCTGGTGAGTTATATCGAAAGAATGGTGAATGGAAGTTCAATGCTGTTGGTTCTGGTTATAGTGGTGGTTTAGCAACAATCGCAAGAAATTACGGATTAAACATTTAATTAAGGGGGATAACGAATATGTCAGTAAGTTTAGTAAAGGGTCAGAAGATTAATTTATCAAAGGAAGTAGAAGGATTAAGCAAGGTAGTAGTAGGTCTTGGTTGGGACGCTGCTAAGAAGGGATTATTCGGACAGAAACAGGACATTGACTGTGATGCATCTGCAATCGTTTTAGGAGCAAATAACTCTTATAGAGGTGTTGCTTATTATGGTGAGAGAAAATTAGAGAGTGGTTGTGTTTATCATCATGGAGATAATTTGACTGGTGATGGAGATGGTGATGACGAACAGATTACAGTTGATTTAAAGAAGATGCCAAGTTCTGTTGAGAAGGTAGTGTTTGTAGTTAATATCTACAACTGTGAATCAAGAAAGCAGGATTTTGGAATGATTAAGAACGCATTTATCCGCTTAGTTGATGAAACAACTGGTAAGGAAATCTGCAAGTATAATCTTTCTGAGAACTATTCTGGTAAGACAGCAATGGTATTTGCAGAAGTATATAAGAAAGATAATGAGTGGAGATTTAATGCGATTGGTCAGGGAACAACTGATAAGAGTATCAGTGAAATGGCTAGAAAGTACAAGTAGGAGGTATTTATGTCAGTAAGTTTAGCAAAAGGCGAAAGAGTTAGTTTAACAAAGGATAGACCATCTCTTAATAAGATTTTGGTTGGTCTTGGTTGGGATGTTAATCATTATGATGGCGAATCTAGTTTTGATTTAGACGCATCCGTGTTTATGACAAAGGCAAATGGTAAGGTAGGAAATGATGGAGATTTTATTTTCTATGGAAATCTTGCACATTCAACAAAGAGTGTTGTGCATACTGGCGATAATCGTACAGGTGAAGGAAGCGGAGATGATGAAGTAATTAAGGTAAAACTTAATGAAATTCCATCTGATTATACCAATCTTGCAGTAGCTGTAACAATTTATGATGCTCAGACAAGACTTCAGAACTTTGGTATGGTCAACAACGCTTATATCAGAATTGTTGATGAAGAGACAAATGAAGAATTACTTAGATATGATTTGAGTGAAGATTTCTCTACAGAAACAGCATTGGTTGTAGCAGAGATTTATAAACACAATGGAGAATGGAAGTTTAAGGCAGTAGGAAGTGGTTATAACGGAGGATTGCAGACACTTTGTTCTCAGTATGGTATTGATGCGGAGTAGGAGGACATTATGACAAATTTTATGTTTATTGTTTTGGTTATTATTGCGATTGTAGCAATTATTGCTTTCTTCAACACACCGTTTGGTAAGCAGTTAAGAGTAAAAGCAAAGGGTAGAACTGATGCGGTTATGCGACAAGATGCCTCTACACCAGAAGGTGCAAGAGATTATTACAACGCAGCTATTAGAGACAAGGAAGAATTTTATAACAAAGCATCTGCTACTTTTGCTGAGATTTCTGGAAAGTTAGATTCAGCAGAAAAGGAATTATATCAGTCTAATAAGGACATTATGAGAATTACACAGCAGATTAACGCTTGTCTTGATGAAAATAATGAAGAAAGTGCTATGTCCTATGCTATGAAAAAGGCAACTCTTGAAAGCAAAATCAATGTGTTAAAGGACACTATTGAAGAAATGAAACAGGCAAAAGCACATCAGAAAGAAATTCGTGACCAAGCTGCTACTGATTTGCAGAAGCTAAAAGAAGAGAAGGAACAGGTTCTTTTCCAGATGGAAGCAGATAGTCAGATTATTCAGTTACATCAGAGTATGGATAGTATGAATATCAATAACGAAACTGAGAGAATGCTTGACAGAGTTCGTGAGGGTGCAAGAAAGACTAGAGAAAGAGCAGAAGGTAGTCGTATTGCTTATGACACAAGCAGTCAGGCACAGGATAGACGCTTAGAAGCATCTGAAAGAGAAAGAAATGCTAGACAGATGTTAGAAGAAATGAAGCGTCAGAGAGGTAAATAATGATTGTATTAAATCTTGGTGTATTTGTTTTGTGTCTTGGGGGATGTTTCTTTGTGGGATACATAGTAGGAAGACGTAATAAGTCTAAGTAATTAACTTTGCTTTGCGTGGTGTTATAGCCACGCAGAGTATTCGGTGAAATGAACCGCATTGTAATTAGGAAGAAACTGGTTCAAAATCACCATGAAAAATCTGTTTTAACAGGAAAATTTTAATTAGGAGGACAATAAGATGGGTGAAACAAGATATCCGATAGGTGGAGATAAGGTAGTTAGATTTGGTTACGATGACATGAGATATGGTTGTCTTTGCACTTTCCCATTTAATTATTCAGAGCATAAGTTAGGAATGGGAACTGTAGAGTCGTTAGCTCTTATGGGTGCAGTGTTGTGTATGAGTGTGAATGGTGGACTTGAAGAAGTCGAGTATGCAGATGATGACGAATATGTAATTCCTGACTGTCTACCAAGATGGGTAAGAGATGAAATTAGGAGAGTTCTCGGTGATTATCCAGAGAAATTTGATGAAGGAGAGTACGATACAGACCATGTTCCTGCTTCAATTAGTGATGAGGATTATAAGAATATGCTAATTAAACGCTTTACAGACATCAAAGAATGGGCAGAACAGTCCATTAAAGATGTAGAAAATAGCGATTATTAGGCAATAGAAAGCCAATTTTTAAAGTGAGGTAAGCAACGATGTATGAAGAATTAGAATATGAATTTGCAGATTTCAAGCATTCTTTTGATGAAGGCAGTTTGGTATTTGGTAGATGGTTTGATGAAGACGAATACGAAGATGAATATTCCCATAATGAAATAGACGAATATCAGGAAAAGTTTATTGAAAAAGTTAAGGAATATCTGCATGAGAAAGCACCTAATAAGTATGTTGTAACAAGTGGATGGTGTGTTTTTGTAATGACAGTTGAGGAAGCACAGAAGAGAAATATGTTGCATATAGAAGAACTTACTGTCAGATAGGAGATGAAATATTGGACAAGATTAAGCGAGTAAAAGAACTAAATGAATTATTACATAAAGCATCTTACGTTTATTATGGCTTAGATAAGCCTATTATGAGTGATAAAGAATATGATGATTTGTATGACGAATTAGTTAATTTAGAAAAGGAAACAGAATGTGTATTAGCTGGCTCACCAACTCAGAAAGTACAAGGTTATATCTTAGATGGATTCAAAAAGGTTGAACATTCCAAGCCCATGTTGAGTGCAGATAAGACAAAAGAAGTAAGTGAAGTAGAGAAGTTTATTGATAACAGAGATTTCTATTGTTCATATAAGCTTGATGGTTTGACTTTGGTTGTGAAGTATAAGGATGGTAAGTTTGTTCAAGGAATCACAAGGGGAAATGGCACAATTGGAGAGGATGTCACTGAGCAATGCAGATTTATCAAAAATCTTCCAATGAAGATTTCAAATAAACATGACATTGAACTACGTGGAGAATGTGTTATTAGTTGGGATGAATTTCATAGAATCAACGCAACACTTGATGAACCTTATTCTAATCCTCGTAATCTCGCAGCAGGTACACTTAGAAACCTTGACTTAAATGTTATAAGAGACAGAAATCTATCATTTGTTGTATTTGAGTTGGTTTCTCCTACATTTACTCATAAATGGGATGGATTAAAAGCCATTGAAGATATGGGATTTGAATGTGTAGGTAGAGCAAAGGGTACGGTAGAAAACTGTGTTGAAGGTATGCAACCTGATTGGTATGCGTATCCTGTGGACGGACTTATTTTTGAACTAAACAGTTCTGAATTATCCAAGTCATTAGGTGCAACTTCTCATCACGAGAACTGTCGTATAGCTTTAAAATGGGAAGACACTTTATATAAGACAAAGTTGACAGATATTGAGTGGAATACGTCAAAGACAGGACTCATCAATCCAGTAGCAGTATTTGAGCCAGTTGATTTAGATGGTGCTATTACTACAAGAGCGACATTACATAACCTATCTTATATAGAAGATTTACAGTTGGGAATTGGAGATGAGATTGTTGTTTATCGTGCTAATATGGTCATTCCTAAAGTGCATGATAACTTAACAAGAAGTAATACTTGGACTTTTCCAGATGAATGTCCTGTGTGTGGTGGATTAACTAAGATTGTAAAGGACAATGATACAAAGGTTGTCATGTGTGACAATCCCAATTGTAAAGGCAAACTGCTTGGTAAGTTGAGTCATGCAGTAAGTAAGAATGCTTTAAATATTGATGGTATGAGCGAAGCTACTATTGAGTTCTTGATTGAACGTGGATGGCTTACAAGTATCAAGGATATTTATAAACTGGATTATTACAGAGAACCTTGGAAAGAATATGATGGTTTTGGTAATAAGTCAGTAGATAGACTACTAGGCAACATCGAAAACAGTAGAAAAACTAACTTAATGAGAGTTCTGTATGCTCAGTCAATTCCTCTGATTGGTAAGTCTGCAAGCAAAGATATTGCAAATCATTGTCAGAATGATATTGAGACATTTTATAGCCTAATGTATGAAGATTATAACTTCACGGCTATTGATGGTTTTGGTACAGAAATGCAGAAGTCTTTAGCAAATTGGTGGAATAGTAATAGTGAAGAGTTTATGGATTTACTTGGAGAGTTTGAGTTTAAATCTACCTATGAAGTAGTTGTTGATAAGAAGCTTGAAGGATTGAATTTTGTAATAACTGGTTCTTTAAACAATTTCGGTAATAGAACAGAATTGCAGAATTTGATTGAGTCTATGGGTGGTAAAGTATCTGGTTCTGTAAGTGCTAAGACAAGTTATTTGTTGAATAATGATATAAATTCAACATCTTCTAAGAATAGGAAAGCGAAGGAACTCAATATTCCAATTATCACAGAAGAAGATTTTATAAAAATGATTGGAGAATAAGTACATGGAAATGTCATTTACAGTTTCAAAACATGCTAAAGAACGCTATGCAGAGAGAATAATGAATAAAGAAGATTTGTGGGATGTTAATTATTTCGTAAATCAGAATGAAGAGAAAATCATCAAAGATATTACTAAGATGCTTGAATATGGTGAAGTTATATATTCTGGTAAGCAAAAGGACAACAAAGGTAGAGAAAATACAGTTGATGTATATAGAAAAGACTGTTGGATTCTGCTTGTGGACAAGTGTACCAAAAATGTAATCACTTTATATAAGGTAGATTTAGGATGTGGCGATGATTTCAACGCAGAATATGTAAATCGTATGATTGAAAAGATTCATGTTGCTATGGATAATGTGTCAAAGGTTCAGATGGATATACTGAATGAGAGCAATATGTATCGTGAAATGATTACGAAAAATAATGACCAGATTGCTGAGTATCGTACATATATCAAGAATTTAGAAGCGTTAAATGAAAGTTATAAGCAGATTATTGATAATAATGTGGTTAAAAATAGCCAAGCAAATAAAGAATTAGCAGAACATGTTAACACTTTAATTGGCAAGAAAGAGTTTTAGGGAAAGAGGTAAGGTAGTATTACAGAAGAACAGAGAAAATTAGTAGAAGATAATCATAACTTAATTTATTCATTCTTGCAGAAATATCACTTAACCATTGATGAACATTATGGTTTAGCTGCGATTGGTTTGTGTAAAGCAGGAATTACATACAATGGAAATAAGTCAAGTTTTTCTACATACGCATACAAATGTATGTTTACAACAGTTATGTGTGAGTTAAGAAAGAAAGGTCAAACAAAGACTATTCCTGAACATCAGATTGTTTACTATCAAGCAGAGATGGAGAATAACGAAAGTGATACTGCTTCATTTATGAATTATATTCCATCCAAAGAGAATGTAGAAGACAATGCTTTATCAGAGATTATGTTTGATGAGTATGCAAAGAAATTAAAGGATAGAGATAAACAGATATTTGCTTTGTTTAGAGAAGGATATAAACAGGGAGAAATTTGTAAAATTGTGGGTTGTTCGCAACCACAAGCGTCAAGAGTTAAGAAGAAATTGGTGCAATATTTGGCAAGTTAGAAATTTTGCTCTCTGAAAACCTTGTAAAATAAGGCTTTTGGAGAGTGATTTTAGCCTTAAATCATCGGTTTTAATGACAAAATTTACAAGGTGGTGATGACTTGGAGTGTAGAAATTGCCCATATGGCAAAGAAGATTTCGATAGAAGAATGGCTTGGTATAACAAAATCGTAGAAGAAAGAGGTATACCAAACGATATTTACGGATACAAAACCTATGAAGATGCTGTAAAAGATGCAGAACAATTCTTATGGTGTGACAAGGTTGGTGGCAAAGTTTATTGCTTTGGACATTGTACGGATGCTTATTCTGATATTCCAAAACATGAAAGTCATTCCAAGAGAAAGAGAAGAAATAAAAGAGAGCGAGATTTTAAATATAAAAACAGACTCAAATATTTACATAAGCACCGCAATTTCTATCCATCACCTGTTATGTATACAGATGAAATATGGGTAAGAGGGTATGGATATATTGAAAATCCCAAACCGTATTATAAGAGAATGTATCGTGGTAATCACAAGCATAACAGATACAAATATTATAAGAAATACGCAAATCGTTGTGTAAGACGGTATAAAGGAGAATTATATAGTGGTGGTTCGTATAAGAAAGTTTTTGATTATTGGTGGACTGTAGACTAAGAAAGGATTGAAAGGATGGTACAAGAGATTATGAAACCTTTAGTATATTACGATTTTAAGGAAATTAACGATTGCGAAGTGGCAATAAATAAGAAAAGATTGGAAGAAATATTGGAAGAGGTGTATCAAGCTGGTTATGCAGATGGTAGTAATTGCAGACCTTATATTACAACTACTCCTTGGAACACAAGAGATAGTGTTACTTATTGCAATAACACAACACTTCCACAACCAAGAGAAATTCATTCTACTGGAAATCCAATTCCAAGACCCGATGTTGTGATTACTTGTAGCAATGCAGAAAGTAAGTAGGTGAGAATTTGAAACTTAAAGAGAAGCTAAGGAATTGGTTATTTGCAGATGAGATTAAGAGAATACAGATATTAGAAACTTGTTATAAAGACCAAATTGATTGGTGTAAGGATAGGGCAGATGAGTCTTATAGAGCATCTGAAAGAGCAAGATTATCATATCAACGTTCAGAAAAGGAAGTTGAAGAATGTAGAAAACTTCTTACGCAACTTGTAGATATTGGTGTTGATGTAGGGTTTCATTCAGAAGACCATAGTTGGGCAGTAATTTGTATTGCAGGTAAGCAGGAATATGTGAAATTCTTACCACTAGAAACAAGAGACGCAAGAGATGTTCTTAGATTCTTAAAGCAGTTTGAATATTCGAGACAGGTGATTGATAGTCCTATTGCGTTTAAGGGTATGTTGAAGAACAGATTTTTATAAAAGGAGGAAATATATGAAACCATATGATGTTGGATTGATTTGTGGTAGATTTCAGACTTTTCACAAAGGTCATGAGAAATTAGTAGATACAGGTTTAATGTTGTGTGACAGATTACTTATTTTGGTGGGTAGTTCACAGGAATGTGGTACTGAAAGAAATCCATTAAATATTAATACAAGGACGAAAATGTTGAAAACAGTTTATGGGGATAATCCGAATATTATGATTTATGGCTTGTCTGATATGACAAACGAAAATGATGTTTGTCCAGAGTGGGGAAGATATTTGCTTGATAATGTTGATAGGTATATTTATAAGAATCCCGAAGTTATGATTTATGGTAATGACGAAAGTAGAAGCTCATGGTTTGATAAGAAAGATTTAAAAAATACTACAGAACTTATTATTAATCGTAGCGAACTACCTATTTCTGCAACGATGTTAAGAAAGTTAATGGTAGAAGATAAGCGTAAAGAATGGATGGAGTTGGTGAATCCACGATTACATAAAATGTATGATGAATTAAGAAATGAACTAATGACAGTTGAGTTTTATCAAAAGATGAAATAGTCTTAAAATTTTCATTTTCAAGAGATTTTAGAAAGGTGGATAGAGAAGATGTATGTAGAAAATATAGTTATAGGAAAGCCAATTGTAGAGCCTTCTACAATGTTTTCACTTGATGAAGACGATTGGAATAAGGTTGAAAAAGAGAAAACTTATTATACAGACGAAAGATTTTTACCAAGAATATTAGTTGATATTGGTATCTATCCATCTGTAAATGAGATAAGAAGAAACAAACCTGATTTGATGGTTGAATTAAATCAGTTAGATTTTCTTGATAATCTAAAGGTTAGTAAGAAAAGAAGAGTTTGGATATTGGTAGGTGAATAAGAATAGACAGATTAGGAGAAGTTAATAAAAATACACATGGTACATTGATGAAAATAATTCGTTATGGGAATTATGACGATATTGATGTTCAATTTCAAGACGAATTTTATTACATAAAAGAGCATCAAACTTACAGTAATTTTAGAAGTGGTAGTATCAAAAATCCGTATGATAGGACTGTATTTGGTGTCGGATATGTTGGAGTAGGAAAATACAAGACCAAAGAAAAAGATGGTCGATTTACAATATACTATCAACAGTGGAAGAATATGCTTCTCAGATGCTATGTAAAAGCAGAACGCCATCATGCATATGAGGATGCAAAAGTTTGTGAAGAGTGGTTGAATTTCCAAACGTTTGCTAAGTGGTATGACGAGCATTATTACGAAATAGAAGGAAGTTTACAGATTGATAAAGATATCAAATATCCAGGTAATATGATATACAGTCCTCAAACTTGTTTATTGACTCCGTAAAAGATAAACCTAATGTTTATGAACAAATCTAACAATCGTGGTTTACCAAATGGAATCGTTAAACAAGGTAAAGGATATCTTGCAAAGTATAATCATCAACACTTGGGTGTATATGCTACAGTCGAAGAGGCGTATTATCACCAAACGAAAAAGAAGAAAGAAGTAATTATAGAGTTGGCGAATGAGTATAAAGATGTTATGCCTAAATATATTTATGACATCGTTGTAGGATATGAATTTGATATTAGAAACGATAGAAATTATGCAGCATAATTTCTCTTGAAAACAACTCTTTCATCGTGAAAATTGGAGGTAGAAAATGGAGCATAAAAAGTATAATCAAGTACCATTTGGGCTTGATATTGTAGATATTTTAGAACAAAAAGTTCAGGAATTGGCAAAAGAGCATTGGAAAAATGATGACTGTCCACCAGAATTTTGGGTGTCATTAAATAATGAGGATATGGATAATCAGTATATTGTCATAACTATTAAGCATGGATACAAATTTTCTGAGAAATTATTTCCAAGAAAAAGTACGGAATACGGTTACGATGCTGTATTAAATCAAATGATTAATATGTATAACCAGACAATGTAGCTTTGAAATTTTGCTTTTAAGGAAGAAATGAGGTGTGAAATGGTTTTAACAGAACAAGAATTAGATTGGTTACAATTAGCCATTGAAGATAATAATAAATACCACATCTCAGTAGATAATGATTGTATTTCTATTGATGAGTGTGTAGATGAAGAAAATGATGAATGGGATAGTGTATTTGTATTTAACAATTATGGTCAGGATTTGATTGTGCAGCTTTTTAACTATATTGGTTGTAATGCAAATCATGTATAAGGATGGTGAATAGATGAAGTTTTTATTATGGGAAGTTGCAATAGAGCCAAACAGATTAGCAAGAATACAGTGGTTGTTATTCAAATTGTTTGGTATTAAACCAAAGAAAGACCCATGTGGTCATACAAAACACACAAGAGGTTATTATTGCCATCAACCATTACATATGAAATATTGCGATGTTATCAATGAAGAAAAGAATAATAGAGTAGTTTGTAAGTGTTGTGGTCATTCACATATGGAGAGTAGTTCTTATATTGACCCATATAACGAAGAAGAGTGGATTAAATTTTAGCTATGAATCTAACATTCTCTTGGGAAGTTGAGGTGAAATAAGATGAAAATTATTTGTCCACACTGCAATAAAGAAGAAATGGCAGTGTATCAGGCATTAGATATTGTAAATGATGTTGCTCATGAAAAACTTCAATGTTATAGATGTGGCTATTGGGCAATACATAACTCCAAGAATTATAAGGAAGAATTTGAAAAATCAAATTATTATACTTTAGAATTTTCTACAACATCTGGTGACAAAGAAAAGTTCACAGGCACAAAAGAAGAAATATATAAGCAGATAGATGAATATGAGTGGATTGGTTTCAGTGGATTGAAGAAAGAAAATGAACTTAGAATGATGGCTACTTGTATTGATATTCTCAAATATGGATATATGTATGAGTTTAAGGATAGCGAATATTCTAATTACGAAATTACTGTTGATAATGGTCTTTGGGTAAGAATTCGCTATGGAATATTTTAGGCATAGAACCAGAGTTTCATTAAGAAAAGAGGTGTAAAAATGCAGTATAGAGAAGAAGTGAGAGATTTATTTTCAGTACCAAACGACTATTATTTAACACATTGTATTAGTGCAGATTTTGGTATGGGTAAGGGAATTGTAGTTGAGTTCAATAAACGATTTGATATGAAGAGAAAGTTACAAGTAAAAGACCCAGATTATTTACAGAGATACAATATACATAGAATCGGTGGAGATTGTATTTTAGAAGGTAGAGTATTGAATCTTATTACAAAAGAGAGATATTGGATGAAACCAACTATCATCACAATGAGACTTGCTTTGCAGAAAATGAAGAAAATATGTTTAGAGAACAATATTACAAAGATTGCTATGCCAACAATCGGAGCAGGATTAGACAGACTTTCTTGGTCGGATGTATCTAAGCAGATTAATGATGTATTTAGTGACACTAATATTGAAATTTTGGTTTGTAAGTTGAAGTAGGTGATTATATGAAATCAAACGAAGTATCAAGAAGACAATTTTCGGATAATGGTCAATCTTGGTTTAGCAGACGATGGGCTTGTTGGGCTAATAATCATAGAGGTTGGCAGAAAATGAAGAAAAATAAGAGATTGTTTAAGAAGAAGTTTCGTATAGAAACTGAAAAAGAGATTAATAACACGATGGAGGATATGAATTATGGAGAATAATATTAAAAAGAAATTAGAAAAGTGGGTAAAGGAAAATTATAAGCAATATGCTACTGGATGGACTGCTGAGAGGTCTGCTGGCAATTGTGATGATTGTTTTGATGATGGTTATACATCTGGACAGAGTTGGGCAGCATATGAAATTGGTTGTATTTTAGGCATAGAATTAGAAGAACCCGATGAGCCAGAATATGAATAACCCAATTGAATCTTGGTTTTAAGGTGGTGGAATGATGATTGATAATACAGATGATTTCGCATTTGCAGTAAAGGATAGAGAAGGATATTACTTTATTGGTTTCAATAAATGGGATAAACAGTTACGAAAAGCGAAATTATATCACAGCTACAAATATGCAAAAGAGACTAGAGATGATGTGAGATTTATAGAAAGAGACACATTCATTGTGAGAGTTAGAATTACAGAACTTGAAGAATGTTGTTATGAGGATTGATTATGAGTGAAACATTAATTTTGACAGAAGAAGAGGAAAAACTTACAACCTATTGTGAAGATTTTTGCCCAATATATCAAGCAATAACAGACTACAATAGGTGGCATAGACCTACTGTTAGTTGTCCTTCTGTAATGTGTGAAAGGATTGTAGAATCGTATGTGCTAAATAGAAGGAGTAAAGAGCAATAAAAGAAATGTTTTAAGTATGAAATGGAGAAGAATATGGTAGTAGATGTAAATGCAAAAGCAGTTTGTCAGATTGATATTGATTCAAGCGAAGCATTTAGAATTTTGTGTAAGACTTTACATATGACAAGTGTATTAGATGAAGATACAAAATTCATTGTCAAGAAGAATGAAGATGGTGAAAATTATCTGTATGCTATCAAGAATGGTGTTGAATATCACTATGATGATAGAGGAGATTTGTTTGTTGCACTCAGAAATGTGGCAGTGAATATGTTCCCTAACACGTCATTCAGAAGTGATGATTGTATTTACAATTCAGACAATGCTAAACATGGTCATTGGAAGTTGTTAGACGAATGTTCTAACGCAGGTGTTTATTGTTCTGTTTGTAGTAAGAAAGTATACAGAACCGAGTATGCTAATCAGAAAATTAAATCAAAGTATTGTCCTAATTGTGGAAGTATTATGGATGAAGAATTTGAGGTGGTGTGATGAGATTATTTTACTGTCCAGAATGTAACAAGGAAGAAATCAGAAATGATGACCCTTATAAAAATGAGTATACCATCAATAATATGAGAGATGGCTATGGCAGGCCTATAAGACATTATAAATGTGAATGTGGCAATTATCTTGCTGGTTCAATGGATATTAATGGTTGGGTATATGATAAAGATGCAATCTTATATTGCAAAGAAACTATTAAAGGTTATAACAGAGGTGGTTGTTACTATGATTTCAATATGAGTTTTAATGGTGATAAGACTGACTTATTTGAAAGAGCAAAGATAGTATACGAAGATAGAAAACAGAGAGGTCTTAGAAGACAATCACCAATACTAGAACAACGTATGAATGGAGAATATAAGTAATGACGAAAAAGTATGATTTTGTTGATGATTTCAATGAGTTAGATATTAGGAAATGTACTCGTAGTGGTAGTTGTAAAATATGTGACTGTGAAATGAAAGACAAAGATATTGTGTATATGAAGTCATTCAGATTAAACTTACAGCCATTCCATATTTGCTTAGACTGTTGGGAGAGAATTAATTTAGTAGTAGAGAAATATAAAAGAGAGAAATTTATGAAAGAACATGGACTTGACGAGGAAGATATGCGTGGATAAGTCATAGGAATAGATGGTGGTGGAATGCCAATTTATTCTTAAAAGGTCAGTTCAATTGGCAAAAGAAAGGAGATTGAAATGAGAGAGAAGATTTGTTGTGATTTATGTGGAAAGGAATTCCAAACTTATACAGTTACAGAAACACATTATCATGATTATGAACCGTATGAGGAAGAAAGAACCTATCCAAATAATGATGAGTGTCATCTGATTAAGAATTACATTTGCAACGATTGTTTCGATAATTTTGAAGAAATTATTAGAAGAGATATGATTGTTGCTGGTAATACATATGTGAAAAACTTAGATGTTAGACTCGATGAGTTGAAAGAGCAGTATGAAATAAATATACAGAAATTGAAAGATGAATGCGATGAAGTAGAGAGACTTACATATGCATTACAGAATGCGGATTTAGCGTTTGTTGATACAAGAGAATATGGATTTACAAGCAAATTTCCTTATTCAAAAGGTGCTTACTACCTCGATTCTATTGATAGAGTAAGAAAAATGAAGCAATGAATCCTGTGTTTGAGGTGAAAATGAAGAAAAGAATAATAGTTATGTCTATGATGATTGTTGCAATTTTTACTTTAGTTGGTTGTAGTAATAAAGAAGATAACAAAGAAGTCTTAGAAGATGTTTTTATTAGCCAACCTGATAATACATATTACAGAACAGACAAAAACGGAAATATATATTCAAGTGATGATGCAATATTAATAACAATATACAATGATTATCAGTGTATAGATACAAATATTGAATTTGATGAAGAAACTGGCAAATATACTTGTACTATTGAGTTAAAAAAAGATTATTGAATAGAGCAATAAACCTGATTCAAGAAGAAAAATGAAGGAGAAAAAATTAACAGAACGACAACAAGTTAGAAAATGGATTGAGGAAGATAATTTACCAGATGATATAGAAGAAACTCTCAATGAAATTTTTAGAACTGTGGTGATTTACAAAGAAAATCATCCTAATGTTACTTTGAGACAAGCATATGCGTATGCATATATGGTTTATATAAACAAAAAGATTGGAGAGTAGGTGAAAAAATATATGGATAAAAATACAGTAATTGAAACAGCATATAAAACAATTAAAAATAATGCTGAATGGGGTATTGAGTGCGAAAATAAAACATTTGGTTATTTTGTTGATGGCATTATTGCAATGACAGATGCTATGTTGGAGAGGATTAATAAAAGTTGTAAGGCTGATGAGTAATAAAATTATTAAAAAGTACAGAAAATTATATGAAGCTTGTAAAAAATACCCTCCAATTATTTTGTCAAATAAAATAGGAGAAAAACCAAAATTCTATAAAGAGTCAAAAGGTTATGAAAGAAAAAGTAGGTGAATAAATGTCATGTAAAAGGTTTGAATATTGCTCATATAGAAAAGAGAAAGATGATAATATGTGTTGTTTCGAATGTCCAGATTTTGTAAAATGTGAATTCCCGTGTGGTTATACTTTTGTAAAAGAATTTACAAGAGGAGATTATAAATCAAAATGTGAGTATTACAAGAATGATGAAATTTGGTCTTGGAATGAAATGGATAACGAAAATTGGTCACATGGTACATTTTATTCAAAAGAAGAGGCTATTGAAGATGCTTTAGCAGATATTGAAAATGTGAAGAGAATTTTATGTACAGATACACCAACAATCTATCTTGGTAAGTGTGAATACATTCCACTGAGAACCGATTTAGACCCAGATAGAGCAATGGAGTATTTGGATGAAGCGTACTGTGACGATTCTGGTTGCGATTATTACATATATGAAGGGGTAACAGATGAACAGAGACAGTGGTTAGAGGACAAGTTATCTGATGTAATGGTTGAATTTCATAAGATGATTGGACTGAAACCTTGTTGGTTCAGAGTGGTTGAGCAGGAAGAAATTAATTTGTGTGAGTATGAAAAAGGAAGGAGAAGTAAATGAGTGTAGATAGAAATTATTATGTCATTGCAGGTTACGACTTAACAAAGTTCAGAATGAAGAACTATGAAGATTGGAAATGGACTGATGAGGGTGAACAAATGACCTGTTATCAGAGAAAGGGATATATCCAGTTATTTGATGACCCTATGAACAGTAGTCATTTATATCTTGGTTATATTTTAGCAAATGGAGACGAGTATGGCTTTGAAACTGCAAAAATTAACCTTGATGAAGTATCAAGACAAGAACCTTATGTATGTAATAAGTTAAAGCAGCTTATTGATAACAATGTTATTTGTGATGTATTCAACTCAAAAGACCTTAAATATGAGGTGATTATGTTTGAAGAATGTACATAAAGGAGAATAAGTAAATATGAACGATAAATATTTAATCAATATTTCCTTCGATGACATGCTTTCTGAAATACTTGGTTGTATTAGAAACGAAACTTGTTACCATACATATTATTGGTATCACGAAGACAAAGGTTATCTTGAAATCACAGAATGTGATTTATTACGTGGAAGAATCATTGTAGAGGATGGCGATTTCTCAGAATTTGATTGGGAAATGGAAGAGAGTCATATTTACAGAGAAGCAATTTAGTGATGAATCGGGGATTTCATGGTGATTTGGAGGTGAGAAATTGGACAGATTGACAAAACATTGGGGTGATAATTATGTTGCAACCAAATTAAATTATGACTTCCTATGGGAAATGCCAAAAGAAGACTTTGAGCATTTTGAAGCAATTATAAAGAAGTTAGCAAAATATGAAGACACTGGTTTTGAGCCAGAAGAGATTGAAAAATTACATAAGTCTTGTGTTTTAGAAGTAGGACAAGATATATATATTCTTACACAGTATAGTTCTCATAGGGATTACGAAGTTATTAAATGTAGAATAAATAGAAAGACGGTTAAGCGTAGAAATACATTTTCTGTATCAGGTCATTATGCAAATGGTAGCTATTACAATGGAACTTTTGTAGAGAACTCTATTGGTAGAAACGTATTCATATCTGAAGAAGATGCTAATAGGAAATGCAGTGAATTAAATGCTAAGAGGTGATTTGATGGAGATTAGAAAATTCAAACCATATGGACAATGGGTGTGGGGTGAATATGATTTTTATGTCAATAATAAAATCGTGGCGAAATTCAGAACTCAGCTAATCGGAAGTGATTATGTATATGTTTATTTCTTGCCACAAATATATAGAGATGAATATTGTATACGCATTGATAAGCGATACATGACTCATGATGAAGCTCTTGATAAGGCTATAAAAATTGTACAAAAGAAATTATATGCTTTAGCTTCAAATATTTTGTCTGATATTAGACATGTAGAAAAGGAGAAGTAATAGGTGAAACAGAAAGAATATATGGTTCATATATGGGGTGGTGCTTGGAACAGTGACGCTAATCCTTCCATTGAAAAGGATTTAGGTATTAAATCAGGATACCACTATTTTGATACAGAAGAAGAAAAGAATGAGTTTTTGAAGTTGTTGGATAACCCAATTTATTCAAAACAGGGCATGGCAAGAGATATAAAATATGGCGTTATGACGCATAAGAGAACTATTTTTGTTGGCACTTTTAAATATAAAGATAAAGAATATGTTCTACATTATGATTTTGGTTATGAATATCCAGAAGAACAAGGCAGATTCCAATTCCTGGAAAATAATTATTCTTGCGATTGCAATAGAAGTATTTTTATTAGAGAAGAATATGGTGAAGATGTTATGCCAGAATTAGATTGTGGTGATGAGATTGAGTTGTTGGATTATCATTTTGAATATGAAGATTAGGGAAAGGAGAAGTAAATTATGAAGGCAAATATTAGTGCGAAGATTGATAGAGAAAAGCTGGATAGGTTAATTGAAACGTATAGAAATACAAAAGAATTTTCTTGTGATTCATTTTTAATTATGAGTAATGAAACAGGTGTAGATTTAATGAGTGAAGATAGTATTGCTCATGCACTTGGATGTAGACCTTCTCATTACAAAGATATCAGGATTGCATACTGTGACTCTGTTAAATACGGAGAGGTACATATTCGATAAATCAAACGTTTTAAGGTGGAATTGAGGTGAAATTATGAGTGCAGCGAGTGGTTTAGTAAGATTCAAGAGGACTGGTAATATTTATATGTGCTGTTATGAAGGCACATCTGATATTATGATACCTTTTATTTTTAAACCAGAAGAATGTTTACAAGATGGCTATTATCATCCGATATCCTACGGAAGAAAATTGGGAGATGAAAATGAATGGAATAAGCCTGATGTAGATGATATAGACGAGATTGAGATATATTCAGATTATGGCAGTGGTTTCTATTGGGAAGGCGAGGGTAGTGAATCTGCAAAAGTTATAACAAAAGGAACTAATTTTGGATATATCTATGATTATACAAATGGAAAACCTAAATGGGTTACTGATTTTTGGAATAGTCTTGGATTGAGGTGAGAATATGGCAATTGATGTAGAACCAACTTCCGAAAGATGGAGAGAAATTGTAGAAGAAAAGGATGAAAATAAGCAAGGCAGAATGCTGCGTAAGTATGTTTGCGAATTAGAGCGTCAGGTTGGCTCAGAGCAGTCGGAACTTGAACGATTAAGAAAAGAGAATAAGAAATTAAAGAAAGATGTTTTATCTCTTGGTGTGGTCAAGGAAGCAATCAGAGAAGCTAAGAGTGAAGCTTATAGAGAGTGTAATACCGATTGGAGTGGACTACAGGGTGGCTTTTAGTAGGAAATTAGGAGGTTAAGATAGTGAAAATTGAACAGATTAAAGAGAAATTGAAATCAGAAGAGTATGACTTTCTAAGAAAGGATAAGAATTTGGGTAATAATATCATTATCTTAACCCTTGGTGGCAGTCATGCTTATGGTACAGATAATGAAAATAGCGATTTAGACATTCGTGGTTGTGCATTAAATAGTAAAATACAGATTCTTACTAATGAGAATTTTGAACAGTTTGTAAATGAATCGACTGATACCACAATTTATGCATTTAACAAGTTAATTTCTTTACTGAGTAATGTAAATCCTAACACAATTGAAATGCTTGGTAATAAGCCAGAACACTATTTTTATGTGTCGCCAATCGGTCAAGAACTGATTGATAATGCACATTTATTCTTGTCAAAGAAAGCAATTTATTCATTTGGTGGTTATGCAAATCAACAGTTGCGCAGATTGGAGAATAAGTCAAATAGATTAGTTGGTCAAGCACAAAATGAAGAACATATCTATAAGACCATTGAACACGCAGCTTACGACTTTAAGAATAGATATTTTGCAATGCCAGATGATGCTATTAAGTTATACATCGACAAGGCAGTGCAGGAAGGATATGATACTGAAATCTTTATGGATGTGAATTTAAGTCATTATCCATTGAGAGATTATAAGGGCATGTGGTCTGAAATGCAGAGTATTGTTAAAGCATATGGCAAAATCGGTAAGAGAAATGAGAAAGCGATTGAACATAACAAACTTGGTAAGCATATGATGCACCTTGTAAGACTGTATATGATGTGTCTTGATATTCTTGAAAGAGAGAAGATTGTAACATACAGAGCTGACGAACACGATTTACTTATGGATATTCGTAATGGCAAGTATCTTGATAGCAACAGACAACCGATTGCTGAGTTTTATGAGATGGTCGATGAGTATGAGAAGAAATTAGAATATGCAAAACAGCATACAAATCTTCCTGACAATCCAGACTATAAGGCAATTAATGAGTTTGTTGCAAGTGTAAATGAAAGGGTGGTAAAGGGTGAAATTTAATATAAATATCCCATCTGACGCAAACGAAATAATTCATACACTTCAAAATCATGGACATTCTGCTTATGTGGTAGGTGGATGTGTTAGAGACAGTATTTTAGGTAGAACACCTCATGATTGGGATATCTGCACATCTGCTACACCAAACGAAATGTTAGAGATTTTCAAGGATAGAAAGGTTATTGAAACTGGTTTGCAACACGGAACAATTACAGTAGTTGTGAATGGTGAACCTTATGAAGTAACCACTTATAGAATTGATGGTGTTTATTCTGATAATCGTAGACCTGACTCTGTGACTTTTACAGATAAGCTAGTCGAGGATTTGAGAAGAAGAGATTTTACTATCAATGCTATGGCGTACAACGATGATGAAGGTTTAATAGACCCATTTGACGGATTAAAAGATATTGAGTGGCAGAAAATTCGTTGTGTCGGTTCTGCAAGAGACAGATTTGGAGAAGATGCTTTAAGAATATTGAGAGCAATTCGATTTGCATCTCAGTTAGAATTTGCGATGATACCTGAAACTCTTTATGAAATTAATCAGCAATACAAAAATTTAGAGAATATATCTATTGAGAGAATCAATAGTGAGTTCTGTAAAATTGCATTATCAAGTGATTTCTGTGTTCAGATGGTCTTATTCCAAGATGTATTTGCTTTGTTTATACCAGAATTAAAGGATATGTTTGACTTTCCACAGAATAATCCATACCACGATTATGATGTTTATGGTCATACAATCCATGCAGTTGAACATTGTGAATCTGATGATTTGACTGTTAGGTTAGCAGTTTTCTTTCATGATATTGGGAAACCTCATTCATATCAAGATGGAGAAGATTGTATTAGACACTTTAAAGGACACGGAAGGGTCAGTGCAGAGATTACAGATAACATTATGAAACGTCTTAGATTTGATAATGAGACAAGAAATAATGTAGTTGAATTGGTGTATTACCATGATGCAACCTTTGAAGTTGGTAAGAAATATGTGAAAAGATGGCTTAATAAGATTGGAGAAGAACAGTTCAGAAGATTATTAAAGGTTAGAAAAGCAGATATTTTAGGGCAGAAACCTAATTTTGAGCAGTCAAGAATTGATAAAGTCAACAATATTGAACAGATTCTTGAAGAAGTATTACAAGAAGATGAGTGTTTTTCTTTAAAGGATTTAGCTGTGAATGGCAAGGATTTAATGAGTGTTGGTTACAAAGCAGGTAAAGAGCTAGGTAATACACTGAATGAAATATTGCAGTTGGTAATTGACGGTGAATGTCCTAATGAAAAAGAGAAGTTGTTAGAGATAGCAGAAGATATGTATATAGGAAGGAGAATGTAATTATTGGTTAAGTTATTTACACATACAGATTTAGATGGCGTAGGTTGTGCGATTTTGGCAAAGTTGGCATTTGGTAATGAAGTAGATATTGAATATTGCGATTATGACAATATCAATGAAAATGTAATGAATTATCTCAACAGTAATGATGATAGTCTTTCATACATCTACATTACAGATATTCGTGTCAACGAAGATGTAGCAAAGTTATTAGATGAAAGAGGTGATGTTGTTCTATTAGACCATCATCCGACAGCTTTAGAATTAAACAAATATCCTTGGTGTAAGGTTAGAGTAGAGGAGTTAAACGGTATCAAAACTTCTGGCACAAGGATGTTTTATCATTGGCTATGTATAAATGGATGTCTTAATGAAGAGTTAGAAAATAACGAAGCATTGAGAAGATTTACAGAATTAGTAAGAGATTATGATACATGGAGATGGTCAGAACTTGGAGAAGAAGGTATTATCTGCAAACAAGTAAACGATTTACTCTATTTATATGGCAGAGATAAATTCATTACTTGGTGTATCTCACAAATTCATGACAATGTATTTCCAAGATTATACGCTTCAGATAAATTGATTTTGAGTATTAAACAGAAAGAAATTGATGATTATGTAGAACAAAAGAATGAACAAATAATTTTTACAGAACTATGTGGTAGAGAATGTGGTTATGTTTTTGCAGAAAAATATGTTAGCGAACTTGGCAACAGATTGTGCAAACTTCACCCTGAAATTGACTTTATTGTGATGATTGATATGGGTAATAAGACAGTATCGTATAGAGCAGTAAAAGAAGATATTGATTTAGGTAAAGATGTGGCACAGTTATTTGGTGGAGGTGGTCATCCAAAGGCTGCTGGTTCAGAATTTTCGGAAAATGTACAGTTTAAAGTATTTGAAAAAATATTTGGATAAAACAAACACTATATGTTGTGTTTGTGTAACAAATAAGCACAACATATAGTTCTAAAATCTCTTTGAAACTGGGGTTTTATTGGCAAAATATAAGAGGTGTTTGATGAGAGAAATTATCATAGATACTGATGCTTATTATAATTTTTCGAGTGGTAGAAATTGCCCAATTATTATTTATGAGTATTTAGGAAATGGTGAAATTAAAAAGTTACATGGCGGTTACATTGATAGCTGCATTGGTTATTTGGAAGAGATAAAAGATGAAACTTCAATTATTTGGACAGATTATAATGAACCTGCTGCTAATCGACTGAAAGTGTATCTAAGAGAAAAGAATATTGATACAATTACAAATCGTGAAGCATACAACTTTATTAAAAGAAGTGGTTTTAGACAAAGATTTATTTCTTATTGGATGATAACAAAACCAGAAAGATATGAGAGATTGAGATGATGAAATTAGTTCAACAAAAAGAGAAGTTCTATGTAGTGTGCCATACAAGCGATTGCGGATATGAGAGCGAAGATACATATGTATTCCCATCAATGGAAGAGGTGGAGAAATTCCTTGGTATGAGGAATGATTATGAGAATCATATTTATTATGAAGGAGAAGATATTTATGGTGAGAAACATTCCATTGGTTACAGTGAGTTTGTAGATGTCATCTATTCAAGAACAGATTATGAGATTGATTGGAGTGAAGACAATGAGTAATAATTGGATTTCTTGTAAAGACCAAATGCCATTAACTATTCGATGTATTGACCAAGAAACAGGATATTATTATATGTCAGAGCAAGTGTTATGTTGTGCTTATAATAGGGAAATCTATGAGTATGAAATATGGCTTGATTACACCATAGATGGTGAGTGGCAAACACATGAATATGACGAAAACGAAGAATTATTTTGGATGCCATTACCCTTACCACCAAAGAAAGGAGAAGATATTTTATGCGACCAATAGATGCAGATAAACTGAAATATGAATTACTTACAGACAATTATGATGCAAAAATGACACCACAAGAGGTTGCAGATTGTATTGATTATCAGCCAACATTATCTAATGAATGGATACCATGTAGTGAACGATTTCCTGATAAAGCAGGTGAGTATTTAGTTACATACCATCCGTGTATTTGGGATAGAGTTGACGATGAAATAAAGGTTGGTCTTGATAGTTTTAGAGGAAAAACAACTTGGGCAAAGAGAAAATATCAAAGAGTAATTGCTTGGATGCCTTTGCCAGAAGGTCATAAGGAGAAGTAAATTATGAGTGAAAATAATTGGATATCTTGCAAAGATAAACTTCCAAATGAAGAAGAATTGGTTCTTTTACAGACAAAAAGAGATGGAAGAATGTATGTTGGGTATCATAGAAGAGGTACGAAATGGTTTTGTGTAACTGCAAGAAATAGTACAGTGACAGGAATGATTCCTATTGCATGGCAACCATTGCCCGAAAAATATATAGGTGAATAGTATATGGAAGTATATGTAGAATTTAAACCTTGTTATAAAACAGCCAGAATTAATGGAAGTCCAGTACTCCCCGAAAATGATTTTTGGAGTTACAGAGAACATATTATTGATGGTGAATGTAGGGATAAAAGATGGCACATAACAAAAGATTGCAAGTATATTTATGGATTTTATAATGGATATCCTACATTTCTGAGAATAACAAATATTAGTTCTAAACCAATTTTATATAACTTTGAAAGAAAAAACAAGGTTGAAGAATGGTTTGAATTGACAAGACAAATCAACTTTCTAAAAAGTAAAAGAAGAAGATTATTAGAGAGTAGTAAAAGGAGTGATACTAATAGAATTAATTAAAGCACTGCAAGAACAAATGCGTTTTTGTGAAAGAGAACATAATTATAAATGTGGTGTTTATATCACTACAGAAGTCAATAAGGATATTGCAATGAAAGTTCTTAACAATTTATTTCCAGTCGTAGGTAGAGAAGTAGAAATAAGAAATAATAATTGCGAGTCGTTTGTTAGATATCCTAATGGCAATATAATTAGAATTGTACGAGCTAATAGTGGTGTGAGAGGACAGAGATTTAATGGAGTTATTATAGACTCAAATGTTTCTCAAGAGTGTATCAACACGATTATTTTACCTTGCTTAATGCCACTAAAGTTAGAAGACGGCACATATAGCAAATATGATAATCCAAGACTTAGAGAGTATTATTGCTATATCAGTAGAGAAGATGTAATTGAATCTGAGAAGTACAAACAGTTAGTTTATGTTTCGTCTTCTGATTGGAGATTCGCACCAACGGATAATGAGGTGAAAAGAATGTTACAGGAACAGAAAATGATGTTGTTTACAATAGACAAAAATAGAAATGGATGTAGAAAGGAAAAATTTATGATGTATTTTGATGAGAACACACACGAAGTAATGACTTATGACGCACCAGTTGTAACTAAAGAAGTGAATAATGATAAGGTAATGCTTTATGAAGCATGGGGAATTCCAAAGGATATGATTACATACGAGACAGAGTTTGTTAATAAGACTAAGCAGACCTATCTCAATATTAAGGGTGAATTCAAGAATGAAATGATTGGCTTCGAGAATGATATTAATGTTCATCTTAGAGTTGACACAGATATTTACGATGGCTACGAAGTGTATATTGAAGATGGTTTAATTACTGTTGTATTGCACGAAATCAAGAATGAAGCACCTGTTTTCAGGGATTATAGAGCAGTTTAAGGTGTGATTTTATCCTTAGAATTTCGGTTTCAAGACTGTTTTGAAAGGAGAAATATATGTCAGAGACATTATATGTAGTAACAGCAGGTTGTTATTCAGACTATCATATTGAAGCAATTTTCAAAGATAAATCTAAGGCAGAGTTTTATTGTACTTGTCACGAAGATTGTTATATCGAAGATTGGACTTTAGATGATGATAGAGTGTTTACACCTTTTGAATCTGTAATTATCAATTTCGATATTTACAAGGATAAAAATAGAGAAGATAGAGTTAGTTTCAGATTTAGACATTTAGCAAAAGAAGACGCTAAGTGGTATATGGAAAACAGAGAATCAGTAAGCGTATATGATAGTTGGATAAGCATCTGTTTGTGGCGAAGACTTCCAAATAATTATGATGAAGAAAAGATTAAACAGAAATACACCAAAGTATATCAGGATTTAAGAGGAGAAATCCTTTATTTGGTATCTGAATCTGATTGTAGCACTTATGAGAAGAGGGAAATCGTTGATGAGAATTTACAAAAGTATCTTGAAGGACGATTTGGAATTGAAAATGTAGAAGAATAAAGAATTCCGAAAGGTAAAACAATCGGATAGAGGTCACAGGTTCATGACCATTACACACTATTTTAGTCTGTATAAAGGTGAATTTTCACCATGAATTAAATCATTCATTGTGAGATTGGAAAGGAGAAGATAATAATGTATATACCTGCAATTGGAGATGTAGTCAAGGATAACGGATATTCAGTAGTTGTAGTAGATATGAAGAACTATGAGAATATTGGAAGTTGCTCATATGATAGAAAGTACCTACTTTGTGATTTAGAATATCTTGAACAGAATCAAGGTATCATTACAATGTCAGATTTAGAACGACATGGAAGATGGGTTACTATTCGTGGTACTGAATTCCCTTGTATTGAAAAAGTAACTGATGTTGCACCATTTTCTAGTGAGAATGTTGAGTGCAAAATGATTAGACAGAAAACTGCAAAGACAGTGACGGTTTGGGAATAGTCAATAAAAGCACGATTCTAAGGATAAAAGTGAGGTGAGAAAATGCTAATTCCTGCGATTATAAAGAAGAATGAGATATTGGAAGCATTCAAAAGATATTACTATTCAGATGACATGATGTATGAAACTGGTGGGTTAGGTAACTGGCTTCCAAACATTCAAGAAGAAACAGAAGACGGAAGATATCAATATGCTATTGTAGACTCGAATGATAAATTACTTGGATATTTTGATTATCATGTTGATTGGTATACTTCTTGTGCTCACAGATTTGGATTAATTTCTTTCGATAGAGGTAATCCAATTATAGGTAAAGATTTATTTAATGAAATGAATAAACTGATTTGTGATTACAAACTACACAGAATCGAATGGAGAATGATAGGAGGTAATCCAGTAGAAAGAAGTTATGATAGATTCTGTAACAAGTTTGGTGGAACAAAACATGTTCTAAAAGATGTCGTTAAAGATAGGTATGGCAAATATCATGATGATATTATCTACGAGATTATCAATAAACAGCAATAGAAGATTCGTTCAATGGTGGTTTAGAAAGGAGAAATATAAAGTGAAAGTATTTTTAGGTGGCACTTGTGCAGGTTGGAAATGGAGAGATGAATTACAGCCATTGCTCAAATGCGATTATTACAATCCGATTGTAAAAGATTGGAGTGAAGAAGACAGATTAAGAGAAGTACATGAAAGAGAAACTTCTGATTATGTTTTGTATGGTATTACAAATGGAATTAAGGGAGTTTATTCCATTGCGGAAGTTGTAGATGATTCTAATAAACGTCCAGAAAAGACTTTATTTCTTAATCTATATAAAGAAGATGAACGCAATTTTACAAAACAGATGAGTCATAGCCTTAAAGCTGTTGAAAATCTACTAAAATCAAATGGCGTAAAAGTATTTAGTGGGTTTGATGGAATCAAAGAAGTCGCAGAGTTCTTAAATAAGCAGTCTTAAATCATTGATTTAAAGAGAAAATTTTAAACAAAAGGAGAAGAAAAGATTATGAACAAGTGGAAGTTACCATTAATTATTGGAATAGGTGTTATTGCAGTCATTCTACTTTGTGTGTTTGGAGTACAAAGTACTCAGAATAAAGCAATCGCCTTAGAGGAACAGGTTAATACTGCACAGTCAGATATTAAGGTTCAGGAAAAGAGAAGAGTAGATTTAGTATATAACCTTGCAGATTGCGTAAAACAGTACGACAAGCACGAAGCTGATACACTTACTGCTATTGCAGAAGGTCGTGGCTCAACTGGTGATATTGAGAATGTTACAACAGCAATCACGGCAGTATCAGAAGCATATCCTGAGTTGAAATCAAATGAGAACTATAAACAGCTTATGAATGAGTTGGCTATGACAGAGAATCTTATTGCAGAATATCGTATCAACTACAATAAGCAGATTAAGGAATACAACAGATATGTTCGTAAATTCCCTACAAGAATGTTCTTAAATATGCTTGGATATGAGGTTATGGATTATCAGTATCTTGACTACAACGCTCCCGTTGACGCACCTCAAAATCTCTTCGACTAAAGGAGAATACATATGAGCAGATACAGTTATAGGAGAAAAGGATTTGACTTTGGTGATTTTGAGATTACACCAAGAGAAATTATAGCAAGTATTTCTATTATAGCTGTGATGATTCTAATTGGTGTTCTGATTTCTGGCAAAATTTCAGAACATCAGATGGACAGAAATGAAATTTACAACAAGGCAGTTAAGATAGAAAGCACAGATTTATTCCAATATGGCATGGATACTAATGTAGGTAATGCTTTTGTATATGGAGATTTAAAGGCAGTTGATACAGTTACTTATCCTGAAATAGAAGGGGAATATATGTATGTAAAGAAAATCAAAGAGAAATATACAATGCATACAAGAACAGTAACAAAGTATAGGACTGTTAATGGTAAAAGACAATCATATACAACAACTGAAACATATTGGACATGGGATAGAGTTGGTAGTGAAGATAAGAAGTGTAATGAAGTAACATTTTGTGGAATCACATTTAATGTAAGCAAATTTGATATACCAAGTTCTCATCATATTGATACAATCAAAGAGTCGAGTCATATCAGATATAAATATTATGGTGTAGGAGCTGAATTTACAGGAACAATTTTCACTGATTTAAGAGATAAAACAATCTCTGATAACACCAACTTTTATAATGGTATGAATATAGAAGAAACAGTTGAATATTTAGAATCAGGTGGTGGTGAAATCATCTTTTGGATATTTTGGATTCTGCTAACTGGTGGATGTGTATTTGGTTTCTTTTATATAGATAACAAATGGTTAGAGTAAGAAAGGAGAAGAAAATAATGCAAACAAAAATATTTGGTAAGAAAATTCATAATCATTACATTATCAAAAACAATCAGAAAGAAATTCATGACGAAGCAAATTATTGTAGCAAGTGGGTATTCACTGCAAAACCTACTATTAAAAAGGAAGTAGAAATTGTATATTGGTCAGAATTGTTAAGTTTTGAAGGAGAACCAAGATATAATAAGAGAACTAATTCAAAGACTAAAAGTTCAAATCTATTTGATTTATCTAATTTTGCTTTTAACTCAAAGAAGATTAATTTATCAGTAGATGAAGAAGTATGTATTGACGAGGAAATTTTTAGAGCAGACCTTAATGAGTTGCATCTTCATACAGACAAGATTGTAGAAGAGAATGACGGTGATAGAGATTATCAGATGAACAATTATGAAATGCTTGTTGAGGATTTCAATGAACAGATGATTCTTTCTAATGATAAGTTAAATACTTATTGTAAATTACATAATTTAACACCACGTTGCACAGATTGTATTGAGTTATTCAAGGTAGTATTTCCTGATGAAGAATATGTAATTGAAGATGGTGTTATGAAAATAAAAGAGAGAGAGAAGGACTAACTTTTGGTTCTCATGGAATATATATAACACCTAATTGTTTTGAAAAAGATATAACACCTGGTACTATACCATTTTAATTCAATAAAAAATAAGAAAGGATATAGTAAAAATGAAGAAAAAAGTATTAGTAGCAATTTTAGCAACAACAATAATTGTTGGTGGTCTAACTGCTTGTGGTAACAAAGATATGTTTGACACAAACTACACTTACGACAGAGCAATTATTGCTTTACCAAATGGAGAAGTAATTGAAGTAGAGATTGATAAGTGGACAGATTACGAAGATGGTGACCAGTTACAAATTATTGCAAAAGATGGCACTGTGTATCTGACAAGCACTTTAAATTGTATCTTGATTAACGATAAGTAAAGGAGAAAAAGAATTATGGAACAGATTTTAAAACTTTTAATGGAGAACCCAGACATGTTAATGCCAGTAATTAAGGAGTATATCAATAAGTACAAGCCTATTGTATACGAATTAGCACAGGAAGTAGTAGAAATTTGTAAAGATTATTCTAACAACACAGAATACCCAGCAGTTGTAGCAAAGACAAAAAAGAATATGTATGATGCATATATTTCCATTGGTTTTACAGAAGACCAAGCATTAGCACTTATGATTAATGACAATATCCAGCTCATGAAGAATGTAAAGCAAATTTCATCTTCTTCCAATAAGAGTAATAGTACAAAAAGTAAGTCTTAAATTTCTTATTTTATTGACAAATTATTAAGGAGGAAAGAGAAAATGACATTAAGTAGTACAGTAAAAATGATGTGTAGCGATGACTACAAGGAAAGATTCAGAGCAGAATATGCTCAGTTGGTAAACAGATATTATGGACTTCGTAGAATGTTAGAGAAGTGGGATAACGGAACATTAGAATTTGAACCTACTTGTCCAAGAAGTACATATAACATGCAGACAAAGGCTATGGAAGATTACATTGCAGTTCTTGAAGCAAGAGCAGTTATGGAAGAAATTAATTTGGAGGACGTAATTGTTTAATGAGAAATCCAGATAGATTAGATTCATTCTATGATGAATTGAAGAAGATACATAAGGAACACTTTCCAGATTGGAGATTTGGTCAGTGGTGTAGCAACTTTTTCGGATGGTTAGCATCTGAAAAGAAGACAGATTTGTTCTTCCCAGAAGAAGACAAGGTGATTGAGTATATCAGAGAGTTCGCTGGTATCAAGTAATCTGTTTGAACAAAATGGTTTTGGCGAACCATCAAACAGAGAAGTATTAAGTGAGACAAACATACAACACAAATTCGGTATTAAATCCAATTTTTTAAAAGAGAATATTTGTTTGTTAAAGGGTTGAAAATGGCTACCCTTGGATTTTGCACCCTAAATTAACCATTGGACATAGATTTTTACATAAATCTACTCTATGCAATCAGTTCCGAAAGGACTGTTAATCATAAGTTACCAAAAAATATTTACATACACAAGGAGGATTTTAAAATTTATGAATTTTGAAATGTTAGGAAAAATCACAATGTCTAAGGAGACAGAAAAGTTTAAGCCGTACTCAGAAACAAAGTATGAGTCTGGTTGGGTCAAGAGAAGAATCATGTTCAACGCAATTTGCGGAGATAACAGACATTTACTTACTGTAGATGGTGGAAGTTTTGCAGACGGACATGGTGATGTTTACACATTCACTAAGGGTTCTGTTGACGCAAATGGCAACAAGGCAAAGGGTGAGTCTTTAAAGATTCCATTTAAGGACAGACTTACATCTCCAAAGCTTGCAGAAGTTGCTGAGTTTAAGAAATTTGTCTTCGACTTAGAGAAGCCTAATAGACGTTACAAGTTAGAAAAGGCTGCTGAAAAGATTAAGGAAGGCACAAGTCTTACTGATGAAGAGTTTAGAGAATTGGGTATTGAAAGCGAAGCAGATGTCAAGGACGAACTTGAAAAGAGTAACAAGAAGAAACACGAATTCATTTCCGAATGGGATTTCGTTGAGTTTATCAAGAAGGTAATCGACAGTGGCAAGTATAACGACAAGAAGTTCTTTATTCGTGGTAATGCAAATTACTCTTATTCTGACAAGAATCAGAAGGTTTACGAAAACTATGTTCCACAGAGAATTTATCTTGCCGATGACGATGCAGAAGAATATTCTACAGCAACTATCAAGATGATTTATGGGGCAGATGCAGTAGATGAGATGAGTGCTGAAGAAAAGGGCAAGTATTATGTTAGTGGCTACATGATGGAATATGACAATAACAGAAAGGCTAACATTCCTGTTCCTGTTGTAGTTACAATTCCTGTTGCATCAACAGATGCAAATGACAAAGACAAGAAGAAAGTAGAGGCTATCAAGAGAAAGTTCATTGTAGAAGATGATACTTTCAAAAAATTAGGCATTGAAGTAAATATGCTCAATGGTGCACAGAAGGTAGAAATCACTGAGGATATGCTTACTGACGAGCAGAAAGACGACCTTGAATGTGGTCTTATTACTCTTGATGATATTAGAGCCGATTTAGGTGGAAATGTATATGGTGATAGAGTTCAGGAATATCAGTTTGCAAAGATTGCTCGTGGATTCACAAAGGGTAGAAATGACACAGTGTACACAGCAGATGATATGACAATTAAGCCTATCGAAGAAGCGTTGCCAGAAGGAACAGACGACTTATTTGACACTGACGATGATGAAATTTAATAGATTGGGCGAAAGCCCTTTCTATTACACATTAAATATTTTACATAGCAAAGGAGATTTATAAAATATGGCATTTGGCAAAAGAAGTTCTATTAGTGAAAATTTAAACGATTATTCAATTATGTTATGTGGTGAGTCTGGTATTGGTAAGACTACAGTAATGTCAAGATTGTGTGAGATGGAGTTTGGCGAAGATGGTTACTTATTAATGAACACTGGTGATGAGGAAGGTGTTTCAGCTATTGATGATGTTACATATGAAGATGTTCCTTCTTATAAGAAGTATGTGGAGATTTGTAACGACATTATTAAAAATAAGACAACTGACTATCCAAACTTAAAGATTCTTATTATTGACACTCTTGACCAGTTAATTAAGGCTACTGAAGCTTATGCAATTGATGATTGGAATCGTTCTAACATGGGCAACAAGAATTTTAAGCCAGCTAAGAGCTTAAATTCTGTTGAAGGTGGATTTGGTGCAGGATATGACGTAGTATTCAATCTTATCTATGACAAGGTAAGAGCATTAGATAAGGTTGGTGTAAAGGTTTGGTTTGTTTGTCATAGCAAGACAAAGGATATTGTAGACCCTCTGACAAGTTCTGCATATACAACTTTGACATCCAATATGGCTCAGAGATATTTCAACGATTTCAAGACAAAGGTTCATGTAGTTGGTGTTGCTTGTATTGACAGAACGATTGATGTTGTGGGTACTGGTAGAGAGAATATTATGAACCACAAAGAAATTACAGTTAACAAGGTTTCAAATGAAACTCGCCAGATTGTATTTAGAGATGACTCTTATAGTGTAGATTCTAAGTCAAGATTCGCAGGTATTGTAGATAGAATCCCTCTTGATGCAGAAGAGTTACAGAAGGCATTAAAGGACGCCATTAAGAACTCAAAGACATCCGCATCAAAGAAGTCTACACCAAAGAAGGAGACTAAGAAACCTGAACCTGCACCAGTTGTAGAAGATGAGTTAGAAGATGATTTAGTAGAAGATGTTGCAGTAGATACAGTTGAAGAGGTTACTTCCGAATATCCAGATAACTTGGTAGAAGTAATCAGGACAATGTTTAAGGAGTGCAAGGACGCAGACACCAAAGCAACTGTAAAAGGCATTATTGCTGAGTACGGCAAGTTAAATGATGTAGACGAAGATGGATTAAAGAAGATTTATGACATCTTAAATTAAAAAATATAAGGTTGGGTGGGTTGTCCCACCCGACTGTTTTCAAGAGAGGTGAAAAATATTGTTAGTCAAATGCAGAGTGTGTGGAGAGAAAGTAGATAGGTTACTTGCTTATAAAGTAGTTGTTGATGGTAAAAATCACTACTACTGTACAGAAAAAGAATATAGAGATTTATTAGCTCAAAAGGAAGTTAAGGATAACACATATAATCTTATTAATGAAATTTTTGGGCGAAAAGTTACAAATACTGCATTGTTTAAAGAGATAAATGCTCTGTTAGAAACACATACATATGAAGAAATTCTGTCATATTTGCAAGATAATGAAGATTATTTAAGCAGAGTTATGAGTAAAGATTTTCAAAGTGAATATGCAAAGATACGATATTTTTCCACAATCTTGAAAAATAATATGGCTGACTTCCAGCAAAAAGAAGAAGTAAAGATTATAAGAGATGTCAAAGTAGATGTCTCTGAATCTAAATTTAAGAGAAAAAACAAAAGAAAACCGTTGGTTGAATACGAAGAGGAAGTTGGTGATTTGAATTAGCGAATTTTTAACAGGCATAAAAGAAAAATATCCGTCTCAATTATTGAAAGGACGGGTAGAAACAGAAGGTAACGTGGTTAGTTGTTTCTTTAAAGATATGTTGCTATTGGATGAAGTAGCATTAGAACAAAAAGATTTCGTTACAAGTGACGGATTATTTTATTTTTCACTGCTTAAACAGTTGAGAAGTAAAGGATTTTACTCATTAGATGAAGTTACTATTTTGTCAAATATGAGTGAAGATGTGATTGAAAGATATGATGCTTGTGGTGGTTGGGAAACCATTCAACATCAGATAGATATTATAAATGAAAAGAATTTTGATACTTACATAGATATTTTGTACCGAGAAAACATTCTACTACACATGCATAGAGATGGGTTTAACTTACTTAAAGAGATAGATGCTAATGGTAAAAGTATTGTACCACTTACTATGTTTAGAAAAATGAGTGCAGAAGAAGTAACTGATTGGTATGAAGCAAGACTTAGTTCATACGGAACAGGTTATTCAAGCAAGATTATCGAGGAAGAGGAAATTGACTTCGATGACGAATTTATTGAAAACTGTCAAGAAGGTTTAGAAAATGGTGTTCCATTTGACATTGCAGGTTATGACGTAAATGGGGAAGAGATGAATTGTTTTCCATTCTTGTCAAGACAAGTAAACGGACTTCTTGAAGGTACATTAACAATGATGGGTGGTTATAGCAGCACTGGTAAATCTACTTGGTGGGTTACAGTTATTATGGCTTTGCTCAATTATGACAGAAAGATTTTAATCATTTCTAATGAGGAGAGCGTTAAGAAGTTTAAAATCAAGTTCATGGTTTGGCTTTTGGGTAAGAGAAATAGGTATTTTAAACTTACAAAAAAGAAAATGATGAGTGGTGATTTGACAGAAGAAGATAAGAAACAGTTGGCATCAGTTCAGAAGTATTGGAGAGAGAATTATAAAGGTAGAGTTAAATTCATTGCGATTGCAGATGCCAATATGTCTACAGTGAAGAAAAAGATAAGAGAAAATGTGTTGAGATATGGATACGACACTGTATTATACGACACATTTAAACTTGATTTCGATTCAGCAGGCAATACAAGACAAGATTTGTCCTTGATAAAAGACAGTCGTGAGCTTGATGCATTATGCAAGAAATACAACATTATTGGACTTGCATCACTTCAGCTGGCAATTAACACTATTGGTAAATTATTCCTTGATAGTTCTGTTTTGTCGAATAGTAAACAGATAAAAGAGGTATTAGAAGGTTTATACCTTATGAGAAATGTTTATGATGAAGAGCTAGACCCTAAGAGTAAATACTATTGTAAACCTTTTAGACTGAAAAAAGTTAATGACAAATGGATTGAAGAAGAATATCAACCAGACCGCAATGCTGTGTGGAGGATGATTTTTCCTGACAAAACGAGGTCTGGTGCAAACTCAAGCGATACAGGCGTGGCATATTTGCTTAAATTCTCAGGCGACCATGCGATATTCAGAGAGGTTGCACAGTGTCGCCCTAGACATGGAGAAATAAGATAAAGGAGAGTGAAAGGACTTGCTGAAAGAGATAAAAAAAGAATTACTTAATCAGCCTGAAAAGCTAAAAGAAGTGTTGGAACATTACAATTTTCATAATGTAATTATCCATCAATCATATATCTCTTTTGGTAGGTCTGTTGATTCTTCTAAAAAATCCATAGTTATAAGGTTAACCAACAACGACTACCTTTATGTAAAAGATTATGCCAGAAATATTCAAAAGGATTTATTTACATATATAGGTGAACAAAGGTTATCTGATTTTTCAGAAATATTATCTACTGTTAAGTTAATTCTGAATATAACAGATTACTATGATTTCTTTGGGGATAGAGGAATATTTGGTGGATTCTATGAACGTATTAGAAAAAGAAATATAAGCAAAATCAATACTTATGATGAATCAATATTGGATAAATACAAAATGTATGGTAATGCAAGATTTGTTAAAGACCATATTTCCATAGATGCTCAACAATTCTTTGGTATTAGATATGATGTGGAATCACAAGGTATTGTCATCCCTATACGAAATCAGTTAGGACAGCTTATGGGCGTAAAGGTGCGTTGTAATTACGAAATAGAAGATGGAGAGATGAAATATTATTATCTTGTACCTTGCGCTATGTCTCAAACATTGTATGGCTATTCACAGAATTACAACCATCTTGTAGAAAATACAGTATATATCTTGGAAAGTGAAAAATCAGTAATGCAGTGTTATTCGTATGGAATAAGAAATTGTGTAGCATTAGGAAGTGGTTCTATTAGTAACAAGCAAGTGCAAATGCTATTTGAATTAAATCCTAAGAAGATAATCTTTCTACATGATACAGGATTTAAGCAAGAGTACTTTGATAGAAATATTGCTATGATAAAAAACTATTCGAGATTTTCAGAGGTTGAAATTGGATATTGGGATTACGTTGGTAAGGATTACGAAGATAAGGTTTCTCCATCAGATTTGGGGAAGGTTAAATTTGAACAGATTATTAACACAGAGATAAAAATGATTGGAGATGAGATTGACGAAGACGAATTATAAAAATTTAACAGGACAACGATTTGGTAGATTGGTGGCAGTTCGTAGAGTAGAAGACCATATTCAATCCAATGGTAAGAAAGAAGTTCAATGGCTATGCAACTGTGATTGTGGTGGTGAAATTGTAGTCAGAAGAAGTCATTTACAATCAGGTGGTACTCAATCATGTGGCTGTTTAAAAAGAGAGCAGACAATAGAATTTAACAAAACAACAAAAAATAAACAAAATTGTTACGACTTGTCTGGCGACTATGGTATAGGGTGGACTACAAATACTAATGATGAATTTTACTTTGACTTGGAGGACTATGACAAAATTAAAGATTATTGTTGGAGTGCCCATATAAATTCACACGGATATAAGTCACTAGAAGCTAGAGATAATAATAAAAAAGACCATATTATAAAATTTCAATGGGCTATCTTAGGAAAGGATTATGACCATATTAATAGAAACCCATTGGACAACAGAAAGAGTAATTTAAGAAATGCAACATTAATGGACAATAATCGAAACCACTCATTAAGAAAAGATAATACTAGCGGTGTCTCAGGGGTTAATTGGCATAAAAAAATGTGCAAATGGGTTGCAAGAATTAATAATAATGAAAGTAAAAGAATTTTGCTAGGATATTTTGATGATATCAATGATGCTATTAAGGCTCGACTACAAGCAGAGAAGAAATATTATGGGGAGTTCGCACCACAACAACATTTGTATAAGGAGTATGGAATTAATGGATAAAAAATACAAAGTTCTTTTTGATGGTCGTGGATTATACGAACAAGAGATAATAGATGTAATCTTAGAAAACAGAGGAATTAAGGATGTTGACCATTTTTTAAATCCTAAAAAAGAAGATTTATTACCACTAAATTCTTTATATAAAATTGATGAAGCAAGGCAAGTTGTAGAGGAAGGCATAGATTCTGATAAATCTTTTGGAATTTTCTTTGATGTTGACCTAGATGGTGTTTCATCTGGAGCTATTATGACAAGATATTTGAGGAACTACACTGATAGAGTTTCTTCCTATATTAATACAGGCAAAGCTCACGGACTTATTGAACAAGATTTAGAACAGTTTAATGGCATTGATATCCTTATTGTTGTGGATAGTTTGGACAAGAATACAAGTCAATATGAAGAATTACATAATAGAGGAGTTCAAATTATTGTCCTTGACCACCACGCAATAGACTCAAATGTTGATTATGACAAGTATGTGACTTTAGTAAGTTCACAGAGAGAATATGATAATCCGAACCTATCAGGTGCAGGTGTTGTGTGGAAGTTCTGCAAGTATTTAGATGAATACTTTATGAATGACTATGCTGATGAATATGTGGATTTAGCTGCTTGTGGTATCTTGGCAGATGTTTGTGATGTATCTGAAGATAGTAAAGAGAACAGATATATTGTAAGTCAAGGGTTGAAGAACCTTAAAAATCCAGCAGTTAAGAAGATTGTTGGTAGTTATGAGTTTAACAGTAAGGCTATTTTGTTTAGTGTAGCACCTTTAATCAATGCTTGTTGTCGTATAGGTAGAAATAATATTGCGATGCAGTTATTTTTATCAAATGAGAATAAAGAGGTCTTGGCACTGAAAAAGCAGTTGGAAGAGTGTAAAGAGATTCAAGCAAGTGAATTAGAAAGAATTTTACCAAGTGTATATGAAGATTTTGATTCACAGAATGGAGAAGTATTATATACATTCATTGATACAGAATACGGTATTGGTGGTGTTATTGGTAATAAATGCTTAGAAATCTATAACAGACCAATGTTCATCTTAAAGGATTGTGGAGATAAATATTGTGGTTCAATGCGTTCTGTTGGTTATGGTGACTTTATGGCGTTGTGTAATAACACAGAATTAGCAGTGTTACATGGACATGAACAAGCTAGTGGTATTGAGGTTGAAAAGAACAAATTTGAAGAATTTATCAATGTGGTAAATCAACAGTTGTCCAGTATGGAGCAGACAACTTCTGACGAAATCGAGGTTGATTGTGAAATAAATATAGAAGATATGACTAGGACATTGGTTGATAAGGTCAAGGAAATTAACAAGATTAGTGGAGCTGGCTTCAAGCCAATAACATTCAAAGTGGTAAATATTAATGAATATGGTATTGGTAGTTTTAAACAAGGCAAGCATTTGGTAATTACACCATCAGACTATATCCAGTTGATTGAGTGGAATACCAAAGCAGATTACGAAGCATTAGAAGACAATGCACTTATGAATGACCCAATTGAAGTTATAGGTGAGTTGGATTCAGGATTTTTTGCTAGAAAGTTTATGTTGAAGGTAATTATTTCAGATTTAAAGGTAGGTGTTGCATAGCGTGTTTACACATTTACATGTCCATACTTTATACAGTTTGTTGGACGCAAATATAAAGTTGGATGAGTTATTTCAAAGAGTAAAAGAATTAGGACAAAAATCAATAGCTATTACTGACCACGGAAATATGTATGGAGCAGTGGAGTTTTATAAAACAGCTAAGAAGTATGGGATTAAGCCTATCATTGGATGTGAGTGTTATATTTGCTCAGATGTAACAATAATGAGCAAAGAAAATACCATGTACCACCTAATCTTGCTTGCGAAAAATGAACAAGGTAGACAAAATTTACAACACTTAGTTAAAGAGTCTACACAGTATAAGTTTAATAAACGTCACAGAATAGATTTCGGTATGCTTGAAAAATATCATGAAGGTCTTATATGTTTGAGTGCTTGTATGGCTGGCGAAGTATCAAGAGCATTGAGTAGTGGTAGTTTAGATAAAGCTGTTGAAATTGCTACAAAGTACAAGAATCTTTTTGGAGAAGACTATTACATAGAGTATCAAGCACACACTGAAACTGAGCAACAAAAATTGAATGAACAGTTGGTACGATTAGCAACAATGTTAGACATCAAATATGTTGTAACTTGTGATGCACATTACTTAACACAAGAAGAACAGAAGTATCATAGTATCTTCGTAAAAATTGGACAGACAAGAGAAGTAGGCGAAATTTATAACGATTGTTATATTCAATCCGAAGAAGAGGTAATTGATAAGTGTAAAAGTACTGTTGCTTATAATGAAAAAGCAATCCAAACTACACAAGAAATCGCAGACAAATGTAACGTTGATTACCCTCTTTCTGCACCGATTATCCCACATGCAAATATACCAAGTAACTTTAAATCTGAACAAGCATATTTACAGTATTTGTGTAACAAAGGATTTAAAGATAAAGGGTTTGCTGATTGGAGTTATGAAGAGTGGAAACAGTATTTAACGCAAGTTGTTTATGACGAAAACGGTGTTGCTCACGAAAAGGAAATTATACATTTCGATTCTGTAAAAGAAATCGTAAAGATGTATAAAGACCGAGCAAAGTATGAAATTAATGCTGTTGTGAAAATGGGATTTGAAGGTTACTACCTATTAGTTCATAGTTATATTTCTTCCGCAAAACGTAGAGGTATTGCAAGAGGTAGTGCTGGTGGCTCTTTATTAGCTTTCTTATGTGGAATTGTAGATATTGACCCTATAAAGTATGGGCTTTATTTTGAACGTTTCATCGACGTAGGAGCTTTAGATTTATTAAAAACTAATCAGATTACTAAGAAAGAATTGAAAATTCCTGATGTTGATGCAGACTTTAGTCCAACAGATAGAGACAAAGTAATGAAATTCATCATAGATACTTATGGCGAAAAGAATGTCGTATCTTTGGGAGTATTTCAGTATATTTGGGCGAAGGGTGCGATTAAGGATATTGGTCGTGTATTGGAAATCCCTTTTGAAGTAACTAATGAAATGACTAAGCTACTTGGAGATGAGACTATTGACGAAGCATTAGAAAGTGGAGTGTTGGACAATTACAAAGATGATTATCCAGAATTGTTTGATTATGCCTCCCATTTAGCAGGATTGCCAAAATCATATGGCGTTCATCCTTGCGGTAAAGTCGTATGTATGCAAAACGCAGATTATTATAATGCTTTAGAGTATGTGACAGATAAAGATGCATGGGCATTGCAAGGAGATATGCATACTGCTGACGACTTGGGACTTGTAAAAATTGACCTTCTTGGTCTGAGAACATTGGATGTAATTTATGATGTCTTAGATATGATTGGCGAAGATTATGATTTCATAGCACCACATAAAATAAATCTGTGTGACGAAAGAGTTTGGAGTGAGTTTGCAAAAGGTAACTCATTGCTAATATTTCAGTTTGAGTCACAAGGTATGAGACAGATGTTATCTGAGATGAAGTGTAACAGTATTGATAACTTATCGGCTGCGAATGCCTTATATAGACCAGGTTCTAAAGCGTATATTCCTAGTTATATAGCAAGAAAAAATGGCACAGAAGAGATTACATATCTTCATGAAGATTTAAAACCAATTCTTGAAAGTACATACGGAATTATTATTTATCAAGAGCAGTTGATTGAAATTGGTAGATTAGCCGGATTAAGAAATCCTGACGAATTGAGAAAAGCTACTGCAAAGAAAAAGCCAGAATTAATGGCAAAAATTGAACCAGAACTTAAAGGTGGTTTGATGAAACGTGGTTGGTCGCAACAACAAGTAGATAAACTTTGGGAAGACATTCTTGTATTTGCGAAGTATTCGTTTAACAAATCACATAGTGCAGCGTATGCATTGACTGCTTATATTACGATGTTTTTCAAAGTGTATTATCCTGTTGAGTTTATTACAGCATATATCAATTCTTATGATGGTGACACTAAGAAGATTTCAGAAGTCTTACAAGAAGCAAAACGTTTAGGTGTGACATATAAGTTTGATGAATGGAGAAGTATTAAAGGAAGGACAACAAGACGAGATGACGTAGTTTATCTTGGAAGTGACACTATTAAAGGATTTGGTGCAAATGTTTCAGTTGGTTTAAACGAGGTTGGTAAAGGTCGGTATGAAAACTTCATAGAACTGATAAAAGCATTGGTAGAGAACTCTAATATAGATAAGTCACAGATTGAAGTAATGATACGTTTGGATTTCTTTAGTACATATGGCAAACGAGCAAGACTGTTAAAAATCTATAAGTTGTTCAACGATGTTTATACTGCAAAAGTATTTAGTAAAGCAAAGTTGCCTGATATTAGAGAAGATATTATTAGGAAGTATTCAAGAGAAACTGCAAAACAATATAGAGATATTGATAGCGTAGGTTTGTTTAATGAGTTGTGTTCTTCTATAGAGGATAAGGACATTAGTCTAAAACGACAAATAAAAGACAAATTTGAATATCAAGGTGTCATTGATTATATCAATCCAGATTTAAAGGATTACGCTTATGTATTAAAAACTGATACCAAGTATTCTCCAAAAGTTAAATTGTATTACTTCACAAATGGAGAAGTAGAAGTATGTAAGGTGTCTAAGAAAATATACGTAGACAACCCTATCAACGAAGGAGACATTCTTTATTTAGCTGATATTAAAAAGAAGTTTAAATTTGAAAAAGTCGGAGATGATTGGGTGCAAAATACGAGCGCATATGATACTTGGATAGAGAAGTATTTAATAAAGTAGGAGGATTATGTTAAACAAGTTTAAATACACAGACAAAGAAATGAATGAACTGATTTCTTCTATGATTATTCTAGTAGATTCTCGTGAGCAGAAAAATAGTCATATCACAGATAGTTTTGACAAGAATAAGATTGCTTACAAAAAGAAAGCCCTTGATTATGGTGATTATTCTTTTCTTATTCCAGCAAATGAGAATTTATCAATACCAAGAGATTTATCGTTTGCAAGTGAAATTGTGGTCGAGAGAAAAGCGAATCTTGAAGAAATTAGTGGCAATCTAACAAATGGTCGAGACAGGTTTGAGAAAGAACTTTGTCTCGCACCAAAAACAAAAGTGTTACTGATAGAAAATGCAAGTTATGAAGATGTGGCAAAGGGTAATTATAATACCCAATATAATAAGAAATCATTTTTAGGCTCATTACATAGTTTTTGGTTTAAATACAATACGCCAATTATGTTTATGCCTGATAATTCGTACTCTGCATTGTTTATTAAGAAGTATTTTGAGTACTATTTGAAGAACTATATAAGGTAAAAATGGCAACAAAATAGGACTTTTATGATGATTTGAGAAAGGAGAAATATATGGGTAACTTTGAAGATATTTTCGGTGATTATTTCAACGCATATAAAAATACATCAAAGTATAAAGATGAATCCATGCTAGAAATTACATTACGAAAGAAAGAGTTTGAACAGAATTTAGATGATATGTGGGCAATTTACACAAGAGGTAACCCACAACAGATTATTGAGTATCAGAAAGGTGTTAACAATATCAAGAGTGCAGGACTTAAAGTTTTACGAAACCAACATGGTAAACATAAAATTGTAACACCAAAGTAAAGGAGATTATTTAATATGATGTGTTTGTATTTTTATATTTTTTGTTTATACCTTAGTATAACAGGGGGTATTATCACTAGTTTTGTAAAGGATTGGGGAGATTTATCCATATTCAATCCAAAAAGAAATTATGATAAATGGGAAACATTAAACTGGTTTGGAATTATAGTAATAACATTATTTTTGAATATAATTTTCATACCTTATGCTGTTATCTATTGGGTGTACATATTATTTACAATTGGCAGGAAATAAAAGTGTTGGCGCACTAAAAGAAGTATTAATTAAAACATACAAAAGGAGAAATCATGAAAGAAAAATCGACATCATTAATATTCATACCATTAATGTTTTTGGTATCAATTCTAATAATTTATAAATCTCAAAATTTAAATATAGAAACAGAACATTGTAAAGAAGAAAGCGCTGTATTATCAAGTAATCAAATAACAGCAGATACAGAAAGTAAAGACATTATTAACAAGTCTTTAGAAGTAATAGAAAATCAAAAAAATCAAATAGATATTGCTACAAAAGAAATGAACAAAAAAATGGCTGAGATTGATTCTATTCAAGACAAGAAAGAATGGTTTATTACTTACAAATCTATTGTCGAAAAATATGAATATCTTTTTGACCCACCAGAAACAATTTACAACTACTATTCATCCGAAGAATTAAACTTATTGTTTAGAGTTGTACAAGCAGAGATTGGTAACTATTCTTTTGAACAAAAATGTAATGTTGTATCTGTGATTTTCAATCGAATCAATCATGAAAAATTTCCTGATACAATGTCAGAAATATTAGTACCAAGTCAATTTAGTACTATAAGTAATGGAAGTATATATAGAGTTACTGTTGATGAAGAAACAATATTGGCTTGTGAATATGTGTTTATGTTTGGAGATACAACAGATGGTGCGTTGTTTTTTGATAGTAATGGAGCTTTAGGATATAAATATTTGTTTAACGATGGAGCACATAACTTTTACACAACATATAAATAATTGGAGGATTTTAAATGAAAGTAACAATAAATAGTATAACAGGTTTTGATGACGCATTTGTTGCAATGTATATCAGTAAACGTTCTTGGACACCTAAACTTGATGCAGAAATTAGAGATGTCTGTGATTCTGTTTTAGATAAGAGAGGGCGTGTAATTTCTGATTGCAACTCTGAAAAATTAGAAAAGTTTAATAAATGGTTGTCCATGTTATTAAGAATGGGAAGAAAACATATCACTGTTCTTAGATATATAGAAATTTCTATTATGACTGAAGGTATTCATAGAGGTGGACAAGATGATATAGATGCACATGTTAAACGTTTTGAAAATAAGATTATTAGAAGCAGTACGAGACTTGCGGAATTTGAAGAAGATGAAATGTCAGATTATTACAAAGATAAAATTATTACAACAGATAAAGCATTAAGAATTCTTGGAGTCTACATTCCTCAAGAAATTGAATACAAAGGATGTAAATATGTTAAGTCACCAAATGGATATGTAAAAGAAGAATATAAAAATAACAAAGATGTTAAACGTGGTTTATATATGTTAAGTATTCCAAGTAATTTTGTTTCTAAAATAAATCTTTGTGAATGGGGACATGTGTTTAAAGAACGTAATAAGAATGGTGGTGCTAATCCAGAAGTAAAAGAATGGGCAGAAATGGTAATGGAACAAATTACAGAATACCAGAACCAAATTACAAGAGACTACGTTCTTACAATTGAAAACTAGGAGGTGATACTTATTAAGAAAATTTTTATTACAAACGGTATGGCGAGATGTGGGAAAGACACTTTTGCCAAATTCTTAAGCGAACTCACACCAACCATGAAATATTCCTCTATCGACAAAGTTAAGGATATTGCGTATTTGTGTGGATGGGAGGGTGCAAAGACTGAAAGAGATAGAAAATTTCTATCAGATTTAAAGTTGCTTACAACAGAATATTCGGACATGCCATTTAAGAAAATTAAAGAAATGGTTAATAAGTTTAATAATGACAAAGACCATTCTATTATGCTTATTGATATCAGAGAACCTGATGAAATTGAAAGAGCAAAGACTGTTTTTGGAGCAAAAACAATCTTAATAGAGAATAATAGAGTAAAGCATATCAGTAGTAATATGGCAGACGCTAATGTTTTTAGTTACAAATATGATTATATAGTTGAAAATAATAGTTCTTTAGAAGAATTTAAGTCTAATGTTAAAAAATTTTATCGTTCTATATTGGAGGAAGAAGATGAAGATGGAGATAGAAAATAAGAAGAAACTGTTTGTGGACTACGATGGAACTATTGTAAATTCAGTTGCTGCAACATGTTCATGTTACAATGAAGATTTCAAGTATTATGAAGATTTTGTTCCTGTAAAATGGTGGGAAGTAAATACATGGAACTTTGAAGAGTGCAATTGTGCTACAACAGAATATATCAATACATATTTCAATCAACAAAGATTCTTTGATAGATTGACTTACATGGACTGGGCTAAAGAAACATTAGATGAGTTAAAAGATGATTATGAAATCACTATAGTTTCTTTAGGACACTCACCAAACTTAAAAGCAAAAGGAATTTGGATTCAAGACAATCTTCCATATTGTAAGTTTGTTGGAGTTAATTTTGAAGAATATACCGATAAGTCTCATCTGGATATGAGTGATGGCATTTTCATAGATGACAGTTTTAAAAACCTTATTACAAGTAATGCAATCGTTAATATCTGTTTCGGAGATAAGTATTCTTGGAACGAAGATTGGACAGGATTCAGATGTAATAACTGGAATGATGTTAAAAAATTTTTGAAAGGAGATGAAAGTGGTAATTGAGTTGTATCACAACGAGCCATGAATTGGCAAGAGAATTATTAAATCGTCCTAATGGCGATATTATTGCCAAAAATGGGTATCAGGAATTTGCAATAGCTGGCATCCAAAAAGTTTTTACTTGTGCAAATAGTGATGATAGTATCATGAATTGGGCTATCAATTTACATGAATGTACAGGAAATATTAAAAGATAAGGAGAAGATATATGTATACATATCAAATGGTGGGATTAGCTGACCAAAATGAAAGAACATATACATCGAAATATGGAACGTATAACAAAGAAAAAGGATTCATTATCAAACCTCAATATATCAGTTTTTCAAAAGATATAGAACCTGATAAGATTTTGTTTTCATATCAAGAGTTAATTAATGGTTTATTCCATGATGATTGTTGGAAATTAAAGGTTGAAAAGCCTAAACCAAAGATGATGACTAAAGAAGAAATTGAAAAAGAATTAGGATACGAAATTGAGATTTGCGACAGTGAACTTATAAATGAAGATAAAGTTTCTAAAGATTTATATCCTATGAATTTTGAAAGTTTACTTGAAAGTTATAAAAATATGTTTGTAGATAATAGGTTTGTATCTATATTAAATTCATTAAAATAATAGGAGGAAATATGACTGAAGTTGAATTTAAAAAAGTCTATGAGATTGCAGATGAATTAGGTAAGGAAGAAATTCTTTTACAGTTATCAGAAGAATGTGCTGAATTAATTCAGGCATGTTTAAAGTATAGACGGGCAACAAAAGGATTAACGCCGAAAACTGAAGATGAGACTCGTGATAATATATTTGAAGAGTTGGCAGATGTTATGCTGAATATTGAACAGAATATTTATTTGTTTAGAGAATGTGATATTAGAAACCAAATTAAAGATGTTCAGGCATTTAAGGCAGACAGATGGTGGAGAAGAACTTTTATTTCTCAAAATGAAGCATAATTTGATTATTTCACTTCTGAAACCCTTGATTTATAAGGGTTTGTGGATGTGATTTTAGCCTTAAAATGCCTGTTTTATTGGGTGTGGTAATTTTGGTCAATTTGACCATTTTACATATAAAAATAACAACAAGGAGGAACTAGATTGCAGATAATCAAAAAAGATGGAACAACAGAAAAGTACAACGAACAAAAGATAATTGATGCTTGCAACAAAGCTGCTAGACGAGCGATGGTAAATCTTTCAGATGATGATTACCAAATTATTTGTAATGCAGTGTGGGAGAAGTTAGTTGAAAACGATTTAGAAGAAACTGAAATCTATGAGATGCACAACATTGTAGAAGCAGTTTTAGAAGAACACTACCCTTTAGTTGGCAAGATGTATAAGGAATACAGAAACTATAAAAAGGACTTTGTTCATATGATGGACAAGGTTTATGAAAGAAGTCAAGCAATCAGATACATTGGTGATAAGAGTAATGCCAATACTGATTCAGCATTAGTTGCAACAAAAAGAAGTCTTATTTACAACGAACTGAGTAGTGAATTATATAAGAAGTTTTTCTTAACACTTGATGAAAAGCAAGCAATGAAGGATGGATATATTTATATTCATGATAGAAGTGCAAGACTTGATACTTTTAACTGTGACCTTATGAGAGTTGGTTTGGTTATGAAAGATGGTTTTGAAATGGGTAACGTTTGGTATAACGAACCTAATTCACTTGACACAGCATTTGATGTTATGGGAGATATTATTCTTTCAACAGCTGCACAACAGTATGGTGGTTTTACAGTGCCAGAAGTTGATAAAATTTTAGCCCCTTATGCAGAGAAATCTTATTGGAAATATAGAAAAGAATACGCTGATGTATGTGGATATATTGAAAGAGATAATAACACCAAAGTAGAAAATACCGTTGGTGCTGAAGAATGGGCTATGGATAAAGTCAGAAGAGATTTTGAGCAAGGTTGGCAAGGTATTGAATATAAGTTGAATACAGTTGGTTCTTCCAGAGGTGATTATCCATTCGTTACAATGACTATTGGTTTGGCAACTGATAAGTTTGGTAAGATGGCTTCCATTACATTGTTAAATGTTCATAGTGAAGGGCAAGGAAAGAAGGGATTTAAGCGTCCTGTGTTATTCCCTAAAATTGTATTCTTGTATGATAAAGAACTTCATGGTGATGGTTCTGAACAGTATCCAAACGCAGATGTATTTAATGCAGGAATTGATTGTAGTAGTAAAACAATGTATCCTGACTGGTTATCTTTAACTGGTAATGGATATGTGCCTGAAATGTACAAGAAGTATAAAAGAGTGGTATCGCCTATGGGTAAGTGTAAATCAGCCCATGTAAAACATCCTTAAACCAATGCTTATTGGGTGTGACGTAAGTTGCTAACAGATAGGTCTTATGGAGAAGAGATTTGATGATATAAGATGAAGCTGTGCCAAGCCTATTTAACAATAGGAAGGTTAATCGACTAGGTGTGATGAGTGTAGCACCGTAGGGGTGGAGATAAGCACCACTTCAAAAAAGGGATGCCCGTTGATGAATGTGGCGAATTCGGAGGGAAGAGTTAGTCAGTGTGTATGGTGACATACAATAAACATGTGTAGAGCATTTCTATCGCCTTGGTATGAGAAAGGCGGTATGTATCCAACAGATGAGAATGACAAACCAGTATTTGAAGGAAGATGTAATTTAGGTGTCGTATCACTTAATTTACCAATGATTTTGGCAAAGTCAAGACAAGAATCTAAAGATTTCTATGAAGTATTAGAACATTATCTTGAACTTATCAGAGGATTACATAAGCGTACTTATGATTATATTGGTGAATTAAGAGCAAGTGTAAATCCTATTGCTTTCTGTGAAGGTGGTTTATATGGTGGTAATTTAAAACCAGAAGAAAAGATTAAGTCAATTCTTCCACCTATGACAATTAGTTATGGCATTACAGCTCTTAATGAATTGCAGAGATTATATAATGGTAAATCCATTAGAGAAGATGGTGTATTTGCTTTAGAAGTAATGCAGTATATCCAGAACTATGTAGACAGAATTAAGGAAGAAGACCATATCTTGTATGCAATTTATGGCACTCCTGCCGAAAGTCTTTGCGGATTACAAGTAGAACAGTTCCGTAAGATGTATGGAATTGTAGAAAATGTGTCAGACAAGCCTTATGTAAGCAACAGTTTCCACTGTCACGTATCCGAAGAAATGTCTCCTATTGAAAAACAAGACAAAGAAGAAAGATTTTGGCATCTGTTCAATGGTGGAAAGATACAGTATGTAAGATACAACTTAGGATATAACAAAGAAGCAATCAAGACTCTTGTGCTTAGAGCAATGGAGAAAGGATTCTATGAGGGTGTAAATCTTGCAATGTGTTATTGTGAGGACTGTGGTTATCAACAGGTAGAAATGGATATTTGCCCTAAGTGTGGAAGTTCTATGATTACTAAGATTGACCGCATGAATGGATATCTTGGTTTTACAAGAGTTCATGGTGATACTCGCTATAACGAAGCAAAGAATGCAGAAATAGAAGATAGAGTGTCAATGTAAAGGAGATGAGTAGTTATAAATTATCATAACATTACTTATCCCGACATGAATAATGGTTCAGGCTTGAGAGTCGTTTTATGGCTCTCAGGTTGTGACCATAAATGTAAGGGATGTCAAAATCCTCAAACGTGGGATGCTAATAGTGGCATCTTGTTTGATGCAAAAGCGAAAGAAGAATTATTTAGAGAACTCGATAAAGATTACATTTCTGGTCTAACTCTTACAGGAGGAGACCCATTACATCCATCAAATTTAGACGGTGTGCTAGATATTGTGACTGAGTTCAATAAACGATACAGAATAACACAAGATATGGTATCAAATGAAAATGATAACCACAATATGTTGAATGGAAATGTCAATAAAATTCGTCTTTTATGTCCAAATAAAACCATTTGGATTTATTCAGGGTTTACATGGGAACAAATCTTCTCACCAGAAAAATGTTATAAACAAATTGACGAATTAGTATTAGAAGATAATAATTGGGCTACTCTTAAAATGAGGTATGATAATAGTAATTTTATGAAAAGAGCAAAAATTATAGGACTTAGTGATATTTTTGTAGATGGTTGTTATATAGATTCTCAACGTAATATACAACTGAGGTATCGTGGTTCAGAAAATCAAAGAGTTATAGATGTTCAAGAATCGCTTAGACAAAACAAAATAGTTTTATATTGCGATTAAGAAAAGAGGTGATATATATAAGACAGTGTGTGTTAAAAGACGAAATAGGAAACAAATATGGGAAGCTAACAGTAATAAGAAGATGTAAAGAAAAAGAAAATGGTAATGGAGCAAAATGGCTATGTAATTGTGATTGTGGAAACAGTAATGTTGTGGTTAATGGTGGAAATTTAAGAGGTGGCACTGTTACATCTTGTGGATGTAGTAAAAAGGAATATACAGAAAAATATTTAAAAGAAATTAAAGAATATTATAAAGTTTCTTATGAAAAAAAAGATAATTATATTTTATGCACTACTTCAAAAGGAGACAACTTTTTAATCGACACTGACGATTATGAAAAAGTTAAAGATTATACGTGGAGAACATCTAGCAATGGATACATTGTCACAACAAAAAATAGAAAAGTTATTTTATTACATAGATTAATTATGAATCCAAGTAAAGACTTAGTTGTTGACCATATCAACCATAATAAAAAAGATAATAGAAAAAACAATCCGCGAATATGTACTATGTCAAATAATAATATGAATAAATCAAAACTCTCAACTAATACAAGTGGAGTTACTGGTGTGACTTGGAACGAAAAAGGTGGATATTGGGTTTCTCAAATCGGATTAAACAATAATACTATTATATTAGGATATAATACGGTTTTTGATAAAGCTGTTAAATTAAGAAAAGATGCGGAGGAAAAATACTTTAAAGAATATTCGTACAGCAATTCCATAAAGAAAGTAGAGGCAATGAATGAGTAATTATCTTATAAAACACTACAAAGGCAAATATAGATTAAAAGCCCCTATAGATTTATCTACAAACACATTTTCTAGGAATTTTAATGGAGGATTTGAGGACATAGATGTGTATGTAGATTGTAAAAATAATATTCAAATATATTATTATGGAAGAAGTATTCTTGAAGTATATATTCCATCACTAGGACGGGGTCACAATATTATCAAAGCAATAAATGAAGAATTTATAGAAAATATTATTTTTGATATTAAGGAGACGAGTGAAGAAGTGATGTTTAAATTTAAAGCATCAGATATGAATAAACTCGAAAAATATTTAAAACCTAAAACGAATGGTGCTAATATAAGTCCTTTTAGTGTTAAAAATATAAAATCATCTAAATACGTTATTCCAAATGAAGAATTAAACACCTACAAAAAATTAATCGAAAATATACCCAAAAATCAACTCATAACTATAGCACATACAACCAATTCTTTTCTTCAATCTTTAGCAACTAAAAAGAATCCATATGAGAACATTAAAGCTGACATGGCGTTAAAAGGATTAAAAAATAAAGAATATATTCATTCAATAGGAAAATGGGAAGAGTATATTGATTATTTAAAAATGAATATATATTAGAGAAGGAGAGTAGGAAAATGGCAAGTATGATACCTTGTTTTGATTGCTTTTCAGAAGATGGCAAGATTGATTATGGAGATTTTAAGCCTACTTCATATCCATGTTGTAATTGTGGTAGTAGAGTTTATAAGGAGATTGATTTGGAAGATATATCAAAGGAGAATGATATGGGTGATTTGATTAGCAGAAGTGCTTTGATTGAAGCATTAGATAAAAGATATAACGAAAAGAAAGAAATTGTTCCAGATAATCTAGCGGAAGGCTTTATGCAGGTGGAAAAGCTGATTAAGGAACAACCTACAGCTTATGACGTAAAAAAGGTCGTGGCAGAGTTGGAACAGCAGGCAGAACAATATAGAAGAAGGGGTTTCGAACACGAACAAAAAGGATATTCGAAAATAGCTGATAAGTATTACGGAAAACAATGCAGTTATTTGCACGCAATCGAGATTGTTCGAAATGGTGGAAAGGAGTAGGCATGGGGAGATTAACTAAAAAAGATTCAGATGGAGAAGTTTATACAGATGAATACATAGAAGAAATTCTTCTAATAGATGCAGAAACTGGTGATTGCACAAGCATATATACAGGAAGTGTAATTGATAGATTGTATGAATACGAAGAAGCAGCAGAGCAGGCATTAGAGAAGATTGGAGAGTGAGAGGATGAATAGAACAACAGATTACAGATTTTTTTCTTGTCCTATATGCGGAGAAAGACCATATATAAAAACAATTAACATAAACTATGGAGTAGTATATTGCAAGGGAAAACTCTTTAAAAGACATCCGATAATTCAAGTATCAACTGGATATTGTAATCCATGTGAACTTTACAAGAAATTAGCAAGTGGTTGGGCTTATAGTCATCGGGAATCATTGAATAGATTGCCTATTAGAATAAATATGGAGCGATTAGATAAGGAGAATGAGCATGACACAGAATGAAAAGGTAGAGAAATATTTTGAATCCGAACTTTCAATGTTGCCAGAAGAAAGTAAGGATTCATTAGAAGTCGAGGAAATAAAAGACATTTGTTTAAAAGCCCTTGAAGAAATCCAGCAGTACCGAGAAATCGGAACTGCTGAAGAATTTAAGGTTTTGAAAGAAAAGAATGAGCCAAAGAACGCAACTTTTGATAACATTTATGATATATATATTTGTCCTGACTGCGGAAAGTCGGTGGGAGAACATCAAAATTATTGCTGGAACTGTGGACAGGCTTTTAGTGTTTGATTGGAATGAAAGGAGAAGAACATGAGAGTAATAGGAACAGATGAAAACGGAGATGAAATTGCAGAAGTATCAGCAATAGAATTAGATACTATGTTTAAAGAAATCAGAGCAAAGGCAATAGATGAATTTGCGGAAGCATTAAAAGAAAAATATGGTTGCTTAGGATACATAGATGAAATTACATTTAAGGAAGTTGACGAAATCGCAGATAAATTAAGAGGATAATGAATGGTAAAACTAGATGAGTTAAAGAAACATGACAAAGTATTTTTTGCTAGAACAATGCCAAAGTTAGGTTATTATGAAATCTTTGATTGTGTTGTGGTTGACATTGATGAAAAATATTGTATTGTCAGTGATACTAAAACAAAGCAATCATTTCTAATACATAATTCTAGGGCAGAAGAAGTCTTATTCAAAGACAGAAAACTAGCAGTGAAATATCTCAAAGAGGAGGAGCAGAAATATGAACTATGAAACTATTATTGAGTTATCCAATGTGACTTTGGGGGATTGTTTGGATATGTACAAAATGAAAAATATGATTACTATTATTAACGATGGTAGAATTATTAACTTTGAAAAGGAAGAAAACAAATAGAAGAGGAGAAAAAATATGAAAGTAAATATTAAGAAATTAAATGAAAACGCTATTATCCCATCAAGAGGGAGTGAACAAGCAGCAGGAATGGATTTATACGCTTGTACAAGCACCCCTGTTGTTATTGCACCACATGAAACTGTAATGGTTGGAACTGGACTTGCTATTGAAACACCTGTTGGTTATGCTAGTTTGATTTTTGCAAGAAGTGGATTAGCAAGTAAGCAAGGTTTAGCTCCTGCAAATAAAATTGGACTAGTGGACAGTGATTATAGGGGAGAAGTTAAAGTAGCATTACATAATCATTCCAATGAACCACAAATAATCAATCCAATGGAACGTATTGCTCAGTTGGTAGTAATGCCATATTTACAAGTTGAGTTTAATGAAGTTGATGAATTGTCTGAAACAGAACGAGGTGAAAGAGGATTTGGTTCTACAGGAAAGTAGGTGTATAAATGGAGATATATACAACTAAAGAAATGATGGAAATATTAAAATTTGGTAAAACAAAAATGAATGCTTTATTACGTTCAGGTGAATTTCCTGCTGTTAAAATAGGTGGTCAATATCGTATCACTAAAGAAGAACTTGAAAAGTGGATGGAGCAGAATAAAGGCAAAGAGATATATTTATAAAAGTTGACTAAAAGGGTATACGGTGTTATATTTAAAGTAATATCGTTCACCTTTTTAGTATAACGAAAGGAGAAAATATGGAAGCTAAAAAGGTAAAAGTAAATAATATAGAATATGCTGTCAAAGTTAGGTCTAATGGTACATTAGAAGCAAAAGTATGGAATCCTTTTCAAAAGAAGCAATGTTCTGTTTATGCAAAGAATACAACTGAATTAAAGCGTAAAATAAGAGACAAAATTATATCAAATGCCCAACAAACAATTAATCCAACTAACGATACAGTTGAACAATATATAACCAAATGGCTATATACTTATAAAATCAAAACAGTTAAAAGGTCTACTTTTGATTTACATGAGAAAATGTTTTTAAGATATATCAATCCTATTATAGGACATAAAAAATTCAAAGATGTTACAGATACAGACTTGCAAATCATATTAAATGAAACATCAGAAACAAAAGCATTCTCAACTGTACGAAAAGTAAAAGAAACAATGAATCAAATTTGGGGATTTGCATATGAAAGAAAAGATATTGAAAAGAATTTATTACTTGTATTAAAGCTACCAAAAGAAAGTTTCTGTGGTAAAAAAACTAAGGAAATAAATGTATATACAGATACAGATATAAGGAAAATGTATTCGGCTATTTTGGAATATTATAATAGTAGTCATTATTATCGTATATCACCGATATTTATTTTCTTAGCAAATACTGGATTAAGAATTGGTGAAGCGTTGGCATTAAATCATGAAGATATTGATTATGAAAATAAAACTGTTAATATAAACAAAACTCTTTCAAGAGTAAAAATAAGAGAAGATTTACCACAAGATTCAGAACAAGGTTACGAATATATTATCACAGACCCAAAAACGAATACAAGTAATAGAATAGTAGATTTGAATAATACAGCAATATGGGCATTGCAGGAAATAAAAAGAAGAAATGAAGAACAAGAAATTCCTAAAAGTAAATTTGTATTTTCTAGCGAATTAGGTAATTTTTTTAATCCAAGGTCAATAGAAGATACAATGAAGAGAGTATGTAATAGAGCTGGTATAGAATATTATGGGTTACATTCACTTAGACATACATTTGCTTCAAGGTGTTTCCAAAAAGGAATACCAGTTGAAATTGTATCAAAAATATTAGGACATTCTTCTCCCACAATAACTACAAAAGTATATATTCATATCATGCCACATATGAAGAGAGATGCTGTTCTTTCATTAGATGAAGATTTAAAAATTAAGGTAAGCTAGTACCCTATTTAGTACCCTACTTTGTACCCTACTTTTTGTGATAAAATATGATAAAATACGGTAAAATATAATAAATTAACATTTGTTTTTAGAAAGAGAAAGTCTCTGGAAAGTGGCTTAAATACAGTGTTTTCAAGTGTTTTTGAGGTGGAAATTAAAAGTAGTTCGTATTATCGAATCCCCCTCTCGCTACTTCGAAGGAAAGTCTTTTTAGACTTTCCTTTTTACGTAACAGAAATTAAAAGGAAAGGGGTTTTTTCATGGAAGCCTATACTGGTTTTGCAAAAGTATATGATGATTTTATGGATAATGTAGATTATGAAAATTGGACATCCTATCTGGTAGAGAGAATGAAAGAGTATGGGATTACAGAAGGAATTCTTTTGGATTTAGGTTGTGGAACCGGTAAAATGACACGAAAATTAGCCGGTTATGGTTTTGATATGATAGGAATTGATAATTCTTTTGAAATGTTAGATATTGCAAGAGAAGTATCCGGAGAAGATGAGGGTATTTTATATTTGCTTCAGGATATGAGAGAATTTGAACTTTATGGGACGGTTTGTGCCATTACATCTAATTGTGATAGTTTAAATTATATACTGGAATATGATGATTTAGTTCAGGTATTTCGTTTGGTAAATAATTATCTTGATCCGGAAGGTATTTTCATTTTTGATGTGAATACAGAATATAAGTACAAAGAGATTTTAGCCGATCATACCATTGCAGAAGACAGAGAAGACATTAGCTTCATCTGGGATAATTATTATTATGAAGAAGAAAAAATGAATGAGTACGACTTAAATCTGTTTGTAAAAGAGGAAAGTGGTTTGTATCGAAAATTACAGGAAACCCATTATCAACGTGCATATTCTGTAGAAGAGATTTCTCATGCCATAAAAACAGCAGGAATGGAATTGCTTGCTATCTATGATGCTTTTACGAAAGAAGAACCTAAAACGGATTCCCAAAGATTACATTTTATTGTCAGGGAAAAAGGGAAGAAAATGAAAGAAAAATAACTGGTAAAAATGGAGGATAAAAATGGACTATATTATTAGAGGAACTGCTGCAGAAGGTCAGGTGCGTTTTTTTGCAGCCACAACGAAAGAACTGGTAGAAAAGGGAAGACAACTTCACAATACAAGTCCTGTAGCAACTGCTGCTTTGGGCCGATTGCTGACAGCCGGTGCCATGATGGGAAGTATGTGTAAAAATGATTCTGATGTGATTACATTGCAGATTAAATGTAGTGGGCCAATTGAAGGTCTGGTGGTAACAGCGGATTCAAAAGCCAATGTAAAAGGATATGTTTTTAATCCTGATGTAATGCTGCCTCCGAGTGCAAAAGGAAAACTGGATGTAGGAAGAGCCTTGGATTTAGGTGTTTTAAGCGTAATTAAGGACATCGGGTTAAAAGAGCCTTATGTAGGACAGACCCACCTGGTTTCCGGAGAAATTGCAGAGGATTTAACCTATTATTTTGCGACATCAGAACAGGTTCCAACTTCTGTGGCATTGGGAGTGTTAATGGACAAAGATAACACCGTAAGACAGGCAGGAGGATTTATTATTCAGCTGATGCCGTTTGCCAGTGAAGAGGTAATTTCCTTTTTGGAAGAAAAGTTAAAGGAATTTACTTCTATTACTGCATTGATGGATCAAGGAATGACACCGGAAGATATGATAAATCGTTTATTAGGTGGTTTTGACGTTACCATTTGGGATAAGGTAGATACAAAGTTTGAATGTAACTGCAGTAAGGAAAGAGTGGCTAAGGCTGTTATGAGTATTGGAAGGAAAGATTTAACGGAGATGATAGAGGAAGGTGAGCCAATCGAAGTAAACTGTCATTTTTGTAATGAAAAATATCATTTTAGTGTAGAAGAATTAAAAGCAATGATAAGTTCTTCATAAAAAAGTAATGGAATTAAAATGTAAAACAAGCTTTTTGTTTTAATTTCATAAAAAGAAGGTAGTTTCTTCAAAATGAAACTACCTTCTTGGCGTTATTATAATATTTCTTCAGGAAGAGGAGTAACTTCTGGAATATCTTCCGTCAGGCTTACCTCAGTAGGAACATCATCGGTTTCATCGGCGATTGTAGTTTCGGATGTCTCATCTTCCTCTGGAGAAGTAATATGAATGGTTCGATATTCTCTGTCATGGTTTTCTTCGAAAATCTGGTCAGAAAAGTCTTCTACATCCACGATTTCGTTTGTGTCTGCTTTTTTAGCATCCCATTGAAGTTTCTTTTCCTTTGCAAAGTCAACTGCCTTGTCTTTTAGTTCCACGCCCTTATCCCAATATGGTTTTAAAGGATTTTCGTCGGAATTTTCTAAGATTTTAGATTCTTTAATCTTATCACGAAATACATACATGGCTCCACCAATCGCTGCGGTGGCGGTAGCTAAAAATAAAAGTTTGCTTGTTTTTTTTGACATAATGAAACACCTCGTATAAATTAAATGATAGAGTTATAATAAAGCCGGGATTATTCACAGTTTGTAAGATATTTCGTGAATAACCTGGGTAAAGTTAATAGGTACTAACATTATGAGTTTTGTACCATTAAGAGAGTTTATAAAACATATATACAATATTATAGTATGCTTTATATAAAAAATCAATTGACGTATGAAAAAAAATACGTTAAAATTTCCCTAAAAAACTAAGGTGGTATCATCTGATGTTGGAAGAACAAAAGAAAAACTTAAAAAAGGATATGAAGTCTGCAAATACATACTGGATTACCTTTCTAAAGTGGGTTGTTTTGGCGGTATTAATCGGAGTGATTTGTGGATTAGTAGGTACACTATTTTATTATGCGGTAAAAAATGTTACTTTATTCAGAGAGCAAAATGTATGGATTCTGTTATGTATGCCCTTAGCGGGTATTTTTATTGTAAAATTGTATCATGTATTCGGTTTGATACAGGATAGGGGAACAAATCTTGTGATTGGTTCTATCCGTTCCGGGGAAAATGTACCCTTGCGTATGTCAGCATTGATTTTTATTGGTACAGTATTTACCCATCTGGTAGGTGGTTCGTCAGGAAGAGAAGGAGCCGCTTTGCAGATTGGGGGAAGTATTGGAAACTTTTTAGGAAGAAAGTTTCATTTTGGTGAAAAAGAAAAGATTATTTGTACCATGTGTGGAATGAGTGCGGTATTTAGTGCTATTTTCGGAACCCCTATTACTGCAACGGTATTTAGTATGGAGGTAATCAGTGTTGGGGTAATGTATTATTCTGCACTGGTGCCTTGCATGACCTCTGCCTTGATGGCATATTTTATTTCCAACAGGCTGAAGGTACAAGGAGAATCCTTTGCTTTTGAGAATCCTTTGGATTTTGATTTGTTATCTTTTGCAAAAGTTATGGTTTTCGGAGTTTGTTGTGCTTTGATTAGCATATTATTTTGTATTGCTATGCACAAAGTGGGAGAATTCTTGAATAAAAAATTTAAAAATCCGTATTATAGAATTCTTGTAGGTTCTTTTGTTGTGATATTACTAACGATTGCTTTACAGACCATGGATTATAACGGAGCCGGAATGGAAATTGTGGAAAAGGCAATTCACGGAGAAGCAGAGTGGTTTGCGTTTTTGCTGAAAATATTGTTTACTGCCGTTACGTTAGGCTGTGGATTTAAGGGTGGTGAAATTGTACCTTCCTTTTTCATTGGGGCTACATTTGGATGTGTGGTGGCACCTTTGCTGGGGATTCCAGCCGGATTTGGAGCAGCATTGGGGATGATTGGTGTTTTTTGTGGTGTAGTAAACTGTCCGTTGGCAAGTATTATTTTAAGTATTGAAATGTTTGGAAGTCAGTCCTTAATCTTTTTTGCAATCATTTCAGCGGTAAGTTTTATGCTGAGTGGAAGATACAGTCTGTACAGCAGCCAGAAAATTATTTATTCTAAATTGAAACCGGAATACGTAAATAGAGATACAAAATAGTAAAGAAAGAGGAGAAAAGAATGTTCCAATATTTTTATCCACATGATTACAAAGATTCTACTTATGAGATTGATTTTGAAGAATACTATAAAAAGGGTTACAGGGGTGTGTTATTCGACATTGATAATACCTTGGTGATGCATGGGGCAGACGCAGACGAAAGGGCTAAGCAGCTGTTTATAAAACTAAAAGAAATGGGCTTTGCTACCTGCCTGATATCAAATAACAAGGAAGAAAGAGTGAAACGCTTTAATAAAAATATCAAGACCAAATATATTTTTAAAGCAGGAAAGCCTTTGAAGAAGAATTATATCAAGGCAATGGAAATGATGGGAACGAATCCTAAAAACAGTATCTTTGTAGGGGATCAGATTTTTACCGATGTCATTGGTGCAAAAAGATGTGGAATGCATTGTATTTTGGTAAAACCTATAAATCCAAAGGAAGAAATACAAATTGTATTAAAACGTTATTTGGAAAGACCAATAATAAAATCCTATGAAAAGCATAAAAAAAATAAATGATAAGTATATCAGATGAGAATGATTCGTTGCTTTTCATGATTGAACAGTAACAATTATTTCTCGTCTGATATACTTTTTTCGTGCAATTTGTGAGCAGATATGGTATACTATAAATAACGAACCAAAGGAATGGAGATATGTATGAGAAACATTATTTTAATTGGTTTTATGGGTGCGGGAAAGACGGCAGTTGGGAATCGCCTTTCAAAAAAACTCGGATATGAATATATTGATACGGATCAATATATCGAGGAAAAGGAAGGAATGACGATTTCCAACATTTTTGCCGAAAAAGGAGAAGAATATTTTCGTAATCTGGAGACATCAGTAATAAAAGAATGGATGTTAAGAGAAAAGCCTACTATTTTTTCGACAGGAGGAGGTATGCCCCTTAGAAGGGAGAATGCGGAATTGTTAAAGGAACTGGGCGTTGTGGTATACTTAAAAGCTATGGCAGATACGATTTATGACAGAGTAAAGGGTGATACAAAACGACCATTGTTACAGTGTGACAATCCGAAACAAAAGATTATTGATTTACTAGAGATACGAAATCCAAAATATGAAGCAGCATGCGATTTTGTAGTTTGTGTTGATAATAAAGATATCCAGACGGTGGCCGGGGAAGTGACGAAATTGCTATAAGAAGGTGGGTAAATGAAAAATTTAGAAACAGTACATCGACTTTTAGGAGAGAGAGAATTAGATGCTGTCGTAATAAAGGAAGGGAATTGTTTAAGATATTTTTCTGATTTCACAGGTGGGGAAGGTACCTTGGTTGTGGGAAAAGATTACAATATTCTTTATACGGATTCCAGATATGTGGAGAGTGCATCATATGAGGCGAAGTGCTTTGAAGTCAGGGATATCGGAAGAAAAAAATATTCAGAATGCATTGCTGAAATTTTTGGAGAAAAAGAAGTACATAAAGCAGGATTTGAAGGAAATACTATATTATTAAGAGATTTCCGGCAAATGACGGAGGCAGTACCAGCGGTTACATGGGAGGATATCAGTCCTGATATTGAGGAAATCAGGATGATAAAGAATTCTTTAGAAATCGTAAACATTGAACGTGCAGAGGCCATTGGAGATTTAGCCTTTAATAAAATCCTTAATTTTATCAGACCAGGGGTTACAGAAAAAGAAATTGCAATGGAATTAGAGCGGATTATGCAGACGAACGGGGCATCCGGTCAGAGTTTTGAAACCATTGTGGCATCCGGAACCAATAGTTCTATGCCTCATGCTCATGTAACAGACAAAGAGATAGAATACGGCGATTTTATTATCATGGATTTTGGCTGTAAGTTTGAAGGTTATTGTTCTGACATGACCAGAACCGTAGTAGTGGGAAAAGCCAATGACGAACAACGTAAGATTTATCAGACTGTGCTGGATGCCCAGCGGGCAGCTTTGGACGTGATCAAAGAAGGCATGGTATGTTCCGAAGTAGATAAAGTAGCCAGAGATTTGATTGCAAATGCTGGTTTTGGAGAATACTTTGGTCACGGATTGGGACATAGTGTAGGATTGGAAATTCACGAAGCTCCAAGTCTTTCGCCGAAATGTAGCAGGGTCTTACAGGAGAATATGCTGATGACAGTAGAACCTGGGATTTATTTACCAGGCTTTGGTGGAGTAAGAATTGAAGACCTGGTTTTAATTACAAAAGACGGATACCGGAATCTTACTTATTCCAGAAAAGATTTAGTTGAGTTATAGGACAGATATAGAAAAAAATAGTTGAAAAAGTGAGAAAATTATTATAGAATAATGAAAGACAGTGTGTATGAGAAACACGATATTTAAGGAGGAACTTAATCAATGGTAACAGCAGGCGATTTTAGAAATGGTCTTACAATCGAATTAGAAGGCAATGTATATCAGGTAATTGAATTTCAACATGTTAAGCCAGGTAAAGGAGCTGCTTTCGTTCGTACTAAGTTAAAGAACATTAAGAGTGGTGGTGTAGTTGAAAAGACTTTCCGTCCAACTGAAAAATGTCCACAGGCTCATATTGAAAGACAGGAAATGCAATACTTATATTCAGACGGTGAATTATTCCACTTCATGAATACAGAAACTTTTGATCAGATTGCATTGAACGCTGATGCAATTGGGGATTCACTTAAGTTTGTAAAAGAAAATGAAATGGTTAAGATGGTTTCCCATAATGGAGAAGTTTTTGCAGTAGAACCACCATTGTTTGTAGAATTATTAATCACAGAATGTGAACCAGGTGTTAAGGGTGATACAGCTACAGGTGCTACTAAGCCTTGTGTAGTTGAAACAGGAGCTACTCTTTATGTACCTTTATTCGTAAATCAAGGTGATACGATTAAGATTGATACTCGTACAGGAGAATATTTATCCAGAGTATAATTTCTATGTTAAGGTGGATAAGCTTTAAAAAAATACAATTTATCCACAAAATAATAAGTAAAGAAATCCAATCCACAAATCCGGACTAAGAAGAAGGATTTGTGGATTTTTTTTGTCATATTCCAAATCTGTTCTCATATATTATATATAAAGGTAATTGCTCAGAGTCAATCCCAAGACACTACATAAAATAAGGAGAGAATATATGGACAAACTGGAATTGTTACATCACATTTTTCCTAAGAACATACAGAATATGTTAGAAAAAGCACCCATCACTTATTATAAGTTGCAGGAAGTACGATTAAGAGTCAATGAACCCCTTATTATTATTTATGATAATAAGGAGTATTTGTTTGGAAAAAATGGACAAATGGAAAGGCAATGTAAGTTTCCCTATATTGTGAGTGCAACAGAAATCAAAGAAACTCTGGAGTATGTCAGCAGTCATTCTCTTTATGCCTACGAGGATGAAATCAGGCAGGGGTTTATTACAGTGCAAGGCGGTCACAGGGTCGGAATCGCGGGGAAGGTGGTGGTAGAAGAAGGAATGATTAAAAACGTAAAGTACATTTCCTTTTTGAATATTCGAATTTCCCATCAGGTGTTAGGATGTTCGGATGGAATTATGCCTTACATAACAAAAAGAAATGAAATTTTTCATACCTTGATTATTTCCCCTCCAAGATGTGGAAAAACTACACTGCTTAGGGACATGATTCGTAGTATTTCCAATGGATTTGAAGAATTTCAGGGAGCTACGGTTGGAGTGGTGGATGAAAGGTCAGAAATCGGTGCCTGCTTTTTAGGAGAGCCACAAAACGATTTGGGAATTCGTACTGATGTTCTGGATTGCTGTCCAAAGGCAAAAGGAATGCTGATGTTAATCCGTTCCATGTCACCTCAGGTGATAGCAGTAGACGAAATAGGGCATAGAGAAGATTTAGAGGCAATTGAATATGTGATTAATTGCGGATGTAAGTTAATTGCAACGGTTCACGGGAATTCCATTGATGATATAAAATCCAAGCCTTTGTTACGGAAATTAGTCCAGGAAAGAGTGTTTGAACGATATATTGTGTTAAATAATATGGACCATGTAGGTAATATCTCCGATATTTTTGATTCCCAGGGGAATCAGTTGTATCATGTTTAAATTATTTGGAGCCTGTTTATTGGTAGTGGGAGGTTACTTTTGGGGCGAGAGTATTGCATTAAAGAAAAAGAAACGGTATCAGCTCCTTTTGGACTGGTGGCAGATTTTAATGGATATAGAAGGGGAAATACGCACCATGGCAACTCCCTTACCAATTTTATTGGTTGAAATTGGTGAAAAAAGAAAGTGTGAAATCGGAGAAAGTTTAGTACGAATTGGAAATCGGATTCAAATGAGGGAGCAGTTAAGTTTTGCAGAGATTTGGGAGGAAGAATTAAAAAAAGGGAATTTTGAGGTGGGAAAAGATGAATTAGATAGAATGATTTCTGTGGGGAAGAATCTTGGATTTCTGGATAAGACTCAGCAGGTATTATTTTTAGAACAAACAAGAAAAGATTTGAAAATACCTATGGAAACAGCATTTTTACAATGGAAGGAAGCAAAAGGATTTTATGAAAAGATAGGAATTTTAGCGGCAAGTATGATTGTTGTTTTGCTGCTTTAATGATTTGGGGGAGTAAAATGACAATAGAGTTGATTTTTAAAATTGCGGCAGTTGGAATATTGGTTACGATTCTGGGACAAGTATTGAAGCATTCTGGCAGGGAAGAACATTCCTTTTTAATCAGTCTGGCAGGCTTGATTATTGTGTTGTCCTGGATTGTGCCTTATATTTATGAATTGTTTCAGAATATTAAAAAGTTATTTGAAATTTAAGACAGGAAAAAGAGGCATGAGTGAGAAGAAAAGCACAAGGAAAGAGGTTTCTTATGGGCTGAAACGGTTTTGGTTGTTGAAAAATTTTGGAGGTGGATATGGTTAAAATAATAGTAATTGTGCTGATTTGCGCACTTATTAGTGTATTATTAAAAACATATAAACCTGAAATTGCCATTTTCTTTATTTTAGCAGTCTCTTTGTTCGCTTTATTTTATTTGGTGGAAGAACTGGAAGAAATCGTGGAAGTATTAAAGACTTTTGGAGAAAAAGCCCAGATTCCTACAGCATATATGGGGATATTGTTAAAGATGGTTGGAATATCTTATCTGACGGAGTTTGCCTCTTCTTTATGCAAAGATGCAGGACAAGGTACCTTGGGAACCAATATTGAAACAATGGCAAGAGTTAGTATGCTGATATTAAGCATACCAGTGTTAAGATCCATACTGGATTTTATAGAGGAAATATTGTGAGAGAACAAAGTGCGTAGCAATTCGTAGGTATCATGGGCAAAAGGTTATTTTTTTATGTTTGCATGAAAAAGAAGGTAAGGGGCGGTGTTTTGAAAAAAATTATTTTAGGTGTCATAATCCTGGTATTTATGTGGATACCGAACCGTGTTTATGCCAGTGAAATGGGAGATGAGGAAATAGAAATTGATTTTAGTGAGTGGGAAGAGGTGATAGAAGAAAGTGGAATTTCTGAAGCGAATATTGATATAGAGGAGCTGTTTTCCTTACTGGCGCAAGGAAAAACCAAAGAAGTAGGAAAAAAGTTAATAGAGAGTGTAAAGAATATACTGTTTGGAGAAATAGGAAAACAAAAAGAAATTTTGGTATCCCTATTTTTTTTATTATTAATTGCGGGAATATTTTCTACCTTAACCCAGAGTTTTCAGAATGGATTAACCAGTCAGACGGGATTTTATGTTACATATTTATTGCTGTTTTCCTTGTCCTTTTCTGCTTTTTATACCAGTTGTCAGGTGGTGTTAGAAACTTTAGGACAAATCCTTGGATTCATGAAAGTAGTAATACCGGTGTATTGTCTTTTTGTTGCCATGTCTTCCGGACAGGCAGTGGGAAGTGGAATGTATGAGCTGTTATTTCTGGTATTGTATGGATTAGAGTGGCTGATGAAAAATATTATTTTTCCTGCAATTAAGATTTATGTTGTATTTTCTATGTTGAAGGAACTTTCGGAGGAATTAAAATTAGAACGTTTATGTAATATGCTGAAAAATGCCATTCAATGGATTTTAAAAGCAGTTACAGTATTTGTTCTGGGACTTTCTACAGTACAGAATATGATTCTTCCCACAGTAGATGGAGTAAAGTATCTGGCAATCCAAAAATCCATAAAGGCGCTTCCGGCAGGAGAGGCGGCTTTGGCAGCCGGTAATTTTATAACGGGAAGTTCTATTGTAATAAAAAACAGTGTGGGAATTACGGCTATGATACTTCTTTTGCTGCTTTTGATTGTCCCCTTTGTGAAAATCGGCATTATGCTGGTGGGGTTTATGGGCTTAGGTGCATTGATGGAGCCAATCTGCCAAAAAGGTTTTATTCATGTATTAGAAAGTGTTGCTACGGGAGGAATTTTGCTTTGGAAAATGATTACTACTGTGGCTTTGATTTTTCTGGTCAGTATTTGTATGATTACCTTTGCAACCAATATGAGATTATATGGATTTTAGGAGAATAAGTAAGAAGGGTGAGGGAAAGATGGGAAATGAACTGCTGGCATATATCAAAGGAATTTTATGTTTTGTTCTGTTTGCAAGTCTGTTAATGCAGTTATTTCCAAGGGAAAAAGATAAAAAATACTTAGAACTTACCGTTGGGCTGATTTTTTTATATCTTATTATGAAACCGGTGTTATCTGCATTAAAGAATTATGATGAAATACTGGATTCTTCTTATTTTACCATGGATTTTGATAGTGGTTTTTTAGAAGAACAGCAGGAGGAATTTGAAACCCAGACCGGAATTGCCATGATAAATAATATGGAAGAACAGATGGAATTCATGGGATATGAAAATCCGAATCTTACCATGAAAAAAAGTGGGAATTCCTGGGTACTATTTGTAGAAGTGGAACAAAATTTAAGCCAGGATTGGGAAGAAGAGAAAAAAAACTTAAAAAACTTTCTAAGTAACGTCTATAATTTGGATGAAGATAATATAAATATAGAAATTAGGGGATAACAAGTGAAAATAAATGAGAATAACAAAATAATCATATGGATGAGAGAAAATAAAAAAGCCTCAATTTTCATTTTGGCAGGACTGTTATTATTGGTTCTTACTATCCCGACAAGTAGTAATGGGAAAAAGGAAAATGAAAATCAGGCATCTTCAGTGGAATTGGAAGAGGAGGATTATTGCAAAGAGTTAGAAAAGGAAATGGAAGAAATTCTTAGTAAAGTGGATGGTGTAGGAAAGATTGAGGTAATGATAACCTTAAAAAACAGCAAGGAGCAGGTTGTTAATAAAGATACATCATTAAACAGCAGTAAAAATGTAGATGAAAAGGAAGGAGAAAAAAGCGAAAACGAAGCCTTAGAACAAGGAGAGGAAACCATATTAGTTAATATTGACGGGGACAGTGTTCCTTATGTGGTGAAAGAATATTCTCCAACGGTGGAAGGTGTATTGATTATTGCACAGGGAGGGGATAATCCAAATGTAAAAGTAGCATTGATAGAAGCAGCAACGGTGCTTCTAAATGTTCCATCTCATAAAGTTTCAATTTTAAAAATGGAGGAATCGGTGTGAAAGAAAAATTAAAATTAAAGAAATTGGTGAAAAAAAATCAGGTGATTGTAAGTGCCTTGGCATTGATGATTGCTATGGCAGGTTACATCAGTCTTTCTGATAAAAATGTTCCATTGAATGAGGAAAACAGTACGGAAGATAGTCTGGAGGTGGTACATAGTAGCGACATCTCCAATGGTGATTTGGAGTCTTATGAAGGGGCAGTGGGGAATAATGACGATGGTGAAATCAGTGATGTGGTGTTAGACAGTGTTACCCCGGACAATGAGGAAGAAATCGGTCAGGCGGTATTTACCAGTTCCAGTGAAGTATCTGGATTTTTGGCAAACGCAAAACTGGAACGGGAGCAGGCAAGGGCAAAATCAAAAGAAACATTGGAAAACATTATTTTTAGTGAATCTCTTAGTGATGCAGAAAAAGCAAGTGCCATTGAACTGGAAAATGAACTTGCAAAAAACATAGAAATGGAAGTAGCCATTGAACAACTGTTAGGAGCCAAAGGATTCCAGGATACCATGGTATTTATTGAAAATGATACCGTAGATGTTATGGTGAAAACCAATCAGTTAAGCGAAGAACAAAAAGCCCAGATTGAAGAGATAATTACAAGAAAAACCGGAATGCCATTAAGTCAGATTGTCATTTCCACCATAAAGACCCAGGAAGAATAGCAAGGAGGCAAGTGTACTTTATTCCATGATAAATCTTTGATTGGAAGGAAGTACACTTTTTTTGTTTTATTCTTTCGAAAAATGATAAATAAAACACATTTACGAATGAAAGTTTTTTTGCTATAATGATAAGAAGTGTAAATGAGATACAAAGGCAGAAAGAAATGCACTGCCATTTTATGGAGGTTAAATCATGGGTGTAAATATGAATAGAGAAACAGAACCAAAAAATATCATTCATTTGAATTCAGATGGAAAAAAAGGTGACGTACAAATTGCGGACGAAGTCATTGCAGTCATTGCAGGACTGGCTGCTACAGAAGTAAAAGGTGTTTCGAAAATGTCAGGTAATATTACCAAAGAAATCATCAGTAAGCTTGGTATGAAGAATCTTTCCAAGGGTGTGAAGGTGTCCTTCCAGTCAAATCAGCTTACAGTGCAGGTGGCGATTGTTTTGAAATATGGATACAGCATTCCTAAAGTAAGTGGAATGGTGCAGGAAAAGGTAAAGGCAGCCATTGAGAATATGACTGGCATTACAGTAAAAGAAGTATCCGTTCATATTTTAGGGATTGACAAGGATGAATAAAACGCAAATATGTCGTGAGTTATTGAGAATTAAAGTTACTGTTCACACAGTAACCTGACACTTGCTGTCAGATTACGTAATAGAGTGATTCAGGAGTTGGTTTTTGCTTCGCGAAGCGAATTTGCATGCAAAAAACCAATTCGTAACTGTTCACGTGTGAACAGTTACGAATAAAAACACTTTTTTGAAAATACACGTAAGAAGGAAAGAAGTTAGAAAGGAAAACGTCATGACAAGAAGAAGCTTAAGAGAAAATGTATTTAAAGCATTGTTTAGAATGGAGTTTTCTGCTCCGGAGGAGAAAGAAGAACAGCTTCATTTGTTTTTAGAATACGCCAAATGGTATGAAGATGAGGATGAAGATGTAGCGAAGGAATTAAAACCATTATCGGAAAAGGCCTATGAGTACATTTATCAAAAAACCAAAAATATTATGAGTAGGTTAGAAGAAATAGATGGAAAATTAAAGGAAAGCTCTAAAAGCTGGAGTTTGGAACGAATTGGAAAGGCAGAACTTACGATTTTACGTCTGGCTGCTTATGAAATCTTGTTTGACGAAGAGGTTCCTGATAAAGTTGCCGTAAATGAGGCGGTTGAATTGGCAAAAATCTACTGCAAAGAGGGAGCAGCAAGTTTTATTAATGGAGTACTGGGAAGTCTGATATAAGGAGCAAAAAACATGGAGAAGGTTTTTGGTGTTTCACAGATTAATACTTATGTAAAGAATTTGTTTTTAGCAGATTATCTGCTTAGTAAGGTTCAGATTAAGGGTGAAGTATCCAACTGTAAATACCATTCTTCCGGTCATATTTATTTTACCTTAAAGGATGAAAATGCGGCTTTAAAATGTGTGATGTTTTCCACTGCCAGAGCTTCAGGACTGGATTTTAAAATGCAGGATGGCCAGAGTGTCATTGCTTCCGGTAGTATAAAGGTGTACGAAAGAGATGGAGTGTTCCAACTTTATACAAATTCTGTAAAACTGGATGGTGCGGGTAATTTGTACGAGCAGTATGAAAAAATCAAACAGAAACTTTATGAGGAAGGTTTGTTTGATTTTGAAAAGAAAAAGGAAATTCCGGCATATCCGAAAAGGGTAGGAATCGTAACGGCGAAAACAGGAGCAGCCCTTCAGGATATTTTGAATATTGCAAAACGCAGGAATCCTTATGTTCAGCTTATTCTTTATCCAGCCAAGGTACAAGGGGAAGGTGCAGCAAAGACTATAGTAGATGGAATCCGGACTTTAGACCAGATGTCAGTAGACACTATTATCATTGGTCGTGGTGGTGGTTCCATTGAGGATTTATGGGCATTTAATGAAGAAATTGTGGCGAGGGCGATTTATGAAGCGAAAACACCCATTATTTCTGCCGTAGGTCATGAGATAGATAATACCATATCCGACTATGCAGCAGATTTACGGGCTCCTACACCCTCGGCAGCCTGTGAATTAGCCATACCGGACGTAATTTCCATTGAAAAATCCGTATTGCTGTATCAGGATAAAATGAAAAAAGCAATGCTTCGTAAGATAGAGAACAAGAGAACCGATGTGTCTATGCTTGGTGCAAAATTGGAGTATTTAAATCCTAAAAATCAATTAATGGAAAAGAGATTGCTTTGTGACCGTCTTTTCGACCAGCTTGAGTCTGTCATGGGACTAAAAGTGAAGAAATACCGCCACCAATGTGAGATTTTAACGGAGCGGCTGAACGGTGCTTCTCCTACCAATAAGCTGAAAAAGGGTTATGCTTATGTTACAGATGATAAGAACCAGCCGGTATTATCAGCATCTTCTCTAACAGAAAAGCAAAATTTAACCCTTACTTTTTTGGATGGAGAGATAGATGCCACTATAAAATCAAAGAAAATGTATGAGGAAGTATAATATGGCAAAAGCTAAGATTGAAGATAAGTTTGAACAGATAAATGCAATCATTGAAACATTGGAACAACCGGCAACACCCCTTACGGAATCTTTAAAATTATATACCCAAGGTGTAAAACTTTTAAAAGAGTGTAATGATGAATTAGATAAAGTAGAAAAACAACTAATTATTTTAGATGAGGAAGAACAACATGTTTGATATGGAGAAAAGTGTAAAAGAGGCAGAATGTATCATACAGAAATATCTTCCAAAAGAAGAAGGATACCAAAAAACAATCTTTGAAGCGATGAATTATGCAGTGAATGGTGGAGGAAAAAGACTCCGCCCTATTTTAATGTTAAAAACTTTTGAAGGGTTTGGTGGAACAAGTAAAGCAATCGAACCCTTTATGGCAGCTATTGAAATGATACATACCTATTCTTTGGTACATGATGACCTTCCGGCATTGGATAATGATGATTATCGAAGGGGAAGAAAAACGACCCATGTAGTTTTTGGTCATGCCATGGGAATTCTTGCGGGAGATGCACTGTTAAACTATGCCTTTGAGACAGCAATCCATGCTTTTGATATGGATGATTTGGATGTGGTAAGAAGGGCATTTGAGATTCTGGTGAAGAAACCAGGCGTATATGGTATGATAGGCGGTCAGGTGGTAGACGTGGAAAAGAGCGGAACTGCCATGGAGAAAGAGGAATTAGAATTTGTCTTTGAATGTAAGACAGCAGCATTAATAGAGGCTTCCATGATGATTGGGGCAGTGTTAGGTCGGGCATCTGTGGAAGAACAGAAAAAGATAGAACAGATTGCCAGAAATATTGGAATCGCCTTTCAGATTCAGGATGATATTCTGGATGTTACAAGTACTACTCTTGAATTGGGAAAACCAGTTCACAGCGATGAAAGAAACTTAAAAACCACCTATGTTACCTTATATGGAATGGAACAGGCAAAACAGGACGTAGTTACTTATTGCAGCCATGCCATAGAAGAAATAAAAACATTGCAGGGAAATCATGAAGAACTAATAAAACTTGTTTCGTTCATGACAGACAGAAAAAAATAGGGGTGAAGGTTATGGGAATGTTAGAGCAAATCAAGGAACCCAATGATATAAAAAAAATAAAACCGGATTCTTATGACTCCTTGGCAGAGGAAATCCGTAGTTTTTTACTGGAGCATGTCAGCCAGTCCGGTGGACATCTGGCTTCTAACCTGGGGGTAGTGGAACTAACCATGGCGCTTCATTTGGCTATGGATTTTCCTAAGGACAAGCTTATATTTGATGTGGGACACCAGTCTTACACCCATAAAATCTTAACAGGAAGAAAAGAACAGTTTGATACCTTAAGACAACTGGATGGAATGAGCGGATTCCCGAAAACTCATGAAAGTTCTTGTGATACTTTTAATACGGGACATTCCTCTACTTCGATTTCCGCTGCATTGGGTATTGCAAAAGCCAGAGACATAAAAGGAACCAAGGAAAAAATCGTAGCAGTGATTGGAGATGGAGCTTTAACCGGTGGTATGGCATTTGAAGCATTAAATAATATGGCAAATTTAAAGTCAAATTGTGTCATTGTATTAAATGATAATGAAATGTCCATATCTGAAAATGTAGGTGCCATGTCCAAGTATCTTAGTGATGTCAGAGTTGGGAAAGCTTATAATGAATTTAAAGTAGGAGTGGAAAAAACCTTAAGGAAAATACCGAAAGTGGGAGATAATCTTGCAAAGACAGTAAAACGTTCCAAGGATAGTATTAAGCAGTTATTTGTTCCTGGTATGTTTTTTGAAGATATGGGAATTACCTATGTCGGCCCAATAGATGGACACGATATCGAAGGAATGGTGGAAACCTTTCAGGATGCGTTTTTATTGGAACGCCCTATTTTGGTGCATGTTATGACGAAAAAGGGAAAGGGATATCGTTATGCAGAAAAGTATCCGTCCCATTTTCATGGAGTAGAGCCATTTGAAATCGAATCAGGGAAATCCAAAGCCGCTAAGAAACAGCCTTCCTATACCGGAGTATTTGCAAAGAAAATGCTGGATTATGGTGAAAAATACCCAAATCTGGTTGCTATTACCGCTGCCATGCCGGATGGAACCGGATTACAGAAGTTTAAAGAGGCATTTCCAGAAAGATTTTTTGATGTAGGAATAGCGGAAGAACACGCAGTTACCTTTGCGGCAGGAATGGCGGCAGCAGGGATGAAGCCGGTAGTAGCGATTTATTCTTCCTTTTTACAAAGGGCCTATGACCAGATATTACATGATGTATGCCTGCAAAATCTTCCGGTGGTATTTGCAGTGGACCGTTCCGGTCTGGTAGGCGCAGATGGAGAAACCCATCAGGGAATTTTTGATACGGCATATTTAAACAGCATTCCGAATCTTACGGTTCTGGCTCCAAAGAATAAGCCGGAAATGAAGGCAATGCTGGATTTTGCCATGGAATTTCAGGCTCCCATTGCCATTAAGTATCCAAGAGGTGAGGCAAGTCTTGTTTTGGCTGAACAGACCCAGAAAATACGTTATGGGAAGGGTGAAGTCATAGAACAAGGAAGGGAAGTTGCCATTTTGTCTGTTGGAAATATGATGGATATTGCTCTTTATGTGACGGAACTTCTAAAAGAAAAGGGAGTAAAGCCTACCTTGGTAAATGTCCGTTTTATCAAACCTTATGATAAAGAACTTCTTATGGAACTTAGAAAGGAACATTCTTTGATTGTTACTTTGGAAGAATCAGTTCATCAGGGTAGTTTCGGACAGTCCGTGAACAGTTTTTACATGGAACAGGGGATAGAAGTAAAGGTACAAAACTTTGATTTAAAAGACCAGTTTATTGAACAGGGAAAAGTAGATGAGTTAAGAAACCGCTATGGATTAGAGAGTCATCAAATTACAGATGAAATTCTGAACAGAATGAAGGATGGAAAAAAGGATGAGTAAAGAACGATTGGATGTACTTTTGGTGGAGCAGGGATTTGCTGCTTCTAGAGAAAAGGCGAAAGCTATTATTATGTCCGGAATTGTATATGTAGATGGACAAAAAGAGGATAAGGCAGGTTCGACCTTTCCACCTACAGCAAAGATTGAAGTGAAGGGAGCTACCTTAAAATATGTCAGTCGTGGTGGATTGAAATTAGAAAAAGCCATGAGTCACTTCGATATTTCTTTAGAAAATAAAATTTGTATGGATGTGGGGGCGTCTACCGGAGGCTTTACGGATTGTATGCTTCAAAATGGAGCTACCAAGGTGTTTAGTGTAGACGTGGGACATGGACAGCTGGATTGGAAATTAAGACAGGATGAGCGGGTGGTTTGTATGGAAAAAACCAATATCCGGTATGTCACCAAAGAGGATATTAATGTAGAACTGGACTTTGCTTCCATTGACGTTTCTTTTATTTCCCTTACCAAGGTATTGGGACCGGTATATGAACTGTTAAAAGAAAATGGACAAATCGTATGTCTGATTAAACCACAGTTTGAAGCTGGAAGAGAAAAAGTAGGGAAAAAGGGAGTTGTCAGAGACATTAAAGTACATTATGAAGTAGTAGAGCAGATTGTAGATTTTGCCAAGGAACATGGATTAAAGCCTTTGCATCTTGAATTTTCCCCGATTAAAGGCCCAGAGGGCAATATTGAATATTTACTACATATAGAAAAAACAGAGGTGGAAGAGGATTATGAAGTTCCATTTTCCATTGATGAAGTAATTCGTAAGTCTCATGAGACCTTGTAAAACAGGCAGTGAACCGCCAGGGGAAGGGAGGATAGGATGAGACGCTTTTTGATTATTACCAATACAGAGAAAGATACTGATTTTTATGTAACCAATCAGATAAAAGAGTATTTAGAAGAACATCATTGCGAGGTAAGACTTTGTACGGACATTTATGATGAGGCTTATCTCAAGGAAGACAGTGAAAAGAAGATAGAAGGTGAATTCGAAGCCGCCATTGTGTTAGGAGGAGATGGCACCATTTTAAGGGCTTCCAGGGTACTAAGCAGACAGGAAGTTCCTATTTTGGGTGTAAACCTGGGAACCGTTGGTTTTTTGGCAGAAATTGAGCCGGAATTTGTGATGGAGGCCATTCAGTTTGTGGTGGAAGGAAATTATCAGTGTGAAGAAAGAATGCTGTTAGAGGGAAGTATTTACCATGAAGATAAGCTGGTGTTCCGTTCCTTCGCATTAAATGAAATCGTTGTCAGCAGAAGCGGATTCTCAAGAATCATTGAACTAAAATTAACTGCAGGAGACGAGTTACTGGATGTTTATGATTCAGATGGTGTGATTGTGTCTACGCCTACCGGTTCCACAGGATATAATTTATCCGCAGGTGGCCCTATTGTAAGTCCGAAGACAAGCCTGATTCTGGTAACACCGATTTTATCTCATTCCTTGATTTCCAGAAGTATTGTATTATCCAGTGAAGAGGAGATTGTGATCGAGGTAGGAAGAGTAAGGAAAACCCAGCTGGAAGAGGCGGTGGCGACCTTTGACGGACAGATGGGACAGGAACTTTCTCCTTTGGACCGGGTTGTAATAAAAAAAGCCCGGGAAACGGTTCGCTTAATCCATTTCGGAAATGTGAGTTTTTATGAAATCGTAAGGAATAAGCTATATGGCCGTAAGACTTTGGGAAGTGAGGGAACAAGGAATCGTGAAAAGTAAACGTCAGGCAAAAATGATAGAAATCATTGAACAAAATGAGATTGAAACACAGGATGAGTTAGCAGAACGATTAATGGAAGCCGGATTCGTAGCTACTCAGGCCACTATTTCAAGAGACATCCGGGAATTAAAACTGACAAAGGTTTCGGATGGAAATGGCAAACAAAAATACATTATGTTAAAGAATCAGGAGTTAGACCATGTTTCCAAGCTGGCAAAGGTGATGCGGGCAGGAATCATTGGAATCGATACGGCTGAGAATCTGGTTATTATTAAGACGGTTTCCGGAGTAGCCATGGCAGTAGCAGCGGCTCTGGATAACAGTGAAATCGAAGGTATGGTAGGCTGTATTGCAGGGGATGATACTATTTTTTGTGCCATTAAGACGAAGGAAATGGTGGAAGATGTGGTGAAAATTATCGAAGAAATGGCATTTCATTAAAGTTAATTTCATTTCAAAGGATAAATAAATATACTTTGATTTGGTTAAGGTATTTAAGAAACGGAGGAAACGATGCTATATCATTTACATGTAAAAAATTTAGCATTAATAGACGAAATTGAAATAGATTTTCATGACCATTTGAATATATTAACCGGAGAAACCGGGGCGGGTAAATCCATCATCTTAGGCTCCATTAATCTTGCATTAGGTGCAAAAGCCAGTGCAGATATGATTCGAAATGGAGAAGAAGAAGCATTGGTAGAACTGGTTTTTGTGGTGGAAAAAGAAGAAAACATTCAGAAGTTAAAAAATCTGGATGTGAATATCAGGGAAGATGGCCAGGTTATCATTTCCAGAAAAATTACGGAAAAAAGAAGTATTTGTAAAATCAATGACGAAACTGTAACCATAGGGAAATTAAAAGAGGCAGCTTCTTTTCTTTTGGATATTCACGGGCAGCATGAACACCAGTCTTTACTAAAAAAAGAATATCATTTAGAGGTTTTGGACCGATTTGCATTTTCAAAAGATAAAAAGATAAAAGAACAGGTAGCAACAGACATGAAACAGTATGAGAAATGTCTGGGAAAATGGAAAGAATTAGAGCAGTTAAAACAGGAAAGAGCCAGAAAAATGAGTTTTCTGGAATTTGAATATAAAGAGATAGAAGAGGCAAACTTAATTGCAGGAGAAGATAGTTCTTTGGAGCAGGAGTACAAAAAAATGGAAAATGCCAAAGAAATTATGGGAAACCTTTCCAGTGTTTATCAGGCAACAGGGTACGAATCTGGAAATGCAGCCGGTTCCCAGTTTAGTACAGCTTTAAAAAAGCTGGGACAGATATCAGAATACGACAGCGGTTTACAGGATTTATATGAACAGCTTCTTAATCTGGATAATTTGTTAAATGATTTTAATAAAGAAATGAAAGTGTATGAAGATGAGTTTACCTTTGATGAGGAAAGCTACCGGGAAACAGAAAAACGATTGTATGAAATCAATCATTTAAAATCTAAATATGGCGATACCATAGAAAGTATCATAGAGTACGGTCAGAATGCAAAAGAACAATATGAAAAAATGCTTCATATTGAAGAAGAAGCAAAAAGACTGGAAGTGGAACTGGAACAAGCAAAAGAAATATTACAAAAAAGTTCAGAGGAATTATCCAAATTAAGAAAGAAGGCTGCAAAAGAGCTGGAAGAAAGTATCGTAGAGGCATTAAAAGATTTAAATTTCATGGAAGTAGATTTTGCAATTGAATTTCAGGAGAAACAGGAATTCTCATCCAATGGAAAGGATGAAGTGACCTTTACCATTTCTACCAATGCGGGAGAAAGAAGAAGACCCATCTGGGAAGTGGCATCCGGTGGTGAACTTTCCAGAATTATGCTGGCACTTAAGTCAGTGTTGGCGGATATGGACGAGATTGAAACTTTAATTTTTGATGAAATTGATGTGGGAATCAGCGGAAGAACGGCACAGAAAGTTTCTGAGCGAATGGCAGTCATTTCGAAACATCACCAGGTAATGGCAATTACTCATTTGCCACAGATTGCGGCCATGGCAGATTATCATTTTTTAATTGAAAAAAACGCAGAAAATGGAAAAACCATTACAAACATTTATTTACTAAAAGAAGAAGACCAGATCAAAGAGCTTGCAAGAATGTTAAGCGGTGTTTCCATTACAGATACTGTGATGGAAAGTGCAAAAGAAATGAAGAAATTAGCACAAAAAACAAAAAGTAACTGAGTTCCAAAGAGAAAAAACACACATACTAGGAAAGAAAAAAATCTTTCTTGTATGTGTGTTTTTTTATTCAAATATTAGGAAATGTTGAATCAGCAGAATGGAGGAATGATGTATGGCAGAAAAAAGAAAACTTTTATACAAAAGAGTTTTATATGTTGTTTTAATGCTTCAATTCTGTTCTTTGGGTTTTTTACTTGAAAAAGACCGAAATAGCAAAATGAAAGAAACTCTTGCCCTGAATGTAAAAACCTCTGAATCCGTTGAGGTAATCAATTCCAATATGGTGGCGCCCTCTGGAAAGTCCATAGGAATTTATATGGAAACGGAAGGAATTTTAGTATTAGGAGTCAGTGAAGTTACAAGAATCGATGGAAAGTACGAGTCGCCTTGCCAGTATGTTCTGCAATCCGGAGATTATATTCTTGAAGTAAATGGTACAAAAATCAATCAAAAAGAGGAAATTGAAGAACTTTTGGATGCAGAAGAAGATGGCAAAGTGACACTTTTAGTACGAAGAAAAGGAGAAGAATTTGAAGCAGAAGTAAATCCTGTCATTGATAAAGAAGGAAAAAGAAAATTAGGAATCTGGATTCGGGATAACATGCAGGGAATCGGAACTTTAACTTATGTTACAGAAACCACATTTTCCGCACTGGGACATGGAATTAACGACTTAGATACCATGGAACTGGTTCAGATTAAGGGTGGTTCCATCTATGAGGCTAAAGTTTTAAATATTGTAAAAGGTGAAAATGGAAGTCCGGGAGAAATTGTTGGAAGCATTGACTATTCTGAGAAAAATAAAATAGGTGAAATACAAAACAATGACATTTCAGGAATATCTGGAGTCTATGAAGGGGAAAAACCAGAACTTGAGGAATATCTTCCAATTGCTACAAAGGAAGAAATTAAGCCAGGTAAGGCTTATATTAAGTCTTATATTTCAGGAGAAGAAGATTATTATGAAATTAATATTTTAGAAGTACATGCCGATTATAAAGAGAAAGGAAAAGAAATGAAAATTGAGATTGTAGATGAGGAATTATTGGAACTTACCAATGGAATTGTGCAAGGATTAAGTGGAACTCCTATCATTCAAAACGGAAAAGTAGTGGGAGCCATTACCCATGTATTTGTACAGGATTCTAAAATGGGATATGCTACTTTTATTGAGAATATGTTAGTAGAACAATAAAAAAGAATGCTGAAATGCTTTGTTTTAGGGAAAAATGAAAAAAATATGTAAAAACGGGAAAAATGTTATTGACGAGTGTTGGAAAAATATGTATAATAAAAATATGAATTACAGATATTTACAAAATAAATGATGCTGAAAGATATAAAAATAAGAAAGGAACATTGCAGCTGCTTTCTTTCAGCTTATGCAGTTTAGCAATAATAATGGGAAAGAAAATGAATAAAATGAATGTGGTTTTAGCAGATTATAATCAGTCAAGCCTTGAAAAAATGAATGAGTTTTTGCAGATGGAAAAGGGGTATGAAGTTATTTTAAGTGCTTCTACTGGTTCAGAGGTGCTGGAGTTTTTAAAAAAGTATAAAACAGATATTTTGATTCTAAATGCCGTTTTACCTACCCTTGATGGAGTGGGTGTAATAGAAAAATTACAAAGCCATAACATTGAAGTAGGAGAAATTATTTTAATTGCATCAAAAGGACAGATTGAATTTTTAAGAGAATTTCCAGAATTAAAAGATATCAAATTTTTAATTGGAGATTATTCAAAAGAACAGTTTCTTGAAATATTAAGTGAAAATAAAAACAATCCTGCTTTCATTCCAACAGAAGAAATGGATGCCCATCAGCTGGAGATTATTGTAACAAATATGATACATGAAATCGGAGTTCCGGCACATATAAAAGGCTACCAATATTTACGAAGTGCTATTATAATGGCAGTAAATGATATGGATATATTAAATTCCATTACCAAGCAGCTTTATCCTTCCATAGCAAAAATCCATAAAACTACTTCCTCTAGAGTGGAACGTGCGATTCGTCATGCCATCGAGGTAGCATGGGGCAGAGGAAAAGTAGAAGTGATAGATGATTTGTTTGGTTATACCATCAATGCAGGAAAAGGAAAACCTACCAATTCTGAATTTATTGCATTGATTGCGGATAAAATTCGATTGGAAAATAAGAAAAAATCTGCATAATGAAATAGTAGGAAAGTATATTTAGAAAGGGAAGGCAGTGAAATGCCAATAGAAAAAAATGTTTGTTATGAATGAAGAAATGAATCGTCAGATTAAAATTTTAGTTGCACAAACGGACAATGATTTAATAAAAGAGTTAAAAGACAATGGAAAGAAAAAAATAGAAGAGGCTTTAGGCAAGGAAACCATAATTGCTTTTGTAAAAGATGGACACGAATTAATTGAGGTTAATCAATCTTTTCAGCCGGATATGATTTTAATGGATATTGTTCTTCCAAAACTGGACGGAATCGGAGCTTTGGAACAATGGAATCAAACCAAAGAAACTGGACAAAAGATTATGGTATTATCTGCAGTTACCACGAAAAGTATGATTGAAAGCGTATTTCATTTGGGTGCAGTACATTATTTGATTAAACCTGTAGAGTATGACATTATATGGAAAAGAATGATTCAAATCCTTGAGAGAAACCAAAAAATGAAAGAACAAGAAGATAATAATATAAAACACTATCAATTAGAGCAGAAAGTAACAGACATGATTCTTGAAATTGGCATACCTGCACATATCAAGGGATATCAGTATATCCGAGAGGGTATTATGATGGCAGTAAATGACGAAAACATGTTGAATTATATTACGAAACTGCTATATCCAACCATAGCCAAAAAATATAAAACTACCTCTTCCAGTGTTGAACGTGCCATTCGACATGCCATTGATGTGGCATTCCACAGAGGAAAAATGGAAATGTTAGAGAACATGTTTGGTTATGCCATGCATTGTGGAAAAGGAAAACCAACCAATTCAGAATTTATCGCATTGCTGGCGGACCGTATTCGATTAGAAAAGAAAAATGCATCATAAGTATATGAGAAATGAGATGATAGTTTATTCAAGATTTGAAAAAGATGTGATTTTCAAATCAAAAGATTTATTAAAAATAAATTCCTCCCTTTTTTTATTGCGAGTATAGATGAGTCTCATATAATCTTTGCACATAAAAAGATATAAAAAATTGTGAACTTTTATTTCTTTATTTCCGTTAGAAAAATGTTTATATTTTACTTATTTTATGGTATAATGAGGTAAATTTTATTTGATAAAAGATGATATTTTGAAATAAATTGAACAAATGTTGATATAACGGATACTTAAAATAGTGATAAGTTCGGGAGGTAAGAATGAAACGTGTATTATTTGTTGCATCCGAATGCGTGCCATTTATTAAAACAGGTGGGCTCGCTGATGTAATAGGTGCACTCCCTAAAATGATGAATCGTAATGAATATGATATTAGGGTATTTCTTCCATTTTACACCTGCATTCCTCAGGAATTAAGGGATGAAGCAGAGTTTGTAACCCATTTTTATATGAATTTTACAGGAAGAGATGAATACGTTGGCATTAAGCAGATGCTATATGAAGGAATACCATTTTATTTTATTGATAACGAATATTATTTTTCAGGAATGACTCCTTATACTAATATATATGATGATGTTTGGAAGTTTAGTTTTTTTTGTAAAGCAGTTTTATACAGTCTGCCTAAGGTAGAATTTAAACCAGATATTATTCATTGCCATGACTGGCAGACTTCTTTGATGCCGGTGTATATTAAGATTGATTTGGCAAGCTATATGTTTTATCAGAAGATGAAGACAGTACTTACAATTCATAATCTGGAATTTAAGGGATGTTGCAGGATGGAAGTGCTGCGTACCATATTAGGATATTCAGATACTTTGATTAATAATGGTAATTTTGAACTGGATGGTGGCGGTTCCATGCTGAAAGCAGGAATTGTATATGCAGATTATATATCTACAGTAAGTGAAACTTATGCCAAAGAAATTCAGACTCATTATTATGGAGAGAATCTGGCACAGTTATTGATTTCCAGAAGTGATAGTCTTAGGGGAATTATTAATGGGGTGGATTATGGAATCTATGACCCGGTACATGATAAGTTTATCAAAGAACGCTATGATATCGAAACTGTAAAGGAAAATAAGGTAAAAAACAAAGAAGAACTACAAAGACGTTTTGGTGTAGAAGTGAATCAGGATAAATTTGTGGTAGGCTTTATTTCAAGATTAACAGAACAAAAAGGAATCGATTTGATACAGCAGGTTATGAACGAAATTTGCATGGAAGATATCCAGTTTTTCGTTCTTGGAACGGGAGAAAGACGATATGAAGATAAATTTCGTCAGTTTGCCAGCCAATATCCTAAAAATGTTGTGGCAAATATTTGTTATTCCGAAGAACTTGCACATATGATGTATGCTGGCTGTGACGCGTTATTAATGCCATCCAGATTTGAGCCTTGTGGTTTATGCCAGCTTATGAGTTTTCGTTATGGAACGATTCCTATCGTAAGGGAGACCGGAGGATTAAAAGATACTGTCATAGATTATAACAAAAATGAGCAGGAGGGAAATGGATTTTCTTTTGCACAATATAATTCCTATGATATGTTATATGCGATTCGTCATGCGAAGATTATTTTTACAGCTTATAAAGATTTGTGGTTACAGATGATGAAGAGGGGAATGGCGCTGGATTATTCCTGGTCAGCATCCACCAGAAAATATGAAAAATTATATGATGAAATATTAGAAAGTTAAGAAGTTTCGGCTTCTTAACTTTTTATTTACCAGGAAATTTTGCAAACTCCCTGGTAAATAAAAAATAGACCTTAATTATCTTCAATTAATTCAATCCCTGTAATATCAGGCTCAATTAACATGGAATAGTTGGTGTGGTAAATAACAAATCCTGGTTTGCTGGCAGGAGGTCTTTTTAGATTCTTTTTTCTGGTATAGTCAATTTCTACCTTTGGTGCGGTTCTTCCACTTGAGTAATAAGCTGCAAGACGTGCAGCCTGTTCATAAACGGAATCAGGTATTTCTTCTTTTCCCTCCGTTTTTAAAATGACATGGGAACCAGGCATTCCTTTTGAATGAAACCATAGGTCATTTCCTGTAGCAAAAGAAAAAGATAATTCATCGTTTTGGAAGTTATTTTTTCCAACATAAATGTGAAATCCTTCTTTGGTAAGGTAATGGAATGGTTTACTTTTTGGCGCATTCTTCTTACCTTTTGGTCCCTTTTTCTTGATATATCCATAATCCATTAATTCCTGTTTTACCTGGATTAAATCCGTTTCCTGCAGGGCAATGTCCAAAGAAGTTTTTATGGAAAGCAAATGTTCTAATTCAGATTTTGATTCCACCGTAAGCTCTGTTAATGCCTCATAGGTACGTTTTAGCTTATTATATTTTTCAAAGTATCTTTTTGCATTGTCAATAGGAGAAAGGGTAGCATCCAAAGGAATGGTAATTTCCTCATTGGTATAATAATTTATGGTAGTGAAAGAAGACTCACCCTCGGAAATTTCATAACCATAAGTAGTAAGAAGTTCTCCGTAAATCTTATATTTTTCCCGTTTTTCCGTATCCTTTAACTGAGCCAGTTGTAAATCATATTTTTTACTGGTACGTTCAATGGCGTTGGCAACAATTTTTCGTAAATCCGTGGATTTTTGACGAATCTTAGTCACCAGATTTTTTTCATAGTAATAGTGTTCCAGTAAAACCGAAATAGAATCAAAAGTTTTTTGAGAATCCAAAGGATAGCTTGAAAATACGGTACTGGAAAAATCTTTTGGCTTGTTTCCTTCCAGAAAAATAGAAGGTTTAAATTCCTCATTTTTAATACTTATTGCAAAAGAGGAAAGAACATGAAATAAATTTTCCTGTTTTTCAGTAGGCAGGTCTGAAAAAGAAGCTCTTTCCTCTATTTTAGCACGATAACAAAGTTCCTGGGCGAGTGCCGGGCTGATACCGGAAAAAGAGGTATAGATTGCTTTGGAACAAGGTAACGGGAGAGTTAAAATCTGGGTAGTAAAATAATCCCGGCTTAATTCTAAAATGCTGGTTTTTCCTTGGTTTGGAGGAAAATTATAGGTTCTTCCAGGGAGTACTTCACGAACAGAACTGACAGAAAAACCAATGTGTTTGATACTGTCAATAATCATATCTTTGTCATCTACAAAAATAATATTGCTATGTTTTCCCATTAATTCAATGATGAGTTTCTTTTGACAAACGTCCCCCATTTCATTTAAATGCTCTATGGTAAAGATTACAATACGCTCCATTTGTGGCTGCTCAATGGAAACAATTCTTCCGTTTCCGATGTGTTTGCGAAGCAGCATACAAAAATTCGGTGCGGTTTGTGGATTGGATTTTTGTGAATTACTTAAATAGACAAAAGGAAGAGAGGCGTTTGCAGATAAGAACAAACGGTAATTCTCTTTATTATTTTTTACGATGAAAACAAGCTCATCATTTTCTGGTTGATAAATTTTATAAATACGGCCGTTTAATATAGTGTGGTTTAATTCAGATACCACATTCGATAAAACGAATCCATCAAAAGCCATGTCGAAAACTCCTTTCGGTTTTTGTGATTGCAAAACTGTAATTAGTGAATGAAAAGAATAAAACAATAAAATAATGTTGAAGCCGATTTGTCGCTGTTTACGGTGAACAGTAACAGACATCATGTCATATGGTTAAGTATAACAAAAAAAGTAATTTATTAAAAGAGAAAAATGTGGTACAATAATCCAAGAATGAATATGGAAAGGAAGTCTATGAATGAAGTATAGCGTAGGACAGGAATTAGGAAAATATAAGATTCTTTCAATAGAAGATTTACCAGAGCAAAATGCAGTAGGATACCGCTTAGAACATGTAAAAACCAAAGCAAAGGTGGCAGTGATATCCTGCGATGATAATAATAAAGTATTTGGCATTGGATTTCGAACACCACCAAAGGATTCCACAGGAGTACCACATATTATTGAACACACTGTATTATGTGGTTCAAAGAAATATCCATCTAAGGATCCTTTTGTAGAACTGGCGAAGGGATCTCTTAACTCCTTTTTAAATGCCATGACATATCCGGATAAAACCATTTATCCGATTGCGAGTTATAATGATAAGGATTTTCATAACTTGATGGATGTATATCTGGATGCAGTGTTCCATCCTAATATTTATAAAAGAAAGGAAATCTTTAAGCAGGAAGGCTGGCATTATGATTTGGAAAGCCTGGAAGGTGAATTGACCTATAACGGTGTAGTTTACAATGAAATGAAAGGTGTATTTTCGTCACCGGATGACCAGCTTACCAGAGCCATTGTAAATTCTTTGTTTCCAAATACCGCCTATGGGGTGGAATCCGGTGGGGATCCGAGAAACATACCGGAATTAACTTATGAGGACTTTATTCAGTTCCATAAGACCTATTACCATCCATCCAATAGTTATATTTATCTGTATGGAGATATGGATTTCGAGAAAGACTTGGAATATATCGATGCAGAGTATTTGGCAGAATTTGATTATCAGGAAATCAACTCTGGCATAGGAAAAGAGAAATTATTTACTGAGCCGGTAGAATATAAGGAATACTACTCTGTTTCTGATGAAGAGGAAGAAAAAACCGAATATTATTATAGTTATAATGTGGTGATTGATGAAAGCGTAAATCAAGAATTATATCTGGCATTTCAAATATTGGAATATGCCTTATTATGTGTTCCGGGAGCACCACTAAAACAGAAGTTATTAGATGCTCACTTAGGTAGTGATGTAGACAGCTTTTTTGATAATGGTATTTTACAGCCAATTTTCAGTATTAATATAAAGGGTGCGAAGAAGGAAGACGAGGCTCGTTTTTATCAGGTATTAGAAGAATCCATGCAGGAACTTATTAACAAAGGCATCTCCAAGAGAAGTCTGATTGCAGCCATTAATAATTTTGAGTTTAAGTATAGAGAGGCTAATTTTGGAAGATATCCAAAGGGGCTTATGTATATGCTGAAGATGTATGATTCGTGGCTGTATGATGAAACAAAACCATTCTTACATTTGAATACAAAAGAAACTTTTGCCTGGTTAAAAGAGCAGTTAGATAAGGGATATTTTGAAGAAATTTTAGGACAATATCTTCTTAACAATCCGCATAAATCCAAAGTTACCATGATACCTAAGATGGGTTACAATGAAGAAAATGAAGCTATCTTAAAAGAGGAACTCCAAAAGAAGAAAGACAGCATGACCAAAGAGCAGTTAGAAGCACTTGTGGAAGATACCAAGGCATTAAAACGATATCAGGAGGAACCATCTTCTAAGGAAGATATTGAAAAGATTCCTTTGTTATCCATTGAAGACATTGAGAAGAAAACTCAGAAATTAGTTAATGATGTGAAGGAACAGGCAGGAGTGAAAGTGGTATATCACCCATTGTTCACCAATGGAATTTCTTATATTAAACTTAGCTTTTCCATGGATGATTTTTCAAGAGAACAGATTGGTTATGCAACCATTTTGGAGGACTTATTGTTTGAATCAGATACGAAGAATTTCTCCTATACAGAATTATCCAATGAGATATTAATTGAAACCGGTGGCATTGGCTTATCCAGCAAGGCGTTGACGGATTATTCAAAGGGAAAAGAAAGAGTTTTATTTGAGGTAGGTTGTAAATGCTTTGATGATAAAATTCAAAAAGCCTTTGAATTAATGAAGGAAATTATGTTTACTGCGAAGCTAACGGATACCAAGAAAATAAAGGAGATTATTGGTCGTTCCAAAGCACAAATGCAGGGCAGACTTCTTTCCTCCGGCCATCAAACTGCTTCTCTAAAAGGTGCAGCCTCTATCAATAAAACATCCTATATCAATGATTTACTTACCGGTGTAGGTTATTATGAATTTATTGAAAATCTGGATAAGAATTTTGAGGAAAAGAAAGAAGAAATCCTAAAAGGGTTAGAAGAAACGAGAAAAGCTATCTTTGCCAAGGGAAACTTAATCGTGAGTTATATCGGAAACAGTGAAGAACGAGAAACTGTAATGGAAAAAGAAATCGCTGCGCTAAACAAGGAATTATGGAAAAGAACGGAAAGCAAGCCGCTGGTATTTGAACCATCTGAAAAAGGTCTTGGAATGAAAACAGAAAGCAAGGTACAGTATGCTGCTTTGGTAGGCGACTTTAAGAAGGCAGGGCATGAATATACCGGAGCATTACAAGTATTACAGACCATTTTTTCCTATGACTATCTTTGGATTCAGATTAGAGTAAAAGGTGGGGCTTACGGTGCCATGTGCAATTTTGCAATGTCAGGAGTCGGATATTTTACTTCTTACCGTGATCCGGAATTAGCAAAAACTTATGAAGTTTATGAAAAAGCAGCCCAGTATCTTCGTGATTTTAATATCTCAGACAGGGATATGACGAAATATATTATTGGTACCATTGGAAATATCGACGTACCGTTGACACCATTAGCATTGGGAGAAAAGTCATATTATGCATATTTGTCAGGATTAGAAGAAAAGGATTATCAAAAAACGAGAGATGAGATTTTATCTACGAATGTGGATACCATTCGTTCTTTGGCACCATATATCGAAGCAATTACGAAACATGGGGTATATTGTGCAGTAGGAAATGAAGGAAAACTTGTAGAAGTAAAAGATCATTTTAAGGATATTGTAAAAATATTTTAAAGGATAAAAAGAGGGAATATATGAACAAAGAATACAAGTCAGGTTTTGTAACCATTATTGGACGCCCTAATGTAGGAAAATCAACCTTAATGAATCAGTTGATTGGGCAGAAAATTGCCATTACGTCTAATAAACCACAGACTACAAGAAACAGAATACAAACCGTACTAACCAATGAAGAAGGTCAGATTATTTTCCTGGATACTCCTGGAATGATTAAGGCTAAGAATAAATTAGGGGAGTACATGTTAAACGTTGCCACAAGAACCTTGGAAGAAGTGGATGTGATTTTGTGGATTGTAGAACCTACCAATTTTATTGGAACCTTAGAAGAGTATATTATTGAACAGTTGAAAAAAGTTAAAACTCCGGTGATTCTTGGGGTAAATAAAATCGATTCTGTAGGGGAAAAAGAAATCCTGGAAGCGATTTCAACCTATAAAGATGTCTGCAATATCGCAGAGATTGTTCCGGTTTCTGCAGTAGAAGGAACAGGGACACAAGACTTGATTTCCACCATTATGAAATACTTGCCGGAAGGACCACAATTTTTTGATGAAGATACCATTACGGATCAGCCGGAACGTCAGATTGTAGCAGAACTAATCCGTGAAAAGGCACTTCGGTGTTTAGATAAAGAAATTCCTCATGGAATTGCAGTGGTTATTGACAGTATGAAGGAAAGAAAGAAATCTGACATCATAGATATTGATGCTACTATTGTCTGCGAACGGGATTCCCATAAGGGAATTATCATAGGAAAACAGGGAGCCATGTTAAAAAAGATTGGTTCCCAGGCAAGAGTAGAGATGGAAAATCTTTTAGATGCTAAAGTGAATTTAAAACTTTGGGTAAAAGTTCGAAAAGACTGGCGTGATAATGAGTTGTATTTAAAGAACTACGGATATAATCAAAAGGACTATTAAAATGACGAACCAGGTAGTTTTAACAGGGATTATTTTGTCGGTATCTTTGGTAGGAGATTATGATAAAAGATTTGTACTTTTAACCAAGGAAAGAGGAAAGATTACGGTTTTTGCCAGGGGAGCCAGAAGGCAGAAAAGCAATGTTATGGCAGTAACCGAGGCATTTACCTATGGAAGATTTACCTTGTTTGAGGGTAGGGATGCCTACTCTTTTGTCAGTGCAGAAATAGACGAATATTTTATGTCTGTAAAAGAAGATTTACAGGCAGTGGCTTATGCCTCATATTTTGCAGAATTTGCAGAACACTTAACCAGGGAACATCTAAATGAAAAAAATATATTAAAACTTTTGTATCAGACTTTAAGAGTGCTGGGGGCAAAGATTATCGAGTATCCATTGATAAAGTGTATCTATGAAATTAAACTTTTAGCATACTATGGATTACAAATGCAGGTTTTTCATTGCGTTTCTTGTGAAAAAGAAGGGGAAAATTTCGTGTTTCGTGCTGAGAAGGGAGGAATCTGCTGTCCGGATTGTACCAGAGTATCTTTAAAGGAACGTTTTTTAAATACGTCTACGGTTTATACCCTACAGTATATTATTAGTAGCAATATAGAGCAGCTTTATTCTTTTAAAGTAACGATGGAAGTTCAAAAAGAATTAGAGTTTATCTGCAAAGAGTATATCAAAGAGTATGTTGATAGAAAGTTTAAGGCTTTGGAGTTTTTAGAGTGTATCGAAGCATTATCATAGATGGTTAGATATCATGGAGAAAATACCTTTTGATTCTGGTATCATTATGTAAACAGGGTAAGAAATTTTAGGAGAGTTGAGTTTTCCTAAATTTCTTACCCTGTTTCGTTATAGAAGGTAAAAGGAACTTTATTGCAGCACTGTCATCCTGCAAAACATTGCTATAGTGGATTGGTGCTGCAGTTTGTTCCTTTGTTTCGAAACTACGAGAATAGAACTATCGGTCTAAGATCGTGTGATTTGTTTTTACGATAGAGCGTGGTAGAGCATCTTTGGCATTTTTCCAAGGCTCGTCCTGATAACGATAATCGAATTTATTAATAAACCACTCAATATCTTCTGCAAGTCGGTTCATATTATCGAAATAAACTTCGTTTAAAAGATTAAGAAAGGAATCTAATTCAGAACCTTTTAAGTATTCTTTGGAAGTTTCAAATAACAGACCATAATGATAGGTACAAAATCCCTTACAATTTTTAAATTTGGAAGAAAAATCTTTGTCCTTCTTCCAAAGATGAAAAATAGTATGAAGATATCGTTCAAAGGTGTGATTTACCCGGTTACAGATAAAACAGTTTTCTTCTTTCTTTTGAATGTATGTCCAGACGGGAGTGGTGGTTTTATCTTTTTTAAGTAAACCGGAACCAGCAGGCTTTTTCGCAGACAATGCTTTTAAATCTTTGGTGGTTTTCATCATATGAGTCTGTAGCATTAAGGCAAGTCCAAGGCGATTATTTTGCTCATACAAGGTTTTAATATGAACCATACAAAAACCCTGTTCATCAGTTAATGCGCGATTATCATCTTCCATGTAACTTGGTCCCATGGTATATTCAATGGCATTTTGTTCTAATTCTTTCCGCATGGCACATAGAGGACATTCACAGTCTGCAGCAAATGCATCATTTACGGGAATGGTATATAATTCTTCTTTCATATAGTTTGCAATCCTTTCTTTCATTATGAGGGCATGTTTTCATTTCGCCAGGATGATTCCTATGATATCCTACAAAACCACATAAAAATGGCTGTGTGCTTCCAATCATCTCAGTTCATTATAACATGAATACTGCAGATTAGAAAAGGAAAAAGGTAAATTCAGCAATTTTTTTGCCATTGAAAATAATATATGATATACTTGGGAAGCAATAAAACGAATCATTTCATAAAAATGATAAGTAAAGTAGAAAGAAGGAATATATCATGGCGAGAAAAAATTCAAAAAATAAAAAAAGAAAAGTGGGAAAGCAGTCGCATCCTTATCTCATATCAGCGGTAGCAACATTCATCATAGGTGTGATTCTTTATTATTTTTTACTTCCACCATTAAATATCAGTAGTGTAGCCAGCTGGATTTTCTTTGGCGGATTATTCATTGCTTATGTAGTAGTCAGTAGCATTGCCAATGCTATCATAACTGACACATTGAATGAAACGAAGATGCAAAAACAGGATAAAATATTGTTTTACGTAATTGGTGCAGGTCTTTTGGTGTTTATCATTGGTGCTATTGCTTCTTCGAAATTATTCCAGGCATCAACCTATGCAAATCTGTTACAGGTAGAAGAATATGATTTTGAAGAGGTAATTCCGGAATCAGAAGAAATTTCTGATATTGCATTAATGGATACAGCCAGTGCACAAATCGTAGGAGACAGAGCCATCGGTTCTTTATCGGATGTAGTCAGCCAGTTTGTGGTAGGAGAAAATTACAGCCAGATTGCATTCAATGGAAAACCACTTAAAATATCCTCATTGGAATATGCAGGATTTTTTAAGTATTTAAATAACAAATCAGAAGGTATTCCAGGATATGTGTCAGTAGACCCGGTTACCAATGATGCAAAGTATGTGAAATTAGAACAGAATATTCAATATACAGAGTCGGCATATTTTGGTAAGGACTTGCGTCGTAAATTAAGATTTAGTTATCCAACAGCAATCTTTGAAGGATATCATTTTGAAGTAGATGAAGAGGGAAATCCATACTATATCTGTCCGATTGTAAAGAAGAACGCAGGTTTATTTGGAGCGGAAGATATTAAGGCGATTGTAATATTTGATCCGATTACAGGTGAGTCAGAAAAATATGACGTAGGGGAAATTCCTGAATGGGTAGACCGTGTATATGATGGGGATTTATTACAGAATCAATATGATTCTTACGGAACACTGCAAAAGGGATTTTGGAACAGTTGTTTTGGAAAGTCAGGATGTAAAAAGACAACAGAAGATTATGGATATAAAGTAATTGGTAATGATGTATGGATTTATACTGGTGTTACTTCTGTGGCAGGGGATGAATCCAATATTGGTTTCGTATTAATGAATTCCAGAACAAAGGAAAGCAAATATGTTTCTGTAGCGGGTGCGGAAGAGTTTTCTGCCATGGCTGCCGCAGAAGGTCAGGTACAACATTTAGGGTATGTTGCTTCCTTCCCATCTTTGGTGAATATTGATGGTCAGGCAACCTATATCATGGTATTAAAGGATAATGGCGGATTGGTTAAAATGTATGCTATGGTAAATGTTGAAAAGTATAACTTGGTAGCGACAGGAAGTACACAGGCAGAAGTACTTACTGCATATGAAACCTTGTTACATTCTTCCGGAATGGTTCAAAAAGAACAAGTTGATTTAGAAACAAAAGCTTCTAAAACCATTGAAATAAAGGAAATTCAGTACATTACTTTATCAGGGGAAACCATAGTATATATTAAAGATAGTGAGGGTAATGTTTACAAACAAAATTTCGCAGAAAATGAGAATTTGATTTTATTATCAGAGGGTGATAAAGTGAAAGTAATCTTTGAAGAAGGGGATGAAGATATTTCTACTTTATACTCTTTTGAAATGCAGGATTAATTTCGATAAAATAACATTGAGCTTGTCCTGAACTAAGATGTGCGTTAGATGACAAACATATATAGTGTTGCATAGATAAAAATTATTGGTTACGCAGTGTATCGATGTTCTTTGGGTAACTTTCATATAAAAAGTCCGTAAATGGGTGTAGTGTTTGCAAAAGACCTAAAAAATTGTTTTATGACAAGGAGATAATGAATGAGTAATAAAATGAAATTAATAGCATTAGGAAGTGTAATAGTAGTAGGTTTTTTGATTTATAAACATAGTTCAAACCCATCTACCAACAACGATTTATATGTAAGTACTGCACTTAACAATCAGAAAACGGAATATATAATGTGGGAATCTGAAAAATCGACCATTAATTTGCTCAAACTTTCATCAGGAACAGGAATAAGTTTGGTTTATGAAGATATAGAATGGTTGAATAATAATTAGGATGAAATGGTGATAGATGAAAAAGCTGTTTCGTAGAGCATTTGTTTAATATGTTCTAAGTTCTTTTATGTGTAAATTAGGTGTTGATATTAGGCTTGTAAAACTTAATATCAGCACCTGATTTATTATGAGACAATAATATAATAGCAGGTGTTTGGCTGGTATATGAGGATGAAGGTTCTCTTTTCATGCACTATTTTTTGTGTTAAAATAAAAAAATGCAGACATACTAATTCATATGGAAATGGAAAGGTTGGTATATGTATGGAAAAAACAGTGAAAAAATATGCTCTTTTTATATTGGCATCGTTTTCTTATGCAGTTGGAATTAGTCTGTTCTTAGATCCAAATCAGTTAGCACCGGGAGGAATTGTGGGAATCAGTGTTATCTTACATCAATTTACCCACATACCCACAGGAACCTTATATTTTATTTTAAACGTGCCAATATTGATACTTGGATTTGTAAAATTCGGTTATAAGGTGATGATAGATACTTTATTTATGGTGGTATTAAACTCTGTTTTTACCAATTATTTTACAGGCTTTGGTGCGGTTACAGAGGAATATTTATTGGCAGCCATTGCAGGTAGTGTACTGGTAGGAGTAGGGATAGGAATTGTGTTTCGGCAGGGAGCAACCACAGGGGGAATTGATATTATTGTGAAATTACTTCGTATTCAGTTTCCTCATATGTCTACAGGAAGAATTTTCATGATGTTGGATATTCTTATTGTTACCATTTCCGGTATCGTATTTGGTAATTTTAATCTGGCTATGTATGCGTTTATTGCTGTTGTTTTTTCCTCAAAAACGGTAGATTATATTTTATATGGGGACGATGAGGCAAAGTTATTTTATATTATTAGCAATTCCCCGAAGGAAATTGCTGAGAGGTTATTAAAAGAGGCCAATGTGGGTGTTACATTTATACAGGGTTCCGGGGGATATAGCAAGACCAGTTATGAGGTTATTATGTGTGTAGTTAGAAAGCGTCTTTCACCTAAGGTGGAGGAGATAGTGAAGGAAGAAGATGAAAAGGCTTTTATGATAGTTTGCAGAGCTAGTGAAATTTTCGGGGAAGGATATAAGAAGATAGGACGAGAACATGATTAAAGAAGAAGATATTTTAAATTTTAATTTTTTTGCTTATAAAGGCATATTTACAGGAAGTTCAAAGGATTTTCGGTATCGAATAAAAAAAGATACAGTGCAAAAAGGGGAAGAAGAAGAGAATGTGTTAAGGGTATGGTGTTGGAAAGGGTTATATTGTTTTGAAAAAACACCGGAAGAAGAAATCAGGGTAAAGGATTTTTCTTTCGATGAAGAAGGAAGAAATGAGGCGATTTCCTGGCTGAATGAGATGGAGCAGGAAATAAAGTAATAGTAGATAAAATGACAGATATCAGGAGTTAGGTACAAAGGAGAAGGAAAAGTATGGAGAGTATAAAAAGAAAGCAAAAAGAGTTTGATATTGATGAATTTTTAAAGTTAGAGCCACCAGAAGCTGTGTTGGAATCAGCACAGGCTTATTTAAAAATGATGATGTGTTACCGATGTGCAATAAAAGAGGTGGAAACGAAGTTACAGGTATTAAATGAGGAGTTTTCACTTCAATATAACCGTAATCCTTTTGAATCTATTAAATCAAGGGTAAAATCTTCTTACAGTATTCTGGAAAAGTTAAAAAGGAAAGGGTATGAAATCAGTGTAAAAAATATAGAAGAGAGTTTAGATGATGTGGCAGGCATCCGAGTTGTCTGTTCTTTTATAGAAGATATTTATCATATTGAAAAAATGTTGGCAAAACAAGATGATATTATCGTTTTGGAAAGAAAAGATTATATTGAAAATCCAAAACCGAATGGTTATCGTAGTCTTCATTTGATTCTGGATATTCCAATTTTTTTATCTGATGAGAAAAAACATATGAAGGTGGAGGTTCAGTTTAGAACCATTGCCATGGACTTTTGGGCTAGTCTGGAACATAAAATGAAGTATAAAAAGGATATTGAGGATGCAGGTGAAATTGCAGAAGAACTAAGAATCTGTGCAGAATCCATCAGTGAAATCGATAATAAGATGCAGGAAATCCGAAATAGGATTGAAAAAGGAAAAAATCCGGGAAAATAGTATTAGCAAAATAAACGAAGATTCCTTCTTTCTATTAGAATATTTTTCACAAAATTAGTTTTATTCAAAATATTTTCTTACGAGAAAAGAAAAATTTTGATAAAATGAAAGATAGGAAGAATTTTTCGAAAAAAGGAGGAATGACTGGTGTTCGAAAAAGGTGAATATATTATTTATGGACAGAATGGGATTTGTGAAGTAGAGGATATTACGCATTTAGATTTGGGGGATGTGGACGAGAAGAAACTTTTTTATGTATTATTGCCTATGGGAGCGAAGGGAAGTAAGATTTATTCCCCGGTAGATAACGCAAAGGTGGTTATTAGAAGAATTATTTCAAGAGAAGAAGCTTGGAATTTACTAGATGAAATTGAAACCATGGAAGAATTGTGGATTGTAAATGATAAATTGCGGGAGAAGCAATACAAAGAGGCAATGCAATCCTGTGATTATAGGGAATGGATTAGGATTATTAAGACTTTATATTTAAGAAAATGCGAGAGAACAGCAATAGGAAAGAAAATTACGACGACAGATGAAAAGTATTTGAAAATGGCAGAAAATAATCTATATGGGGAGCTTGCATTGGCTTTGGATAAGGACAAATCAGAGATGGAAAGTTTTATTATTGAATACATTGAAAAGCAGAAAAAATAACTTAATGCATAGGTAAAAGGGATAGTATTGAAACAGGAGGAGATATCATCTGTTTTGGAACTATCCCTTTTTTAATGAAAATAATAGAATCTCCAGAACAAAAGTGTATAGTATTTGTTAGATATTTTATGTGGAAAAATGTTTTTTTATTCTAATGTTATTATCTGAAGATTTATAATTTCGGTATTTTGGAGTTTTTCTGCCAACTTTCTGGATGGAAGGTTGTCTGGATGAATACGTATATCAAGGGAGTCAACGCCGAGTTCTTCCTTTGCATAAGTAAGAACTTTTTCACAGAAAGAAAAGGCAATTCCTTTTCTTTGATAATCAGGATGTAGTATATAACTTAATTCCAGACCGTTTTCGTAACTCGTAATGCCAATTTGCCCGATTAAATCCTCCTTGGCATTAAACATTCCCCAAAGTCCATGGTTTTTATAACCATATTCTGTGATTCTGGAGGAAAACTGTTCTAAAGCAATGGAATCATCTGTGGCTAAGGGTTCTACACTGTTATTATCCTGAAATAATTTATAAAATGACATCACTTTGTCAAATTCTAAGGAGCGGTATTCCCGTAAGGTAAAATCCTGTGATGAATATAATACAAAGGGAAGGTGATAAAATCTGGCATATGTAAGATGAAGATAAGAATCACTGAGTCCGCCTATATTTTCTACAAGATAAGGGCAAGGCATGGATAAACCGAAGCCTAAAAAGGGAAAGTGATGTTTTTTTGAAAAATGATAGTCCTCTGTGGAAGAAGAAAATAGGATAAAAGGTTCCTTTATGAAAAGGCAGTCATTTATGGCTTCTGGTAATATTAGTTCCACTTCTTTTAGTGTCGTTTGAATATATTTTTGTTGGACAGGAGTCCATTGATTTTGTATGATGGCTAGTTTCATAAAATAGTAATCCTTTCCGAGGTAGCAAATTGCTGATTATCAAAATGGTAAAAGATTGATGAATAAAAGTCAAGGGTAAAAGAGGATAGCTATATTTAAAAACTTATGTTAGAATAGAGAAGAATCATTCGTGAGATTAGGGCGAAATTAACAAGGAAGGATAAGTTGCAATCACATTTTGACTGTTTGTGTTTGCACCTCAAATAAGAATGCAGGAGTTATTGTTTGAGGTTTGGTGTAAAGGATGGAAATTTATATTATCAGACATGGTCAGACTGTCTGGAATAAAGCAAGAAAATTACAAGGAAGTACAGATATTGAATTGACAGAAGAGGGAAAGAAACTGGCCATATTGACCGGTCATGGGCTAAGAGGAATTCCCTTTGATAAAGTTTTTTCAAGTCCGTTAAAAAGAGCGTATGTAACGGCCAGTCTGATTCATGCTGAAAGCAATGTAACGATAGAAATTGACGAAAGAATCCGGGAAGTATCTTTTGGAGAATTCGAAGGATTAAATGTGGACGAAATGTTAAATAATGAAGAATGTGGGTTTTATCATTTTTTTGATAAACCGGAGTTATACAGAGCTGCAGAGAATGGTGAAACACTGGAAGAAGTTATTTTAAGAGGAAAAGAGTTTATTGGGGATAAAATATTACCGCTAGAAGGAAAAGCAGAGCGGATAATGATTGTAGCCCATGGAGCCATGAATAAAGCATTACTGGCAACGATGTTTCATAGGGAACTAAAAGATTTCTGGGAAGGAAACTTACAAAAGAACCTGGAAGCAACTATTGTTGAGTTAGATAAAGGAGAATTTACATTGGTTAAAGACGGTCAATCATTTATATAAAATATAATAGTTTAGATAGTTTGGGAATTACTCTTATATGCTTTCGAGTATATTTGGAAGCGGATGTATATAAGAACCCAACGTGCTTTAGCCGTTGGAGTGTTAGTGATAGAATAACAACATAGCGAGGAGAACAGGAAATGAATCATATTAAGAAAATAGCAGTTTTAACCAGTGGTGGAGATGCACCGGGGATGAATTCGGCCATTCGTGCCATTGTGTTTAGTGCAGCACATTTTGGTATAGAGGTAGTGGGTATATTAAGGGGATATGATGGTTTGATAGATTGGGAAGTTACGCCACTTGGTTTAGAGGATGTGAGAAACATCAATAATCAAGGCGGTACCATTCTTTTTACCAGCAGATGTGAACGGTTCTTACAACAGGAATTTAGAAAAAAGGCTGCAGATAATTTAAAAGAGCAACAAATCGATGCAGTTGTAGCAATTGGTGGAGATGGAACCTTACGGGGAGCCATCGATTTACAGAAAGAAGGAGTAAATATTATTTGCATCCCTGGTACCATAGACCGAGATGTGGCATGTACAGAATATACGTTAGGTTTTGATACCGCAGCAAATACAGCAACGGAGGCCATTGACAGAATCAGGGATTCTTCCGTTTCTCATGGCAGATGCAGTGTGGTAGAGGTGATGGGAAGAAAACGAGGATATATCGCTCTTTGGGCAGGCATGGCTACTTCAGCAGATGCCATAGTTCTTCCTGAAAAATGGGATGGTAATTTTGACAGTATCACGGATGCAATCAAAAGACGACATGCTGATGGAAGAAACAGTTATTTAGTGGTAGTGGCTGAGGGAGTGACAGATGCTTCAGAGCTTGCGGAACGAATTCGGGAAAAGACCGGAATTGAATCCAGGGTATCTGTTTTAGGATATATTCAAAGAGGTGGACAACCAACCGCTAAGGATAGAATGTATGGTTCTTTAATGGGAGCATATGCCATTGAGATTTTGAATCGTAATCAAAAGAATCGTATCGTAGCAATTAAAAATGATGTATTGATTGATTTTGATCTTTCAGAGGCTCTGAATCTGGAAAATAACAAATTGGATTCCTTCCAGTATGAATTAAGTAAATTATTGTCTGAATAAGAAAATGATTAGTGAAATAAGGAAAGAGGAAATCGTTTATGACATATCAAGAGATGAAAAAAAATGAGGAAGTAATAGCACTCATTGAAAGAGGGAATGAGAATCTTAGGGTATTAGGATTTACAGACCATTCCCAGGCACATTGTGCATTGGTGGCGGAACGGGCTGCCTATATTTTAGAGCAGTTTGGTTACTCGAAACATGACAGGGAACTGGCAAAAATTGCTGGGTTTATGCATGATATTGGAAATGCAGTGAACCGTACCAGACATGCGGAATATGGAGCGATTCTTGCCAATGATATTTTGAAACAAACGGATATGACTTTGCAGGATCGAATGACAATTATGTCTGCCATCGGCAATCATGATGAATCTACCGGTGGTGCAAAGGATGCCATATCGGCAGCTTTGATTATTGCGGATAAGACAGATGTACGAAGGAACCGTGTAAGTGAAAAGGACAAAACGAAGTTTGATATTCATGACCAGGTAAATTATGCGGTTACAAAGTCGGAAATTACCATTGATACGGATAAAATGGTGATTACTTTGAATCTTGAGATTGATGAAAATATTTGTACTATGTATGAATATTTTGATATTTTTTTAGAGCGTATGCTGATGAGCAGAGGTGCTGCTGAAATGCTGGGAGCCAAGTTTAACCTTCGGGTAAATGGCGGAAGGGTGTTATAGAAAGAGTATGATAGAAAGAATATCATGGAAAGGGTAGGAGAAAGAATATCATAGAAAGAGCAAGAAAGAGAGAGTATTAGAGAAAAAACTGCAAAAAAAATATAATTAAATAATGAAAAAGATGGAAAGTGGTTATGTGCTGATGTTAGTACGATGACCACTTTTTTATTGGAATTATGATTTACATAAACGCAAAATTAAATATTTCTTTTTTAATAATATGACATATTTGAGAAATTTGTTTTACAATGATAGATTTGGATTTAAAGTGTTTGAATTTTTAGTTGAAATAAAGAAAAAATATTGCAAATAAACTTGAATATACAGATAATTTAAGGTAAAATTGAATAATAGATGAAAAGAATTTATATTAAAAATATAAATTTAGACAAAATCTATGGAAATTTAAAATTGGGAGGTAGCTGCAATGAATGTATATACAACTGACAAGATTAGAAACGTAGTGTTATTGGGACACAGTGGAGCTGGTAAAACCAGTTTGGTGGAATCTATGGCATATCTGGCAGGGGTTACGTCCAGAATGGGGAAAGTGGAGGATGGAAATACCATAAGTGATTTTGGAAAAGAAGAGCAGAAGCGACAGATATCCATCAGCACTTCGGTAGTGCCGATTGAATGGAACGGTATGAAGATTAATGTATTAGATACGCCGGGATATTTCGACTTTATCGGTGAAGTGGAAGAAGCCATCAGTGCAGCAGATGCAGCCATTATCCTTGTGTCTGGTAAGGCAGGAGTGGAAGCCGGTACGGAACGTGCATGGGAGTTGTGCGAAAAATATAAGCTTCCTAGGATGATTTATGTAACAGGTATGGATGCAGATAATGCCTCTTTTAAAAATGTAGTAGAAACTTTAACTATGATGTACGGAAAGAAAATTGCACCATTCCATTTTCCAATTAGAGAAAATGAAAAGTTCGTAGGATATATTAATGTTATCAGTGAAAATGCTAACCGTTGGCAGGGAAAAGAAGTAGTTGATTGTGAAGTGCCGGATTACAGCAAGGAAAATCTTACATTATATAAAGATACCTTAATGGAAGCAGTTGCAGAAACCAGCGAAGAGTTTATGGACAGATATTTCAGTGGAGATACTTTTTCGGAAAATGAAATTCGTTCTGCACTTAGAATGAATATTTTGGATGGAACCATTGTTCCGATTACTATGGGTTCGAATACATTGTGTCAGGGTACATATGCACTTTTAGATGATATCGTAAAATATTTGCCAAGTCCTGAGAATAAGGAAATCGCAGGCTTTAATATGAAGACCAATGAGGTATTTTTGGCAAATTACGATTTTTCAAAGGCGAAGTCTGCTTATGTGTTTAAGACCATTGTTGATCCGTTTATTGGAAAATATTCCTTGATTAAAGTATGTTCCGGTGTATTTAAATCAGATGATGTCATTTATAATAAAGATAAGGATATCGAAGAAAAGGTAAGTAAGCTTTATGTATTACAGGGCAGTAAACCGATAGAAGTGCCAGAACTTCATGCCGGGGATATTGGTGCCATTGCAAAACTTACGGCTGCAAGAACCGGAAATACCTTATCTACCAAGGCGAATATCATTGAATATGGCAAGTTTGAAATTTCAAAGCCATATACTGCCATGCGTTATAAAGTTCCGAATAAGAGTAATATTGATAAGGTAGCACAGGCTCTCCAGAAGCTGACTCACGAAGACCAGACTTTGAAGGTAGTAAATGATGCCGAGAACCGACAGACGTTGCTATACGGAATTGGTGAGCAGCAGCTTGAAATTATTCAAAGCAGGCTGTTAAGCGAGTATAAATGCGAAATTGAATTAAGCAAACCAAAGATTGCATTCCGGGAAACCATTAAGAAGAAAGCGGATGTGGAATATAGGTACAAGAAACAGTCCGGTGGACATGGACAGTATGGTCATGTAAAAATGCGTTTTGAACCATCTGGAGACAATGAAACACCATATGTATTTGAGCAGGAAGTGGTAGGAGGAGCAATACCGAAAAATTTCTTCCCGGCAGTGGAAAAGGGACTTCAGGAATCCGTAGTAAAAGGTCCTCTTGCAGCATATCCGGTAGTTGGTGTAAAGGGCGTGTTATATGACGGTTCCTGTCATTCTGTAGATTCTTCTGAAATGGCATTTAAGATGGCGACAATTCAGGCATTTAAGAAGGGATTTATGGAAGCGAATCCAATCCTTTTAGAACCGATTATGAGTCTTAAGGTTACAGTGCCGGAACAGTATACAGGAGATATTATGGGGGACTTAAATAAGCGGCGTGGTCGTGTACTTGGAATGTCTCCTGCTGCGAAGGGAAAACAGATGATTGAAGCAGATATTCCGATGATGGAATTAACAGGATATTGCACCGTACTTCGTTCCATTACAGGAGGACGTGGGGATTATTCCTATGAATTTGCAAGATATGAACAGGCTCCAAGTGATATTCAGGAAGCAGAAGTAGCTGCAAGGGCAAGTAAGGTTGCAGAGAATAATGAGGAGTAGGAACGTAATACACTGGTTGTATTTTTAAAGTTTGCACTAAAAAGAAATAGAGCAGATAGAAAGTATCACAATTTACGAAACCTTTTAGGAGAAGAAAGATGGGCAGAATTTTATTATTATATTTCTCTGGAGTGGGAAATACAAAAAGAATTGCAGAAAATATGTATTTTGTTTTGAAGCAGACTTATGAGATAGACATATATTCTATTGAAAAGTTACCTGCAAATTTTGATATAGAGAAATATGATAAACTTATGATAGGCTCATCTACCATACATTCCGAGCCGGCTAAACCGATGAAGCAATATTTAGAAGGTATTGATAAGTTAAGCAAACCCATACCTGCATTTCTTTTTATCACATGTGGGTTATATTCCGAGAATACTTTAAGGGTATTTTCAAGATATTGTCTGGATAAAAATATGATTCCGGTTATGCATTCAGCCTATCGTTGCAGTGCCACGGATGGCGTGCTTCTAGCACCAGGAATTCGTAGATTTTGGCATGATGAAAAAAATTTGGAACGACGGATTCAGCATGATATTAAAAAGTTTATAAAACTGAATTCATTACAACCTGAAATTCCACATTATAAGTGGTATGGTATTTTGAATTTTCCAAACAAATGGTTAGGAAAACACATGCGTTTTAAAATATATTTACATAATAGAAAATGCATTAAGTGTGGGAAATGTATAAAAAACTGTCCGATGAATGCTATGGACAAAACAGGAGACGGCTATCCGGAAATTGACCGTTCCATATGCATTAATTGTTATAGGTGTATACATCATTGTCCTAAAAAAGCATTATCATTATTTTCAAAGAAAACTCCTAAAAAGACCTTGCATTAAGGAAATGCTTGATTTTGTAAATATGATAGCGATAGTATTTTGGTAATAAAACAAAGCCTCGATGAATCATCTCGGTAATGTTATTGCCAGAATGCTATCGTTTTTCTTTTTATCTTTTTTGGCAAAAAGATTCATAATATGATATTATAGGTTAGAAATTGGAAAGGAGAAGGGTATGGAACTTTGATCTTGTCGAGAATGAGGTCATAAAAATGTTTAAGAGAAGGAAAAAAATTTTTTTACCAACTTTTTTAATAGCACTTTTAATGTTTGGACTAATTTCTAATAACAACAAGAATTCATATAATTTTGAAGAGAATAAGTCAGATATGGAATATGTCGCTAATGAAATTTTGAAGGGAAATTACGAGATAGGAGACGATGGCCTGATAGAACTGTCAGATAAATATGAGCAACTTGCTGATACAGGTACGGTATGTATGGTTTTATTTAAAGGTAAGCCATCCATATATTTTTGGACCTATAGAGGGATGTTGGGAAGTTCTAAGGGATATGTATATATGCTAAATACCACAGATACATATATTGCAGGTAAGTGTTCGGATGGATTTCAATTTGTTAATGTCAAAGAAATAAGTGACGGATGGTATAGTGTGTCGACAGATGATTAATTATCTGAGATTATGAATCATTAAGAATTAAATATGCAGGATATGCAAAAAAATCATTTAATAGACGATGGAAGGTTTACATGAAAAAAGCATAATATCAGCAGGCAACCAATAGTTGCACTATAGTTGGTAGAAGGCAACCGGACTATTTGGTATATTTATGACATCAAAAATAAAAGGAGATGTTGGTAAATGAACGAATTAGGAAACAATATAGCACGTTATCGAAAAGAAAAGGGAATTTCTCAAGAAAAGCTTGCAGAATATATGGAGATTAGCAGGCAGGCTGTAACGAAATGGGAGAGTGGTACAAGTAAACCAAGTACAGAGAATTTACTTAAATTATCAGAGCTGTTTGGAGTGGAAGTAGAACATTTATTATCTGCAGATATCGAAAAAAACCAAAAAACAGTAGCAGATGTATCTATGGGGAAAGCCCCTTGGATATGGTGTATGATATCTGTCATATGTGTAGTTGTTTATTTTTTATATGGTATATTAAATGGAACATTGTATTTAGGAACATTGATATGTATCTTTGTAATTGCATTTCCGGTGCAGTTGTTTTTGAACTTGTTTTTCAGCAATGCTTTACAAAATCAGGATTATCAAAATATAGCGGGATTTCATCCTGATATTCACTACAATATGAATGAAGTGAAAAAGTTATTGGTAAATATCAATCAGCATGTAGGGCTGGTTTCTACGTTCTATATCTTTCTAATTTGTATTGGGAGTTATTCAGATGCAATGAACATAGATATTACAGGTTTGCTTGTGTTTTTCTATGTAATTGAAGTGGTGGGTACCATCGTTCTTTTAAATTACAGAGCAGTTGAACGAATCTATTGTGATGAGACGGATGAGAAAAAAGCAAAACTTAGTTGGCCTATTACGATTGTATATTTATTACTATTATTGGTAGGAACCATAATATATATGTTGGTATTCGAGGTAAAAGGCTTCGAAAATAATACTGTACCGGCATTTATTTTGACAGGAATATTGGTGTTAGGCATTATTTTCGCAACCATTGGTTATTTTAAAGAAAATAAGAATGTAAAGAATTGGAGTTTAACAAAAGAAAAATTTAAAATCAGTAAGTTTTATATCATATGTTTTTTGCTGACGGTAGTAAGTTTTATCACAATGTTTTTTGTTGGCTGCTGATTTTAGTAATTATTATGAATTTGTTCCAAAAAGATTAGCACCATCTTAGGTGCTAATCTTCATAATGTCCTCTACATGCAATTATCCATAAATAACCATTATCATCTACATCATAAATCAATCTATGCTCATGGTCTATCCGTCTACTCCATGCTTTTCTATATTTCAATGGTTCAGGCTTTCCTAGTCCTTGTGCCAATCCTTCACGTTCGATACTTTTTATAAGTTCATTGATTTTCTTAGCTATCTTCTTATCAGTAATTTGCCAATAGAGATAGTCATCCCATGCTCTGTCACTCCATAATTTATTCATCTCCTACCTCTATTAACTCATGCATTTGTCCTTTTCCAGCTTCCAACTGTGCTATTCCTCTATCAATCATAGCAAGGTATTCTGCATTTCTAGCTGCTTTTTCTAGCTGGTTATATTTTTCAAGGCTAATAATAACAATGTTTTTTTCTTCCTTGCGTGTAACAATAACAGTTTCGCCATTATCAGTTGCTTCATCACAATAGGTTTTCAAGTTATTTCTGACGGTTGAATAATTAACTGCTAACATAAAATCACTCCTTGATTGTTTGATTATTTGTTCAGTATTTTGTACAATTATTATATATTATTATTATTTCCTTGTCAATGTTCTAAATACTTGGAGATTTTATTTGAAAATTTTGGATTCTACTTGATAAAAGGGAGATATTAAAATTTTAATTTCCAGAGGATGATTAAGATTAACAGGTGTTGATTTTCATTATAAGTATATGTTATACTTTGGCTATTATTGGGTTTGGTGAATAGGTGGAGAATGTAATAAAAAAGGGTACTAAAATATCTTAAAAAATATAGATTTTAAACGATAGAGGAAAGATTATGAAAAAATTAGGACTTGATATAGGTTCAACAACCATAAAATGTGTTTTATTAGATGAAAATGATGTGATTCTATATTCTTCTTATGAGCGTCATTTATCAAAAATCGCAGAAATGACCAGTAAATATTTAATGAAAATATCTGAGGAATTTAAAGAGGATGAAATAGGAATCACAATCTCAGGTTCTGCGGGACTTGGTATTTCTGAATACCTGAATGTACCATTTACCCAGGAAGTTTTTTCTACAAGAACGGCAGTTCAACGCCTGAATCATGACACAGATGTTGTCATAGAACTTGGTGGTGAGGATGCAAAAATCTTGTTTTTTACCGGTGGTTTTGAGGCGAGAATGAACGGAAGTTGTGCAGGTGGTACAGGGGCATTCATCGATCAGATGGCAGCACTTTTAAATGTAACTCAGGACGACCTGAACCTGCTGGCAAAAGAGTCTGAAAAACGTTATACCATTGCTTCACGTTGTGGTGTATTTGCAAAAAGTGATATCCAGCCTTTGTTAAATCAGGGAGCAGGCGTTCCTGATATTGCAGCCAGTATTTTAAAGGCTGTGGTAAATCAGACGGTGGGAGGTCTGGCACAGGGCAGGGAGATAGAAGGAAATATTCTTTATCTTGGTGGCCCCCTTACTTATTTCGACGAACTTAGAAAAAGCTTTGATGAAACCTTAGGAGAAAAAGGCGTCTGTCCTGAAAATTCACTTTACTATGTTGCTATAGGTGCTGCTTTGCAGTGTAATGATACATTTTCATTAAAAGAGCTTGCAGCAAAAGCCGAGGAATATGCTGACGCAGGTTCTTATGTTTCATCGAAACCATTGTTTGCATCCAAAAAAGAATATGAAGAATTTTGTGCAAGGCACGAGGCGGATTCCTCAAATATAAAATACATTGATACACCGGATAAAGAAATGTATCTTGGAATCGATGCAGGCTCCACAACGGTAAAAGCTGTCATTACGGATAAGAATGGAGATATCTTGAATACTCTTTACTGTTCCAATCATGGAAATCCGGTGGAAGTAATAAAAAATTATCTTACAGAAATTTATGAAAAATATCCGGGCATAGGATTTGCAGGTTCTGCGGTAACCGGATATGGCGAGGAAATTATTAAGCATGCCTTTGGGGTTGATACCGGAATCGTGGAAACTATTGCACATTATATCGCTGCGAAAAGATTTATGCCGGAAGTGGACTTTATCATAGACATTGGCGGTCAGGATATTAAATGCTTTAAGATACATAATCAGGCAATCGATAATATATTTTTGAATGAAGCCTGTTCTTCCGGTTGTGGTTCATTTTTACAGACCTTTGCGGAAGCAATGCATTACAGTATTGAAGATTTTGCAAAGCTTGGCCTTTTTGCAGACCGACCTGTGGATTTAGGTTCCCGCTGTACTGTTTTTATGAACAGTTCTGTAAAACAGGCACAAAAAGATGGAGCCTCTGTTGAAAATATATCTGCCGGGTTATCCATGAGTGTAGTAAAAAATGCATTATACAAGGTAATTCGTTGCGGCAGCGTGGCGGATTTGGGTAAAAATATTGTTGTGCAGGGAGGAACCTTTTTAAATGATGCGGTTCTTCGTGCCTTTGAACAGGAACTGGATACCAATGTGGTTCGTCCAAACATATCCGGAATCATGGGAGCATATGGGGCAGCTTTATATGCCATTGAAAATTGTTCTGAGGAAAGTACCGTAATTTCAGCGGAAGGGTTAGCTGGTTTTGAACATAGTGTAAAAAATATAACCTGTAAAGGCTGTAACAATCACTGCCGGCTTACCGTGAATTCTTTTGGTAATAAAAATACATATATTGCCGGAAACAGATGCAGCAAGCCTTTAAACAAAAAAGCAGAGGAACAGCCAAATTATAATCTGTATGAGTATAAACGAGAATTGTTGAAAAAATATCGCAACTCAGAAAAAAATCCGGATTTACCTACAGTAGGAATTCCTCTTGCATTGAATATGTACGAGCTTCTTCCTTTTTGGCATACGTTTTTTACGGAACTTAAGTTTAATGTAGTGGTCTCACCGGATTCAAACAGAAAGTTGTTTCTTATGGGACAGCATACCATTCCTTCGGATACGGTATGTTATCCGGCGAAGTTACTGCATGGACATATGGAAGCATTGTTAAAAATGGAGCCGGAAGTTATTTTCTATCCTTGTATGAGTTATAACCTTGATGAAGAAAAAGGGGATAATCATTACAATTGTCCGGTGGTAGCTTATTATCCTGAAGTGGCGAATGTTAATATTAAAGGATTGGAACATGTAAAATACATTCACGACTTTGTGGGCATTCATAATAAAAAAGCCTTTCCGGCAAAGTTTTATGATATTCTTAAAAAACATGGATTTGCCAAAACCAAAGGGCAGATAAAGGCTGCAATGAATAAAGCCTTCGAAGAATACGAGAATTATATGCTGGCAGTCCAAAATAAAGCCCAGGAATATATAGAAACTGCAAAGAGCAAAAAAATGCCAATTATTATTCTTGCCGGAAGACCATATCATATTGACCCGGAAATCAATCATGGAATCGACAAGCTTATTTGCGAACTTGGTGCGGCAGTGATTAGCGAAGATGGGGTAAGTGGAGAGGTAGAAAAATTCAGAACTACGGTTTTGAACCAGTGGACTTATCATTCCAGACTTTATCTTGCTGCAAAATATGTAGCCGAAAGTCCTTTGGAAGAAAAAATGAATTTGGTACAGTTCGTATCTTTTGGTTGTGGAGTAGATGCAGTAACATCAGATGAAGTTCGCTCCATTCTTGAAGATTCGGGAAAAATATATACACAACTTAAAATTGACGAGGTAGCTAATGGAGGAGCTGCAAAAATAAGATTAAGAAGCTTATTCGCAGCTACAAAACAAAAAAGAAGAAAGGAAGAAAAGTAATGGCAACCAATGAACTTTATCCGGAATTTACTGCAGAAATGAAAAATACCCATACTATACTGATTCCCAATGCACTTCCGGTACATTTTAGTCTTATGGGTTCCGTTTTCAAAGATGCAGGTTATAAAGTAGATTTTCTGAATTATTCAGGTCAGAAGGTGATTGATACAGGCTTGAAATATGTGCATAATGATGCCTGTTATCCTGCTATTGTTGTAATCGGTCAGCTTATTTATGCACTGGAATCTGGAGATTACAATCCTAAAACTACTGCGCTCATGCTGTATCAGACAGGTGGAGGATGCAGAGCCTCAAATTATGTAAATATGCTTAGAAAAGCCTTGAATAAAGCAGGTTTTGGTTATGTTCCTGTTGTATCTTTAAATTTTGGAGGAATTGAAAAAAACAGTGGATTTAAGGTTACTCCTATGATGTTTCTAAAGGGGCTTATTACATGGCTTTATGGGGATTACATTATGCTTTTAAGAAATCAGGTTCTTCCTTATGAAACAAAGGAAGGTTCTGCAAAGGCTGTTATGGAAAAATGGAGAATAGAACTGACCGGACAGATAAGAAAAAATAAGGGAATCACCAGACGGGAAATAAAGAAGAATTTTATTGCCATAGCGAAGGATTTTGCTGCGGTAGAGATAAAGAAAGACGTTAGACCGAAGGTAGGAATCGTTGGCGAGCTTTATGTGAAATATGCGGATTTTGGTAATGACTATCTGTTTGATTTTCTTGTAGAACAGGGCGCAGAGGTAATGGTGCCGGGAATCCTGGGATTTGCTATGTACAGTCTGAATATTGGAATGGAAAGTCATCGTCTTTATGGGGATAAAAAAGGTGCCATGTTCAGTCGTTTGGCGGTAGCTTATGTAAGAATGCTCGAAAACACAATGCTTGGAGTTCTTGAAAAATTTCCGCAGTTTGAAAAGCCGGTTTCTTTTCCGGAACTTAAAAAGATTGGAGAACGTACTATCAGTTCCGGCGTATGCATGGGGGAAGGCTGGCTTCTGACTGCTGAGATGGCAGAATTGATTGAAAAAGGCTATAACAATGTAGTATGTGTTCAGCCTTTTGGCTGTCTGCCAAACCACATAGTAGGAAAAGGCATGATAAGAGGAATGAATAAACAGTATCAAAATGCCAACATTTGCTCTATTGATTATGATCCTGGAGCAACGAGAGTAAACCAGCAGAACCGTATTAAGCTGATGCTTTCCCTTGCATGGGAAGAGATTCTGGAAGAAAAATGTTCATAATTGCATAGTTTGTGTGGGTTAAAAGGTCGCAAAATAGAAGGAAGACATTCGATTTGTGACCTTTTTATTTATGGGGTATGGAAAACGTTTTGTACTTTAGGATGAAAAATGAGAAAAATTATCATTAAATCAAAAAGAATAGAAGTACCTGATTTTAAGGAGTATAATGGAGGAAAAAGGAGGTTTTTGGTATGTGGAAGGTATTAAAGAAAATTGATGGAAAGAAAACAGGCATTTTTGCAGCAGGTGTTTTGTTTGGAACAGCAGGTGTTAAGCTTTTAACAAGTAAGGATGCGAAAAAGGTATATACACATTGTACTGCAGCGGTGCTTCGGGCAAAAGAGTGTGTTATGAAGACGGTTACTAATATTCAGGAAAATGTAGGAGATATCTACGCAGAAGCACAACAGATCAATGAGAACCGTGCTGAAACGGAAGAAGAATTCGGTGATGTAATTGAAGATGATACTGAAGAGATAGAATAAAGATTGAAAATTAGGAGGCTGTCGCAAAGAAAAAATAACACAAGATATGGTGTGATTCATTTTGAAAATATTCCATATTCTGTAGATATTTTTCTAAGTGCGACAGCCCACTTTTATGTATCATACACTTAAGAAAGGCTGCGAGAATATGAGATTTAAAATTGTGCACGAAATAAAAGGGCGAATCAGAATTCATATGATGCAAAGAACCATGACAGACAAGCAGGCGGATATATTACAATATTATCTGGAAAGTTGTCCAATGGTTGGGAAAGCAAAGGTCTATGAGAGAACTCAGGATGCAGTGATTTGCTTTTCAGGAGATAAGAACCAGATGATTCATATTCTCCAGAAGTTTACATATGAAAATGTTTCGGTACCGGATTCAGTTTTGGAACTTTCCAGTAGGAAAATGAATCGGGAATACATGGATAAGCTGGTTACTAAGGTTGTAATGCGTATGGGAAGAAAGCTGGTTCTTCCCTATTACTTGCGATGTGTTGTAATTACGGTAAGGTCCATAAAATATATCTGGAAAGGGTTTACTTCCGTTATGAAGGGAAAGATTGAGGTGGCACTTTTAGATGGAGTGGCCATTGGTGTATCTGTCCTTCGCAGAGATATGAACACAGCAAGTTCTGTTATGTTTTTGTTGGGAGTGGGAGAACTGCTGGAAGAGTGGACTCACAAAAAATCTGTAGATGACCTTGCCAGAAGTATGTCATTAAATGTTAGTAAAGTATGGCTGCTTGCGGACGAAAAAGAGATTCTGGTGGATACGAAACAGGTGAAAACAGGCGATTTGATTGTAGCACATATGGGAAATGTCATTCCTTTTGACGGAATTGTGGAACATGGAGAAGGTATGGTAAATCAGTCTTCTTTGACAGGAGAATCCGTACCAATTGAAAAGAAAGAAGGCAGTTATGTGTATGCAGGAACTGTATTGGAAGAAGGAGAACTAACCATACAGGTAAAGGAAACCTTAGGAAGCACCAAGTATGAAAAAATTGTTGGTATGATAGAGGAAACAGAGAAATTAAAATCAGCAGTGGAGTGCAGGGCAGAGCATCTTGCAGACAGGTTAGTGCCATATACTCTGTTAGGAACCGGTTTGGTTTATTTGTTTACCAGAAATACCTCAAAGGCATTGTCTGTATTGATGGTGGATTTTTCTTGTGCATTAAAACTTGCTATGCCGATTACGGTGCTTGCGGCGATTAGAGAAGCAAGCAGACACCATATTACGGTAAAGGGAGGAAAATTCTTAGAGCAGGTGGCACAGGCAGATACCATTATATTTGATAAAACAGGAACTTTGACAAAGGCACAGCCTACGGTGGAAAAGGTAGTTTCTTTTAATGGAGAAGACCCGGATGAACTGCTTCGTATTGCAGCCTGTCTGGAAGAACATTTTCCTCATTCCATGGCAAAAGCAGTAGTAAATGCTGCCAAGGAAAAAGGGCTTATTCATGAAGAAAATCATTCAAAGGTGGAGTATATTGTGGCACATGGAATTTCTTCGAGAGTAGAAGATAAAAAGGTGATTATTGGAAGCTATCACTTTGTTTTTGAGGATGAAGAATGTCATGTTCCGGAAGAAATGGAAGAAGCGTTCCGTAATTTACCAGAAGAATATTCAAGACTTTACCTTGCCATCGAAGGAGAACTGGCAGCAGCCATCTGCATTGCTGACCCTGTTAGGGAAGAGGCAGAGGATGTAATTGCCAAATTGAAAGACAGTGGCATAAGCAAGGTTGTAATGATGACTGGGGATAGTGAACGTACAGCGGCAGCTGTGGCGAAAAGGATAGGAATCGACGAATACTATTCAGAGGTTTTGCCGGAAGATAAGGCGGCATTTGTGGAGAAAGAACATGCAGAAGGAAGAAAAGTAATCATGATTGGAGACGGGGTCAATGATTCCCCAGCTTTATCCGCAGCTGATGTGGGCATTGCTATCAGTGATGGTGCTCAGATAGCAAGAGAGGTTGCCGATATTACCATAGAAGCGGATAATCTCAACGAACTGGTTCGGTTAAGAATGATTAGTAAAAGTATGGTAAAAAAAATTAGGAAAAATTATGTACGAATTGTAGGAATTAATTCAGGTCTGATATTCTTTGGTGTTACCGGTACGATTCAGCCTACAACGTCAGCACTTTTACATAATACTTCTACCCTTGCCATTAGTATGGATGGTATGAACGGGTGGCATAATGTTAAAGGAAATTGAGAAAGGCACATTACCAATATTATCAGGAGGCAATTATGATACAACATCCGATTCAACCTATTTTTGATAAAAATTCAAGAATACTTATTCTCGGGAGTTTTCCTTCTGTTAAGTCCAGGGAAGAAGGATTTTTTTATGGTCATCCTCAGAACCGCTTTTGGAAAGTGTTAGCTGCAGTATGTAAAGCTGATGTCCCAAACAATGTTGAAGAGAAGAAGAAATTTTTATGTGAGTATCATATTGCAGTTTGGGATGTGATACAGTCGTGTGATATTCAAGGGTCATCCGACAGCAGTATTAAGAATGTTGTTGCGAATGATTTGAGTCTGATTCTTGGACTTGCTGATATTAAGCAAATTTACGTGAATGGGAAAAAGGCAGAGCAGTTATATAAAAAATATATTTTTCCACAGGTTAAGCGGGAGGTAGTATGTCTTCCATCTACAAGTCCCGCAAATGCGGCTTGGAATCTGGAGAGGCTTGTGAATGCGTGGAGTAGTATCTTAGCAATTTTGGAGCAATAAATATAATTAAAGAAATATTTTTTCTATGTAATTTTTTTCGAAATTTGTAAGATAGGAAAATAGAAATACTACCTAAAAACAGATATAAAATATATTATTTTTCTTGCAACAAAGTGAAAATAAAGATATAATATTTATATATGTTTTAAAGAATAGAGGGGTATTCATGAAAAACACTTTGATGCAAGAGAAAAAAGATAAAAAAGTAGTATTTATAACAATTGTTTACCTGTTAGGATTACTAGGAATGTTTTCTTTATTGCTGGCCATCCATATAGGCAGAGAAAAACCGGAACAAAATGGAAACCAGGAAACCTATCAGAATATCACCGAATTATGGACTCTGGATAAAGAAGGGACGAAACCGGTGGATGTAAAGAAATATGGAGAGTATATGGACCCGGAAAGTGGAGTACTGTCCATATATTATTTGCTTCCGGAATTGGATACAGATACTAGTTTTGTATATCGTTCCAAGGATGTATATACCCGTGTATTGGTTGATGGAGAAGAGATTTACAAGACATCAGTATACGATTCTCCATTTTATAACAAATCGCCGGGAAATCTTTGGAATATGTTGAATATTAGCTCTGAGTACTCTGGAAAATACTTGGAATTACAGATTACCATGGTTTATGATACGAATGCCATTACGGTAGATTCCTTGTATCTTGGTGATAAGGCAGACATTATTATAGGACTTTGTACCGATAATATATTTGGAATTGTAATTAGTCTCTTGTTGATGTTATTGGGTGTAGTATTGATGGTGATTGATTTCCTGCCATCATATGGTCGTTCCAGAAAGCACCATGGTTTATGGTGGGTAGGAATTTATGCACTTTTAACCGGAGTATGGAGCCTGATTGAAACCAACGTAGTACAATTTTTCGTTGATGATATGCGTATTCTACAGTTAATGGATAATATGCTTATGATGCTTACAACCATACCTTTGATCTTATATTTGAATACCGAACTTGGTATTTTGAAAAACAGAGTAATGCGGATATTTAGCTATATGAGTGTCGGCTATGTATTGCTTTGTGTGTGGGTACAGTACAAAGGAGAAAAGGATATGCATCATATGCTGAATCCGTCTCTTTATCTTATGTTAGTTATTGATGTGGTGATGAGTGTATGGTTATTCTGGCAGTTTATTAAGATGAAAAGAGCAGGAAAGCCTGCGGTTAATTGCTTTTTGATGTTTTTAGGGGTAACCTCCACTTGTACTTGTACCGTACTTGAAATAGTAAGGTCACTTCGTGTGGATAGAATGGATAGAGCCGGGTTAATCCGTATTGGTATGTTGATACTTTGTATTTGCTTTGGTATTGGAAGCCAGATTGATACATATAAAATTGTAGAGCAGGGCTTGAAATACGATTTAATCAGCAAGCTTGCATATTCCGATGGTCTTACAGGACTTGGAAACAGAACTGCTTATTTAGAGCAACTGGAATCTTATGAAAATAATCCAAAGGAAATCACACAGCTTGGTATTGTATATTTAGATGTAAATAATCTGAAAAAGGTAAACGATAACCAAGGTCATGATTATGGGGATGAATTAATCCGAAGCGCAGCTAAGATTATTGAAACCAGTTTTGGTAAATTTGGAAAATCTTATCGTATTGGTGGAGATGAGTTTTGCGTCCTGATGACAGGAGGTAATCTGGATGAAGAATATGGAAAAGGTTTAAGTGTATTCCAACAGTTAATTGATGAGGCAAATGCATTAGAAATATATACCTGTGCTGTTCAGATTGCTCACGGATTTGCAGTTTGTAAGGAAATTACCAAAGAAAAGATAGAAGAAGCTATCGCTGTCGCAGATAATGCGATGTATAAAAATAAGACGGAATTGAAAGGCAATGCTTAGCTTATCTACTATAAGGGAATGGATAATGAGACATGAAATAGGACGCAGTCATATTAGTCTTTGATGCCAAATGGTTTATCTAAATCATGGCATAACAGAGAGATGATTTCGTAGTTGAATTTTGAAAAGTAATAATAGTGGAAGTGATTGAGGTTGCAGATTGGATTTTGTGACCTCAATTTTTCATTATAGCAAATAAGATAATCAAAACATTAAGAAAGGATTGATGCATGATAGCTGTTTATGGAAATAGACGGGCAATGTTTGTGATAGAATTACTGATATTTAGAAAATAGTTCGATGTAGTTACGAGAAAAGAGGAGATTTATATGAGAGAATTTGTAACTGTAGTAAGCATGATGCTGGTTATACTTTATATGTTTTTTGGAATAGATGACTTGGTTTGGGATGTAGTGACACTGTTTCGAAGAGCTGTTTATCGGAAAAATTTAGTAGATTTTTCCCAGTTGAAAAAAACACCGCCTAAGATGTTGGCGATGATGATTGCAGCATGGCATGAATCTAATGTAATTGAAGCGGTTGTCTCAAATATTATTGAAAGCACAATTTATCCTAAGTCAATGTATCATATTTTTGTGGGAGTATATCCGAATGATTCGGGAACCATCGAGTCGGTGAAGCGTCTTGAAGAAAAATATGAAAATGTACATATGATAATAAATGAGATAGAGGGACCGACATCAAAGGCACAAAATTTAAATTATGTAATTCGACAGATAAAGAAATATGAGGAAGAATACGGTATTCATTTTATGTCTATGACCGTTCATGATTCGGAAGATGTAGTACATCCATATGAATTGTTGATGACCAATCATTTGATAGAAAAATATGATGCATTACAGTTTCCAATATTTCCAATTATGCGTATGCCCAAGTTTTCTAACTTTTTTTCAACATTAACCACTAGTACCTACGCGGATGAATTTGCGGAAAATCATTTTTCAACTATGGTAGGTCGATATTCCACCGGTGGCTTTGTACCTTGTGCCGGCACAGGGTTTGCATTATCACGAAAAACAATAGATTCCTTCGGGGATGAAGACATTCTTCCATCTGAAAGTTTGACGGAAGATTATCGCTTATCTTTGACCCTTTACGAACGTGGAATACAGATGTATTACGTACTTGAAAAGTTACCACGAGTTACCCAAAACGGAAAGGTTCGTTGGGAATTTATATCAACCCGATCCCTTTTCCCGAAAACTTTTAAAGCAGCAGTGAGACAGAAAACACGTTGGATCTATGGAATCACAATGCAAACTCTGAGTTTTAAAGATATTTTTGCAAAAAATGGTATGTCGTTATACGGAAGATATACTTTGTATAAAGATTTGAAGGCAAAATATGGTAATCTTGTAGTTTTGGTAGGATATCCGATTTTTTTGTATGGGCTGATATCTTTGTTTGTAGACATACCACAGATATATGTTCCTGGCACAATAGCATACATTGGTTGTCTTATTGTAACAGCAATGATGATAATTCGACAAATTTACCGTGGCATATCAATATATCATGTATATGGAATGCGAAGTGTTTTCTTTTCTTGTTTGCTTCCACCGTTGTTTCCGATTAGATTGGCTTATGGGAATATTATCAATTTGGTCGCAACCATCAGAGCTTACAAACAAAAATTTGCATTGTCAAACAGTGCCAAGAAAAGACAAAAAGTAGAAAAGATTGAAAATAAAAAATCTCCAGAATCTAAGAAAAAGGAAATAAAGTCAGAACCAAAAAAGAAGCAGCAAGAAAAATGGGATAAGACCGATCATGAATTCTTGGAAGTAAAAGCATTGGAAAGATATTATCGAACAATCGGAGATACATTGATTATGAGGGGATGGATTACGACAAAGCAGGTAATTAACGCCATTGACAAATCAAAAGAGGAAGGATGCCGTTTAGGTCAATATTTGGTAAAAAATGATTTGATTTCGGAAAAACAGCTAATGGAAGCTTTAATAGATGTACAACGGACTGTATATATATCAGATGCATTGGCTCATAAGATGGAAGTATCGGAGGTTATTAGCAGGTATGATATAGAATTATTAAAGGAAAACAAAGTACTGCCAATTATGAAAGAAAAAGATACGTTAATATTAGCAATATGTGAGGAAAGTTCGCCAAGTGCAGTAACGATAATGAAAGAGAAGTATAAGGAAACGGTATGTTCTGTTTTGATGTCACGAAAATGTATTGAAAATAAGCTGGAGAAGGATAAGGACGTTTCTAAAGAAGGGAACTTCCTTGATATACTAAAAGCATTGCATGAAAATGGAAAAATAACATATGAACAGCTGATTCTGGTAGGAAATTATTGTTTGGAACATGATAAAACTGAGGTGGAAATGCTGACATATATGGGATTGCCAAACAATTAGGGGGTCTACTGTTATATGCATTTCTCCTAGGTAGGGAAAAATATCCATGCGTATGGCATAAGTAACTGAAATTAATGAAGGGATAAGGTTAGATAGTAAATGAAACGATTATCAATAATACAGGTTTGGGTATCGTGTTATAATGAACAACGAACTGTAAGAGTACATTTACCAGATGAATATTATTCTGATACAAGGAGTTATCCGGTATTATATATGCACAATGGACAAAATGTATTATGGATAAAACAACAACCTATGATCGTTCCATATGGGTGATAAAACTTTTAGAACAGATAGAAAAAGAATCTGAAGGTTGCATAGTTGATGCGATAGTATCATAGTGAAACGCATGGCTATGAAGAATGTTGGTCAAAACATATGGAACATTTTTTCAATTTCTATTGTTGTTGTGGATATTTAATGTGGTAAACAAGCATTGAAAGTAAAATAGAGGGTGGAAAGGGTTGGTGTTATGGCATTTAAAATAGTCAGAAATGATATTACAAAGATGAAAGTTGATGCAATTGTTAATACAGCAAATAGGAAACCAATTTATAGTAATGGAGTAGATACTGCGGTATACGAAACTACAGGGGTGGATTTGTTGCTTTGGATACCCTAAAGAAGATGGGATGTGTATAGCGGTGGATGAAATAAATGCTTTTTTACTAAAATATCATATGCACATATATTTGGTTGTATTTGGTACAGAATCTATAAAACTTGGATTCAATTTATATCCGGATTTGGAAGCGTATATTGATTATAATTATGTTTGCGACAAAAGAGAAAAAGAATATGGAGACAGTTTTTTTGGCTCTGCTGCACAAAACGATTTTGGACAGGATGGAGATAAACAGGTATGAATATGATGGGAATTGCGAAGGAAACGATACATATTACAACCCAAAAGGAATATGTGATAGACGGTAATGTCATTTCATTACCACAGGTGGATTATCAAAATGTAATCGTATATTCACCTGAGGATGGAGCGGCTTTGCTGGACTGGGATATATCAGAAAAATATCAGGAAGAGTTTTGTCATATAAGTATTGTGAATGAAGATTCATTTCAGGCAGCAAGAAAGTTTACAAATTCATTGGTTATGAATTTTGCCAATGCTCATAATCCGGGAGGTGGGTTCTTACTAGGTGCGAATGCCCAGGAGGAGGCACTTTGCAGGTGCAGTACATTATATGCTTCTATTTCGGCTGATAAAGCTTCTGAAATGTACAAGTATAACAATACCCACATAAGTAGTGTGGAATCAGATTATATGTTGTTTTCACCAGATGTATGTGTATTTCGGGATGAAAAGTGTAAATTATTGGACAAGCCGGTTATGGCAGCGGTGATTACAATTCCTGCCCCAAATCGTTTTGGGGCGGCAATGCTTACTTCAAACAAAAAAATTGCCGAAACCATGATTCGTAGAATACGAATTATGCTAAGAATTGCAGTGAAAAACGGATATAAAAATCTTGTGCTGGGTGCCTGGGGATGTGGAGCATTTGGAAATAATCCAAGGAATGTGGCACAGTATTTTAAGAAAGTATTGATTGATGAGGGATACGGGAAGTGTTTTGAAGAAGTTTGCTTTGCTATTTATGGCAACCCTAAGGGAAAGAATATAAGGGCTTTTGAAGAAGAATTTGAGAATGTTTAACTTATAAGGAGTTTATTATGGAACTTATAAAAAATATAAGCCATACACTGGGTTATTTTTGGGTTTTAGCCTGATGAGTGTGGAAGATATTTTGGAGAGAATACTTTAAGGCAGATGAGGTGCAGATAAGTAAGTTGCAACTTTGGTTGTGAGAAACTGGATGAATTGATAAAAATTGAAATTAAAGGAAGTATGCTTGGGAAAAATATATTTGGAAATGATGGACTCATTTTAGAAGTTGTGATAAAGCATATGAAAGAAAATTATATGCTGATAGGCTCAAATTTTAAGGAGAAATTCTTAAAATCTGGGCCTGTTTTAATACCTAAGGATAAGTGATGAATTACAGTAATTAACATATAATAGAAAAAATTAGTTGAAACTATTACAAAAAAGTAATATAATTGGTATAGTATGTAAAATAAAGAATATGAACTACTTAATTGTAGTTAGAATGTATAAAATATATGTAATTTCATTTAAAAGAATTTCTTTTATAAGCAGGGGAAATATGTATGAAATGATAATAGAAATACATATGTATAAGATAGTGGAAAGAGATTTTGCTAAGCAGAATTTGGCGTTGAAATGGTGAAAAATGATTTAAGAGATGAGAAATAATGAAAATATTTGGTTGAAAAGGCGTTTGACAGTAAAGAGAAATATACAGAATTAAAAGACGAATGATATCTTAAAATGAGGAATTATTATTATGCAAAAGTCAGAAGAAAAAAATAAAAAGCTTCCAGGAATATTTACTCGAATAATATCTTTTATTCCTGTGTTCAACTGGATTGCATTAATTGTGTTGGGGAAGAAATGCGTTCATAAAATTAGTTTGATTTGTGGAATATTATACGGAATAACAACATTTGTAGTTTCGGATATAGCTGCATATGTATGGATTATTGTTATAATTCAATATGAGGTAGTACGACGAAAGATGAAAAAAAGTTTGCAGTAGAAAATGGAGTAATAGATATAGTAACTCAAAGAAATGAAATCTTTATTAAACCAGAAATAATAATGGAAAAGAAAAATATTCAGCAAGTAGAAGAAACTTCAAAAACAATTTCAGATAATGAGAAGAATTTTCAGGTGACATTTTCAGATATTGTTTTAGGTGGTGAAGAAGAAGAAAAGCAAATAGTACCACAAAAATTTGTTGAATCTGAAAATAATGGACAATCTGTTTTTATCCCAAATATAAATATTTCTTTGGAAAGTGGAACTTCGGAAAGAATTTATTTAGATGAAGAAGATGGATTTGAGATTAATACTTCCTTTTATGGGTATTCATCTAAAACTAACTTTATTAAAGATATGAAAAAGTTTTTGGACAAGACTGGAGAAAAAGTTCCATTTGTTCCGTTTATGACATATTGGCCTTCGTATGACAGTATGAATCAGCAGCAAAGAGCATGGTACTTCTATTGGAGAACAGAAGTTAGAAATGGAAATTATCTGGATACGGATTTATCATATATTTTTATTTATGTGCATGAACTTTTAAGTGGTTATGGCTGTAAAAATGCACAAGAAGGTTATGATAAATTGATGACAATATGGATGCAATATCGTGAAAGATATCCAAGGTTAGATAATTACCTGGTTGACTGGACTTTTGATTTTACACAATTACATAATTTAGAATATATTGAACCGAAATTCAATGATATGAAATTTTCGTATCAACAAACTATAAAAGATATATTAATCGACAAACATAGTGAAGATAAACCACTTAAATTATCATTTGTTTTGATTGATTCATTGTGTGATTATTCGTTGACAGGTAGCAAGTTTTATAAAGAAGGACATCAGCTATTGATACAAGAGGCAATACCACGAGTTATAGCTTTGGTTGATGCATCATTAATCAAAACGAAAAATCGAGGGATTTTATCTTTATATGGTCCAAACAGAACCAAAAAACAGAGTTATTATATGTTTCAAAGTGCTGTATGTCCAGATGCTAATAAACGAATTGTATGTAACAACAAGGCTTGACGTTAAAGAATGTATTCGACGTTTTAAAGAATATGAATTTGATTTAGATAATCCAGATTTAGTTCTCCCTCAAGACCAAACACCATTAATTGATAAATATGATACTATGGTGCCGGAAAAGTTATTACGAAAAGCATTTTTATATAATCAAATGGATTTACCTTTTACAGTTCAAATATTTAATGATGTGGAAATAAATAATGATATAAATTGTAATATGAGTACCATTGATGAAGTTACAGAAAAGGAGAAGAGTATGCTTAATAAATATGTTATTTTAGATATTGAGAATCCGAACTCTAGAGGAAATTCTATTTGTGCAATTGCGGTTATTACTGTTGAAAATAATATTATTATTGAAAAAAATATTCTCTTATTAATCCAGAAGACCGTTTTGATGCAATAAATTCAAAGATTACAGGAATTGATGCTAGTCAGATTCAAAATGCACCTACGTTAAAAGAATACTGGAGTGAACTTAGTGAAATTTTGTTGAATAGTGTGGTTGTAGGACACAACATAGCATATGACTTAGCTGTATTGGAGAAAGCTTTACAGAGGTATGATATTAATGTACCAGGTTTTAAATATTGTTGCACATTGGAGTTAAGTAGAAAATTTATGAAGGTTGATTCCTATAAATTAGAATCTTTGGTGAATTATATTGGATATACTTATGATGCTCACATAGCAATCAATGATGCATTAGCAGCAGAAAAGCTATTTGAATATTTAAGGAATACCTATACCATTGATTCTGATGCGATTCACTTCTTTTCTTTAGAAAATAAGACAAAAGAAAAAATTGATGAACGCTTGATTTCGAATTTAAATGCCTTAAGTGGTATTATAGAAGGAATCACAGCAGATGGAATAGTTAGCAAAAAAGAAATCGAACGTCTTAAATGTTGGATTGAAGAAAATACAATTAATAAACAATATATGTTGTTCGCTAAAATAATTGAAGAATTGTCACTAATTTTGGAAGATAATATTGTTGATGAATATGAGCAAATTAAATTGAAATATTTAGCTACAGAGTATTCTTCTTCTAAAATGTATTGTGAAACAACATTGGCTATACAAGTATTGCAAGGCATTATTGATGGAATTTCTTGTGATAATAAGATTGCAGAATCAGAAATCCTTAAATTACAAAAATGGTTGCAAGAACATGATTATTTATCAGGTGTGTATCCATATGACAAAATTTTAAGATTAGTACAGGATGTTTTGGAAGATGGAATAATTGATGAAGACGAAAAAAGTACGCTATTAATGGTATTTGAAGAAATTATTTACCCAATGGATAAGAAAAATACGAAGGTTGAGGAATTTGATTTAGAGGGAAAAATGTTTTGTCTGTCTGGTGAATTTATATTAGCATCCAAATCTGAAGTTTCTCAGAAACTACAGGAAAAAGGTGCAATTGAAAAAAGAGGGGTTTCAGCAAAAGTTGATTATTTATTTGTTGGTGGCGCAGGAAGTGACGCATGGAAGTTCGGAAAAATCGGAGGTAAAATAGCAAAAGCACTTGAATTACAAGAAAAAGGTATAAAAATTCAAATTATAGCTGAAGAAGATATGCAATCGTTATTAGGTTAATAGAGTCAAGCTTGAATAATAAAATGCTGTTGTTAGAAAAATTGCTTTTTACAATCGTAGGCCAAAATAGGATGATGTATATATTTTCTAAAATCCAATAATTGAGAGAGTGGAAACAGAAACAATGAAATAATATACATAAGTTCCACTGTCACAGCAATTTTTGTGATTCAATAGAAGTATACATGATGCTGTTGAAATATTTCAAAATTAAATTATAATATGAACTCTCGGAATCTTGAGAGATAATTCCAGAAAAATTCTGGTGTTGTACTTTGGAAAGTAAATATTATGTGTAGAACAAAAAAATTGCGTGAGAAATAAACATAGTTTTAAGTATGCTTAAAAAAGTGGTATTATAATTCATAGGATTATGCTACATCCAAAATTAACTTTCGCAGGGTAGATTCAGACAGCAAATCCCATGCATCCAGATGCTGTAACATCAGGATATGATAGAGGCGCAAGTACCACATCTTAGTAGAGTGGTGCCTGCCGTCTTCTAATTTAAAATCTAATTTCTCACGTTTATTTGAACGTTCTACAGAAGTTCTTGCATTATATTCAAACCTCCATTCTTTGTTGCTTCTTGGTGGATTGTTAAATAATCTTGGATTATCATTCATAACCAAATGAACAGTTCGTCCGTATTTTCCATTCGTTGTAATGGAAAGAGGGCCATTCAATTTCGCAAAGAAGATTACGACTATTATGATTACCTTATTGGAATGGATACCATGAATATTCGAAATATCGAAAGAATCACCGGACATAAAGGAGGAAAGATATTCTTATTACTTGAATTTGCCGGAAGATTAGACTCTATCAGTGACCCATGGTATACCGGAAAATTTGAAAAAACTTATGAAGATGTAGAGGAAGGCTGCAAAGCATTCCTTGAATGGTTGCGAGCCAAAAATGAAATAGAATAAGGGAAGGAATTCAGATTCCATATCAAAAAAGGGCAAACATGCAAGCCGCACATTTGCTCCTTTTTTGACTATATATTTCATTATGAAAGATAAGACCTATTACTTCCAATTTCCCTATCATTCATGATACGACCACTTGTACCTAACAATGCCTTTGATAATAATTATCCTTATCCTGATACATCAGAGAATCCGCTTCTTTTACCAGTTTTTCAACATCATCCTGTTGGTTTGACCAGGATTGTCCAAATGAAACAGAACAAGTCTCATCTGCATCCACCTGGGCACGAACCTTTTCAACATAAGATAAAAAGTCTTCTTCTGAAACATTTTTACAGACAATGACAAATTCATCTCCACCAACGCGGTAAATCCTATGTCCTTTGAAACAGGATATTAGAATAGAAGCCACATGCTTAATCAATTCATCACCGGCATTATGCCCCAGTTCATCATTGACCTTTTTTAATCCATTAATATCGGCATAAACAATACCCACAGAATGTTTAAAATCAAAAGAAAATTCTTCCAAATCCTTTTTATAGCAATTACGATTATAAATTCCGGTCAACGCATCATGATAGCTCATAAAAAATAATTGTTCTGATAATCCACGTTTCTTCATTTCATCTATAATGAAATAGGAAAGAGCATCAAGGAGTGCATAATCTTTTGTAAACCAGGATGGGTTATCTACTCCGATAAAACCAGAAACTTTTTTATTCTTTTCCGAGCGGAAAGGAGTGACTAACAGGCTTGAGATATTTTGATTTTTTAAAATCTGGTACTCATCCGGACTACTTTCTTTTATTTCATCAATATCATGAATGACTACCATCGGTTCTGACTGAAAAATGGTAAGCCAGCGTTCAATCAAATCGATACTTACATTTTGAAGATTCTCAATTTCCGAAGTGATGCCATGACTACACCATTCATAAGTATTATGACAAACCTTGGAAGAGTAGTCAATTTCAAAAATATATGCCCTGTCTGCCTGATAAAACTCTGCAATGGACTGAAGAACAGAATTTATGGCACTGGTAAGATTGTCTGCCCGGTTTAATGCCCGGATGCATTTCACAATGGTCTTTTCAATTTTCAGCTTTTCTTTTGTTTCATTACTGACATTTTCCTGATGGGTAATGTCGGTAGCAATTTCTAATCTTGCAGGTCTCCCGTTCCAGGTGATGAGTTTATCTTTTAAGATATATTTTCTGTCAAAGACAGGATTTGTTTTTTCCCATCGATAAAATTGATGTTTAAATAGCAGGTGGTTGGTGCAAAAGCTGCAAGGCTCTTGTTTTCCTTGTAAAACCTTGTAACATTTCTGACCAATAGGATCGTGGGACTCTATTAGTCTACGTCCCATTTTATTAATATAATATAATTCATGGGTTTCAATGTCACTGACATACACAATCTGGTCGAATTCTTCCACGATGTTTTTAAAATTATCCACATCAAAAGGTTGCTCCGTTACGATATCTTCAAGTAGTGTAGCACTATAAAGCAACGAATCTGTTTCAGAAAACATTTCAGAGGTTTCAATGAATTTTTTTCTGAAAATATGTTCCGGTTCAGGATGACCAAAATAATATCCTTGAATAAGATTAGGATTTAAAGTTACCAAGGTAGTTAATTCTTCAGCAGTCTCTATTCCCTCTACACATACATTAATTTCAATGCTGTGGGCTAAATCTATCATATTTCGAACCAATTTATAATTGAAAGAATCACATTGAAGTTCTGTGACAAAACAGCGGTCAATTTTAATCTGGTCAATACTCAAGTCTTTCAGATACTTAAGACTAGAATAACCGGTACCAAAATCATCGATGGCAATATGTACGCCTTTTTGTCGCAGAGAAAAGAAAAGCTGATTGAAAAAACGATAATTCTCAAGTTGAACACTTTCTGTAAGTTCCAGTAAAACAGCTTCTCCGGGGAGCTGATATTCATCAAGACATTCAAATACAAACTGGGAGACAGAATGGTCTCTAAGCTGTAGATAGGATAAATTGATGCTAATTCGAAAATCAGGAATATAATTACGCCATTCTTTACATTGCTTTAAAGCTTCTTTTATAATCCAAAAACCTGCTTTAGAGATTAAATCACTTTGCTCCAGAATAGGAATAAATATATTGGGAGGAATTCTTCCGTGTTTTGGAGAAGTCCAGCGCATCAGAGCCTCTGCACCTACGATTTTATTTGTATGGATATCAACCTGAGGCTGATAATATGCACTGAAACCACTAAAATTATCCAAGATGGAACGTTGTAATTCTTCCTGAATACTAATTTGAAACAGTTGGTTTTCATAAATTTCCCAATCAAAAAATACCATGGTATTCTTTCCGGAAGATTTGGCATGATTTAAAGCACTTTCGGCATACTTATAAAGTTCAGCGTATTCTGTGGATTGGGAAGAATACTCAGAGGCACCTAAGGATATGGTACAGTATATATTTTCGGCAATGGAATGACAATAGTCCGAAAAATCCCATTTTAATGTCTCATAAAAACGTTCCAAATCATTTCTGCTTTGTGCTGGAAGATAAATCCCAAATTTATCACCATCCAGACGGTAAATATGGTATGGATTGGGAACATTTTTTTCAATCAATCCTGCCAATGATTTAATAATCTTATTTCCGAAAGTTTGTCCATACTTGTCGTTGATATTTTTAAAATTATCCAAACCAACAATAACGAAAAAAAAGTGTGGATTCATATCTGCAAACTGCGAAAAATTTTGTTCCATTTGAGAGGTTCTTAATAATCCTGTAAGCTGATCAGCCTTTTGTATCAAGGCATTTTCTGAAATACGTCCTATCATCAGGTGTTGATTGCTTGTTTCATCATAAACAACCTTTCCGCGACAGCTAATCCATACCTTTTCACCGGATTTATTCACAAGGCGGTATTCTTTTTCGTGGTAATCTTTTTTACCAGTGGCAACTTCTGTTAAATCATCAATCAAAGACGGAACATCTGGCGGATATACAATATTTAAATAATCTTCCAGCTGGTAAATACTTTTATTTGAGACACCATAGTTTTTTTGAATGGATGTATCAAAGAAAAGAGAACCGGTTTCTGGAACCCAGATGTATATATAATCGTCGGTACTTTCACTAAGAAGAGATAGTACTGTCCTATAGTATGATAATCCGGTATTTTGCGGGTCAACAAAGTTATTTTTAAACATATGCTACCTCCTTGTTTTCGTAGTTTTTTTATTATGTCTCAAGCACAAAAAGATATATTAATTATAAATGATTTTCGTCAGAATGTCTATATTTTCTTAAAAAACAGAAAGTTTATTGTTAAAGTTTTGCAAATGTAAATGTAAACAAAAATCATCAAAATATTTATGTTTTATCGATATATCAATGATTTTGGGAGATAAAAGGATAAAAATTCACTGAAATACATGGTATCATTTTGTATAAAGTTCACATGCAATTAGGACAAAATAAAAAAATACTTTCAATTTTCTACAAAATATTGTATAATGTCGTAAAGTACAAATCAAAATCTTTGAAAGATAAGATTAGGAGGTATATGCCTATGAAGTTAAAGTCAAAAGTAGCTTTTATGGGAATGTTGTGTGCAGCAGTGGCCGTTATTATTAATTTGGTTATTTCTCTGCCCAGAGCCCAGGTGCTGATCGCAGACAGTGTTTCGGATAATTTGTTAAACTTAGCAAAAGCATATGGAAAAATGGTGGAAATGCGGATTCAGCAAAATGGTAACTCTATGCTTTTAACAGAAGACTTACAGGAGTTGTTTAAAGATGTAAAGATAGACGGGGTTGATTCTTGTTATTCTTATTTTATCAGTTCCAGTAATAAGGTACTATACCATCCGGATGAATCACTGATTGGAACAGACAATGTAAATGAGGTTGCCTTAGATGTTGGAATAGAGGTAAATAGCGGATTAAATGTGGATGTGGAACCTAAAGTAGTAGAATACATAGAAGACGGAAAAGAAATGATTGCTGCCTATTATGTATTAGACAGTATTGGAAGTATCGTGATGATTATTGCTGAAAAGGATGATACAATAAGTACAGCTTCTGCTCTGGTGAGAACGAATCTGGTGGCAGCGGTTATTGCAATTGTAGTGGCGTTGATAGCTTCCTTATTCTTTGCAACATTGCTTGTAAAACCGATACGTCGTGTAAATAAAGTGATTGGACAGTGTTCTGATTTGAATTTTAAGGATCAGTATGCCATGACAAAAGAAGTAAAGCGAAAAGATGAAATTGGTGATATCAGCCGTGCTATGCAAAAATTACAGAAGGTATTAACAGACATGGTTTTGAAGCTTTCTGGTGTATCAGGGAATCTGGTTTCGGATGCGGACAATCTGAGTGAGATGATTAGTGTTCTTGAAAATCATTCTGAGGATACCAGTAAGACTGCAACGGCATTGTTGGAATTAATGAAATGTAATCAGGAAAGTACATTGCAGATTGATGCCAATGTAGGTGGAATCAATGACAGTGTTCAGGATATAAATATTCAAACTCAAAAAGGTGTAGAAGCTGTTGGAAAAGTAATAGAAGATGCGATATCCATGAAGAACAGCACAGAAGTTGCTTGTACGAAAACTACAGAAATGTACGAAGTATTAAGAAAAGAGTCACAAGATATCATGGAACGTTCGAAGGAAATTGAGCGGATTAGTCAATTGACAGGTGGTATTGTTGAAATTGCAGAGCAGACAGAGTTACTGGCATTAAATGCTTCTATTGAAGCAGCACGAGCAGGAGAACAGGGAAGAGGTTTTGCTGTTGTAGCAGGAGAAATTAGCAGTCTTGCACAACAGTCCAATGGTTTAGCCTCTAACATTATGGAAACCACAGTAAGCATTCGAAAAGTAACGGAGGATGCATTGGGGTGTTTGGAAAAAACAGTAGAATTTTTAGAAGGAACTATTTTAAGTGATTATCAAAATTTCATGCAGGTTTGTGGAGTATATTTAGATAATTCGGAAGAAATTGAAGAAAATATGAGAAAGATTGATGAAGCAGTAGATGTTCTTCATTCTATGACTTTAGAAATTACGGATGGTGTAAATGAAATTTCTGGAAGTATTACTGAAAGTACGGAGGGAATTTCTGATGTAGAAGATCAAGCTAAGAAGATTTTGGAAATGGTAGCCAATGTATATGAACTTTCAGACCAGACAAAATCCAGTGCAGATGATTTGAGACAGATAGTAGACCGATTTGTAATCGAATCATAATATGGAAATTGGAACCGGTGCAGTGAAAATGACTGTTCCGGTTCTTCTTTCGAAATTTAAATTTAAAGATGAGGAAAAAAGAGTGTATAAAATATTAATTGCAGATAACAAAAATGAAATTAACGATAGTATTAAGGAGGCATTAGAACAGAATTTTTCTGTTGCATTTCAGACTATGATTGCGAGAACCGGAAGAACTGCAATTGAAGTGGCAGAGGAGTTTTGCCCTGATATTGTATTTATGGATTTGCAGTTACCTGGGATTAGTGGGATTGATGCTATGCGGGAAATAAGAAATAATCATCCCCATGTGATTTTTATAATAGTAAGTGCCTGTGATAAATTCGATTATGCAAAGGAAGCTATAGGAATTGGAATTTTAGATTATATCAGCAAGCCTTTCGAACAGGAATCTATGATTAAAGTTCTGAAGGCTGCTATGTCAAAAGTGGATGAAGAAAAGAAAAAACGTAGTTTGGATTTGGAAATAAAGGAAAAATTAGAAATCATAACACCGATAATTGAAAATGGTTTTATTAATGCTTTAATTTATCAAAAGACTGAAAAGGCGGAAATCGATCATTTCTGTACTCTTCTTGGAATGAAAGAGAAAGAAGGATGCATGATGTCACTTCAATTTGGAGAATTATCAGATACGGAGCAAATGCAGAATGTGATTGGAACCGGCATTCGTCTGCAAAAAGAATCTATTCGGATAAAAGACATGATAAAACAGTATTTTTATTGTTGTATTGGTGCAATGATTGGAAATAAAATTTTGATATTTGTACCACAAAATACATCGGGCTCAGAACAGGAATATGAATTGCGTATTCAGATGATAGAAGATGCAAGAAAAATGGTACGGGATTTGCGAAATCGTTTTAATGCAAAATTCAAAGTAGGTATAGGTGCTGTTCATAATATTTATAATTTGTCGGAATCCTACAATGAGGCAGTTCGTGCGTTGGAATATAACAGTACGGATTCTGTAGTACATATCAACGATTTACCTGTTTTATGCGAATATGAAGAGGATTATCCGGTTGATATTGAAACACAGCTGATTAAAAGTATAGAAATTGGAAATATCAATGAATCTACTTATTATGCAAAGTGCTTTTTTGAATGGATGATGGATTGCTATCATGAAAATGTTATGGATATAAAGTTAAAGGTGTTGGAATTGATACTTCAGACGGAAAAGATAGGATTTGATCATGGGGGAATGGCATATCAGTTTACTGGCCGAGGTGAATATTTAGCGGATTTGATGGAAATGCAAAATTACCAACAATTGCAAAAATGGCTTGAAGAAAAAATAATATATGTGTGCAGAAATATTCAAATGAAAAAAGAAGAGAATAACATTGATGTGGTAAAACAGGCGAAACAGTATATTGAATTAAATTATGCCAAAGACATTGATTTGGACGAAGTTTCCAAGTATCTGCAAATCAGCCCTTATTATTTTAGTAAATTGTTTAAGAAAAAGACCGGTAAAAATTTTATAGAGTATCTGACTCAAATCAGAATGGAGCATGCTAAGATATTGTTAAGTAGTTCATCTATGAGCATGAAAGAAATATGCATGGAAGTAGGATACTCAGATGCAAATTATTTTAGCAGGGCATTTAAAAAGAATGTGGGATTGTCTCCGACAGAATATAAAGAAGAAAGATATGGTGCATAGAAAGAAATAAGTGTAAAATCAGGCAATATATTTTGATGCAAGATAGCACAAAAATGCTCTTGTAAAATAGAATGAAACAAAAAAATGCTAACAAACTAAAAAAAGAGAGAAAAAAAGCAAAAAATAAAAGCAAATGACAAGTTAATGAAGACCGTTTAATGATATAATGAACCTATCGAAGTTACTAAAATAAAATAACGGAGGTAAGGCTTATGAAGAGAAAAATTTTAAGTTTATTACTTGCAGTAACTATGGTATTAGGTTTACTAACAGGATGTGGAGGAGGATCTGGTGATTCAGGCTCCGGTTCTGGTTCTGGTTCTGATAAGGGCGGAACTGGTGGTAGCGACAAGGGTGCTGCAACTGAAACGATTGAAGTAGGTATTGTATTACCAACTAAGGACGAACCAAGATGGTTACAGGATCAGAAACAGTTTGAAACTATCTTAGGTGATGCCGGATTTAAATATCAGGTATTATATAGTCAGGCATCTTCTGCTACAGAGAAAACAAATGTAGAAACATTAATTTCAAAAGATATGAAAGTTTTAATCATTTGTGCTCAGGATGGTGCAGCAGCTGCTGCAGCAGTAGAAGCAGCAAAGGCAGCTGGTGTTACAGTTATTGCGTATGACCGTTTGATTACTGGAACGGATGCAGTAGACTACTATGTAACTTTTGATAGTTTTGCGGTAGGTGTTGCTCAGGGTCAATACTTAATTGACAATGCACCAGAAGGAACTGGAATTCCATTGTATTTATTTGCTGGTGCAGCCAGTGATAACAATGCATTTATCTTCTTTGAAGGTGCTTGGAGTGTTCTTCAACCTAAGGTTGCAGATGGAACATTTAAGATTGTAAACTCCTCAGAAGCAGTGGCATTACAGGATAAGGCAGATTTAAGCAGAGATGAAATTGCTAAGATTATCGGACAGGTTACAACTGATTGGGATTTCAATGCTGCAAAATCAAAAGCAGAATCTCATTTAACAGCAGTTGGTGCAGATGCAAAAGGTAATGTAGTAGTTTTAGCTCCAAACGATGGAACAAGCCGTGCGATTTCAGACGTTTTTGCAACTGATACTGATATTACAAGTTATATCATTACCGGACAGGATTCAGAAAAAGCATCTGTTCAATACATCATCGATGGAAAGCAATCTATGACTGTATTCAAAGATACAAGAACTTTAGCAGCAGATTCTGTTTCTATGGCAGTAGATGTATTAGATGGAAAAACGCCGGCAACTGATACTACATATGATAATGGAGCAGTTGATGTTCCTTCAAAACAGACACCGATTGTTGTAGTAACAAAAGATAATGTTAAGAGTGCACTGGTTGATTCCGGATATTATGCAGCATCTGATTTTACAGGTTTAGAGTAATGAAGGAATGACCTTTTGGAACACCGGCTTGAAGTTAGCCGGTGTTTCTTGTTTCGAAAGGAGGGTTCGGATGAGCGATTATATTTTGGAAATGAAACAGATTACGAAGGAATTTCCAGGCGTAAAAGCATTGAATGATGTTAATTTTAAAGTAAAACGCGGAGAAATACATTGTCTTGTGGGGGAAAATGGTGCAGGAAAGTCCACCTTAATGAAGGTATTGTCTGGTGTTTATCAGCATGGAACCTATACCGGAGACATTGTATACAATGGGGAAGTTCAAAAATTTAAATCGATTTCTGACAGTGAAAAAAAGGGAATTGTTATCATTTATCAGGAATTGGCTTTGATTCCTGAACTTAGTGTTTATGAGAATATATTTTTTGGTCATGAGATTGTAAAAAAAGGTCGGATTGACTGGAATGAAACCATTGTTCAGGCAAAGAAAATGTTAGAAAAAGTTGGACTACATGCAGATCCGTCTATACAGGTAAAAAAATTAGGCGTAGGCAATCAACAATTAGTAGAAATTGCAAAGGCCCTCAGTAAAGATGTAAAGTTATTAATTTTAGATGAACCCACTGCATCTTTGAATGAAGATGATAGTCAGAACCTTTTAAAATTAATTCGAGAATTAAAAGAACAGGGCGTTACATGTATTATGATTTCTCACAAACTGCGTGAAATTACTGCCATTGCTGATACCATTACTGTTTTGCGTGATGGTGCTACCATTTGTTCCTTGGATGCAAGGGAGCGAAAAATAGAAGAAGCTGAGATTATCAAACATATGGTAGGACGTGAAATGAACAATATTTACCCGAAACGTGAAAAACATGAGTTTGGTGAAGTGGCATTAGAACTGAAGAATTGGACGGTATTTGATCCGGTGAAGAACAGCGAGTTGCTACATAAGGTTAATATTAATGTACACAAAGGAGAGATTGTTGGCATTCAGGGATTAATGGGTGCAGGCAGAACGGAACTTGCTCTTAGTATTTTTGGAAATCCCACAAAATATAAAGTATCTGATGGTGAGTTATATCTGGATGGAAAAAAAGTACGTTTCAAACATCCCCGGGATGCGATTCGTGGAGGACTTGCTTATGTAACGGAGGATAGAAAAGGAAATGGTTTGATTTTGATGCAAGACATTCGGTATAACATTACCATTGCCAATCTTGAAGAACTGGTAAATGGAATTGCCATCAATGAAAATGAAGAAATTAATGTGGCGAATAGTTTTAAAGAATCTATTAATATTAAGGCTCCTTCTATTAACCAAAAAGTTGGTAAGTTAAGTGGAGGAAACCAACAAAAGGTACAGTTGGCAAAATGGATGTTTGCGAAACCAAAGGTTCTGATTTTGGATGAGCCTACACGAGGTATTGATGTGGGGGCTAAGTATGAAATATACTCTTTAATGAATAAGCTGGTAGATCAGGGAATGAGTATTATTATGATTTCATCAGAACTTCCGGAAGTATTAGGAATGAGTGACCGGTTGTATGTAATGTCAGAAGGTACTATAACAGGTGAATTGTTGGCGGAAGATGCTACGGAAGAAAAAGTCATGGAAATGGCTATTAAATCATAGGAGGTAGAAATATGAGCGAGAAGAAACAAGAAATGGGATTGGGCCATGAAATGGTTTCTATGGTAAAAACCAATATACGTGATTATATGATGTATATTGCCTTGATTTGTATTATGGCTTTTTTTACAGTCAAAACCAATGGGGGATTTCTTCAGCCAAGAAATATCGCAAACCTAATTAATCAGGCGGGCTATGTGGCGGTGTTAGCGATTGGTATGACAGTAATTTTAATTATTGTACACATTGATTTATCAGTTGGTTATGTGGCAGGATTTTGTGGAGCAGTAGCTGCCATTTTAATGACGAAATATAATGTAAATGAATGGGTTGCAATACTAATAGTATTAATGCTGGGTGTGTTAATCGGTTTGTATCAGGGATTACTGGTAACTAAGTTAGGTGTCCCCGCCTTTGTAACAACACTGGCAGGTATGTTTATCTTCCGAGGATTATTGAATCTATCACTGCAGGAAACAGGTACCATAATCATACCAAATGAGGGATTTAATGCATTGTCCAATGGTTTTATACCGGATCTTCCTGTTAATGCATCGTTCCATGTGGTAACTATGATTATTGGCGCTATTTTGGTTATGGCTATGATTTATTCACAGATAAAAGATAGAAAGAATAAACAAAAGTATCATTTTGAAGTATGTTCTACTCCTATTTTTGTAGTTAAAATGGTAGCATTTTCTGTTGTGATTATGGTGATTATGTGGACACTCGCAAAATTTAGGGGGATCCCTTGGACTGCTGTAATTGTTGGAGTTGTATTGCTGGTATATAATTATATGTTAAATAAGACGAAGCTTGGACGTGCAATTTATGGTATTGGTGGTAATGCACAGGCGGCAGAATTATCAGGTATTAATGTAAAGAAAGTTACCTTGTTTGCATTTTGTTCTGTAAGTTTAATGGCAGCCTTAGCAGGAATCTTATACACATCCAGACTTCAATCTGCTACTCCAACAGCAGGTGCGGCTTTTGAAATGGATGCCATTGCATCTTCCTATATAGGAGGTGTAGCTGTAAGCGGAGGTGTTGGTCGAGTAACCAATACTATTATCGGTACATTGGTTATTATGTCATTAACCAATGGAATGAATCTGATGGGAATAGATATTTCTTATCAATACATAGTAAAAGGTATTATTTTCATTATTGCAGTAGCATTTGATGTAAGTACCCGTAAGAAAAAATAGTATTATGATATCAGGGGCCAAAATATCTTTTGCTCCCAATATCGTATTATGGAATAAAAAATGTACTGATTGGAGAAGGTACGAAATATATTTTCAGAAATGTCAAAAAACCTCTTTGGGGGAATCTTTAAAAACAGATAACCCCAATGAGGTTTTTTATTTTCTCGAGGATTGATGCAAACTTGCACCCTTTGTTCTGAAGAGATGAAAAGCTGATTAAGAAAAAATATATGAAAGGTTGTAGAATTTCAACAAAAAAGAAGAATAAATTTTACATAACACCTTATAAAATAGCTTGCCAACATATAAAAAACAATGATAAACTACACATGAGTATAATTTGTAGGGACACAGCGGAACGGAGGAGAAGTCTATGAAGAAAAAGCGACGAAAAATAGGGATAATATTGGTGTTGGTTATTTTTTCTACTGCACTTGCAGTAGCCTGGCCGAAATTATTCCAAAATTCCAAGGCACAAACAGGTAATGGAGTGGTAATATCCACCATGTCCGTATATAAGGATATGGATTATTCTTTTTTAAAGAGTTTTAATTTTGGAGGAGATTATTCCAGTCAGTCTATTCTTACTTTTGATAGTGCTACGGAATTAATGGAGAGTACAAATCCATTGATGAAATCAGGAAAGTACATAACTACAAAAGGATATTATGAAGCTGGAGATTTAGGTGGTGCTACCTATAAGATATCCGAAACAAAAGATGGTGACGGTTCCATCCAGCTAAATAACGGATTGTATGCTAACATACAACCGGATTCTTATACATATGGTGGAAAGAAATGGGCTGTTTTGTCAGTAAAGCAGTTTGGTGCCAAGGGAGATGGTGTGCATGAAGATCAATATAGCATTAGTGACGCCATCAGATTTGGTGATAAGTGTGTAAAGAATTCTGATTTTGACAGAGCATTGATTTATTTGCCGGAAGGTGAATACAAGGCAGTAGATGAGGTACATGGAAATGCATCCGATTACAGTTTGATAGGTGAAGGAGATAAGTCTGTTATTTTCACGGATAATGATTATAAGAAAGATAAGAATTATTCAGAGCCTTTCTTTGGTTGTAGTAATGTTCAAAATGTCTTTTTTGGTAATTTTAAAATTGATGCGAGAGAAGTAGATGTATATAAATACATGCGCCAGATGTGTTTATATGACTGTAAGAATATGTATATTTATAATGTCACATATAATGTACCTCAGGAGGCGTGGTCCGGAGAATATTATGAGGATAAGCAGTATACAAATCTTACCATATATACAGGAAATAAAAATGTTACGGTAGATAGCTGCTTTATGTATCAGATGAGTGGTACTTATCGTGGTGCGAATCTTGGTATTATGGATTTCTGGCGTGGTGGAACAGAGAACATTACGATTATGAACTGTGAATTGCATGATAATGCCAGAGACGAGCAGATTGGTTTCTTTAGTTTGACCGGAGATACGGTGAATTCCTATATTAAAAACGTAGATTTTATTAATAATACAGTATATTCATATACAACTCCTCATAAGAATGTACATCAGTGGAGAACGATGTGTTTTACCGTGGGTTATACACCAAATAATTTGGATGATGTAAACATGTCAGGAAACCATTTTATAGCTGAAGTTGATTCAAAATTTATGACTTTTGGTGATGTTACGAATTGTGTCTTAGAAAACAATGTGTTTGAAATTATTTTACGTGAAGGTCCGTCCGTTTACATATTTGATTCCAGCAATGGAGATGATGATAATATTATCATACGAAATAATGAATTTTTCATTACATACTTTGGAAGTCAGAATCAAGATATTACCATGAGCTCAGGACACCTTACTTTTAGAGGGAACAGAGTGGTTTCTGATGCGAATGTAGGTAAGTTTGTAGAAGCATATGGAACCTATGATAATAATGAAATTATTTATTTGGAAGGAATTGCATCTTTAGGTGGAGCTTCTGTTAATACAAATAATACATTAAAAGTATACGGAGAGAGATTTTTTAACTATGGTGGTAACCAAATGAGAGTTTTCTGCCACGGAGCTACCGGAGATGAAAATTCTAATGTGACGGTTTCTGGTAATGTGATTTATGATTACACGTATGCATATGAAAACAAGAATTCGAGAGTATATGATTCTTTGTTTACATTAAGTAATAATATAAACACGTTTACAATTACGAATAATGTATATCATTGTCCTAATTATGCGTATACAAATGCAAATGATACGATGTATATTTCATGGTATCGAGATGTTAATATTAATAATTTAATTTGTAAAGGAAATGATTTACAAGGTGCAAAAGGAATATTGGGGTATGAGATAGACGATTCCCTGAATACATTTCGGGAATTTACCCTGGATACAAGTGTAGAAAGAGTAGCTTCCGTAGAAATTACAAAGGGCGGAACACCTGTTACGGATATTACGGTGCGAGGTAATTCTGTTACATTAGATAAGGTGGTAAAACTTGCCAATGGAACAAAGGTAACAGATAGAGAAATCGACTGGATTTCCGGAATTGAAAGTATAGCTACGGTAGAGAATGGCGTTGTTACAAAAAAACAAAACGGTGATGTTTATATTTACGCAGCCTCTAAAGATGGAAGCGGGGCTTATGGAAAGGTTAAGATTCATTTTGCAGATGCTTTAGCCAATGATATTGTGTTAGAAGCAGAAGAATTCGAGATGCAGCCGGATCATAGACATAAAGTAATGTATCAGGTTCTTCCTTATGATTCTGTAAGTCAGAATTTAGAGTGGCGGTCTTCGAATGAGTCTGTTGTAACTGTAACAGAGGACGGAATGATTTATGCTCATGCAGTTGGAACAGCCACTGTTACCTGTTCTACTACAGATGGTTCTAATATTACGAAGTCCATAAAAATAAATGTCAGTCCGATAAATGTAAAATTAATCGTTTTAAATGATGGTTATGGTTTTCATGAGACTGGTGATACCATACAATTATCAGTAACGACGTATATACCGGAAACTGCAGTAAACAAAGGTGTAGGAAAGTGGGAAAGCTCTGATACTTCTGTAGCTGTAGTAGACTCTAACGGTTTTGTTACTGTAAAAGGACCGGGTGTTTGTGATATTTATGCATATACTACGGATTTTAAATATAAGACTGCATATCGAATTTATTCCAAAGCGAATAAAGTCCAAAATGCAAAAGCAACTGCGACGAAGAATTCTGTAACCATTACATGGGATGCATTAGATCATATTTATGGTTATCAGGTGTATCGTTATGATGCAACAAGCTCTACCTGGAAGTCCATCGCATATTTATCGAAGCCGGAAATTACATATTATACGGATAATAATTTAACTGCCAATACCCAGTACAAATATTATGTGGTAGGCTATGTTACCAGTTGGGAAACCGGTCAGAAAGTGATTGTTGAAGGAACTCCGAGTGATATTTGTACGGTAACGACAGAGTCTTCGGAAGTAATTCAATCCATTACACCGAGTGTAACCCATGTTTCAGTTACACCGGGTTATTCGGCAGATGTGTCGATAAAATATTATCCTGGAACAGCAGAGAATGCTAAGATAAACTGGGAAATAGGAGATGCGAATCTGTGTGAAGTTGTGAATCAGAATTCAATTAGCAGTGGAAAAATAAAAGGATTAAAAGAAGGATTTACTACACTTACTTTTAAATCACAGGATTATAAAGGTGTTAGTACTACTATACCGGTTGGTATTGTACCAAATTATAAAGTAACAGAAATTTTACTTTCTACAGAATATCAGGATGTGGATATAAAATGGAAAGCGATTCCTCAGGAATCTGAAATCGATGGTTATATGATTTCAAGAGCTACAGGTATGGTATATTATCCTGTGAAGTATATTCCACTAGAAGATTTGAAGAAAACAACGGGAGATGATGGAACTGAGTATTATGTTTATTCGGACACCGGATTGGTTTTTGGTCAGAGGTATGGGTACATGGTTCGACCATATATTATACATGAAGGATATATGTATGTATGTACAGAAAGTAGTCGGGATAAGTGGATTACGGTGGAAGAATATGTTCCTGTAGATTCTATTGTTGCAGATGAAGAATATGTTGTAAATATTGGAGAAACGAAAGCTATTAATATTGTTTCTACGGATGGTGCTACCAATCGGGGATTTATCTGGCAGTCAAAGGATGAAGATATTGTCACAGTAGAACCGAAGGGTACATATACAGCAGATGTTCAAGGTGTTTCCACAGGAATTACCAGAGTTTATATCCTTGCGGATGATGCAGATGGTTATTATATTTCGCCTAAGGTTGTTGTGTTGCCGGCTAAGGTGACAAACTTCGCAGCACAGTCAGCCGAAGGAAAGATTACATTAACTTGGGACAAAGTAAAGGGTGCCACAGGCTATCGTATTTATAAATATAATGAAGCAACAAAAGTATGGGATATGATGAAAGAAACTTCGGAAGTGATGTATGAAGATTTAAATGTATCAGATGGCAGTGAGTATACTTATAAGATACATGCTTACATAGGAGATGCTGAAAAAACTTATGAAGGAACAGGTAGTGATGAAATTAAGGCAACAACAGCAGCCAAGCCGCTTGCGAAACTCCTGTCTGTAGAACAGCCTTCTGATGTTACAGGTGTTCCAAATGGAACAGCATTAGATGTAGCGTCTATGGGTCTTCCAACTACAGTAAAGATTACGACAGAAGATGTTGCTATTACATCAGCTTCCGTTGTTTGGAATTTGCAGACCTTAGCAGATGGTACTACTTATGATAAAACTTTAAAAACACAACAGACATTTGCAATAACGGGTATTGTAATGTTGCCTGAAAATATCGATTCTAATAATGTTTCACTGGAAGTGAAAATTCATGTGACAGTACAGGGAGATAATCAGTGTGCTGCACCGGAATTTAACTTACCGGAAGGAGAGTATGAGGCAAATCAAAGCCTTGACATTGTTAATATTCCAAGCGGAGCGACTGTTTACTATACCTTAGATGGAAGTGACCCTACTACTGCAAGCACTAAATATACGACATCCATTAAACTGGATGGAATCGAAGGTCAAAGTGTAAAGTATGTTGTTAAGGCGATTGCTGTGCAGGAAGGAAAAGAACAAAGTTCTATAAAGAAGGCTGTTTACACTATTACAATCCCTGCGAAAGAAGAGCCTAAAGAGGAAGAAGAGAAAACAGAAGAAGAAAAACCGGAGGAAGAAGGAAATGAAGAAAAGCCGGAAGAAAAACCAAACACTGGAACAGATAAGCCGGTATTTGATGAGTCGGATATTGTAGAAAAACCAAGCAGTAATAACAATAATAACAGCAGTAATAATAGCAGCAATAATAACAATAGCAAACCAACCACTACAAAACCGACGACTACCAAGCCAACCACTTCCCAATCCACAATGACAGAGAATACTTCTAAACCGAATTCTTCTCTTCCAGAGACTCCGGTATTGGATCAATCTGATATTGTAGCAGATCCAAAGGATAAAGAAGAGATTGAGGTTGATATGGACTGGCTGGATCCGGAACTTATTTCTTCGGAAAACAGTAATGCTACAGAAAATACGAATACTACAGAAACGATAAATCAGAATGCGGATGATTCAAATCCTTCAGATAAGCCGGAAGAAACGCAGAAGGTGGAAGAAAGTAAAAAAGATAAAAAGAGTCAGTTGCCGTTATATGCAGCGGCAGCAGTAGGTGGCACCGCAGCTGCCGGAGGTGCAGGTTTCTATTTCTTAAGATTTAGAAAAAGAAAGTGGTAAAAATAATTTAAAATAATTGACAAGCATTAGATTCTTTTTTATAATGCTAATAACATGTGAAAAGCTGTGACAAGAAGAAGTAGAAGAAACACCGCTTACAGAAAGTTGCCGTCGGATGAGAGGCGCAGGTAGGATTTCTTTGAATACATCTTTGAGCTGCACCCTGAACTTATTTCTCTTTCAGAAGATAAAAGTAGGCGGTGACGTAATCCATACGTTATAATGGAAAAGTGCTTTGACGGATTGCAAAGGTGCATAAGTATGATTGATTTTATGGGAAAGTTGATGCAGATTTATTTCTATCGTAAAAGTACTTGTTGAGGTAGATTTCGTGAGAAATCTATAAAGATTAGGTGGTAACACGAAGTTTAGCCTTCGTCCTTTTCAAATGAGAGGGACGAAGGCTTTTTCTTTTGAAGAAAAGCAAAAAAAGAAAGGAACAAGAATATGAAAGTATACGACGAATTGGTTGCGAGAGGATTAATCGCACAGGTAACAGATGAAGAAGAAATTAAAGAATTAGTAAACAATGGGAAAGCAGTATTTTACATTGGTTTTGACCCTACCGCAGACAGCTTACATGTAGGTCATTTTATGGCGTTATGTTTAATGAAGCGTCTACAGATGGCTGGAAATAAGCCAATTGCATTAATTGGTGGTGGAACTGCCATGATTGGAGATCCATCTGGAAGAAGTGATATGCGTCAGATGATGACCAAAGAAACCATTCAGCATAACTGTGAATGTTTCAAAGAGCAGATGAGCAAATTTATCGATTTCTCTGAAGGAAAAGCAATTATGGTAAATAATGCAGACTGGTTATTGGATTTAAATTATGTAGAGGTACTTCGTGATATCGGTCCACACTTTAGTGTAAATCGTATGTTGACTGCAGAATGTTACAAGCAAAGAATGGAAAAAGGCTTAAGCTTTTTGGAATTTAACTACATGATTATGCAAAGTTATGATTTTTATGCATTATTTCAAAAATACGGATGTAATATGCAGTTTGGTGGAGATGACCAATGGTCTAATATGTTAGGTGGAACAGAATTAATCCGTAGAAAATTAGGAAAAGATGCTTATGCCATGACCATTAATTTATTACTAAATTCCGAAGGAAAGAAAATGGGTAAAACCCAGTCTGGCGCAGTGTGGCTGGATCCTAAGAAGACAAGTCCTTTTGACTTTTACCAATACTGGAGAAATGTTGCGGATTCCGATGTATTAAAATGTTTAAGAATGTTGACTTTCCTTCCATTAGAACAAATTGATGAAATGGATCAATGGGAAGGAAGCCAGTTAAATACTGCAAAAGAAATCCTGGCATTTGAACTTACCAAGTTAGTACATGGAGAAGAAGAAGCCAAGAAGGCAGACGAAGCTGCAAAAGCATTATTTTCAGGACAAAATGCCGAAAATATGCCTAAGGCAGTTTTAACAGCAGAAGATTTTACAGACGGTAACATTGATATTTTAGCAGTTCTTCAAAAGTCAGGTTTAGTACCATCCCGTTCTGAAGGAAGACGTGCCGTAGAACAAGGTGGCGTAACGGTAGAAGGAGAAAAGGTGACAGATATTAAAACAACTTATGGCAAGGATGCTTTTGAAGGAGAAGGTCTGGTTGTAAAACGAGGAAAGAAGAATTTTAAACGTGTTGTAGTAGAATAGAAATATGACAGATTATATTAGCGAAGAACGGTTTTTATATGCTTTAGAAAAGGGAAAAGACCAGATAAAAATCACGGATGGAATCGGTACTTTAAGCGAAAAGACAGTTCATTCGGTGCTTAAGTACTACTTTGAACCGGATGATAAAAAACATGAAATACCCATTGGGAAAAAAATAGCAGATATTTTTAATGGTGAGGATATTATTGAAATTCAGACAAAACAACTGAATCGTCTAAGACCGAAACTAGATGAATTTTTGCTAAATTATCATGTGACAGTGGTGCATCCTGTAGTTGTGGAACGACAGTCTTTTTATATTGAACCTTCCACCGGAGAAATATCTCCTGGAAGGCTTTGTAAAATGAAGGCAGGAAAATATCTGGCTTTTCCGGAACTTTATAAGGTAAAGCAATATCTTACCGATCCAAGGTTTCATCTGTGCCTTGTCTTGATTGGGGTGGAAGAATATCGAGTGCTGAATCCAAAACGAAAAAATCCGAAAAATGGAGCAAAGTGCAATGACCGTATTCCTACTAAAATCTTGGATGAGATTTATATCAATGAGGTTTATGATTATGCAACGTTTCTACCGGAAATACTAGAAACAGGATTCACTAGTACTGATTTTGCCAAAGCAGCAGGGATTGGAAAAAATCTTTCACAGATAGTGTTAAACATTTTAACCCATGTGGGAGCAGTAAGACGGATTGGAAAGATGAAAAATTATTATCAATATGAAAAAAGCATCGATTGTTTTTGAAAATGCAGGTAGCTTGTGGTAGAATAATACCAGGGTTAAAAGACAATGCTTTTCGTGATTACATGTAAAAGTATGACTTTATGAAATGATAAAAATATCATAAGGAAAGGAAACTATAAGCATGAAAATACTTATTAAAAATGGCCGGGTACTGAATCCGGCAACGAATTTTGATCAGGTAGCAGATGTTTTGATTGAAGAGGATAAAATTGTCCGCATAGCCAGATATATTGATGAAAATGCAGATGAAATCATCGATGCCAGAGGAAAGTTTGTGATGCCTGGTTTCATTGATTTACATGTACATTTTAGAGATCCTGGTTTTACTCATAAAGAAGATATTATAAGCGGAGCTAAGGCAGCGGCAGCCGGAGGAGTAACTACCGTATGTGCTATGCCAAATACCAAACCGGCGGTAGATAGTGTTGAGACTTTAAATTATATTTTGGATAAGGCAAAAAATGCCACCACCAATGTCTGTCAGCTTAGTGCGATTACGAAAGATATGGCAGGAACAGAACTGGTTGATTTAAAAGCCATGAAAGAAGCAGGTGCCATTGCATTTAGTGAAGATGGTAAGAGTGTGATGGATATTAACCTTTACTATGAGGCATTAAAGCAGATAAAGGATATGGATGCGTTGGTTATGGCTCATTGTGAAGAAAAAAATCTAGTGAAAGATGGTGCCATGAACGAAGGCTCTGTATCACGAAGTTTAGGAATACCTGGAATTTTAAATGCGGTAGAAGATATTATCACTGCCAGAGATATTTTTCTTGCCAATGAAACTGGTGTCAGGCTGCATATCTGTCATGTATCCACAGAAGGTGCTGTTCGGCTGATTAAGATGGCAAAGGAAATGGGGATAAATGTAACCGGGGAAGCATGTCCGCATCACTTTATTTTATCAGATTCTGTGATTGACAAAGACGATGCTAATTTTAAAATGAATCCGCCTTTAAGGAGTGAAAAGGATGTGAAGGCTATTGTTGAAGGTTTGAGGACAGGAGTTTTAGATGCCATTTCTACAGACCATGCCCCACATCATAAAGATGAGAAGAGCAAAGGAATCAAAGAAGCACCATTTGGAATCGTAGGTTTGGAAACCAGTGCAGCTTTGACTTACACGGCTTTAGTAGAACGGGGAATTCTGACTCCATTACAAATGGCAGAAAAGATGAGTTATAATCCTGCAAAAATTTTAGGTATTGATGATAAGCGTGGACGCATCGAAGAAGGAATGGTAGCAGATGTTGTAATCTTTGACCCTTCAGAAGAAGTGGTAATTGATGCAGGTAAGTTCCGTTCCAAAGCTACTAATACACCTTTTGACGGAAAGTTAGTAAAGGGAAGAGTAAATTGTACCATATTAGGTGGAAATATTGTATTTGATTCATGCAAGTTCATATAGGAGGATAAAGTTATGATTAACAAATTAATAGACAAAATTACAAATTTACAGGCTCCCATTGTGGTTGGACTAGACCCTATGCTTGCTTATGTACCGGAGCATATCAAGAAGGCAGCCTTTGAAGAATATGGAGAAACTTTGGAAGGCGCAGCAGAAGCAATCTGGCAGTTTAATAAAAAGATTGTAGATGCTACCTGTGATTTAATTCCAGCAGTAAAGCCACAGATTGCAATGTACGAACAATTTGGAATTCCAGGCTTGGTTGCGTTTAAGAAGACCGTAGATTACTGTAAGGAAAAAGATTTAGTAATCATTGGAGATATCAAACGTGGCGACATTGGCTCTACCTCTACTGCTTATGCAGTTGGACATGTTGGAAAAGTACAGGTGGGTGCAAATAGCTTCTACGGTTTTGATGAAGACTTTGTAACAGTAAATCCTTACTTGGGAACGGATGGTGTGAAGCCATTTATCGATGTTTGTAAGGAAGAAAATAAAGGTATCTTTGTTTTGGTGAAAACTTCTAATCCATCCAGTGGAGAATTTCAGGATCAGTTGGTAGACGGCACCCCATTATATGAATTGGTAGGAAAGAAAGTGGCTGAGTGGGGCGAACAGCATATGGGAAAAGGATATAGTTATGTTGGTGCGGTAGTAGGTGCTACTTATCCGGAAATGGGTAAAGTATTAAGAAAGATTATGCCAAATACCTATATTTTGGTTCCTGGTTACGGTGCACAGGGAGGAAAAGCAAAAGATTTAGTACACTATTTCAACAAAGATGGTTTGGGTGCTATTGTAAACTCTTCCAGAGGTATCATTGCAGCGTATAAACAGGAAGCTTATGCAAAATTCACACCGGAACATTTCGAAGAAGCATCAAGACAGGCAGTGATTGATATGATTGAGGATATCAAGGGAGCTCTTTCAGAATAAAAGGCGGAATAAATGGAGGATGTTATGAGCACATACAAAGGAATTGCGGTGGTAAAGTCTCAGGAAAAGATAGCCACAGATGTTTATAGTATGGTTTTAGAATGTAAGGAAGCAGCCAGGGAGGCGAAACCAGGTCAGTTTATTTCTCTGTACTGTAAAGACGGAAGTGCATTATTACCTAGACCTATCAGTATTTGTGAAATTGGAGAAACAACCCTTCGCATCGTTTATCGTGTGGTTGGAAAGGGAACGAATGAGTTTTGTAAGCTGGTTGAAAATGACACCATAGAAATTATGGGGCCATTAGGCAATGGATTCCCAATAGAAGAAGGAAAAGCAATTTTAATTGGAGGTGGAATCGGTATTCCTCCAATGCTTGAATTAGCAAAAACACTAAACTGTGAGAAAAACATAGTATTAGGGTTCAGGGATGAAATCTTTTTAGCAAATGAATTTGAAGCCTATGGTAGTATCAGTATTGCTTCTGAAGATGGAAAAACCGGAGTGAAGGGAAATGTATTGGATGCCATAAAACAAAATGGTATTGAAGGAGATGTCATCTATGCTTGTGGACCGACTCCAATGCTTCGGGCGATTCAGGCATATGCCATCGAAAAAGGAATAAAAGCTTATCTTTCCTTAGAAGAGAAAATGGCATGTGGTATCGGAGCATGTCTTGCTTGTGTATGTAAGTCAAATGGAATCGACCATCATACTAACGTAGATAATAAGCGTATCTGTAAAGACGGCCCTGTTTTTGAAGCAAGGGAAATTAAACTTTAAGAAAAAGGTCGAAAGAAATAAACAAAGGAAAGGAAAAGTGCAAAATGCCCGTTCTTTTGATCTGTTTTATTTGGGCAGTTTCGCAAGTGGTTTGCGAAATGCATGGGTATAGATATGAATACTTCGGTAAATATTGCAGGTGTTACCTTGAAAAATCCCGTTATGACAGCTTCCGGCACCTTTGGTTCCGGTGCAGAATACAGCCAGTTTGTAGATTTGAACCGTTTAGGTGCAGTGGTAACCAAAGGTGTTGCCAATATACCTTGGCCGGGAAATCCCACTCCTCGTATTGCAGAAACCTATGGTGGTATGATGAATGCCATTGGATTGCAGAATCCTGGAATTGATGTATTTGCGAAAAGGGATATTCCATTTTTAAAGGAATACGACACAAAAATCGTAGTAAATGTCTGTGGTAAATCAGAAAAAGATTACGTAGAAGTAGTAGAGCGTTTAGGAGAGGAACCTGTGGATTTATTAGAAATTAATGTTTCCTGTCCAAATGTAAAGGAAGGCGGTATTGCTTTTGGACAAGACCCGAAGGCATTAAACCAGATTACGAAAGCAGTAAAAAAAGTAGCAAAGCAGCCGGTTATCATGAAATTGTCCCCTAATGTAACAGACATTACAGAAATGGCAAAGGCGGCGGTGGATGGAGGAAGCGATGCTCTTTCTTTGATTAATACCTTAACAGGAATGAAAATCGATGTGCACAAACGGAAATTTGCCCTTGCAAATAAGACAGGTGGACTTTCCGGTCCTGCTATAAAACCGGTAGCAGTGCGTATGGTGTATCAGGTAGCCAATGCAGTGAATGTTCCTATTATCGGAATGGGTGGAATTGCGAACTGGGAAGATGCCATGGAATTTATTTTAGCAGGAGCCACTGCGGTTTCGGTAGGAACTGCAAACTTTTACAATCCTACTGCAACTATAGAAATTGTAGATGGAATCGAAGCATATATGAAACAATATGGAATCAAGGATATTAACGAATTAGTTGGTGCAGTAAACATTTGCTAAAGATACGTTGAAAATAGTGTCAAAGTGTGATAGACTTAAAACATAATTTAGCCGAGATTATGTCGTGAATCATTGAGGTTTAGGATAAAGACTGGAAGAAATAAGGAGAAAAAACTCATGGAACAATATAAAAAAGAATTTATTGAATTTATGATTGATTGTAACGTTCTTAAATTTGGGGATTTCGTAACCAAGAGCGGAAGAAAGACACCGTTTTTTGTAAATACCGGATTTTACCGTACAGGTGCACAGTTAAAGCGTTTAGGTGGATATTATGCACAAGCGATTAAAGATAAATTTGGATTGGATTTTGATGTATTATTTGGTCCTGCATACAAGGGAATTCCATTGTCAGTTGCCACTACCATGGAGATTTCAGATAAATTTGGAGTAGACATTAAGTACTGTTCTAATCGTAAAGAAGTAAAGGATCATGGTGATACTGGTATTTTATTAGGAAGTCCTATTGCAGATGGCGATAAAGTAGTCATTATCGAAGATGTAACTACAGCAGGAACTTCCATTGAAGAAACTCTTCCTATCGTAAAGGCTCAGGGAGATGTGTCCGTATTAGGTCTTGTTGTTTCCGTGGACCGTATGGAACGCGGTAAGGGTGAAAAGAGTGCCTTAGCAGAGATTCAGGAAAAATATGGACTTCAGACTACCGCTATTGTTACTATGGCAGAAGTAATCGAACATTTGTATAACAAAGAATATAAGGGAAAAATAATTATCGACGATACAATAAAAGCTGCGATTGATGCATATTATGAACAATATGGAGTAAAATAGGAGGTAGTTATATGGAAAGAGTGCATAAAGTAATGAAATCCAGTGGGGCATGGAACATTGTGATAGGTGTTGGACTTATTGTAATGGGAGTTGGATTTGGAATTATCTCTATTATCAATGGTGGAAAATTATTAAAAGCCAAAAAAGATGTATTGTTTTAGGATTGGAAAGGGAAACTCAAAAGAGTCTCCCTTTTCGAGTTCATTCTATAATGATTTAATATGAGGTGAAAATTTTGACTAAGGACACAAATAAGGCAAAATTTCATTTACTTCACTGTTTCTTTTGGATTTACTTTGTAGTATTAATTTATTTTTTGCTTTTGAGTGAGCGGAAAGAATATACATATTATAGGTATAATCTTGTTTTGTTTCAGGAAATCAAACGGTTTCTAAATGGCGCGAAATACTTTAGTACAAAAGAAATTATGTTAAATCTACTAGGAAATGTGATTGGATTCGTACCTCTAGGTTTTATGATTCCAATCATACGGCGGAAAAAGACGTTCTCTTTTCTTTGTGTTCTTTTTGTTTTTTTGTTTAGCTTGACGATAGAAATGATTCAGTTATTGTTTCGAATAGGTGTATTTGATGTGGATGATTTGTTTTTGAATACATTGGGAGGCATCATTGGATATTTGATTTATCTTTTGTGGCAATGTATTTTGGATACGGGAAGAAGGAAAAAGTCATGAGAAATAAAAATGCATATAATTTTACTGCGAAAGTACAATCGAAAGAGGCAAAGGTGTCGATTTTTTTAGGAGTATTAAGTTTACTTGCTGTTGCTGGAGCCGTGGTTGCCGGAGTAACGGATAAGAATTTCAATGGACGTTTCATGGGGGCATTGGGATTTTTATCCTTTGCATTGTCTTTATGTGGATTTATATTAACGGTAGAAACATTAAAAGATGAAGATACCTTGCCTAAATTAAAATATATTTCATTGATTATAAATACATTAATGATACTATTTGATGTTTTTTTATTTGCATCAGGATTGTAAATTGAAAAAAGTTACTGTTTAAACAGTACTTGGAATTTAAGGAATGAGGAATCGAAAATGGATGAAAGATTAAAAAAACAATTAGAATTTGTATATGAATTGGATAAATTAAAAAGTATAAACAGGCAATCCTATATTGCAGATGGGAGCAAACATGAAAATGATGCAGAACATTCCTGGCATTTGGCTTTGATGTGTATGCTTTTAAGTGAACATTCCAATCAGGAAATTGATGTATTAAAAACCATGTCTATGGTACTGATTCATGATGCAGTGGAAATCGATGCAGGCGATACCTATGCTTATGATGAAAACGGAAACTTGTCGAAAAGAGAAAGAGAAGTAAAAGCTGCAGAAAGAATTTTTAACCTATTGCCAGAAGAACAGGGAAAAAAAGTCCGGGCATTGTGGGATGAGTTTGAAGAAAAAGAAACACCGGAATCAAAATTTGCCAATGCCTTAGACCGTCTTCAACCTATTATTTTAAACCATTTGACAGATGGAAGGGCATGGAGAGAACACGGTGTAAAGAAATCTCAGGTGCAGAATCGGAATAAAAATGTAGGGGAAGCTTCCAGGGAATTTGGAGAATTGATAAATCAAATCATTCATTTTAATGTAGAAAAGGGTAATTTAATCGATGAGTAGAAAACAGGATGTATTTATAAAAGAAGAAAATGAAGGAATTTTAGAAAGATACGAACTTTCCATGGAAAGAATACATTCCATGCTGAAGGAAACGGAAATAAAGGAACCATTTGGCTCTTATTTTAAAGCAAATGTGAATTTATTTCTTATGTTAAAGAGTATTTTGGACAAGGTAAAAAATCCAGAATGGTTCCAGACGGATTTTGAAGAACTGGAACAACAGAATAAACAAGAATATAAAGAATTAATGCCGGATGCTTATGAAAGCAGTTATGCCAATCCTGCATATTGCGTAGCGCAGTTAGGAGAAGAGTTTGGAACTATTCTTAGTTTTCTTTATGCAGAGAATTATTCTTTGATTCCATACGCTTATGAGAATCGTTTGTATGAAATCACCATACATTGCGAGTTGTTCATTGAGATTTATAACCGTTTCGAAGATGAGGTTACTTTAGAAGGAATCAAGGATTCTATTTATTATTTTTATAGTGATTATGCAGATATTTTAGTGGCAAAACGCACAGAAGAACAAATAAATCCGGATTATGATTTTGCAAAAGACATTATTATGAATTCTGATATATCAGATTTAAGATATTTATTCCGTTATGGGGAGTATATTTCTGAAAATGAAATTGGCATTGCAAGATATTTAAATTCGGTATCTGCTGAAGTTATTGATAAAATGGCAGTCACTTATGTGGAAGGATATAAAAAAGGATTTGTTGCAGCAGGAATCGACCTTTCCAAGAAGAAAACAGTAAATATACGCTTCCATTTAGGCTTTGAGCGTATGATAAAACGTGCCATTGAATTGTTTGCTGAAATCAATTTAGAGCCGGTGATTTACCGGACAGCCGTAAGCAGAATCAATAAATCCGGTATTCGTAAGAATGGTTATACTACCACTAGTGTAAATAAACAATATGAATACGACCATAGAATGGATGAAACTTACTTTTTGGACTCAGCTTTTCTTGACCGTAAAGTAAATGTCATTAAGAATACCTATGAAAACAACAAAGAACTGGCGAAAGGGAATGCTGGTCCTGCTGTAGTAGAAACCTTTGGTGAGGCACCGTTTGAACCAAAGAACAAAAAAGAAAATGCAGCTCTGTCATCAAAACAACAGGAACTTTCTGTGGAACTTGCTTCTACGGTTGGAAGAATTGTAAATGAATATATGCCAAGAAGTGAGTATAGCTTTACAATTATTGCATTTCCACTTCCGGAGATTTCTGAAAATTTCGAAGAAATTTTTGAAGAAACCATAAAAGTAAATACCCTGGATCAGGAATTATATTTAAAGATTCAGGAAACTTTAATTAGGGAATTAAATGAAGCAAAATTCATTAAGGTAAAAGGAAAAGATGGAAACCAGACAGATATTATGGTGTCTATGCAGGAAAATGAGAATAAAGAGAAATATACCAATTTCGAAAATTGTCTGGCAGATGTAAACATTCCGGTAGGAGAGGTATTTACTTCACCAAAACTGGAAGGTACCAAAGGAACTTTAAATGTCAGTGAAGTATATTTGAATGAACTGAAATTTGTGAATCTGAAATTGGTGTTTGAAGATGGCGTCATAAAAGAATATGATTGTGATAATTTTGATACGGAAGAAGAAAATCAAAAGTTTATCAAAGAAAATCTGTTAATGAATAGGGAAACACTTCCGATTGGAGAATTTGCCATTGGAACCAATACTACAGCTTATGTAATGGCAAATCGTTATCATATTGTATATAAGCTTCCGATTTTAATCGTGGAAAAGATGGGACCTCACTTTGCGGTAGGTGACACTTGTTACAGCATGTCTGAGGAGAACAGAATTTTTAATCCGGATGGAAAAGAAGTAACTGCAAAGGAAAATTCCTATTCAAAACTACGACATACGGATATGAAAAAAGCATATTTTAATATTCATACAGATATTACCATTCCATATGATGAAATTGGTGAAATTACATCAGTACATGAGGATGGAACTTGTGTGAATATTATGAAAGATGGTCGTTTTGTGCTGGAAGGAACACAAATGTTAAATGAACCATTTATGGCGAAATAGGAGGAAACATGAAGAAAATAGGAATTGTTGGCGGAGGCCAGCTTGGAAAAATGATGATTTTAGATGCCAAAAGGCTGGATTATTATTTTGTAATCTTAGACCCAACACCAAAATGTCCGGCGGATAGTATTGCAGATGAACATATTGTTGCGGGATTTGATGATATGGATGCCATGCTGGAACTTGCATCAAAAGTGGATGTAGTAACTTATGAATTTGAACACATTAACGTAAAAGCATTGCAGAAAATGGAGGAAAAAGGATATAAAGTATATCCATCCAGTGAAACTTTGCTTCATATCCAAAACAAATACGACCAGAAATTATGGTTAAAACAACATGATTTACCGGTACCGGAATTTGAAGAAATCAAAAGTCTGGATGAACTGAAAAAAGCACCAGAACGCTTTGGATATCCTTTGGTATTAAAGACCTGTACCGGGGGATATGATGGAAAAGGAAACGCAGTGATTCATTCTGGGGAGGAAATCGTCACTGCATATGAATCCTTAGGCGCCGGAACATTGCCATTGATGGTGGAGAAATTTGTACCTTTTGAAAAAGAAGTTTCTATTCTGGTTTGTCAGAATACCAAGGGTGAAGTGGAAGTTTTTCCAATCGCAGAAAATGTTCATGTAAACAGTATACTGGATGAAACTACAGTTCCGGCAGTGGTTTCGGAACAGGCGAAGGAAAAGGCTATGGATATTGCAAAAAGAGCAACCAAGGCATTTAAAGCCTATGGAATGCTTTGTATTGAACTTTTTGTTACCAAGGATGGAGAGGTTTTGGTAAATGAATTGGCTCCAAGACCTCATAATTCCGGACATTACACCATAGAAGGCTGTTACACTTCACAGTACGAACAACATATTCGTGCAATTTTAGGATTGCCTTTAGGAAATCCTGGGTTAATTCGCCCTACTGTAATGAAAAATATCATTGGTACAAAGAATTGCAAGGCTAATTTACATGGTCTTAACGAAGCCTATCAGATGTCGGATGTGAAAATACATATTTATGGTAAAGAAACAGTGTCGGTAGGCAGAAAAATGGGGCATATTACCGCTTCGGCAGATACCTTGGAAGAAGCCTTAAGACAAGTTCGTTATGCACACGAAAAAATATATTTTTCAGAGGAAGAATAAAAAGGAGAAAAAGTATGGTACAAGTAGGAATTATTATGGGAAGCGATTCGGACCTTCCTGTTATGTCAAATGCTGCAAAGATGTTAGATGATTTAGGAGTTGAGTATGAACTAACCATAGTTTCTGCCCATAGAACACCAGATAAACTGGTAGAGTACGCAAAAACTGCAAAAGAACGCGGATTAAAAGTAATTATTGCCGGAGCCGGTGGTGCTGCACATTTACCTGGTATGGTGGCTTCCATGACTACATTACCGGTAGTTGGCGTACCGGTTCAGACTAAGGCATTAGGAGGAGTAGATTCTTTATATTCTATTGTTCAGATGCCACCAGGAATCCCAGTGGCTACCGTTGCCATCAATGGAGCATTAAATGCAGGACTATTAGCAGCTAAAATTTTAGCTACTAATGATGAAGCATTAAGCCAGAAGGTTTCTGATTATGCAAAGAGTTTAAAAAATATGGTGGATGAAAAAGCAAAGAAATTAGAAGACATCAAATATCAGGCCTATTTAGAACAAATGTAATGGAAAATGTATTTTCTTATAGAAAAAACGAAAAAGGTATGGTATATTAGTTTTGCAACTACATAATAATGTGGTGCAGAAAATGAAATTTAAAAGCGTAGGACAAGATTACAAAGAAACGTGTTAATTTAAGGAGGATAATCAAATGGATTACAAAAATGCCGGAGTTGATATTGAAGCAGGATATAAGTCAGTAGAACTTATGAAAAAGCATGTTCAGGCTACCATGCGTCCAGAAGTATTAACAAACATTGGAGGTTTTTCTGGTGCATTTTCAATGAAGAAATTTAAAGATATGGAAAATCCAACTTTAGTATCAGGAACAGATGGTGTTGGAACAAAGTTGAAATTAGCTTTCCTTATGGATAAACATGACACGATTGGAATTGATTGTGTTGCGATGTGTGTAAATGATATTGCATGTGCAGGTGGAGAACCTTTGTTTTTCTTAGATTACATTGCATGTGGTAAGAACGTACCAGAAAAGATTGCTACTATCGTAAGCGGTGTAGCAGAAGGTTGTTTGCAATCTGATGCGGCATTAGTTGGTGGTGAAACGGCAGAAATGCCTGGATTTTATCCGGAAGATGAATACGATTTAGCTGGTTTTGCAGTTGGCGTTGTAGATGAAAAGGATTTAATTACAGGAAAAGAATTAGATGGTGATGAAGTGATTATCGGTATTGCTTCCAGTGGAGTACATAGTAATGGATTTTCGCTGGTTCGTAAAGTATTTGATATGACCAAAGAATCTTTAGATACTTATTATGATGAATTAGGAAAGACCTTAGGAGAAGCATTACTTGCACCAACTAAGATTTATGTAAAGGCTTTAAGAAGTGTAAAAGAATCCGGTGTTAAGATTATGGCTTGCAGCCATATTACTGGCGGTGGTTTTTATGAAAACATTCCAAGAATGCTTCCAGATGGAATCCGTGCAGTGATTGACAAGAACAGCTATGAAGTACCAGCTATCTTTAAGTTAATGGCGAAAAAGGGAAATATTCAGGAAGAAATGATGTACAATACCTATAATATGGGTGTAGGTATGATGATTGCAGTTGCGAAAGAAGACGTTGACAAGGCAATTAAGGCATTAGAAACAGCAGGAGAAACTGCTTTTGTAGTTGGTCATACAGAAGTTGGAGAAAAGGGTGTAACATTATGTTAAGAGTAGCAGTATTGGTATCTGGTGGAGGTACGAATTTACAGGCGATTATAGATGGTGTTCAGAATGGAACTATTACGAATACCCAGCTTGTTGGAGTAATTTCTAATAATAAATCCGCTTATGCACTGGAACGTGCAAAAAATCATGATATCCCTTCAATCTGTGTATCTCCGAAAGATTATGAAAACAGGGAAAAATTCAATGATGCCTTATTAAAAGCAGTGGATGATTTAAAACCTGATTTGGTGGTATTAGCAGGATGTCTGGTTATCATTCCGGAAAAAATGATTGATGCCTATGAAAATCGTATTATTAACATTCATCCATCTTTAATTCCTTCTTTTTGCGGTACTGGTTATTATGGACTTACTGTACATGAAACGGTGCTGGAAAGAGGCGTAAAGGTAACAGGTGCTACGGTTCATTTTGTAGATAAAGGAACGGATACCGGTCCGATTATTTTCCAACAGCCGGTGATGATAAAGCAGGATGATACAAAGGAAGTATTGCAGCAAAGAGTGATGGAAGAAGCAGAGTGGATACTACTACCAAAAGCCATTGACTATATCGCAAACGGAAAGATAAAAGTGGAACAAAATAAAGTAATCATAGAAGAATAACGAGGAGAAAAAGCATGAAAGTACTAATCGTTGGCGGTGGCGGACGAGAACATGCCATTGTATGGAAAGTTGCACAAAGTAAAAAAGTAGATAAGATATATTGTGCACCGGGAAATGCCGGAATTGCACAATTGGCTGAATGTGTTTCTATCGCAGCTACGGATATTGAAAAATTAGTTGCATTTGCGAAAGAAGAAGCTATAGATTTAACTATAATTGGAATGGATGACCCATTGGTAATGGGTGTTGTGGATGCTTTTGAAGCAGAAGGATTAAGAGTATTCGGACCAAGAAAGAATGCTGCTGAAATTGAGGGTTCCAAGGCATTTTCAAAGGATTTAATGAAGAAGTATCACATTCCTACCGCTGCATATGAAACCTTTGATAATCCGGAAGCAGCCATTGCTTACCTGGAAACTGCGGATATGCCGATTGTATTAAAAGCAGATGGCCTTGCGTTAGGAAAAGGTGTATTAATCTGTAATACCTTAGAAGAAGCCAAAGAAGGCGTAAAGACTCTTATGTTAGATAAGCAGTTTGGTTCCGCAGGAGACAGAATTGTAATTGAAGAATTTATGACAGGAAGAGAAGTTTCTGTATTATGTTTTTGCGATGGTAAGAGCATTAAAACCATGACTTCTGCCCAGGATCATAAGAGAGCCAAGGATGGCGACCAGGGACTAAATACCGGTGGTATGGGTACTTTTTCTCCAAGCCCATTCTATACAGAAGAAATCCATGAATTCTGCAAAAAGGAAATCTATCAAAAAACCATGGATGCCATGGCAGCAGAAGGCAGACCTTTTGTTGGTGTATTGTTCTGTGGTCTTATGATTACTCCGAAGGGTGTTAAGGTGTTGGAATATAATGCCAGATTTGGTGACCCTGAAACTCAGGTAGTGTTACCAAGAATGAAAAATGATATCGTAGATGTATTTGAAGCATGTATCGATGGTAAACTGGATGAAATCGATTTACAATTTGAAGACAATGCTGCTGTATGTGTTGTTTTGGCATCAGATGGATATCCGGAACATTACGAAAAAGGATTTGTAATCAGTGGATTCGAACAGTTCGAAAACAAAGATGGTTATTATGTATTTCATGCAGGTACTAAGCAGACAGAGGAAGGGATTGTTACCAATGGAGGTCGTGTATTAGGTGTGACAGCAAAGGGTGAAGATTTAAGAAAAGCCCGTGCTAATGCTTATGAAGCTACCAAATGGATTGAATTCGAAAATAAATATATGAGAAATGACATCGGTAAAGCGATAGACGAACAATAGTCAAAAACGTATCTGAATCCCCTGACCATGGAGGAATGAGTCCCAAGGTCAGGGGATTTTTGTCGTATTAGAAAAAAATATTGATATTTATGATGATTTCAAGCAAAAAATATGATACAATCATAAAAGATGTGCAAAATGGTAAAGCCATCTGAAGATTTTGCATGAGATAAGGAGTGTGGATAGAATGCGCTTTTTAAAAAAGCGACAGATTACTTTTTTTGTGCTGATGATAGCTTTGGTATCGATTATTTTTATACCAATGCTTGCGGGACTTGCAAGTGCCACAGAGCAGAAAAAAGGTGTTGTAAACGAAAATGCCCCCAATGGATTAAATGTCAGAACAGGGGCTGGAACTACTTATGATAAATTAACCTATAATGGCGTAAACGTAAAGATAGGCATGGGGACGGAAGTTATTATTTTGGATGAAGTAACTGTGAATAATGTGAACAATCCAAGATGGTATGAGATAGAATTTACATATGAAAATACAAAATTACAAGGATTTGTTTCTGCTTCTTATATTACCATAACACAGATGCCGGATTCAGGTAGTACGGAAGATACGACAGAAGAACCTGGTGACGTGGAATTATCAGACGAAGAATTTGAGGTAATGCTGGAGGAAGAAGGATTTCCTTCAAGTTATAAGGTTTATTTAAGGGAACTTCATGAGAAACATCCGGATTGGAAATTTAAAGCATTACAAACCGGATTAGCATGGGATGTTGTTGTAGAAAATGAAAAATCGAAACAAGGAAGAATCCGTAATACCATTTCCTGCATACGACCGATTTCCTATCGTTCTACAGAAGCACTTTACGATTGGGCAACAGATACTTACTATCCATATGATGGAGCTGGTAATAATTCCTGGTATGCAGTATCAGATGATGTATTGAAATATTATCTGGACCCTCGTAATTTTTTAAACGAAACCCAGATTTTCCAATTTGAAAGCCTGGCATATTCTGCGGATACGCAAACCAAAGAAGGAGTAGAAGCTATTTTAAGCGGAAGTTTCATGAGCAACACAGAAATTACTTATGAGGGACAGACGTATTTATATTCTGATGCCTTTATGGCAGCAGCAGAATATTCGAAAGTGAGTCCGTATCATTTGGCTTCCAGAGTCAGACAAGAAGTAGGAGCTTCTGGTAGTGGTTCTACTTCTGGTACAAATTCTACCTATCCTGGAATTTATAATTTTTATAACATAGGAGCCAATGACTCTGCTACAGGAGGAGCCGTACTAAATGGATTAAAATGGGCTTCTGATGCAACCGGAAAAGCTTCTGAATATTTACTCCCATGGACAAGTCAATACATTTCCATAAAAGGTGGCTCATACTATTTAGGAAAGAATTATATTAATAAAGGACAATACACATTATATTTAGAAAAGTTTGATGTGGAAATTACGAATGGGCTATACGCTCATCAGTACATGACGAATGTAGAAGCACCTAAAAGTGAGGCGACAAAGATGTACTCTGCATATGAGAGTTATGATATGCTGGATACTCCAATGACCTTTGTAATTCCGGTATACTTAAATATGCCTTCAAAAGTTTGTGCCTTACCTGAATCTACAGGAAGTCCAAATAACTGGTTGAAATCACTGACATTAAGTAATGCTGATTTAACACCGACTTTTAAAGCGAATCAGGTAAATGAATACGATTCTATTGTAGAATATGATGTGAAATCCCTGGAGATTTCCGCTGCAACAGTAAACAGTAATGCTAAGATTGAAATTTCTGGTATTCAGACTGGAAAGAACAGTGTAACACAAAAAGTAGATTTAGAGGTTGGAATCAATCGTATTCCGATTCGTGTTACAGCTCAAAATGGTGATGTAAGGGAGTATGTGCTTACCGTTGTCCGAAAAGAAGTAGAAAATATTTCTGAATTATTTGGGGATGAATTTCATTTTGATCAGCAAAATAAAGTGATTTCTGGTGTTTTACCAGACATGACAGTGGGAGAATTTATAGAAAAACTAGGTATGTCAACCGAATATCAGCCAAAGATTTACCGGGATAATCAGGAGAAGAAAAATTCAGATAATATAGCAACATCAGATCAATTAAAAGTTGAAGTATCTGGTGAAGAGATAACATATCAAATCATGATTTATGGAGATGTAAATGGTGATGGCAGTATCAATGCCATTGATTTACTGGCGGTCAGAAAAGAAATTATGAATCCTGGTACATTAACAGATCTTTATAAAAAAGCAGCAAATGTAGATAAAAATGAAGCTGGAATTAATGCTGTTGATTTATTAATGATTCGTAAGCATATCCTAAAAGAATATACTATAGAACAATAAGGAAAGGAAGATGTAGTGTGAAAAGGAAAATTCTATCAGCGTTCATTTGCATTATCATGCTTATTTCGCTGTTTCCTCAAAAGGTAAACGCAGAAACAGCAGGGGCTTCCATAGCAGTTTCAAGTTCCAGTATTGAAGTAGGAGAAACTGTCACATTAACAGTTCGTTTGAATAGTGATGTTGAGATAGGCTCTTATCAGGTGACATTGGCATATGATTCGTCGTTGCTTGAGTATGTTGGCGGAGAAGCAAGTGGTGGAGCTGGAACGTTGACGGTAGCGAATTACTTGGATACACCAAAGAAAAATGTTTCTTTTGACCTGAAGTTTAAGGGATTGGCGACAGGAACTGCGAAAGTTGAAACTACAGACGGAATGGTAGTGGCCTATTCTACTATGGATGGCATGTCATTTACCCATCAAGGTGTAAAGGTTGAAGTAACTGCTTCCTCAGGGACAACTTCTACAGAAGAAGGAAATGAAAGTACTGAAAATACAGAGGATGAACCATCAAGCCTTTCTAAAGATGCAGATTTATATTCTTTAGCGGTTTCTCCTGGTAGTATTTCACCGGCGTTTCATAAAGATACCACCCAGTATCAGATTAATGTAGAGGAAGATGTAGAAGAATTAGTGGTAAGTGCAGTAGCCAACGACCCGGATGCCGTTGTTACCGTAAATGGTAATAAAAATTTAATCAATGATGTAAATCAGGTGACAGTCATTGTAACTGCTCCTGCAGGTAATAAAAAGACATATTCCTTAAGTGTAGTGAAAGGTGACACCACTGAAGGGCCGGAATTGGATGGTGAAAAAGTGGAAGTAACCATAGATGGAAAAACATTGTCTTTTATCACCAATACCCAGGGGGTCGTACCACCGGAAGGTTTTTCTTCTGCCTATGCAGAGTATGATGGAAAAAGTGTATTGGTATTTCGTTCTGAGAATGAAAAAGTTACCATTGCTTGTTTGGTAGATGAAAATGAAGCGAATTATTGGTATATGTATGATGAAGACAAGAATACCTTTCTTCCTTATATTGAGCTTCAATCCGAGAACAACCGTTATGTTTTGTTGGATCTACCAGAGGAAGAATCCTGGCCGGAAGGAACAAGTAAGACCACGATAGAAATTGATGGAAGAAGCGTGGAATCCTTGGGATTTTCTGACAGCGACACTACGAATATGTATTTGATTTATGTTACTAATATAGAAGGTAACACTGGCTTTTATCGATACGACCAAATGGAAGGAACTTTTCAACGTTATGTAGGGGAAACAAAACAGGATGCAGAAACTGCTGGTGTATCGAATGAAAACAATACAAACAATTACGAGAAATATAATAAAATATTAAAAGGATGGGCATTATTGTCTATTGTTATTATTTTATTGCTTTTAGGTATTATTTTTATCATTTCTACCAAGAAGAGTGATGAAGAAATGGAAGATGAAGACTTAGAAGAGGAAGAAGAGTATATAGGTAAAAACAAGATGACATTCCGTAGACAAGAGGAAGAAGGTCTGGATATGTCTGAATTGGCTGCTACTTTAGACATTGATTTGTCAAAAAACGAACATATAGAAAAAGAAAATGATATGGAATTTATTCAGAGTATTCTGGATGGGGAAGATGAAATCGAAACGATTCTTCCGGAAGATTTGGACAACTTACCAAAAGTTAGCCGTTATAACAACGATAAAGACTGGCTGTAATATAAAATGATTTCTCTCACTGTTAGATATAAAATCTTTCATTATTCATAACATGAATAATCGTGGATTATTTAATAGTGGGAGTTTTCTTTTTTTACTGAAAAGCAGCCTTTCTTGACATAAAATGCTATTTGTTATAATATATATATAACAAATACAGGGAGGGATAGCATGTATTTTGAAATAGACTTTAATAGTGACGAAGCCATATACATGCAGCTTCGAAACCAGATTATCTTACAAATTGCAAAAGAAACAATCAAAGATGGTGAATCTCTCCCCTCTGTACGCCAGTTAGCCAATAGTTTAGGTGTAAACATGCATACAGTAAATAAGGCATATACTATATTAAAACAAGATGGATATTTAAAACTGGATCGAAGAAAAGGTGCGGTTGTTTGTGTGGAAATTACAGATAAATCCGCTTATGCTCAGGAAATGTGCAAAGATTTTGAAGTAATGGTTGCCCAGGCGAAGTGTATGGATATATCCGTAGAAGAGATACATTGTATGATTGAAAAAATATATAAAGACCTGACGGATTCGTAAAAAGGATGCCGTTTTTGGATTGGAGGAATTTATGAAACAGTATACAAAAAGTGCTAAAAAGGTTTTGCAGGAGGCCAAGAAGAGTGCCATTGCTTTTGAACACGAATATATTGGAAGCGAGCATATTTTATTAGGGTTATGCAAGGAAAAAAATGGTGTTGCTGCGAAAGTTTTAGCAGAAAATGAAGCCTTTGCAGAGAAAATAGAAGAATTAATGGAACAGGTAATAGGTAAAGAAACAGAACTTTTGGTGAAGGGAACCATGGAATATACACCAAAAGTAGAGAAAATGCTAGACCAGGCATTTGCAATGGCACAAAAAGACTCACTTCCTGAAATTGGTACAGAACATATATTAGCGGCTTTGCTTAAGGACAGTGATTGTGTTGCAGTACGAATGCTGAATACCATAGGAACAAATCTGCAAAAACTTTATATAGATTTAAAAGTTGCCTGTGGACAAGATCCCAACTTAGCTAAAACAGAATATAACAGTCAGAAAAATAAAAATAAGAAATCCAGTACCCCTATGATAGATCAATATGCCAAAGATTTGACCATGGCTGCGAAAGATGGTAAATTAGACCCAGTCATAGGAAGAAAAAATGAAATGGAACGAGTGATACAAATTCTATCTCGTAGAACGAAGAATAATCCATGTCTGGTAGGAGAACCGGGTGTTGGAAAAACAGCAATTGTGGAAGGCTTGGCTGCATATATTGTAGAAGGACAGGTTCCAAAAGATTTACAGGACAAAAAGATAATGTCCTTGGACTTGGCAGCCATGATAGCAGGTTCCAAGTACAGAGGAGAATTTGAAGAGAGAATCAAACGCCTGATAAAAGAAGTTCAGAATGATGGAAATATTTTATTGTTTATCGATGAAATTCATACTATTATAGGTGCGGGAGGTGCAGAAGGAGCCATTGATGCCTCTAATATTTTAAAACCGGCATTGTCCCGAGGGGAAATTCAAATGATAGGTGCTACTACTATGGTAGAATATCGTAAATATATCGAAAAGGATGCCGCATTAGAACGAAGATTTCAACCAGTGGTAGTAAATGAACCGAAAGAAGAAGAAGCGGTTGAAGTTCTAAAAGGGATAAAAAGAAATTATGAGAGACATCATCAGCTTATCATATCAGATGAGGCAGTAGTAGCTGCAGTAAAAATGTCTCAAAGGTATATTCACGACCGTTTTCTGCCTGATAAAGCCATTGACTTAATGGATGAAGCGGCAGCACGAAAGAAACTGGCTTTTTATAACCTGTCGGATGAAGTAAAATTACTACAGGAAGAAAAGAAAGAATGTCTGTTAGCAAAAGAAGAAGCTGTTATGAAAGGGGATTTTGAAACCGCTTTAAAATTAAAAGAAGAAGAAAAGAAAATTGAAAAGAAAATAGCAAGACTTCAGAGTAAATCAGTGAAAGATAAGAAAGAAGAACAAAATGTTGTAACAGCAGAAGATATTAATTCTGTAGTATCTGCCTGGACAAAGATTCCTTTGGAAAAAATGAAGGAAGGAGAATCAGAACGATTATTACGATTGGATGAAACCATGCATCAACGTGTAATAGGGCAGGAAGAGGCGGTATCTGCCGTAGTAAAAGCGGTACGAAGAGGAAGGGTTGGATTAAAAGACCCTAAAAGACCAATTGGTTCGTTCTTGTTCTTGGGTCCTACCGGTGTTGGAAAAACAGAACTTTCGAAGGCATTGGCACAAAGTGTTTTTGGAGATGAAAATGCGATTATCCGCGTAGATATGTCCGAGTATATGGAGAAACATAGCGTATCTAAAATGATTGGCTCTCCTCCAGGATATGTTGGATATGAAGAAGGCGGACAACTAAGTGAGAAGGTAAGAAGAAATCCATATTCCCTTATTTTGTTTGATGAGATTGAAAAGGCTCATCCGGATGTCTTTCATATTCTGCTTCAGGTATTAGACGAAGGTCACATTACAGATTCTCAAGGACGAAGAGTAGATTTTAAAAATACCATTATTATCATGACTTCTAATACAGGAGCAAAAAACATCATGAATCCAAAATCATTAGGTTTTGCAGTTTCTGAAAATGAAGGTGTAAACTATGAGAAGATGAAAGAAAAAGTAATGGAAGAAGTAAAATTTACTTTTAAACCGGAATTTATCAATCGAATTGATGATATTATTGTATTCCATACCTTGAAAAAAGAAGAAATATACCAGATTGCAAAGTTACAGTTATCAGAACTATCTCAAAGAGCAAAGAAACAATTGGAACTTACTTTGCAATATGATGAAAGTGTATATGATTTTATTATGAAAAAAGGATATGATGAAAAATATGGGGCAAGACCTTTGAAAAGGGTGATTCAGTCTAAAATAGAAGACTCTTTAGCGGAAGAAATATTGAAAGGAACCTTTAAAAAGGGTGATGATATAAAAATAGTAGAGAGAGAAGATAGTATTGCCTTTGAGAAAGCTATGTAAAAAGTCATAAAACATAAGCAAGAATAAATATGAAAGAATATGAAATATGTGTAGAAATAAAACATAATTTGTAGTATAATAGTGTTATCGTATTAAAGATTACGGAATTGATAGGAGGATAAAATAATGGCAGTTATTGAAGCACTAATTCAAAAGGAAGAGAATGGGACACTTAGCTTTGGTAATTACGACTTAGAAACGAAAACAAAACTTTCAGATTTTGAATGTAATGGGGACTTATATAAAATTAAGACATTCAAAGAAATCACCAAATTAGAAAAGAATGGATTGTTTGTATATGAATCAGTGCCTGGAACCGTAGTTCATGGAATGAGTGCAACAGATAAAGGTATCGAATTTAAGGTAGAAGCGAAAGAAGATGCCCAAATCACATTGGAATTAGAGGCAGAAAAAGAATATAAAGTTTATATTGACGGAACGAATGTTGGAAAGATGAAAACGAACCTTGGAGGTAAGTTAAATCTTAGTGTAGAGTTATCACCATCTGAAGAAGTAAGTGTTAAGATTGTAAAGTTATAAGAGGAATATAAATGTATGGCAGTAAAACAAAAGCAGATATTTTTTTGTAAAGAATGTGGATATGAATCTTCGAAATGGTTAGGACAGTGTCCGGGCTGTAAGGAATGGAACACATTTTCAGAAGAAGTTGTTGCTGTGAAGAAACAAAGAGGGACTGCGATGAAAGAAGGAGGCTTGACAAAGCCTCTTTCTTTGCATGAGGTTGATTCTAAAGAGGAAGTCCGGATATCTACGAATATGAAAGAACTTAACAGAGTGTTAGGTGGAGGAATTGTAAAAGGTTCCTTGGTATTAGTTGGAGGAGATCCTGGAATCGGAAAATCGACATTATTGCTTCAAATGTGTCAAAAGTTATCAGAGCAAAAGAGAACCGTATTATATGTTTCGGGAGAAGAGTCAGCAAAACAGATAAAAATGCGGGCAGACCGAATCGGAACCTTTGAAAAAGAATTTTCTTTGCTTTGCGAAGTGAGTATGGAACACATAGAGCAGGTTATTCAAAGTGAAAAACCGGAAGTAGTGATTATTGATTCCATACAAACTATGAGCATGGACACAATAGAGTCTGCAGCAGGAAGTGTAGGACAGGTTCGGGAAGTAACCGGAAGACTGATGCAGATAGCCAAGATGTGTGATATTGCTATATTTATTGTAGGACATGTTACCAAAGAAGGGGTGGTTGCGGGTCCTAGAACTTTGGAACATATGGTAGATACAGTTTTATACTTCGAAGGAGACCGAAGTGCAGTTTATCGAATTTTGCGAGCAGTTAAGAACCGATTTGGCTCTACCAATGAAATTGGTATGTTTGAGATGAAATCAGAAGGATTAATAGAAGTTGAAAATCCTTCTCAAATTATGTTAAGTGGCAAACCTTCTGATGCGCCAGGTTCTTTGGTGGTTTGTGCGATGGAAGGAACAAGACCAATGCTGATTGAAATTCAGGCGCTGGTTTCCGGTACAAATTACAATATGCCAAGGCGTACTACAGTTGGAGTGGATATCAATAGAACCAATATGCTTTTGGCGGTAATAGAAAAACGGGCTAATTTAATTCTTTCTGGTTGTGATGTTTATGTAAATATAGCTGGTGGAATGAGATTAAATGAAACTGCTGTGGATTTGGGAATTGTAATGGCGATTGTATCCAGTTATAAAAACAGGGCGTTGGATGAGAAAACGATTATATTTGGAGAAGTTGGATTAACAGGAGAAGTCCGTGCGGTTAATATGGTAGAACAACGTATCAAAGAGGCTGTAAAAATGGGATTTGATACTCTGATTTTGCCAAAAGCGAATCTTGAACATATGGGAAAGATAAGTGGAATAAAACTTATAGGTGTTTCTAATATTAAAGAAGCATTGGGTTATCTTTGAATATACTCCATATTCTGATTTTAAAAATTTATTAGATTTTACATGATAAAAAATCGAAAATTGTCAGGGACTAAATCTTACAATCCTTGAATTTGCTTGGGTTATAGTTCCCTGACTTATTTTTTTGCAGAAAAAATAAAAAAAGTGTTGACAAGATACGAATGATTTGATATTATAATCAAGTCGGTTACGGAAATGACTGAATTGAGTGAACAAATCAGAAAATTTCAAAAATTCGAAAAATTGCTCTTGACAAGTGTGGAGGAATCTGATACAATGTCAAAAGTTGATGAAAGAAGAAAAAACACTAAGAAAAAAATAAAAAAAGTGTTGACAAACGAAATCGACTGTGATAAGATATAGAAGTTGACTCGCTCGGCGAGGAAATGAAAAACTGAAAGAACATTGATAACTGAACAATATAACAACCCTGAAAATTCTAAAGAATTTCAGAACGAACAGCCTATAAAAGGCAACCTAAAACAGTAAAAGGGAAAAATTAGCCAGAAGTTAATTTTGACCGGACAAACATAACATGAGAGTTTGATCCTGGCTCAGG
>JAFQBM010000041.1 GCA_017399685.1 Lachnospiraceae bacterium
AGCTTCGCTAATATCTACTCTGCATACATTTATCTGTCCCATCTGAAATACGATGTATTCAGATGGTCTATTAAAGTTACCCTTTTTTACTTCACAATTTTTTTCAAAAAAACTCTTGACTATTTATAGTTTGTCACCTCCTTCCATTCTCTTTTCCGTCAGGTAAGACTCTGATGTTATATAACCATCCGCACCTGCCTCTTCATAATCGTCGGGTCCTCGTAAAAGTTCCTGATTCGGCATAAAATATTCTTTCTTAGGATGTTCCGCTTCAATACCTGCTACCAGTGCATTCACCGGACAGACCTCCACACATCTAAGACATCCCTTACAATGATAATAATCCAACCCTTGATTCACCATCATTTCTTTTCCCTTATATTCGCCCTTGGCAAATTGGAATACCATGTCAGGACAGGTAGAATGGCAAAGTCCACAGTTGATACATCGTTCCTTTATGAAAACGGGAATGTAACCCTGTCTGGAAGGGGATAAATCTGCTACAACCGTACTTCCGGGTCTGGTGTTAATGCCCCCAATGGGCGCATTCTCATAGCCCCATTCCGGATATGGGGTACTTTCCTGCTCCGTTTTTTCCTTTTCACAGTTCTCCTCTTCCCCACTACGCTCTATTTTCATTTCTAACCTTTTTACTTCCTCATATCCTCTCCGAATTCCTTCCAGATTATTTTTTAAAGCATCCGGATATTTTTTTCCCAAGGTATCTTTACAAATTTGCTCCCCTGCCTTTAAATTCTTTATTCCCATCACCTTTAATGTCGCTCCAAGCATTACCACATTAATTCTGGAATGGGTTTCCATGGCAATTTTCTGATGCATCCAACCCATAGAATACACCAGCTTTACACCCTGCCAGCTTTATTCCCGGCAGCTTTTCTCCATTTTTTCTCCCAATGGTATTCTCCTGTTTCTGTAAACATCCCGGTTCTTCCTGCCCCGTCTCCAGAGCGATAATCACCGCAGTTTCTCTGCCACACCCTTTCCAGACAGACTTATCCTTTAAAAGTGCCTGATGAAATACCACTAATAAATCCGGCTCTACTACCGGGGAATGTACTCTAATTTCCTTTTCCTTATTACAATACCGGATAAATCCCTTTACCGGCGTTCCTGTCTTTTCCGAACCATAACTGGAAAAACTGGTGCTGTTTAAGTCTAAATACTTCACTCCCAGCTCTCCTAACATCTTTCCACATAAATTGGCTCCCAGACCACCAATACTCTCTAAACGGATTTCATAATACTCTTTCCCGGATTCCAGTTTTTCTTTTAAACCAACCCCACTGTCCTTAAACTGTTCCATCTTTACTTCCCTTCTTTGCTTTCTATTCACTTACCCCACTAAAAAGTTCTTTTCCCACAGAACATAGCGGACATAAAAAATCCTCCGGTAGGTCTTCAAACTTCGTTCCTGGTGCAATCCCCATATCCGGTGCCCCCTCTTCTTCATCATAAATCCATCCACATACGTCACATACATATTTCATTGTACTTACCTCCTTAACCATATCAATTTTGACAATTGCGAAACTATAATACTTCTTTGTGAAAGTGATTTAAAAGATAAGTTTTTTGATAGTTTTACAATTACTTACAATATTGCAAACATTCAAAAACTTATCTTGTTACTTTTATATCACCTTCACATAGAATACAATTCCGCTGCAAGTTCTTCAATCTGCCCCCTGCTTTCTTCATTTAACGCAGAAGTAATTTTTACCGTAGTATCTGCAAATCTTAATCCCTTGCTTTTTTCAAATTTCTCCCTCATTGCCTTTGCAACTACCGGAGCCCAGCTTCCATTTTCCATAAATGCCACCACTCTGTTGCTAAAATTCCGCTCCGTCAGATAATCGATAAATTCACGCATATCGGGAAAAATTTCATTATTATAGGTTGTAGTCGCCAAAACAATCTTACTGTACCGAAAAGCATCTGCCACCGCTTTCGACTTATCGCATCGTATCAAATCTTTTACCATCACCTTCTCGCAGCCCTTCTCTTTTAACGTTTCCTCCAATAACATCACTGCTTTTTTGGTATTCCCATAAATGGAAGTGTATGCGATGAAAATCCCTTCTTCCTCCGGCTGATACCTAGACCAGGTATGATATAAATCAGTATAATAGCTAATATTTTCTGTTAATACGGGTCCATGAAGGGGACATATCCTTCGAATCTCCCAAACCGCCATCTTTTTTAATAAATTCTGAACCTGAATGCCATATTTTCCTACAATGCCAATATAATAACGCCTTGCTTCGCAAATCCAGTCTTCTTCTACATCAAGAGCCCCGAACTTGCCAAATGCATCCGCAGAAAACAAAACCTTATCCGTAGTATCATAAGTTACCATCACCTCCGGCCAATGTACCATAGCTGCGGCAACAAAGATTAGTTTATGTTTTCCAAGAGAAAGCACATCCCCATCCGACACCACCATTCGGTTTTTCGTAAATTCTGTTCCGAAAAAATGTTCCATCATCATAAATGCTTTGGCAGAAGCCACCAATATGGTTTCCGGATATTCTTTCATAAAGTTCATAATATTCGCCGAATGATCCGGTTCCATATGCTGGACAATCAGATAATCCGGTTTTCGTTTTCCCAACACTTTCTCAATCTGTTTTAACCACTGACTGGTAAATTTCTCATCCACCGTATCCAAAATAGCAACCTTTTCATCTAAAATGGCATAGGAATTATAGGACATCCCATTGGGTACACGATAGATTCCCTCAAACAACTCAATATCATGGTCATTGACACCAATATATTTCATATCACTTGTTACTGTCATTTGCTTTAACCTCTACTTTAATTCTTAATGATTCACCGCGTATCTTGTAAGCCACCACTAGTGTGGCTGTGTTTTTATTGATATCACAACAAAAACTATCTTTTTCTCATTCCTATAGTTTCCTCATTTTGTCATATATTATGCACTCTATATGTAAAATCATTACAACTCTTTTGCAAAACAATATGATACCAGGGTCAAAAGGTCATACTTTTCATGCTCGCATGAAAAAGTATGACTTTGAGACCCGAAAAAACATAAGAAAGTAGCCCGAATAAGGCGGATTTCGAATGTTTTTAGATGCTGAACCTCCAGTGGACGTTCAGCACCGACCGAATCGGAGCCTAAACCTTGCTACACACTGTGACTTTCGTAATGATAAAAAAGCCCTGTAAACACAGATAAATCCTTAATGATTCTTACATCATCCAAGTAAAATTATCTGGTTTACAGGACTTTTTTAATTCTTCCTATGAACCAATCAAAACATTCTTTCCTTCGAAAGCAAATCCATATTTGCGTATCCTTTCTTTTGGAATGCCTTTCGCAATAAGGTCTGTTTCATATTGTTTTTCTTCTATCTGGGCAAGAGCTTTTTCCACGGTATCAGATAAACTTTTCTCATCCTCCATGTCCCTGACTTTAAATTCCAGAACAAAAGCATCTTTCCTTTTATCTTTTGGTTCTAGCATCACATCATATCGTCCAAAACCGCTTTCCCTATTGGAAGTTACGATATAGTCCCTACCTAAATCCACTAAAAGACCAAGCACAAAGCCATGGTAAAACCGTTCCGGTTCATCTCCAAATTTCCCTTTTCCGGTATCAAAATAACTAAACATCGTAATGGTCAGCCTCTGCATATAATAATTCATTGCTTTTAAATCACCTAAAATCAGTGAATTAAGAAAATCATTGTAACCTGCTCCTGGTTTGGCAAACCAGCCTCTTACCATACTGTAAAACATACGTCGCACTTCATAGTTGGTAAAGGTCAGTTCGTATAAAGGCTCCTCATCCCCAATAAGCAGTAAATTCTCATAGCTTATCACCTTTAAATATCCACTGGCTACCAAGAGACTCCAGATGGCTGCTTCATTATCGTCAAGCTGGTTATATACAATCTGTTCATCAATAGGACACTTTATGGTTTCTCCCTTTAACAAGCGTTCAAAAGTCAACTTTATCCTTCTGTCACCTTCTCGGATTAGCTTTCCCACCAGACTGTTGGAACTGGTATTTGCCCAGTAGGCGATATATTTACCTTTATCCAAAAAATTAAGAATAGACCATGGGTTATAGATATCCCTGTGTTTTCCAAATACGAATCCATCATACCATTCCTTAACTTTTTCTTTTTCCGCTCCCTTTCCACAAGCATCCAGTGCCGCAAATACTTCCTCTTCCGTAAAACCAAAAGAGGTGGCATATTTATTTGACGTTGTAGTTACCACTTCCAGATTATTTAAATCCGAGAAAACCGACTCTTTACTTACTCTAGTAATTCCGGTCATGATTCCACGTCCCAAGTATGGATTTGTCTTAAATGTGGAGTTAAAAAGACTTCTGGTAAAAGCTACCATTTCATTCCAGTAACCATTCACATAAGCCTCCTGCATCGGGGTATCATATTCGTCAAGAAGAAAGATTGGCTTTTTGCCGTAATAACGTGTAAGATACTCTGATAAACGGTTCAGGGTGATGGTAGCATCTGCATCATCCATATCAATATTTACACGTTTAAAATATTCCTTCTCTGTCTCATATAACAAATCACCCCCCAGTAAGTAGGAATGTTTTGCATATAAGTCTATCAGCTGCTGGCATATCTTTTTCCGTGTTGTCTGGTAGTTGGTTTCTTTTATATTGGCAAAAGAAAGGCTGATGACCGGACAGATTCCCTGAAGATTTCGGTATTTTTCTTCTTCCCAGATGGAAAGTCCTTCGAATAAATCTCCTCTTCCTGCATAATCCACGGAGAAAAATTTCTCTACCATGGACATATTCAAGGTTTTTCCAAAACGACGAGGACGGGTAATTAAGGTTACACTGTCGTTACTTTCCCACCATTCCTTGATAAATGAAGTTTTATCAATATAAAAATTATGATTCTCTCGTAATTCCAAAAAATCTTGTATTCCAATTCCTACGGTATGGGGCATATTAGTTCACATCCTTTCAAAATCCTGTTTCTTTCTTATGGTTAGTATAATGGATTTCCTATTAAAATGTAATGTTTCTCTATTGGGACAAATCAAATCAAATTTATTTTATTAAAAATCAAAATGACACTGTAAAAGGAATGTGAAAAGTTAAAATGTTCCTATTAGTACTTTCTTTCCTTCAAAAGCAAAGCCGTATTTTCGTATTCTTTCCTTCGGAATGCCCCTTGCCATAAGGTCTGCTTCGTATTGCTTTTCTTCTATTTGTGCGAGGGCTTTTTCTACTGTCTCAGATAAACTTTTCTCTTCTTCCGGGTCTCTTACTTTAAATTCCAGAATAAAGGCATCTTTGCTCTTATCCCTTGGTTCTAACATAACATCATATCTTCCATAACCACTTTCCCGGTTAGAGGTTAGTACATAATCCTCTCTCAAATCTACCAACAATCCCAGTACAAAACCATGATAGAACCGTTCCGGTTCGTCTCCCATGACTCCTTTTCCGGTATCAAAATAACTGAAGGTCTGCAAAGTGATGTTGGTCATATATTTATTCATGGTTTTTATGTCATTGGCAAACATGGATTTTATAAAACCATTATAGGACCGATTTGCAACACTAAACCAGCCACTAATTATCCCATGAAACATAAGCCGGACTTCTTTATTGGTAATCGCTAATTCATAATTCGGCCATCTTTCTACCTTTTCCATATCCTCATAACCCAAAATCTTTAAGTAACCACTGGCTACCAGAAGGCTCCAGATGGCTTCTTCGTTATCATCTAACTGATTGTAAACAATCTGTTCATCAATGGGATAAAATAAATGCTTTCCTTTTAACAGTTGCTCCATGGACTGCTTGATTTCATCACTGCCTTCCCGAATCAGCTTACCTACCAGACTGTTGGAACTGGTATTGGCCCAATAGATTTCGTATTTCCCTTTCGCCAGGAAATTAAGGATAGACCATGGATTATAGATATCTTCCTGTTCTCCAAACACAAAACCGTCATACCATTCTTTTACTTTTTCCTTTTCTTCTCCCATGCCAACTGCATCCAGAGCCGCGAATACTTCTTCCTCCGTAAAACCAAAGGATGTGGCATATTTATTTGAGGTAGTAGTTACTACTTCCAGATTATTTAAATCCGAAAAAACCGACTCTTTCGAAACTCTGGTGATTCCTGTCATAATTGCCCGTCCCATATACGGATTGGTCTTAAAAGTGGAATTAAAAAGACTTCTGGTAAAGGCTACCATCTCGTCCCAGAAACCATTCACATAGGCTTCCTGCATCGGGGTATCGTATTCGTCAAGAAGAATGATGGGTTTCTTTCCATAATGACGGGACAGATAATCCGACAAACGGTGTAGCGATGAACCAGCCTCAAAAGCATCCATCTCCCTTGCCATCCGGCTTACATATTCCTTTTCATTCCGGGATAATTTATCACTTTCTGTTAAAAAAGAATATTTTTCAAACTGTGCCATCAGTAATTCAATGATTCGTCTCTTGGTAGAGTCAATGTCTATTTCTTTTATCCTTGCAAAAGAAAGGCTGATTACCGGATAAGTCCCCTGAAGATTCCGGTATTTCTCTTCTTCCCAGATGGAAAGTCCTTCGAATAAATCTCCTCTTCCTGCATAATCCACGGAGAAAAATTCTTCCACCATGGACATATTCAAAGTTTTACCAAAACGACGTGGGCGGGTAATTAAGGTTACGCTGTCGTTACTTTCCCACCATTCCTTGATAAATGAAGTTTTATCAATGTAAAAATTATGACTCTCACGTAATTCCAAAAAATCCTGGATTCCAATCCCTACGGTATTGGTTAGGTTGGCTGTATTTATGTTACTTCCTGTAATTTTTGTATTTGTTGTATTTTTTGTATTCGTCATTTTTTTCGTATCCATCATAGCATTTCACATCCTTTCAAAATCCTGTTTCTTTCTTACGGTTAGTATAATGGATTTCCTTTTCAAATGCAACGGTTCTCTATGGGACAGTTAGTCCAAAATACAACCACATCCTAACAAAAAAATCCCACGAATCTAATCGTGGGGGAATGAGATAAAGGTGGTGAAACTGGAATTTCGTCCATTCAATCTCCCGATTTTGGCATCTACAAAACACCTTTTACTATTTCCACAACTTTATGCAAGTTTCTCAAAACAACGATGTATAAATTCAATACTATCAATAAGAATTTGCTTCGTTTCCGGAGAACCGGTCCCAATTGGTGCAAATGCATGAAATGCATTCTCCATCTCAATCAATATTGCATCTACACCGGCATCCTCACATTTTTTATACAATACATGTGCATCTGCACGCACATATTCATTAGCATCACAAGTTATAAAAACTGGAGGAAATTGTTCAAAATGTTCATAAAAAATATTTGATACCTCCGGATTCTTCAAGTCAGCATTCCCTACATAAATATCGTGTAATGCTGTTAAACAACCTGGCTTTACCGTAAAATCTTTTACTTCATAGTTACGCTCAAGAATATCACAAAAAGAAACCGTGGTGCTATGTACTACAAGGCACGCGGGCTTTTTTAAATTTTCACTAATTAAACGAATTGTTAGTGCCTGGCACAAATAGCCACCTCCACTCTCACCGGATAATGCAATTTGAGGTGAATGAAACATTTCAAGTATACAATTGTATGCAGTAAGACAATCATTGATTGCATCAGGATATTTATGTTCCGGTGAAAGTGCATAATCAATAGCAATAACCCTACATCCTGAATATTTTGCGAGCATAGAGCAATATCCTTTTGAACCCTTCGCACTACCGGAAACCAGACCGCCTCCGTGAATATACATAATTATATTTTCACTTTTCATCTCTTTCGGTATTGCTATAATTCCACTAACACCATTAAGATTCAACTTGCGAAATTTTACCCCCTTTTCTCGTGGCATGAAATTGTAACCAAAATTACAAATAACCCGAATTGCTCTCCAGTTGACTTTGCCCATATTTTCGTCAAATCCCATACCCTTAGTCATGCTCTTTACTATTTTAATATTCTTTTTCATTTCAGGGCTGGTTGCCTTGCGATAATAAATCATAGCAATATCTCCTCAAATGCATTTTAAACATACAAGTGTTGATTTCATACCTTAACTATACTATAATTAAAATTGAAAGCAACAAGAAACTTTCTATTAACATGGAAAAGCAACAGAAATCAAGAAAATTGTTGTTTTTAAGGAGAGAATCATGTACGCAAAAATAGAAAAAACAAAACAACGCTTACGTACCGCTATGATAGAGTTAGTAGATTCAAATGCTTTGGAGAACATTACTGTATCGCAATTGTGCAAACAAGCTTCTATTAACCGCTCAACATTCTACAAATATTATTCTGTTCCAACAGATATTTTGGAAGAATATATTATTGAAGTATATGAACAGGTATTTCAGAATATCAATTTTTCGGGCATATCAGATAATAACATTTATGACTTTTTGCTTCGTATATGTAATTTATATTACAATGACAGGCTACTCACCAAGTTTGGCTTGATTTGTCATAAAAACGGCTCGGAACGTTTACAGAACTATTTATTTCCTAACACAATGTATGACAATCAAATTAATAGCAGTATTTCATTTATTTCAGGTGGTGTTCAGGCAGTATTACTTCAGTGGGTACTTTCTGACTTTAATGAAACTCCGGAATGTATGGCAGAAAAACTCACAAATTTTATTACTAAATTTATAACCTAAATTTTATAAGCATATATAACCATCTCATTTTTATATCAGTAAAGGCAAGCCATTTATAACATGACTTGCCTTTATATTTTTCACCAAACGTCTAAACAATCCATAGCATCCACCCCTGGATTATTAATTGCACAATTGGATTTTATCCCTTTATTCTTTCACAGCTTTTTTTATGTACATTGCATAAACAAACGATGCCACAATTAAAAACGCAGCTGTTATATACGACAACACCTCATTTTCACCTCTAAATATGGAAAGTGAATTTATAACTACATGGGCTATGATACATGGAATCAGTGATTTGCTCTTATAAAATATCATAACAAATAAAAAGCCAAGAGCGATTGCGTAACATATTTGCATTAAAGTTGGAATGAAATCTGCCCCATTCAGTAAATTAACAATATGCCCGATTCCAAAGGTAATCGCACTTACTATCATCGCAGTTTTAACATTATCTTTTTCCATCATTTTAAACAAGAAACCACGAAAGATAATTTCTTCTATAAAACCAATATTCAGCATGGTTAGTATGTAAAATATAATCTCACTTGTCGTATGATTAATATTAATACCATCCCATAAATTCACCGATACGATGAAAAGTAGCGGAATAAAATACAAATACCCTTTCAGGTTTGTTACTTTTGTCAGTCCATAATAAGAGGTTCTCTTACCACCAATCATTAAAATCACTAACACCAAAGAAAATATGCTATTGACAATCACACTTTTATAATCTGTCATTCCCCAATTTTGCATACTGTAAGAATTGATTACTACATATAAAATGATGGATAAGATACATATTAGGTTCTCATGTTTTTCAAATATTTTTTTCATCTTGTTCTCCTTTCGCAACACAAACAGCTCCGTAAAATACTTTTTCAAGTGCAGTTATTACATTTTTTTCATCATAAATCATAGTATTATTTGCATAGAGACTTGCATATCCATGAACAAAAATAAACAACGTACTAAAAATTTCCTTCGCCTCCTCCACTGACACCTCCAATTCCTGTTGTAAAACCGCAAGAAGCGGTAATAATTCTTCCGAATTCAACAAATCCAACATACTGGTTCCTGAAAATTCATTTGATTGAAACAAAAAATGAAACAGATTCTTTTCCTCTATGGCAAAATTAATATAGTTCATTCCAATCGCAAGCATGGGATTCCCATAATCATGTTCCATGTTCATAATATAATTTGAATGATATTCGTCTGCTTTTTGATACACAACCTTTTTTATATCCTCTACCGTCGCAAAATAATATAATACCGGCTGGGTAGAACAGTTCAATTGCTTGGAAATACTACGAGCCGTAACTTTCTCTACCCCCTCTTTTTGTATAATATCAAAAGCTACCTCTACTATCATTTCCTTTGTAATTTTTGCTTTCGGTGGCATAACTACCTCCTTTTATAACAGTTGTTATATAACATATATTACATTAGATTTTTGTTTTTGTCAATAGTGGTTTCTCATTTTATTCCTGCTTCTTCCCCGTAAGAAAATACACCGCAAGTGCCGTTCTATGTGACAGATTTTCCTTTGCCAGAATGGAACTGATATAATTCTTCACTGTCCCTTCCGAGATACAAAAACGACTGGCAATCTCTTTATTTGACAACCCTTCCGCAACCGCCTTCACAATATCAAGTTCTCTTGCAGTATACCCATCCTCACAAAATCCGGCGTTTTTTACCTCTGTATTTTTCGCTAATTTTTCAAGCAATGTTTCCTCCATCACTCCGGTTCCATAATATACAGACTTTATCATCTGCTTTAAATGCTCCGGAGTATGATTCTTAATCAGATACCCCTTCGCCCCATTCCGAAGTGCCTGCTGCACCAATCCATCATCATCAAAAGTGGTAAGAATCAATACTTTCCCAAGGTTATGCTCCACTATGTACTTGGTGGCTTCGATTCCGTCCATTTCCGGCATCTGAATATCCATCAGAAAAATATCCGGTGCCATCTTCTTCGCAAGCTCAATTACCTCTCTTCCATTTGAAGCGCAGCCAATCACCTCAAATTCCGGGTCCACAGACAAAATAATCCGCATTCCATCCCTTACAAAATCACTATCATCTGCGATCATTACCTTAATCTTCTCCATAAATTCACTCCTTTATTGTTTGTTTCGTTTCTTTTATATCACTCTCATATAAACTACAATGGCAACAACATATTAATCCGAAATCCCGCCTCTGTCTCAAAATCCAAAATTCCATTTACTTCCCTTACTCTCCGCCGCATACCGGAAATACCCATTCCATCTACAATCTCCCCACAGCCAATACCATTATCCGAAATACTGCAACGAATCATCTGGTTCATAACGTGAATCTTAATTTCAATTTTGGTACACTTAGCATATTTCATGGAATTGGATACAGCCTCATAAGCATTATCTAAAATAATCTCCAAATATTTCTCCGGCACCTTAACGAAATCACCTTCCGTTATCAATTCCGCCCTGACACCTTTCCTTCTACAGTCCTCACATAACTTTTCGATTTGTAATACTGCCAGTTTATACTTCTTTGGACGTTCTTTTCGGAGTATGGCACGAATCTCATCCATCCCCGTTCGAAGCTGGTCAATGACCGCCTGTATCATTTTTTTAGAAGCTTCAGGCTCTTTCTCCATCAACACTTTCACTGCTTCTAACTGGTACACGGAACCATTAATATTATGCCCCAGTTTATCATGCAGGGTCTGAGAAAGTTTTTCCCTCTCCTCTAATATTTGATTCTCTGCAATCAGTAAGTTCTTTCTTATTTCCTCCTGCATTTCATGCTCTTTGTGATATATGTTATGTTTCAAGGATTGTTCTACCATAATATCTTCCTTCATCTGCTGCCGATATGACTCCACCACAAAATCATGCTGAAGATAAATAATACTCATCATCAATGCCAGCATCACTTGCAGATACAAATCCATCTGACCGGGAATGCAGGCAATTACCATAGGCACGAAATACCAGAACATGTTGGGCCTAAGCCAGGTAAGGACTTCATAACAAAGAAAAATTCCAAGCAATAAAAACCCACTTCCAAGACGTGATAAAATCACACAAAAAAATACAACCGCCAAAACAAAAAAGACCGTCTGATTCTTTCGTTCCACTAATTCCTTTCCTACCACCACTCCGATAAATAACGCAAGAAGCAGGAGCACCTTAAAAGATGCCCCTGTTAACACAGACTGTGACAAAACAATATAAAGTTCCAATACCAGCAATAATCCTATCCGGACTGCCAGAAAATAATGATTTCGAAGCTGTTCTCCCATAGCCTGCTTCCTTTCTTTTCATCGTTTTTAGGAATGCTTAAATTTATGATTCCTGCCGTTTCATCTTAAGTCCTACACTCCCTACAGTGACAATAACAACCAGATAAGCTACTGTAACATAGAATAACATAGAATAAGCACTTTTATCTCCTACTAATAACCGTTCTGACACATCCAAAAACCATTTTTGTGGCATAAGATAAGAAATGTTTTTTAATGCTGCAGTGGTATCATCCAAAGGAAAATATAGGCCGGATAGCAATGCCGAAATACTCCAAATGGTAAATACCGCATAATTGGAACTCATAACATCTCCAAGCATAATACCTAACAACATACTCAGTATACTAAAAATTAAGCCCAAAAGGAAGATGACAAAAAGAAAACTTACAATACTAATTCCAAGATCCAGGTTTTTCATTGCTAACAGACATCCCCCTAGCACCAAGGTCTGTAACACACAAATGAGAAAAGCAACCACAAATTTGGAAAGAAAATAGGAAAGACTTCTAATCTTAGACAACATCATTCTAGTAAACACCTTATTGTTTTGTTCTTCAATTACCGTATGTGCCACAAAAACACCACAAAACAAAAAACCTAAGGTAATAAATGCAAAGGCATAGCCAATCTGTGTTCTCTGATTGATTTGACGCTCTGTAAGTGCAACTCCTTCCCTATCTTTCAGACTGACAATATTTTTTTCCGGCATTTCTTTCGTGATGGTTTCCAGCATCTCAATGATTGCTCCACTGTCCTCTCCTGCCAAGGACTGAGCCTGTCTTATTTGACCAAGCAAATCCATCAGTTCTGTTTCAAACAGTTCCTGTCTTTCATCTTCTGACACTGCATAAATCTGAATTCCACGTTTCCAGTCCCCATCCAGTACAGCCTGTTCAAAGTCCCCTTTGAAATAGAGCAATACACCTGCCCGGTCATCAAAGGCATCTTTTTTCGCCTGTGCCAATGCCTCTTCCGATGTCATACCACTAACATCACTTCTGCACACAGAAAACATACTATTTTCTGCCATCTGATTTAAAACATATTCCGACAGCCCGGAACCAGAAGCATCATAGACTTTAACAATATAAGCAGATGTATCTCCAAAATATACCGCTTTCTTAGTACAATCATCAAGTTCAATCACCTTCGGCACATCCTCATCTTCTGTATAAACCGAATGCTCCATTTTTATATTCAAAATAAATGCGGATAACATTGGTGCTGCTAAAAGGAAAAACAAAAATCCCTTATTTCGCAGCAACAACTTTAAATTCATTTTAATTAACGAAATCATGCTCTCCCTCTCTTTCTCATCTCACCGGCTAAGATTGCAATAGCCGAACAAATCGCGGTAATTACCAAGGAATAAACAATTGCACTACCTACATACTCACTTTGACCCATGCAGGACAATTCCACCAACGCCCTGTTTCCGTGATAAATCGGAGACAAATGCTTTAAGAAATCCGGTGTACTGGAAAACATATAGGTTTCAAAACTTCCGCCCAAAAATCCCAGAATCCACACAATTGTAAACTGCACAATAATCGTAATTGCCAGATTTTTTGAAAGCTGATAAAGCATCATGCCAAAAGCATTTCCTGCCAGAATCATTCCAAAAATAATCATAGCAGATAAAAGTGGCTTTCCCCAATGAACCCCATGTAACAATACCGTAATGATGGTAGAAATCCCCATACCTCCAACTACTGTCATATTGATAGGTATAAACTTGCCTAAGTATAATTTCATCTCTGACACATTGGAAACCCGGAATTTTCGTTCAATTCCGTATTTCTTTTCATTACTAAAGACTCCTGTGGCACAAATAATACCACACCATGAAAAATACACGATATAAATAATTCCATAATAATCCACTGCATTGATTGCGGGCATAAATTCTAATTCCTGCACCGGTAACTCCACATCATTTTGTCTCGTCGCATTCATCATCTGTAAAGAAACATTAACGTTCTCGCTCATTACCCTGTCAAGAAAATATTCTAAAGTCATTCCTTCCACTTCATCATCTGCACTTTGATATAATACATATTCCTCTTTCGTAAACTTCACGAAGCCTGCAAGGTCATGTTTTGCCATCAATTCCTCCGGATTTCCCTCTTTATATTCATAAAAGGTAATTCCTGCTTCCTTGCCTGCCTCCCGAATGGATTCTATGTAGCCGGATACCATGCTCTCACTTTCCACCCGATATCCTACGTTAAATTCCTCCACACTTTCATAAGATTTCATTAATTCCGAAAAAGCACTGGATAGCACAGCGATTACCAGAACCGGTCCAAGCAACATGACCACAATGCTCCATTTATTACGGAACATGAGTTTAAAATTATTTTTTATTAAATATCGAATCATATCTTCTCCCCTCACTATTCCGCATAATCTCTAAGTTTCTTACCCGTCAGCGTCAGGAACACTTCCTCTAACGTAATATCTTCCTTCTCATTGTTTACCAGTTTTTTCAATTCCTCACTGGTTCCGCAGGCAATGATTTTTCCATTGTCCATAATGGCGATTCTGGTACAGATTGCCTCCACTTCTTCCATGTAATGACTGGTATAAATTACCGTTGCCCCCTTTTGATTGGATTCCTTAATCTTATCCAAAATAAAGTTTCTGGATTGCGGGTCAATTCCAACCGTTGGTTCATCGAAAATCAACAGTTCCGGATGATGCCCTATGGCACAGGCAATGTTCAATCTTCTCTTCATACCACCGGAAAAGTTCTTCGCAAATTCCTGTCTTCGTTCCAAAAGACCAACATATTCTAAAGACTCATTTACCGTAGACTTTAATTCTTCTCCTTTGATACCATAAAGGGAAGTAAATAATTCTACATTTTCCCACGCCTTCAGGTTTCCATGAATGGCAAGTTCCTGTGGTATGTAACCTATTTTATGAATGACTTCTTTTTTCTGTTTTCTTGGATTCTTCCCAAGCAGTTCAATAGAGCCTGCAGTTGGGGTTACAATGGAACAAATCATGTTCATGGTAGTACTTTTCCCCGCACCGTTTGGTCCTAAAAGTCCAAAAATCTCTCCCCTTCTGATTTCTAAGTTCAGGTTGTCTACCACCGCCTTATTGTTATATTTCTTCGTTAAATCTGTAGTTTTTAAAATAATCTCTTCCATCGTTATCTCCTCTTAAAAATCATATCTTCGAACTTGTCGAATTACCAATGTTTTCATTATTGGGGTATTTCCTTTACTGTATTGACATTATATCAAGCATATCAATAGTACGGTAGTGAAAAAAGAAATGATTTTGAATATGACTTTCGTCATGTTTTGGGCCTGACAATTAAAAAAGTCCTGTAAACAAATGGTTCATCTGTTTACAAGACTTTCATCTTTTTTAACCAAATTATTTCATTTTCTATGTCAGTAGTATGTTTTCCTTCATCCTGCAATCATTCTTCATGCCAGCCATGTACCTTTGAAAAATCTGCCTCCTCTAATACCTGAGATTTCACTTCACCAAGAGGAATACCGAGAGATAAAATCCCAACAATTCTATATTTTTCTGATAAAGACAGGATTTCCCTGACATTTTCTTCAGCGTCCTTACCCGTAGCAGAAGAACGAAGATGAATTTGACACCAACAACTTCCGATTCCTAAATTAACTGCCATCAAATTCATATAAGACAACGCAATGGAAGAATCTTCAATCCAGGTATCTGCTATTTCACTATTGGCAAGAACAACAATGGCGGTATTGCATTCTGACAGCATCCCTGCTCCCGACTTTTTTGATTTTGCCAGTTTATTTAATGTCTCCTTGTCACGCACAACAACAAATTCACATGGCTTTCTATTCATACTTGTTGGTGCCAAAATTCCGGCTTGTAGTATTTTTTTTATTTTTTCTTCAGAAATATCTTCGTCTTTATATTTTCTTACACTCCGCCGACTTAATATTACATCTGTTAATTCCATGTTTACCTCCACAATATCTCCAAGCATTCATTTTTTCAATTCTTTTCAAATTCCTTGATAAACCATTTCCAGAAGTTTCTTATCCAGATCTTGAATGGCATGTGACACCTCTTTTTCTATCTCATATTCCGATATCATTTCTTTAGTTTTCTTCTTCATGATGTGGCTCAAGATAACGCACCTTCATACCCTGTGCTTTCGCATATGCAATCTCAGATTTGGTGTTATCTCCTATGTAATCACCAACATTAATAACAAATATTTCATCCGCCATATCAATTTTTCTCTTATGCATATCATCCAACATTTCCTTGGTTTTTGTCAAGGTTCCCTCGTCCATGTTTTCCCACACTTCTTCGTCACCTGAATGACCAAACAATCCAACAGAAATAACTATGTATCCATCAAGAGTAAGCTTCTTTTGAGCCTCCATAAATTCATTTTTAAAACGTGTACTACCACATAAAGTGACTACTGGATATTTTGTATTCTCCATGCCTGAGCAATTAAGCCCAGGCTAAATTTTAGCTTTATTCCACTATGATTTCATTTCCACCAGTTTTATATAATAATCCACCAAACCATAAATCCAGTCCTTTAAATCCGAAAACTGAAATCCTAAAGATTCAGCCTTTTCCGTGTTAATACTATATTCCGGTTCTCCATTATAAGGTGCCTCATCTCCTGTATCAAGGAATACGGCCTTAGAACCTGTTTTTCTTTCCACGTAATCAATGATTTCCCTTAAAGAAATAATTCCCTTAGAACATCCGTTTATGGCACCCTGAACATTTTTATTTGCCAAAAAAGCCATGAATTTTCCAGCTTCGTCGGAACGGATATAACCCATCTTGGCATCCACATTATCAATTTTCATTGGAATTGATTTCATTGTATGCTCTACATAAAACAACAACCTCTCTGTATAATCATCTTCCCCAATAACAAAGGGATATCTGACTGCAATCCAGTTTCTATCATTGTATTTTTGCCATAATGCACACTCTGCCTGCCTCTTTATCTCATCGTATGGAAAATCCGCTCTGTTGCACCAGATAAGCTCTTTTCCCATGGAGTCAAAATCCTCCTCCTTCGTATCGAGCTTTTTGGGCTCATACACAGCAGTACTGGACATATAAATATATTTGTCACAATCTATGACATCCATAATATTTTTTATATCATTGGAGCAATATGCAATTTTATCATATACCACATCAAAATGTTTCCCCTTCAATGCCTGTTCCATCTGGCTTGGATTTGTCCGCTCTATCTGAATCCTCTTTACAGCATCCCCAAAATTATCTTTTGTCGTCTGTCTTGTGGCAATGGTCACCTCATGTCCTTGCTGAATCAATTCATTAATCATCGGAATCCCGAAAAATCTGGTTCCTCCTAACACTAAAATTTTCATATTTGCTCCTTTCTTCCGAAGGTAATCAGAAATCCTGTAGTTTTTAAAAATGCCTTCTTTTCATTCATGATTTTTTCTTTCATTTGTCCCCAGTTTGAGGTAAGCTGCTCCGCTTCTTCTCTTGTTAATCCACGATTCATCAGCACTTCTACTGCTATTTTATCCCCTTCCGTATTATCTTTTTTCCATCCTTTTTCAGATACAAATGCCCCTTGCAGTCTGTCATATTCCTCTTTATTATCCGGATTAGCAAATTTTACTTTATCCTGAACCCGGACTTCAATGTTCTTTATTCCTAAATCCTTCAAGAGAAAAGGAAGTCGTATTCCCACGGCATAATCTCTATCACTTTTTTCTAATTCAGTGGTCCAATACTTTCTCTGTATCTCCGTCATGAGAATGGAGGAATAATCCAGTCCTTCTATGTATATTCCTGCATGATCCAATTCTCTGTTTACCTCAATACAAACCATCATTCCTCCTGTTTTTAAGGAACCAATCATGTTTTCTAATGCTTTCTTAGGTTTGGATAATTCTCTTAAAAATGCCTGACAGACAACCATATCATATTTTTCTTTTTTCTGATAATCATAAGCATCTTTACATATAAACTTAATCGGGTATTTTGCATCCTGAATCATAACCTCGCTGATATCAATGCCTGTATAGGTACTTCCTTCTGGTAAAAAAGGCATCGTCAGTCCTGCTAAATATCCATTTCCACATCCAAAGTCAAGCACATCTACTTTCTTTTCTATTTTCCAGACCTTCTGAATCAGAAATTCCATATAATCCTGATTCCATAATTCGTACCTTGAACTATGAATATAATGTAATTTATCCTCCCAATATTCATCTGTTTCTGTCATTCTGGAAAAATAATCCTGTTTCAATGGCTGTAATCCAAGAATTTGGTCCGTAGTTACACCAAAAAATTTTGCCAGGGCTATAACATATTTTACATCCGGTACTGCCGTTCCTGTTTCCCATTTGCTAATAGTTTGAAACGAACAGCCGATGACTTCTGCTAAATAACTCTGCGTGATTCCTCTGGACTTACGAAGTTCAAAAAGATTAAGTGATATCAAAGCAATTCACCCCCCTGTCATGATACTAGCATATTATCAATTCAATTTACATCAATTTGGATTCGAAATTATTCTCTTCTTAAGGGAAATAGTCCACCTTAAGTTCGTCAATTATCTCTGGCATATCCGTCATCGGATTACATTCCGCTGATACACACTTAACTCCCATGCCTCATAATGCTTTTTCAGACGTTTTACATTTCTCATTCTGTGTTTCAATCTTTTCCTTAATGCCGGAAATCATTACTGCCAATCGGTGTACACGCATTTAATCACTACGATGTGGTAAATAAAATCATTGATGAGAATATGCCTGTCCGTGAAGTCTATGACATTAACTCCGTGCAGGACTGGTTCCGCTATGATTTATGTACCTTGCAAAGAGAAATGTACTGTATAAGCAGTGCAAGAACTGTGGCAGATTCTTCATTCCTTCTGGCAGATCTGACAGCGAATACTGTGAGCGTATTGATACTGCCAGTGGCAAAACCTGCAAGGAAGTCGGTACCATCAACACCTTCGCAAAAAAGCACAAAAATGATGAAATCCATCAGGCGTACACAAAAGCATACCGCCGGATGGACTCCCGAAAACGTACTATGTATATTTCCAAGAAGGAATTTACCGCATGGAGCAAAACTGCCCGTGAAAAGCGTAAATTGTGCGAAGAAGGACAGATTACCCTTGATGAGTTTCTAGCTTGGTTGGATGAGAGTAAGTGCTGATAAGGCACTTACTCTCATCTCTTTATACATAATATGAATAGCTAATCCAATAAATCAATTTTTTCCAAAAGATAAGTCAATACTTTTTTCTCGCCTACGACTATTTTTGCCTGACAAGCCATACCATTCATAAGAGTTGCCTCCTCACCATCTTTTCCTTTTAAAGTCATATTTTCACACTTAACTCTCACCACATAGTAGGCATATCCTGTACTTTGATCAACTGAAATGTCCTTAGCTATATTATCTACAACTCCTTCAAAGTATCCGTATTCACTGGATGGATAGGCGGCAACTTCGAACTTTACCTCTTGTCCTTCTTTCACTTTGGCTATATCCGTATTTTCTACGTAAATCTCTGCATAATACTTTGACTGTGTTTCAGGATATATGGTTCCAATAGCAGTTCCCTCCTGCACGAAGCTTCCAGTTTTCAATTCTTGTGAAATATAAAAATATCCAGACACATTTGCCTTTACGATACAATTATCATTCTGAATATCATAGCTCTTTAAATAGGCTTCGCATTCCTTTACCCTATCTTCATAAGTTAAAATTTCCGCTGCTATATTTCCTTTTTCTGTAAGAATTGCAACCGTTTCCTTTGCTTCATTATCTACACCATTCACCACATCTAACTGTAGTTTTGCAGACGTCAGATTTGTTTCCAACGATAGAATTGTATCATCATATCCCGAAATCTGTTGTTCAATAGTTGTAATCTGTTGTAATTCTAGATTCATTAAGGCTTGCGTTTTTTCTTTTTGTACAGAATCCCGTGCAATAATCAAAGCATCTCTTTGTTTTATAAGTTCCTCCACATCAACAGTAACACCCACAGATTGTGTAATATTTATCTCATTTCCATTTGCTATATCATTACTGCTAACTGTTTCATCTCCGATTGTAGATTCATCTTCTTTTGAAGCCTCAGCTTTTTTTATCTGCTCATCATACTCGTCTATTTGCCTTTGGTAGCCATCTATCTGATTATCATATTGTAAGGCTGTGTAACTATAGGACGCAAGGTAACTACTCACCATACTATAATAAATACCTGCGTTTGAATCAAAAATATTATTCCGAGTCATAATACATTGTTTTACAGTGTTAAGTTTTTCAATCTTTTCATTATATTTCGCAATGGTTTCTGATATGGAATCTACATTGCCCTGATACAACGTAACCTGTCCGGCTGTATCACTCTCGCTTAAGTTTACATTTGCGTATAACAATTCCCTTCTATTTATAAACTCATCATAATATGCATTGTTCGCTAATTTTTCTAATTCTGTTTTATCTCCATCGAGACTTTTTTCGTATGCCGATAAGATTTCAAGCCGAGAATTTGCAGCTTCCAACTCATTTTGATAATGTAAAATCGTATCGGAAAGCTCGTCTATGGAAAGAACATAAAGAACATCACCTTCTGTTACATACTGCCCATTTTCTATATGAGTTTCCTTTACGCTCCCTGTGACACCACTGCTGATTTCATAAACAGCAGTGCTTCCTTTAAATATTCCGTTACTTTTTACTACAATATCCATCTTAAAGAAAGCCATCCATAAAACTGCAACTACCAATATAATTAATATAAGATATATGGTATATACCAAAAAGCGGTTTGGTTTCGATTCATAGACTTCAGTGCTGTCGCTCATATCCTTCATATCTACAATAATTGGTTTCATACAGCATCACCGCCTTCCATTACGGTATTTTCTTCCAAAGATTGTTGTTTTACAAGATATGCATATTTACCACCCAAAGCAACTAATTCCTTATGGGTTCCCTGTTCCACTATTTTTCCCTTATCCATAACATAAATCTTATCGCAGTTTTTTATAGTGCTTAAGCGGTGCGCAATAAATATTGTTGTCATATCTTTTGCAAACTCATGGATAGTTCTATCAAGCGCACGCTCTGTAATGGCATCCAGATTACTTGTCGCTTCATCCAGTATCAGAATATCTGGTTTTTTTAGCATTGCTCTAGCAATGGCAAGCCGTTGTCTCTGTCCTCCGGAAAGATTGCTTCCATTCTCTTCCAGTCTGGTCTCATAACGAAACGGTAATTCATTTATAAAATCATGTGCTTGCGCCATCTTGGTGGCTTCTATGATATCATCCATGGTTGCATCATCCAATCCCAAAGTTAGGTTTTCAAAAATGGATCCGCTAAACAAAAAGGTTTCCTGTGGAATATATGCAATTCTTTCTCTTAATGTTTCCAGCTGAATATCTTCGATATTGTTACCATTAATTAAAATGTCTCCTTTTTCCGACGCATATAGGTGTAGCAGTAGCTTGGAAAGCGTCGTCTTACCGGAACCACTTTCTCCTACAAATGCTATTTTTTGCCCCTTTTCTATTTTCAGGTTAATATCCTCAAGCACCAGTTTTCTGGTACCATAGCGGAAATTTAAGTTCTTAATCTCTATATTGCCTGCCAAGCTTGCAGGTGCAAGCTTATGACATTCTGCCTCTGTTTTTTCTGCTTCTAAATCCAATATTTCCCCTAATCTGTCTGCCGCAACCACAGCAGTTTGCACCTGAGGTTGCAAATTAATCAGATTCTTTACCGGGTCTAGGAAATACACAAGCAATGAATCAAAGGTAATCAATGCACCTATCGTCATTTCTCCGTTGATAACACTGACACCGCCTACCCAAAGAATTATAACTCCACCTATGAGTTCTAAAAAAATCTTGAGAGATGACTGCAGGTTACTCACCCATGTCAAGTTGAATATACTGCGAAGCAAGCGAACAAATTTAATCTCAGTCTCTCTATTAGCCTTTCTTTCTGCATTATATGCTTTTATGGTCTGAATACCATTTAAAGATTCCACCATATAAGAAGTAAGCTGGGCATTGTCCTCCATCTGCTTATGATTCAGTTTTTCATACCACTTGTTAAAGCATATAACAATAATAAGGTATAGCACTACAATGATTACAGCAATACCAAACAGCTTTGCATTCTGCAAATACAGAATAATTGCGCCTGCTACTGCCATCAATGTATCGATCATAATGGTAAGTGTTGCACCTGAAATGGCATCCCTTACTTTTCCGGCATCATTAAATCTTGAAATTATTTCTCCCACTTTTCTTGTTCCAAAGAAATTCATTGGAAGTTCCATTACATGTCGATAATATCCCAGCAATAGCGCAACATCCAATTTCTGACTAAGGTACAACAAAAGATGTGACCTGAATGCATTTAGAATCACCTTAAATACATTTAAAAGGATAACTCCTATGGATAAAGTGAGCAGTGTTTTCTGTAATCCGTTTGGAAGTACACTATCAATTAATTCTTTAAAGTAAAATGCTCCTACGACGCCACAAACTGTATATACTAATGATGCCACAAAGATATGTAAAAGCAACTTTTTCTGTGGTAATAGCAAATTAAAAAAGCGACTGAACAATCCTTTTGTTTCATCGCCCTTCTTAAATGTTTCATTTTTTACCAATAAAATCAAGACGCCACTCCACTGATACTTGGGTGACTTTCCCTCCTCATGGACTTCTCCAAAAAATTCTTCTGGTTTAAGTTTTACAATTCCAACTCCTGGGTCAGCTATAATTACCTGCTTTTTTGAAATTTTATGAATAACCACATAGTGTAATAAATTACCATCTACTATAGCATGCGCGATGCATGGCAATGGGAATTCAGAAAAGAAAGCTTCCTTGTCACCTTTCACACCCTTGGCACTAAACCCCAGCTGCTCTGCGGCTTTAATCACACCATAAGCATTTGTTCCCTGTTTATCTGTTCCTGCGACTTCACGTATTTTAGTAATACCTATCTTATAGCCATTCTGTTTACAGATAGTTGCAAGACAAGCAGCACCACAATCTGTGATGTCGTGTTGTTTTATGCAGTAGTACTTCATGTTTTAACTTTCCTTTCAAATCATAATATATTGTACCTAAATCCGTGAAACTGGATTCAAAATTTATGGAATATTGCATTTTACTTTCAAAATTAAATTGATTTTTATAAAACTGACCTGCTTCATTCCTTAGTTCGCATTTTTTATTGATAACGAATCTGCTTTTTTTTAATGAGTGCACTTAATAATGCACCTTACAAATTCACATTTTTAATCTGACTCTGCAAGCGCTTGTTGTCAACATTTTAGTTATTACACTTTTTATAAAGTCACTCTTACAAAGCATCTGTCCTACTAAAGATACTCCGGCAGGAGTAATTAAGCGAACATCTGAAAATTCAATAATTATTTTTTTCATATGTTTTCACCTTGTAAATCTATAGTTCTATTTTACTACAGGTAAACATAAAGACAGCAAAAATGAAAAAAGTCAAGTTTTTTCTTTCAACCAATAGGCGAATTAAAATATGGTAGCTCCTCAATCTGCGATATCATGCTAAACTTCCTCAATCTTTTTATCTACTATTTTCCTAGTTGTAAATTTACAGAGCACAAAATTTAAAAGGATCCCTATAACGAAACAAAAAATTACAACCACACTCTGTTTCACTCTTATATCAACACCAAAGAAATTGATTTTACCTACTATTATTACATATGCATATGTAAATGTAATAGCTATCATAATTATATATAACAACACTTTATACCGAAGTTTATTATATAAAAAAGAAATCATATTATCTATTCCTGAATTAATCAAAATAACAAAGCCACCGACAAGTATCCCATAATAAAACTCTATCGACATACTTACTTTATTAATTTGTAAAACATATGTAATTACGCAAAATACTATCAATATATCTAAAGATAAAAATATCATATCGTTCAAATATTTTGCCACAACAGAGCTTTTTGAACCTTTGGAAATAGTTTGCAAATACCCCTTCCAATTTTGAGTATTATTGATTTGATAAAATTTATTTGTAAAGATTGCAATTAAATATACAACAATAAAACCGTAAATATTTGCTGACATCTGTAATTCTTTTAAACCTTCATTTAAAAAATCTCTCGTCAAATATCTAATTAACATTGAACTTATAACAATACATACCACAATGTAACGCTTATTTAAATATACGTTTTGTAGCAGTAATCCTCTAATTTTCTTTTGCAATGAAAACACCTCTCTTCATAATATGAACTGTGGTCTTCAAAAGCATTAATGGTAAAATAAAAAATACCACCATAAGAGCAGTCTTTATCCAAACACTTTCTATAAACCCAAAAATTTTGATAACTATCATAGAAATTGCAGCTGCTAAAACATTAATTATTAAAGATGTTAATGATTTATCCTTAATAAATGAAGACAATAGCATAGATAAACTCAAATAAATATTTAGGAACATAGATATCACACAAAATAAATTTATATTCGTAAATATTATGCTCTCTGGCAGACCTTCTAAGCTCATAAAAGTCCTACAAATATCATAACTAAATATAACACAAAAAGATATTTTTAAAAATGCAATCTCATTAATAACTACAATTGTAGCTAAAATATTCCGTACTCCATTTCTAACTCCTGCACAAAACATCAAGAATCCATCTTCCCTTAATTTATAAAACAATACTAAATACCAGGAAAAATTAGTTACAAACAGAACTAATACAGCAACCATATATATAATAAAAACATACAATATATAGTTTTCATCCATTGCTCTAATTACAGGATTAATAGTGAGCATAAGCACCAAAACTACTAAATCAATAATTGTACTAATAAAAAATTTTTTCTTTTCAACCTCGCACAAGTATAAAAAGCACCCTCTCATAAAATATTCCTCTCGTCATTACATAGTGCAGCTACAATATCTTCTAACGTTGGAACAGACAAAAATTCCGAATATTCATCTACAAAATTATCCTCTATAATAATAAGTGCCTCACTCTTGTTTTTGTCCTCATACAATTGAAATACATTATCTTGATTCAACAACGATAGTTTTTTCGAATCTCCTTTATATAACATATATTTTTCTAATAAACCATCCACCTTGTCATCAACAACAACTTCACCATCTTTGATCAATATAACTCTATCTGCAAAATTTTCCACATCGCCCGTTATATGTGTAGAAAATATAATAGCCGCATTTTCCCTTTCTATATACTGTTCCAAAACATGCTTGAATTCTCTCCTAAACACAGGATCTAGTCCACTTGTTGGTTCATCCATGACAAGAACTTTAGCTTTATGAGATAATGAAACAGCCAAAGACACCTTTACCTTCATTCCCTTTGAAAATTTTGAAAAACTTTTCTTTAAAGGTATTTTAAAGCATTCTACATAGTCCATAAAAATCTTTGAATCCCAATTTTTATACAAATGTGACATTATGTTATTAAGTTTAACTATATTCAAATTCTGATTAAAGCAAAACTCATCAAACACAACACCTATATACTCCTTATAACTATCATTCGAACCACCAACGGTTTGTCCTAGTATATTTATTTTACCATCATAATTTATTATATCTAAAATACACTTTAGTATTGTACTTTTACCATTTCCATTTCTTCCAAGCAGTGCTACTTTTTCTCCCTCTAAAATGGAAAATTCCACATTTCTCAAACTAAAATCCGAATATTTTTTCTCAATAATATCTACATTCAACACTTCATCTCTTACTTGCTGCATCTTAACCATCCTTTTTTGCTCACACAACACACATTATATTCTTAATTAACCGAAGTATACTATCCTAACAATTCCTTAATCAAAAAATCTCAGGAAGCTACTTCGGTTAATATATCAGATATATATTACATGATTATCTATGCTTCTCTATTCATTGAATATAGATAAGATGCAGCTGCGAATCCTGCTGCATAGCCCGCACCTACTGGGCTACAAACCAATGCAACAGTTCCCACACAAACGCCTATATCACCAAGCCACGTATACCAAGGTTTTCCACCATCAATGATTTCTAATTCCTGTGCATCAATATCGCACAACATTTCATTATCTAAAAAACTCATAAATACACCTCCACAATTAATTTACGCAAACCCAAAAAGCAGCACCAGCTGTAGCCGCTATAGTCCAACCTACAGGTCCAGAAGTCACGGTCAAAAAAGCAGCCGCTCCTGCACACGTAGCTCCTCCTATATCGCCAAGCCACTCATACCAAGCTTTTCCACCATCAACATTCACTAAATCATTTTGTGATAATTCTACTAACATTTTAGCATCTCCTTTTCAAAATAAATATTTTATCTTTACACTCATTCAGAAAAGTGATATACTCATCCTAGGTACTTTTCTATGAGTGCTCAACCTTTGGGACTCTGATGTTTTTCGCGAATTTAATCAGAGTCCTCTTTTTATATAAAACAGCTTGCCTTTGGCAAATCTGGTTTATATCTTTTCCTACAAGATGTTGGGACTAATTCCCACATATACATCTATCTCTGTGTCTTCCGGACTTAACATATCCGTTTTCTTTGTAACATTATAGCCTACTGTTATTGGCTGTAATTTACGTTCCATTATGTACTGATTCAGCTGATTACACGCCTCCTGCAACCCCATTGGATGACCCTTATAGCATGCAACCACAGCATTTACTATTTTAATCTGTTTTTTATAAACAAATTTATCTGTTGAGTCAATGCTCTTATCTATGGGCATGAGCAATTCGATGTCAATCGTATCGCCTTCAACAGCATAAGTAGCAGTAGTAGGATTTCCCACTCGCTTTGCACCTACATTTTGAATATAGCTTTCCATTTCTTTTCCTACGTTCTCAAGTTCTGCCTGTCTTACTTTTCCTCTATAACTAAGGACATTAACTACATTCAATTCCTGATTTTCTTTTATTTCTAACATATTCCTCCTTCGACAAAACGCAAAAAAGGTTGCAACGAAACTTTATGTACCATTGCAACCGAACTATCTATGCTTATCTGCCTTAGACTCCTAGCTTTGCGCCCTTATATTTCTATAAGTTTGCCCTTATATTCATTTTAGTATACAACTTAATTTTTGTCAACAAACTAATATTGAAATTTACATCAAATATACGCATAACTATTAGCGATTCTCAATACCATTAATATAATACGACATTATTTCAACTCATATTTGGTTTTTGTGCATGAAAGCTGATGTATAACAGACACTATGTATAAAACACAAACCACCATAACCCAAATTTCTTGTATTATTTACAAAAGTTTCTCTTGACACAATTGATATAATGTCGTATTATATCAACTCATAAATCAAGTAATTCCAATCGCTTTCTCTTTTCTGCTGCTGATGTTTTTGTATAAATCCAAGTTATTTCCAATCTACTATGCCCCAGAATATCAGCAAGCTCCGTTATATCCCCTACTTTTTCCATATAATTCTTTGCAAATAAATGTCTAAAAGAATGAGGAAATACTGTTTCCTCCGGTATCCCTAACTCTTTGGCAATATTTTTTAATCCTTTCCATACCGCAGCCGAAGTTATAACTTTTTCTTCTTTCCTACCTATAAATACGATTCCCTCACCAATGCCCATTTCGCTACAATACTGCAACAATTCAATACATAAACGTTCTGAAAAATAAATATATCTATACTTGCCTTTGTTCCAAATTTGTGTATATCCGTCTTTGATAGCCGAAACTGTTACATACTTTAATTCTCCAACTCGCAAGCCAGTCCCAGCTATTGTTTTCATAATATAATACAGCTTCTTTCTGCCAGTATCCTTAGCATAATTTAGCATTGTAAAGTAGCTTTCTTTTGTTATCATTTTATCCAATATATTAGGTGCTTGTATCCGTTCTGTTCGTACCACTAATTCTGCAAAACCTAACCATCTCAGATAACGATTTACCGAAATTATTTTTGAATTTACACTTGCCGCTTTATACCGCTTCAATAACTGCTTTTTGTATAAAATTACCGCTTCTTTTGAAATAATATCATCCTGCACTTCTTCTAACCATTGCCTAATATCTGCCAAATATTTACGAATCGTTCTCACTGATAATTCCTGTAATTCCATTTCTCTTTTATAATCTTCCAATTTTACTTCTGCCTGTTCCTTTTTCAAATACATTATCTTTTTCTCCTTGTGATAACACTTATTTTTCCTATTATTTCGCTATAATTTAAGCTATCAAATACAGAAAAAGGAGGTTTGACACACTGTGAACAACCTCCTCCGTAATTCCTACCTACTTCTCTTCTTATCTACGTCATCCTTTCTCCAGTCATTATCATGCTCCTGTCCCATCAGCACAATAACAGCTTCCAGCCTCATAAATTCATCCAGCATATCATCACTATACCGATAAACAACACCGATGGAATCAAGCTTACTTATAAATCTCTGAATAGCTTCCTGCACACTACAATCTGCTATTCCAAGCCAGTCCACCTTCTCTTTATCCGTTAGTGTTTCATAACATTCCTTCGTATATCCAGATAGAAACATTCTATAAAGCTTCATCTGCAGCTTCGAGGGATTTGTTTACTGGCTCATAAGGCAGTTCGACTGCCTTCGGCTCATTGATACCATAGTAAAATTCTTCTTCCTGTAAAACTTCTGCTACCACAGATTCAGGTCCTGCAACATCGACTTCGAACGGTACATCATCAATCCCCAACAAATCCGCCTTAGAAATTTCTTCTTCGACATATGACTCTATATACACACCTTGCTCCTATGTTTTATACACTACAACCTCGTCATAATCCTCACTCTCCGTATATGAAATCTCACTTTTCTCAAACTCCGGCACATCCACCATATAAAGATTCTCCACATCCCCATCTTTTTCATACTGGTACTTATAACGGGTATGCTCGTTGTAAAGCTCCTTCTTTTTCGCATCTATATCCGCAATCCTCTGCTCCGCTGACTGCTTTACACGGAATACATCCTCCCAACCGTTTATACCCTCACGATTTAAGAAAAGATACTCTTCCTGCAACTCCTTCATGCGGATAAGTCCTGCTGATACCTTGTGTATTTATACTGGAATCTGCACTTCTGACCACACACATACGATATAGCTTCCCATAATACCTTTGCTGAAATGCATTATCCGGTTTCTTATGCAAAGCATAACCCGGATGATATACAGGCGGCTCCACATGCTTATAGGGACGCTCCTGCTCATAATAAGTCTGTAAATTTTGCACCGAAAATTCGTCATCCAGCGTATCCAGTCTCCTGCTACGCCGCATACCTTCTGCCTTTACGGAAATATAGGCCCCACCTTAACCTCATATCCAAGTTTCTCCATAAGAAAAATAAATTTTCCAAAACTTTCTGCCTTATTTCTGCAATACTGCATATCCCCAGTGATGAAATCACCCCAGCTCTGCCCCGTTTCCCATTTGCTAATAGTTTGAAACGAACAGCCGATGACTTCTGCTAAATAACTCTGCGTAATTCCTCTGGATTTACGAAGTTCAAAAAGATTAAGTGAAATCAAAGCAATTCACCCCCTGCCATGATACTAGCATATTATCAATTCAATTTACATCAATTTGGATTCGAAATTATTCTCTTCTTAAGAGAAATAGTCCACCTTAAGTTCGTCAATTATCTCTGGCATATCCGTCATCGGATTACATTCCGCTGATACCCACTTAACTCCCATCCCTCATAATGCTTTTTCAGACGTTTTACATTTCTCATTGCCTCTGGTAATAAGGGCTTAAGTATGTTTGCGACATCTGTACTTTCTTCATACCCCTCAATATACTTACACAGTTCTCTTTTGGGCGATTTGCAACATTTCTTTTTTCTTCTGAAAATTTCTATCTGTCAATTACAGCACCTCCTCGGTCTGGAGGAACGGGATAGCACCATATCTTCCCATCAGGTATCCCTTCTCAATATTTTCTGTCTTTCTAACCGAAAATTCATCAAGAGAATAAAGATCCGTTACACCAGTGTCTGCATCTTTTTCCGTAAAATAAATCTGGTCTCTCCTAAATACTTCCAATGAAAGCAGTCTCGTTTCATGGGTTGTTGCAATCAGTTGTGCTCCATTTTTATTCACTTCAGAATCTCTAAATAAATTCATGATAAATTTTACGATACTTGGATGCAAACTCTTATCAATTCCATCCAATACCAGAGTTTTTCCCTTTTCAAATGCATCTTTTAAAAACGGACCATAAAAGAAAATCTGCTGTGTACCCAACGATTCCTCATGTAAACCAAGTGTAAACTCTATCTCTTTTCCATTTTCTTCCCTAATTGTATGGCTAGTAGTAATTTCCATGTGATACTGCTTTTCAAGGAAATTCGGACGCATCATGCGTCCCTGAATCATAATTCCTTCTAATGGAATCTGACCAGCCTTCGAAACCTCTTTCGCATCTACATTAATACTACTAATATTAATATCTGCCTGTCGCAATAAATCCTTCGTAAAATCAACATATTCGTTATCTTCGTCTGTCCTGTATTTCTCAAAAGCATAGCCACTTAAATTCGTTACATCAGTAAACGTATCAATCGATTCTGCCAACCATTCAAATGGAACCTTTGTACACTCAACATTCCAATTCGTCGCAGTTGCCAAAAACAATTTTTTAGATGTATTCATTTGATAAGCAGTTTCTAACTTAACTTTATGCCTACGTGGAAATTTTGTTTCTTTCTGTTCTGAAATATCAAAAATTAAACTTGGCTTTGATGAAGAATAATAATACAAGTATTCCTCTACGATTTTTTCTTTTGTTGCACTAAATCCATACACATACTTCTTTTCATCTTTGGCAATAAACGTAAATTCAAACGAAGTAGGCTTATTTCTTGATTCAAAATCAAATTTAAACGGCACTACAGGAAGTACATCTGTTACCTGCACATTATTTGAATTACGAATCATATTAAATGCTACTGTAATTGCCTTAAATAAACTACTCTTTCCTGATGCATTAGCTCCATAAATAGTAATCGTACTTGTTGCCCGGCTACCTCCCTTAGAAATAATATTCTCCGGATGTACCTTATCTGCGGATGGCTCAAGACTAAGAAATAGCTTATCTCTGATAGACAAGTAATTTTCTACAGAAAACTGAATTAACATAAGCCTTTCCCTTTCTATTTTTACATAGTTTCATAACAAATCATATATTAACATCATTTCACTGCTTTCATTACCATCATATTCTTCATGTTTACGAATTTCAACATTATTATTCTGATTTTTGCAATTTTTATTCATTTTTTATAAAAATATTGATTTGATATTGCAACATAAAAAGCCCTGTAAACTAAGACTAATGTCTGTTTACAGGACTTTTTCATATCATATTCTTAACAATTCACGCCACACAGATAAACTGCCACCAACATGAACCATTATCCTCATTATTTTATAAACTAATATATAATCAGGGATAAGATATCCACTTTACCTCTCGAGACTGTACTTTGGCAATCCCACTATACAATACCCTGTGCCTTCATAGCCTCAGCTACTTTTAAGAAACCAGCGATGTTAGCACCTGCTACATAATTACCTTCCATACCATACTTCTTAGCTGCTTCATCTAAGTTATGGAAAATGTTCACCATGATTTGTTGTAACTTAGCATCTACTTCTTCGAAAGTCCAGCTTAAACGTTCGCTGTTCTGGCTCATTTCAAGTGCACTTGTTGCAACACCACCAGCATTTGCAGCCTTACCAGGGCAGAATAGAACACCATTTTCTTGTAAGTATTCTGTCGCTTCTAAAGTAGTAGGCATATTAGCACCTTCCGCTACTGCAAATACACCGTTAGCAACTAATGCCTTTGCATCGTCTAAGTTTAATTCGTTCTGAGTTGCACAAGGAAGAGCGATGTCAACCTTTACAGACCATTGGTTGGTTCCTTCTGTCTTCTTGTCATGATATTGTGCACTTGGTCTTGCAGCAGCATATTCTGTTAATCTTGCACGTTTTACTTCTTTTACTTCTTTTAAAAGTGCTACATCAATTCCTTCCGGATCATAAATCCATCCAGTAGAATCAGAACATGTCACAGGCTTTGCACCTAACTGCTGAGCTTTTTGGATTGCGTAAATAGCAACATTACCGGAACCGGATACAGCAACTGTCTTACCTGCAATGTCACTTCCATTACACTTTAACATTTCTGCTGTTAAGTATAATAAACCATATCCTGTAGCTTCTGTTCTTGCTAAAGAACCACCATAAGATAATCCCTTACCAGTTAAAACACCTTCATATAAACCGGTAAGTCTCTTGTACTGACCATACATAAATCCGATTTCTCTTGCACCTGTACCGATATCACCAGCAGGAACGTCAGTGTCAGCACCAATGTATTTTTGTAATTCTGTCATAAAACTTTGGCAAAATGCCATAACTTCTCTATCTGATTTTCCTTTAGGATCGAAGTCAGAACCACCTTTACCACCACCGATTGGAAGACCTGTTAAAGAGTTCTTGAAGATTTGTTCGAATCCTAAGAATTTAATAATACCTAAATTTACAGAAGGATGTAAACGGATTCCTCCCTTGTATGGTCCGATTGCACTGTTGAACTGTACACGGAATGCATTGTTTACCTGAACCTGACCTTTATCATCTACCCAAGGTACTCTGAATAAAAGCTGTCTTTCAGGAGTTACAATTCTCTCAAGCAAAGCATCTCTTCTGTATTCTTCTTCGTTCGCTTCGATTACAACACGTAATGATTCTAATACTTCCTTTACAGCCTGATGGAATTCTGGCTGAGCTGGGTTCTTTTCTACTACTAATTGGTAAACTTCATCAACATATGACATTTCTCTCATGTCCTCCTTAAAATAATTTTCATAATTTTAAAAGTAATCAAAAAAAGGGCGCAGTTATCTCATACCTACGGCCCCTTTGCCTTGACTCATCAATTACGTTGCACCCATTATATTACATCTTGTTAAAATATGCAAGTATTTTTTTCATGAAATCCGACAAATCATATATGATTTGTTGGAACCATATTATAGATTTGTATATCCCATCATGGATTCATCCACAGCCTTTGCCACTTCCCGGCCTTCGGCAATGGCCCATACCACTAAGGACTGACCTCTATGCATATCTCCCGCTGTAAATACTCGTTCCACATTGGTTTCATAAGAACCTTGTTTGGTTTTTACATTGGTTCTTTCATTTAATTCTACGCCAAAGGCCTTGGCTACATAGTTCTCAGCTCCTAAGAAACCTGCTGCAATTAATACCAAATCCACCGGAATCACTTCTTCTGTCCCTTCCACCGGCTTCATTACGGTACGTTTTGTCCTTTCATCCACTACCGGTGCAAGTTTTACCGTCTTTGCAGATTCTACATTCCCTTTTTTATCCTTATTGAATTCTACTACTGTGGTCTGATATACTCTTGGGTCTGCTTTGAATTTATAAACCGCTTCTTCCTGACCATAATCGGTTTTTAATACCTTTGGCCACTCCGGCCATGGATTACTGTCCAGTCTTTCTACTGGCGGTTTTGGCATCATTTCTAACTGAAGGACACTCTTTGCCCCTAGACGGATGGCAGTTCCGACACAGTCATTTCCGGTATCACCGCCACCAATGACCAAAACATTTTTTCCCTTTGCCAGTTCATATGGAACCTTCTTAAAATCAGAATCTAATAATTCCTTTGTTACTTTGCTTAAGAAATCTACTGCAAAGTAGATTCCTGATGCATCTCTTCCCGATACTAAAATGTTTCTTGGATTAGAAGCGCCACAGGCAAGAATCACGCGGTCATACTGATTTAATAATTCTTTTCCGGTAATGTCTTTTCCTACATTGGTTTCATATACGAACTGAATCCCGGATTCTTCCATTAACTCAATTCTTCTGTCAATCACGGATTTTTCCAGCTTCATATTCGGAATTCCGTAACGAAGCAGTCCACCTGCCCTGTCACTTCTTTCATATACTGTTACGTTATGTCCACGTTTGTTTAACTGCAGGGCTGCCGCCAAACCACTAGGGCCACTTCCGATGATGGCAACCTTCTTTCCTGTACGGTGTTTTGGCTTATCTGCTGTCACCAGTCCATGTGCAAAAGCGTATTCAATAATCTGTTTTTCATTTTCCTTGGTGGATACCGGCGCACTATGAAGTCCGCAGGTACAGGCAGCTTCGCATAATGCCGGACAAACTCTTGAGGTAAATTCCGGGAAACAATGGGTTTTGGTTAATCTCACATATGCCTGTTCCCAGTTTCCATGGTATACTAAATCATTTATTTCCGGAATCAGATTATGAAGAGGGCATCCGGAAGTCATTCCGGAAATGCCCACTCCTGCCTGACAAAATGGAACGCCACATTCCATACATCTTGCTCCTTGCAGACGTTGTTCTTCTTCTGATAATAAGCCATGAAATTCCTTAAAGTTTTCGATACGCTCTTTTTCCGGTACGACCGGTGCATCTACTCGGTCATATTCTAAAAATCCTTGTGGTTTTCCCATATCAACGATTCTCCTTTTCATCTCTCTATTTCGATTAGGTAATTGCGAAACTACCAAAAACTTATATTAAGTGATTCAAAAGAAACAAATACATTAGCAGGTGCTTGGGCGGCCGTCGGTACTTAATGAAAGGCAACGCCTTGAATTTAGTACCGCTACGAGCCGAACGCAGCGAAAGCGTGCCTGCGTTGTTTTGATTCTTTTGAATCACTTTCAATAAAGCATTATCGTTTCGCAATTATCGATATCCATAACAACAAATTTACTTACTTCCCACACTCTTATAAAATGCTTCTATCTGTGCCTCTTCCTTCGTCATTCCCTGTTCTTCGAACTGTGCGGATAACTGTAGCATTTCTTTGTAGTCTTCTGGAATAATCTTTTTAAACTTCGGTAAATATTCGGCAAACTGTGCCAATACTTCTTTCCCCTTCTTTGAACCGGTGTAAGCAACGTGTTTTTCAATCAATGCCTTTAATTCTTCCTGTTCATATTTGCTTTCGATTTTTTCCATTAAAACCATCTTCTTGTTCAGATTACGGTACAAACAATTCTTTTCATCTAACACATAGGCGATACCACCGCTCATACCAGCCGCAAAGTTCTTTCCGGTTGGCCCAAGCACTACCACACGGCCACCGGTCATGTATTCACAACCGTGTTCCCCAACACCTTCTACTACGGCTGTGGCTCCAGAGTTTCGAACGCAGAAACGTTCTCCTGCCTGACCTGCGATGTAAGCTTCCCCGGAGGTTGCACCGTAAAGACAAACGTTACCTGCCATAATGTTTTCATGTGATTCATAAGCAGCATTTTCCGGAACATATACCACTAATTTACCACCGGACAAGCCTTTTCCAAAGTAGTCATTGCTGTCACCGCATAGAGCTAAGGTAAGTCCTTTTGGTGCAAAGGCTCCGAAACTTTGTCCGCCGGCACCGGTACAGTTTAAAGTAATGGTGTCTTCTGCCAATCCTTCCGGATGATTTCTGGTAATTTCTGCTCCAAGAAGGGTTCCGAAAGTACGGTCAGTATTGACAAGGGATACCTGGATAGACTTCTTTATTCCCTTCTTAATGGCATCGGATAAACCTTTTTCTTTTCTTAATAACTCTTCATCCTTTGTGATTTCTAACTTAAAGTCATAGACACATTCCGGGTTGAAGGTTGCCTGCGCTTTCGCTTCTACTACGTCCTGCAACAGAATTTTACTAAGGTCAATCTTACTTTCTCTTTCCGAAAGAGTTTCTTTCTTCTTTAATAAATCCGTCCGTCCCACCATTTCGTCAATGGTTCTTACACCTAATTTTGCCATGTATTCACGAAGTTCTCTGGCAATAAACAGCATAAAGTTTTCTACGTATTCCGGCTTACCGATAAAACGTTTTCTTAATTCCGGATTCTGGGTTGCAATTCCCATTGGACAGGTGTCAAGGTTACATACACGCATCATAACACAGCCTAACGCTACCAATGGAGCCGTAGCAAAACCGAATTCTTCTGCACCTAGCAATGCTGCGATGGCTACGTCACGTCCACTCATAAGTTTACCATCCGTTTCAATGACAACCCGGTTTCTTAAACCATTGGCAATCAATGTCTGGTGAGTTTCTGCCAGACCAAGTTCCCAAGGAATGCCCGCATTATGAATAGAGCTAAGTGGTGCTGCACCAGTACCTCCATCGTAACCGGAAATTAAAATTACTTGGGCTCCTGCCTTTGCTACACCGGCTGCTACCGTACCAACACCGGCTTCTGAAACTAGTTTTACACTGATACGGGCATATTTATTGGCATTTTTCAAATCGTAGATTAACTGTGCCAAATCTTCGATAGAATAAATATCATGATGCGGTGGTGGAGAAATCAGACTTACCCCCGGTGTAGAATGTCTGGTTTTTGCAATCCAAGGATATACTTTTTTCGCTGGAAGGTGTCCGCCTTCTCCTGGTTTTGCTCCCTGTGCCATCTTAATTTGAATTTCTTTTGCACTAACTAAGTAACGGCTGGTAACACCGAAACGTCCACTGGCAACCTGCTTAATAGCAGAACTTCTATCCTTATCGGTACCCGCAGAAGCCAGACGTTCCTCGCTTTCGCCACCTTCCCCGCTGTTGGACTTTCCATGAAGGCGGTTCATGGCAATAGCTAAGGCCTCATGGGCTTCTTCTGAAATAGAACCATAGGACATGGCACCGGTTTTGAACCGTTTTACGATTTCATATTCACTTTCTACTTCCTTAAGAGCAATTCCTTTTTCCGGATAATTAAAATCCATCAGACTTCTTAGATAACCCGTATTTTCTCCATCTATCAGTTTGGTGCATTCCTTGAATTTATCGTAATTTCCTTCTTTCGTTGCCTGTTGTAACAAATGAATGGTCTGGGGATTGTAACGATGTTCTTCGCCCTGACTACGCATTTTATGGCGTCCCATGGAAGTAAGGGTTAAATCGGTTTCTAATCCCAATGGGTCAAATGCTTTCGAGTGCTGGGCATCTGTCTGTTTTTCAATATCTTCTAAGGAAATACCACCGATTCTGCTTACGGTTCCTGTAAAGTAACGGTCAATGACTTCCTGTGAAATACCAATCACTTCAAAAATCTTGCTGCCCTGATAAGACTGAATGGTGGAAATACCCATTTTTGACGCAATTTTTTCAATTCCCTGTACAATAGCACTGTCATAATCGTCCACTGCTGCATAGTAATCTTTGTTTAAAATTCCTTCTTCCACCAATTCACCAATGGTTGCATGGGCAAGGTAAGGATTTACGGCACTGGCACCATATCCAAGTAACGTAGCAAAGTGATGTACTTCACAAGGTTCTCCGGACTCTAAAATCAGGGACATGGCAGTACATTTTTTGGTCTGTACCAGATGCTTATGAACCGCTGCTACTGCTAATAAAGAAGGAAGTGCCACATGGTTTTCATCTACTCCCCTGTCGGAAAGAATCAGGATATTGGCTCCATCCTTATAAGCCTTATCTACCTGTACAAATAAATGCTCTAACACACGTTCAATCGGTGTGCTTTTATAAAAGATAATTGGCACTTTTGCAATCTTAAAACCAGGCTTTTTCATGGTGGAAATTTTTAACATATCCAAATCGTTCAAAATTGGATTGTTGATTTTTAATACCTGACAGTTTTCTGGTTTTTCGGAGAGCAGATTTCCGTTCTTTCCAACATAAACCGTAGAAGAAGTTACGATTTTTTCACGAACCACGTCGATAGGAGGATTCGTAACCTGGGCAAACATCTGCTTAAAGTAATAAAACAATGGCTGGTATTCCTTGGATAATACTGCAATGGGAGTATCCACGCCCATAGCTCCAATCTGTTCGGAACCATTTAATGCCATGGAATAGATTCCATTTCTATATTCTTCATAGGTATAACCAAAGGCTTTTTGAAGTCTTGCTCGTTCTTCTTTAGAGTAAGACTGGATTTTCTCATTTGGCACCTTAAGTTCGGATAAGGATACCAGATTACTGTCTAACCATTCGCCGTATGGTTCTTTCTTTGCATATTCTTCTTTGATTTCTTCGTCGGTCTTAATACGTCCCTTTACGGTATCCACCAAAAGCATTTTTCCGGGATGAAGACGTTCTTTTTTCACAATATGGGCTTCGTCTAAATCCAGAACACCTACTTCGGAAGAAAGAATCAGACGGTCATCATCCATAATATAGTAGCGGGATGGACGAAGTCCGTTACGGTCTAAAATGGCTCCCATGACATCACCATCGGAAAATAAAATAGAAGCTGGACCGTCCCATGGTTCCATCATGGTTGCATAATATTGGTAGAAATCCCTTCCTTCCTGGGAAATGGTGTCGTTATGTGACCATGGTTCCGGAATTAAAATCATGGCAGCCAGTGGAAGCTCCATGCCACTCATGGTTAAGAATTCCAGGGTATTATCTAACATGGAAGAATCCGAACCTGTTGTATTTACCACAGGAAGTACCTTGGACAAATCATCTGCGGATAAGATATCAGTCTCCAAAGTTTCCTCTCTTGCAAGCATTTTATCTGCATTACCTTTAATGGTGTTGATTTCACCATTATGTACGATGAAACGGTTTGGATGGGCTCTTTCCCAACTAGGATTTGTATTAGTGGAGAAACGGGAATGTACCGTTGCAATGGCAGATTCATAGTCTTTATCTTTTAAATCAAGGAAGAAAGTCCGTAGCTGGTCTACCAAAAACATTCCTTTATATACGATGGTTCTGCTGGATAAAGAAGGTACATAAGTATTGTCTGTACTTTGTTCAAATACACGGCGTACGATATATAATTTACGGTCAAAATCAAGTCCTGACTTTACATTCTGTGGTCTTTTAATGAATCCCTGATAAATGACAGGCATGCATTCTCTTGCTTTTTCTCCTAATACTTCAGGGGCGTTAGGAACCTTTCTCCATCCTAAGAATTCCAGTCCTTCTTTTTCCACAATGATTTCAAACATTTTCTTTGCCTGACTTCTTTTTAATTCATTTTGTGGGAAGAAGAACATTCCGACACCATATTCTCTTTCTTTTCCAATTTCAATTCCCCATTCCTTACATACTTTGTTAAAGAACTTATGTGGAATCTGGGTTAAGATACCAACACCATCACCGGTCTTTCCTTCTGCATCTTTTCCGGCACGATGTTCCAGCTTTTCTACTATCCTTAGTGCATCGTTTACAATCTGATGGCTTGCTTTTCCTTTTATATTTACTACGGCTCCGATACCGCAGTTGTCGTGTTCAAAACTGGAATGGTATAAACCTTTATTCATGATTTCTTGTTGATTCTGATTCATCCTAAATTTCCTCCATTTGCTGATATAGTATTGGGTAATAAGTTTGGCAATTACAAAAAAAAGACATCAAATCTCCTTTTTATTTAAAAGAAATTCTGACGTCTTTGTCATAACTTATGTCGTTTTTTCATATTCTGTTGCGTTGAAAGGGATAGGTTTCTTCACAATGATTTGTTGTTTGTGCTATTCTATAACTTTTTTTTTCGTTTGTAAAGCACTTTTTTGTTATTTCTTTGGAAGTTTTTTCCTCTGTGAGCATTTTAATTTTTTTAACCATAAATTTTTTCCTTAAATACTTGGTTTTATGCAGCTTACTAAATTTTTTTCAAAAAAAGGTCTTGACATCTCAAAATTTTGTTGTAAACTACAGTCATAAAGCAAAGGCGCTTTGGAGAAATCCAGAGTGCCTTTTTTGTTTTCATAGAAAATTTAATCGAAATGATTTACAAGCTGAATCATTGAAATTTCAAAAATGATTTATGGGCTGAATCATTGAAGTTTCAGATTTTCAATGAAAGATATCTGAAAGGAGATTTACATTATGGAAAAGAACATACCAGAATTATACGGAAGTCTTGTATTTAATGACAAGATTATGAGAGAAAAACTTCCAAAGGACATTTATAAGGCCCTTCGAAAGACCATAAAAAATAATACACATTTAGAACTTGACGTAGCAAACTCTGTTGCAGTAGCAATGAAGGAATGGGCAATCGAAAATGGTGCAACCCACTTTACACATTGGTTCCAGCCAATGACCGGTTTTACTGCTGAAAAGCATGACAGTTTCATTTCTCCTATTGAAAATGGTGAAATTATCATGGATTTCTCCGGTAAGGAATTAGTAAAAGGGGAACCTGATGCGTCCAGCTTCCCTTCCGGCGGTCTTCGTGCTACCTTTGAGGCAAGAGGTTATACCGCATGGGATCCTACTTCGCCGGCATTTATTAAGGACGGAACCCTTTACATTCCTACTGCTTTTTGTTCCTATAATGGAGAAGCGTTGGATAAAAAAACTCCTCTTCTTCGTTCCATGGAAACATTAAGTAAGGAAGCTACCAAGATTTTAAATCTTCTTGGTCAGACCGAGGTAACCAGCATTTCTACTACAGTAGGAGCGGAACAGGAATATTTCCTTGTAGATAAGGATTTATATAAGAAGCGTACCGATTTGATATTTACCGGAAGAACCTTACTTGGTGCAAAGCCTCCGAAGGGACAGGAAATGGAAGATCATTACTTCGGAGCATTAAAGCCTCGCGTTTCTGCTTATATGCATGATTTAGATGAAGAACTATGGAAATTAGGAATCCCAGCAAAAACGAAACATAACGAAGTTGCTCCTGCCCAGCATGAATTGGCACCAATTTTCGATACGGCTAACATTGCAGTAGACCACAACCAGCTGACCATGGAAATTATGAAGAAAGTAGCAGAAAAACATAATCTGGTTTGTCTTCTTCATGAAAAGCCATTCGACGGAATCAATGGTTCCGGTAAACATAACAACTGGTCCATGACGACAAATACTGATGTAAACTTATTAGATCCAGGTCATACCCCTGCAGAAAATACACAATTCTTAATTTTCTTAATGGCTGTAATTAAGGCAGTAGATGAATATTCAGATTTGATGCGTTTATCCGTTGCAAGTGCCGGAAATGACCACCGTCTTGGTGCTAACGAAGCTCCACCAGCTATTGTATCTATTTTTTTAGGTGATGAATTAACTGCAGTATTGGATTCTATTGAAAACGGTACTTTCTTCCAGGAACAAAAGAAAATCCAGATGGAAACCGGTGCTTCTGTACTTCCACACTTTACCAAGGATACTACAGACCGTAACAGAACTTCACCATTCGCATTTACCGGTAATAAGTTCGAATTCCGTATGTTAGGTTCTTCTGCTTCTGTTGCAGGACCAAACATTGTCATCAATACTGCTGTAGCGGAGGCATTGGCACGATTCTATGATGAATTAAAGGATACAAAGCCGGAAGATATGGAAAATGAGGTTCACGAATTAGTAAAACGAGCCATTGTGAAACATAAGAAAGTTATCTTTAATGGAAACGGTTATACCGACGAATGGGTGAAAGAAGCCGAAAACCGTGGACTTTTAAACTTAACTTCTACTCCGGATGCCCTTCCATGCTTTATCACTAAGAAAAACATCGATTTATTTACCAGCCATGGTATTTATACAGAAAGTGAAATTTATTCTCGTTATGAAATCTTATTAGAGAACTACTGTAAAACTCTTCATATTGAAGCTAAGACATTGAAGGATATGGTTACCACTGATTTCCTTCCTGCACTTATGAAATATACTGACAGTCTGGCTCAGTCTATCCAGTTGAAAAAGAGCATTGGCGACTTTGCATGCAATGCTCAGACAAAGCTTCTTAAGACTCTTGCAGAAAGCTATGAATCTATTTATACTTTAGAGGAAAAGTTGGAAGCAGATACTGCTACTGCGGAAGGCATTCAAGATACCTTAGAAGCTGCTAAATACTATCAAAGCACCATTCTTTCTGATATGGAAGAATTAAGAACAGTGGCAGATAAGGCAGAAGAATATTTACCAGCTTCCTTCTTACCTTATCCAAACTACAAGGAATTGTTATTTTCTATCTAATTCTTATTAGAACATAAAACGATACTCCACAAAGGAGGCTGCTGCAATCGCAACAGCCTCTTTTGGTATCTACATTTCTACCACTCTTGTAGCTATCTTCTCTTGGAATCGGATGTCATGGTCTACCAGTATCATGGTTGGCTGATATTTTAATAGAAGATTTTCTATCTGCATCCTTGAAAATACATCGATATAATTTAATGGTTCGTCCCATATATAGATATGGGCTGGTGTCATAAGACTCGCTGCAATCAGTACCTTCTTTTTCTGCCCTTCCGAATACTCTTCCATCGGTTTTACAAATTGAACCCGTTCCATATCAAGCTGCCTTAAAATAGCACAAAATAAGCTTTCTTCCAGATTTTGTTTCTGGCAGAATTCTTTGATACTGCCTTTTAAGAAGCTGGTATCCTGATTAATATAAGAAATTTTCACTCCTGCCCCTACGGCCAAAGTACCTTCTTCCCTTACATTGTTTATTTCTTTTTGTCCTGCATGGGCAAGAATGGATTTAATAAAACTGGATTTTCCACAGCCATTTTTCCCATGAAGAAATACTCTCTCTCCTTGTCTTAGTTCAAATGTAAAATCCTGAAGCACAGCCTGCCCTGCATCTTCGTATTTCAAACTATATTCTCTTGCTGAAATCAGAACATCCTTATGATAAGAAAGAGGCATAATCTTTAAATCCACTGGATTTTCAATGTCTTGTAACAATCCTTCTTTCTCTTCCATTTCCTGTTCTATTCTACGCTCATATTGTTTTACCCTGCTCTGCATCTTCTTGGTTTTGGCTCCGATATAGGCTCTTGTTGCTATGGATCTGTCATGTTCTTTTACAGGGTCGAAACCTATCTTTGAATTTTCACTTTTTTGTGCCCACTGACGGCTGCGTTCTGCAGATTTTTTCAACTGATGGATTTCCCGTAAATGTTTTTCATTTTCCATTCTGGAGAAGTTATCTTTTCTGGTTTTGTTTTCCCACCAGCTGGAAAAGTTCCCACTTTGGATTTCGATGGATTTTCGGTTTAAAACCAACACATGGTCTACACAGGCATCCAATAAATCCCTGTCGTGGGAGACCAGAATGAATCCCTTCTTCTCTCCCAGATATTCTTTTACGGTATTTCTTGCTTCCTGATCCAGGTGATTGGTAGGTTCGTCAATCAGTAGAAAGTCATTGTCCCCTGCAAATAAAACAGCAAGCATTACCTTTGTTCTTTCCCCATGGCTAAGGGTATTAAAAGGACGGTATAATACTTCCGCAGCTACCTTTAATTTTTCCAGTTCACAGATTACCCTCCACTGCTCACATCCCGGCTTTAACTCTTCCATAAAATCCGAGATGCAAAGTTCCATCTGGTGTTTTGGTATCTGATAAGGAAAATAATCAAAAATGGTGGAGGTGCTGATACTTCCCTCATATTCATATTTTCCTAGTAATATATTAAGAAAGGTGGATTTTCCTTTTCCATTTCTTCCGATAAACCCCAACTTCCAATTGGTGTCAATAGAAAAAGAAACATCCTCAAAAATATTGTCAAAACTTCCTTCATAACAAAATGTAAGATTTGATACATTAATTTGTGCCATATACATTCCTCCCATACTTTTAAAGAATTCTCATGTGGAAATGGTATTTTATCCCATGATACCTGTCCAAATTTCCAGACAACAAAAAAAGAATCCTCTGCTGCCAAAGAATTCTGATTCATACCTCATGTATTATGGATTTTTATATGAGCGTGATTCTAATGAATCAAAACACCGCAGGCACGCTTTTGCTGCGTTCGGCTCGTAGCGGTACTAAATTCGAGGTAAACCTCTCATTAAGTACCGACGGCCTCAAAGCACCTGCTCATGTATTTGTTTCATCAGAATCACTCAATATAAGTTTTCGTTCGTTACACAATTACCATTTATTCATTAAAAAAGAGAGGTTATGAGAATCATAATCCACTTTTGGCAACATGAAAAACAGTATCTTCCCAGCGGGATTCTACTGTAATAAATCAATATCATGCTTCAAAAGTCGATTACATCCTCATCTTTTCACCTCTCTCTAACGTTTTTCAAAATAAGCCTCAATCATTCACCACATATCTCGGCTAAGTCATGCCATGCACTGGCACTTCCTTATGTAAAAAGCAGCCGGACGATTCATATCTTCTGCCAGTCCAACTATAGAACATTGTACCACTCCATTTAAAACTTGGCAACAAAAAAATATTTTAACCCAGTTTGTATCAAGTAATAATTTCCACAGTTTTACAAAGATACTCCTTAGTTGTAACATTGTTATTTTTCTTATGATACCTTTTTTAATGTTTTCCCCATCTAAATCCTAAACAAGAAAATGGCAGAAATAGAAAGCCATACAAAAAAGCTGACACATAAATCATTTTATTTTGATAGGATAAGAAATCATCTAATTCATAATAAATCTTAATCTCATCCCTAATATTAACATTATCCATAAGAATTTCATCTTCATATTCTTTCCCATCAACCATAAAGCTTATCACCAAATAAAGGGCAGAACCCTCCCTTCCACCTTTTTACACATTACACTACAAAACCCCCATTTTGTTAAACTTTATCGTCTCACAAAATGGGGGCAACTAAATTTATTTTTCAAAAGGTTTCTCTAACACACTTTCGCCATTATGCTATGGATAATCATCCTCTCATTGCCATTTGCTCAGTTTCATCGGCTCTCTGGTATTCATATAAATATAAATAATGATATAGCAAACAGGAATGGTGACAAGGCATATCATAATCCGTGTTATAGATAATGAAGTTTCAAACATCATACTTTCAACAATTTTATACACACCATAAAATGGATTTATCACCATAAGAGGTCCAAAAACAGGTTTTGGCATATAAGCGGTTAATAATACCGGCATGGTTAATAACAAGTCCAGGGCAAATCCAAAATGTTCGAATATGATACCAAGCAGATGCCCCACAGAAAGACAGCAGACACATACTAACAGCCATAACAATATATGTTGTAACCTAAAATGATACTCAAACAAATCTAATGTTGTAATAACGATAATAAAAATCCCCATCTTTACTATAAACTGCATAATCCCAGGTATTATCTTTGAGAGAAAAAAATTTAATTTATTTACACCTGCTTTGTAGTGAAACAATAAAGTTTTTGTTTCTCTTTCTTTGTGCATCTGAGTCTGTGCCACCGATAAATTCGATGAAATCGCAAAGCATATTATTCCCGCCCATACAATAGAAATTCTAGCTTCCTTAATTAAGGAATCTGAAGAAAGTAGACCAACCCCTATGATAACAAAAGGAATCATGATATCTCCAAAATATAAAATTACATTGCGAAACATTACTTTTATTTCTTTATTTATCAAAGCCCATAACTGCATTCTTCTTTGCCTCCCGGTAAACATCTTCCAACGACATATCATGATTCAAAATATTTATTATTTTACTTGTATCAGTGTCAGCCATAAATTCATTAAAATTCACCAAATTTAATTCCAAAGTAAGTTGTTCCTCATCTTTTTGAATCATATAAGATTCATATTTTTCCAATATTTCTCTGTCATTTTCACAGACAACCCGTTTCAATGCGTTTTTACTATACTTTTGAATCAGACTATGATATCTTCCGCTTTCTATTATTTTTCCTTTTTCAAGAATTATCAAATCCTGTATTAATTCCTGGGTTTCATATAAATCCTGGGATGCAATCACAACCTTTACTTTGTTTTCCGTGTATAGCTGTAAAATAATTTCACTCAATTCACTTTTTGATTCTACATCCAATCCCCAAAAAGGTTCATCTAAAAATAAAACCTCAGGATAATTTAACATACTAATTAACAACATAACTTTCGCAAACATTCCTCTTGACAGTTCCGGTATCTTTTTCTTCTCATATTCTTTGATATGAAACCTTCGAACCCATCCTTCATATTCTTTATTTGATATGTTATAAATTCCCATAAAGTATTGAATGGTTTCTTTTACTGTTAATTTTGCATAAAGTCTTAACTGGTCTGTAAATAACCCTGTCATCTTAGATATCTGCTCTTTTTGCCGTAAAGACACACCATGAATGTATACGTCTCCACTTGTAGGATGTATGAATCCATTGGAAACCATAAATAAAGTGGTTTTTCCTGCACCATTATTTCCTATCACTCCCAAGGGTTCCAGGTTATCACAGGAATAATTTATATCCTCTAATGCCCACTTACTTTTAGAATTATATTGTTTATATAAATGATTGAATTCTATTACCATATTTTCCTTTCTGTCTCCGTCTATTCCGGTAACTAGCTCTTAATCTGTTCTTTCTGCTTTCATTGCCTTTTTCACTTCATACATACACACGATTCCTTCTTTATCCTTTACCGGAATATAATCTTTCATTAAAGTTCCATTCTCATCCCAGATTTTAAAGTAGTAAATTCTCCCTTTACCTGAACCAAACAACAATTCACTGACTGTTTCAAATTGCATTTCCGGACAGGTCATCATTTTTGTGCCATCCAGATAAATTTCCCTTTTTTCTTTTCGGTAAACAAAGGATTTACTAATATCTGTATCGATTATATTTTTTACATACCAAGAACTTCCTGCTCTTATTCCACGGGTTGACTCCTGATTTTTCGATGTAGCTGCCTTAGAAGACATAGCCGGAATACTGCCTAATAATAAAATTACTACAGTTACGATACTTACCAACTTACAATAATGCTTTTTTTATTCACTTTCTTCTCCTCCTGTTTTTCATTAATTGAGTAAAAAACTATAAATTCCATAAACAGCCTTTCCAAGTCTCAATGGTTCACAACATATCTTGCAAACCGCCACCATCTCGTGGTTAGGTGCCACATTGCTTGTTATCTAGATACAAACTATGTGAATTGCCCTATGAATCATCTCGGCTAAATTTTATTTCTTTTGTATTACTCTCTTGTTTTCTTCTTTATGATAATAAAGAAGAAAACAAGAGAGTAAACGCATAACCAAAACCAAAAATCATACTTGAAATTTGTTATATATCACTATTAAACCTGAAATGTCCAATTCCAATTATGATATAAAAAATGCCCACTTAAGGTAGATAAGCCTATTCTTTTACTTGTTTACACTAAAAGGAGCATAAAACTGTTAAAATACTGTTATCCTTAGCTTTTTGCGATTTTTTTTGATTTTAAGCATACTACCATTCTATTTGTGAAGTCACTAATGACCTTACTTGTTTCTCAAAAGACTGCTCAAATCTCAAATCATCTTCCTCTGTCCGCTTCTTTGGGCCTTTTAAATGATTTTTCCCAGAGGAACGCCTTGCCTTTTTATTCAGATGTCGTTCCATTAACATCTGGTCGATATTTTCATCGGTATACCACTTACCGGACTGATGAATTCCATAAGCACCTTTCCCTAATGCCATGGCTGCCACCCCGTAATCCTGAGTCACCACGATATCTCCTTTTTTGCAAAGATTTATCAATGCAAAATCCACTGCATCCGCACCAGCTCCTATGATTTTCACTTCACTGTAGTCTGAGGTTAGAATATGATTCGTATCACATAAAAGCATCACTGGAATCTGATATTTTTTCGCTATTTTTTCTACAATCCCGACCACTGGGCAGGCATCCGCATCTACATATATTTGCATATTTATAAACCACCTTTCTACTTTAGGAAATTTAGTTAATTGCAAAACCATTCAAAACTTATATTAAGTGATTCAAATAAAATATTATAGTTTCACAATTACCCACTTACAAGTTTCCTTCGTAAATATCAACTTTACAATCTCTTTTCTTCCATTTACAGGAATCGTACATATATGCTCTACGGTTTGTATTCCGGAATAAGTCTTTTCTTCTGTAGTTAATACCTGTATATCTCCCACCGTATGGATGCATCCCTTCTCATCCATTACTTTGATTAACTTTGGGATACTTTTTCCCTGACTGGTAAACCAGCATTCACAGGCAATTTCTCTTTGGATACCATGTAAAATACCATGTTCTTTTTTCTCTATGATATCTCCCAATCTAAAAGCCATTCCTACACCTTCCTGTTACTATCTTCATTAGATAATTATGAAACTATCATATTTTACATAAAAGTGATGTAAAAGAAATAAAACAATACAGGCACACTTTCGATAGTTTTCCAATTACCTGACTGTCTCTCAACTTAAACTCCCTTACTCCACCTTTTCCTTGCTATAATCTACTGTTCTTTTCTCCCTGGAAATTCCGCCATTCATATGGTCCAGTTTATCCTGCATTAAAAATGATGCCCTTTGAATGGCATCCAAGCCAAAACGTTCTCTAATACTGTCCACTGCTTCGTCCAGCTTTTCCAGTTTTTCATAATCCATATCATCAAATAACGTAAGCTGCCGGTTATTCTCATTCTTCGATACCCTGCTGGTCTGAAGTCCTAAAAGACGAATCGGTGTACCATCCCACAATTCATCAAACAAAGAACAGGCTGCCTCATAAATTTCTTTGGTTATGTTTGTGGAAAAAGGAAGTACTTTCTGATGTGATACATAAGATAAGTCGCAAAGACGAATCCCAACCGATACCACTTCTATCCGTACTTCGTCCTTTCTGAGCCTGTGTCCTACAGTTTCTGCCAAAGAAAGCAGAACCATCTTCGCAGTCTGGGCATCCACCACATCAAAAGAAATCGTGGTAGAATTACCATACCCTTTGTTATCTAAAGGCATCGCCTCTACCTTGGATACATCAATGCCATTGGCAAAGTTCCAAATCGTCTCTCCCTGTTTTTTTAGTAGAGACTTCAAAAACTTTACATCCGCCTTCGCCAAATCTCCAATGGTTCTGATTCCCACAGATTTTAATTTCTTCTCAGAAGCACCTCCTACAAAAAATAAATCCCTTACCGGCAAAGGCCACATTTTCCTTTGGATTTCCTCCGGGAACAATGTATGCACCAAATCAGGCTTTTTAAAGTCACTGGCCATCTTGGCCAGAAGTTTATTACTGGATACCCCTACATTCACAGTAAATCCAAGTTCCCGGTGTATCTCATCCTTTATCATATTAGCTGCCACCACCGGAGAACCAAACAACTTCGCGGTTCCCGTCATATCCACAAAAGCCTCGTCAATGCTGTATTGCTCCACCACATCAGAATATTTTCTTAAAATCCCCATAAATGCCTTAGAATTCTTTTCATATAACTCATAATTCGGTGGAACCAATGTAAGACTCGGACATTTCCGCAAAGCATCCACCACCGGTTCCCCAGTATGGATATTATATTTCTTCGCAGGGATAGATTTCGCTAAAATTATTCCATGCCTTTTCGCAACGTCACCTCCCACAGCGGAAGGAATCTCTCTCAAATCTACACTTCCCCCAAGATGCCTTAGCCTGTAAACTGCTTCCCAAGACAAAAACGCACTATTTACATCAATATGGAACACCACTTTCTCCGACATTTTCTTACACTTCCTTCTCATTCCAATACAAAAATAACTACACCTGATTATCACGTATCCTATAAACTACCGCTATCACAACTACATTAAAATCCGTATCTTTTTATTCATGTTCTTTTTTTCATTCATATTATTCTTTCATTATAACAAAACTATATTTTATTGTAAATGGTTTTAAGAACATTTGTTCTGTTATAATTTTACTATTAATATCGTTTTCTATATTATTGTATACCTTCAGAGAGCAGCTATTTACTAAATTGATAGAAATCTATTTTTGTAAATACTCGAAACATATCCCTATGTTTTCCACAGGCAATATAGAAGATGCTTCGATTTTCTTACTCTGTACAACGGAAGCTGCAGTATGGACATGGTGATGCAATTTGACAACACAGCCTAAATAAAAAAGCAGGATGTCCTGTGGCATATCACTTCCATATTCCACAACATCCTGTTTTTTCATATCCTTCCCTTATCAATATTAACACGATATCAGAGTAAAAATACCTTTTGGTCCCAGCATCTGAATCATGGTAGACTACAAAATTGTATTATGATTCTTTCTACTTTTTCTCTTTGAATATTTTTTCAGCTTTATTTTTCACCCAGCTTACCTGCAACAAAAAATCCCAAACCAAAGGTAATGATTCCGGTAACTACACTTACCAAGGTAATCTCCGGAAAATTTCCCACCATCAGAATGGCTATCGGGGAAGCTAACAATAAACCAACGATGGACCAGTATGCATAGAACGAATACTTTTCAAATACAAATTCCATCAACTTTGCAATCAGTACGCCTCCCACTACTACACCAATGCCAAAAGGAATCAGAATAAACAATACCTTTCCCATGGCTTTCATATCCATATGCAGCAAAGCCGCCACAAATTCCTTAATGGTGTCCAGTATAGGATTATAATACCCCATCAATATCAACATCATTGAACCACTCACACCTGGTATTACCAAAGTCGCAGCCGCAATAATGCCTACCAGAAATAACTTCACAAAATCCGATATTCCGGTATGAATCGCCACATCTCCTCCCTGTTGTCCGTTCAATAACGCCATTCCCACTACCAGCAGGAACAACAACACGATACAAAGAATATGAGCGGGTCTTATGGTCGTTCCCTTTACCTTATCATAAATCGCGGGAAGTCCACCTAAAATCAGTCCGATAAATAATAAATTCGTCTGAACCGGAAAGGTTTCAAACAGATAATCAAGTCCAAATGCACTGGCAATAATAGAAATCACCACTCCTATGCCGATAGGACATAAAAACAATACATTTTTCTTAAAATCCTTAAAGAAATGAGTCACACAATGAATCAACTTGTCATAAATCCCCATAGAAACTGCCATAGTTCCACCACTGACCCCAGGTAAAACACTGGAAATTCCTATTACAATACCTTTTAAAATATTCTTAATCATAGTTCACCTCTTACAATGGATTAAAACTCCAAACTTTCCCTCCTCTTTTTATCCTCGAAGATCCTCAACCTATTTTGCCCCCACTAACGAGGATAGGTGTCACGTTTCCGTGCCACCTATTTATAACTGCATCAATCATTAAGTTCATGCATCATTTCGTTTTATTTGTTTTCAATCATTGCTATTTTAAGCATTTCATTTGAAATATTAAGTGCATGATCCCCGATTCTTTCGAAATCTGTCAGCATTTCAGAGAATAAAATACTTCCTTCATCGGAGCAGGAGCCTTGTTGTATTCTTACAAACATATTATTTCGATACTGCGCTGTGACATCATCGATTTTTTGCTCCATACAAGCTACTTTCTCATGCCAGTCAACTACGTCTGTCGGTCTTTGACTCAGCAAGTCAAACAATTTATTACAAATTTCCTGTAATTCAAGAATCTCTTTCTGGGCATGCTCAGAAAAAGTGATTTTCTTTTCTGCAATCATGTGTGAATAACCTGCAATATTCATGGCATGGTCACTGATTCTTTCTATATTACTGGTCATTGCATATAAAGCATTAAACACTGTGCTACCACTACTAGTACCTTCATGGGTAACTGCATTGGTGATATATTTTGAGATTTCTTTGTTTAAATAATCCACATACTCTTCTCTTTTTTCTATGGCTTCATATTTCGCTTTATCCTGCTTCTTGAAAACATCAAAGGCTTCTAACACATTCCTCTTTGACATATCCAGCATACGCATCAATTCTTTTTTAATACTTTCCATACAAATAACATAAGCACCTAATTTTTCTGTATTGATATGCTTGATATCCAGAAGATGATGTACTTTTACTTCATCATCTACTTCCTCTGCCTTATCCTTTAATATTAAAGTTGCCAGTTTGGTAAGCCCTGTACCAAGTGGAAGTAAAAGTAAGGTGGTAACAATATTAAATGTAGTATGTAAATTAGCTATCTGCGCCGGCACATTTCCAGGAGTCCATCCCTGTACCATGGAAATCACCGGAGTAACAAGACACAATATAGTAAATACGATAGTTCCAAATACATTAAACATAATATGAATCAATGTGGATCTCTTCGCATTTCTGCTGGTTCCCACAGATGCTAAAAGTGCAGTAATACAGGTACCAATATTTTGACCAAATAATACGAAGGCTGCGCTGTTTAACTCAACGATTCCACTTGCTGCCAACGCCTGTAAAATACCAACAGAGGCGGAAGAAGACTGAATCAACGCAGTAAACACCGTTCCTGCCAGAATTCCTAAGAATGGATTTTCAAACTTTGTCAAAATACTTACAAACTCTTCCGAATTTGCCAAAGGCTTCATAGCTCCACTCATCATGTCCATTCCAATGAAAAGAACACCTAAACCTGCCATGATTTCGCCTATATGCTGAACTTTTTCATTCTTTAAAAATACAATGGCAGCCACACCAATAAATGCCACTATAGGAGCAATTGCTCCCACATCTAAAGCAATTAACTGTCCGGTAATGGTAGTACCGATATTAGCACCCATAATAATCCATACAGCCTGTTTTAATGTCATCATTCCTGAATTTACGAATCCTACTACCATAACCGTAGTTGCGGAAGAAGACTGTATTACCGCAGTAATTCCTGCTCCTACCAATACACCCACAAAACGATTGGCTGTAAGTTTTTCCAGAATCACTTTCATCTTATTTCCTGCGGCTGCCTCCAAACCGATACTCATCATCTGCATACCATATAAAAACAAAGCTAATCCGCCAAGTAGTCCCATTAAATCTGTAAATGTCATGTTGTTCCTCCGTTACCCTTTCTTTTGTTCCTCTAATATTGTATTCTCTGCATCTTCTTTTTTATTACTGCCATTTTCAAGCCACCATCCCCAAATACCGGCACCAATGACAATCACCGCCATAATTCCAACGAAAATATCCATCATTCTATTCCTCCATTCGGACATATTCCGCAACTGTTCAGAGCTGTGCTCCTAACAGTCGCACATTTTTTGCACTGAAACAAACCTATGCTGTTCATAGGCTAAATCTGGAGTTATGCTCCTCAATGATTTATGACTAATTTTCACTTTCATTTTTCAATGATTACGCCACTAAATCATCTCAGATTATGATTTCGCTTCGTTTTTTACCATCTGCATTATGAATATAATTTAAGACAATGAAATGATTACGCAGTTTGTGAAAACTTACTGCATTTACTGTTTCAAAAAAAATAGAAGTGGAACACAAATCTGCATCTACACACAAAAATTCCAGGAATACCTCAAAATTTTTTCTGCTATATGTAGTTTTATTTGCATATTGCCCCACATAGGAGAGATTCTTAAGACCCAGCATCTCAGTGGTACATAGACCAGTGTCTGATATAGTAACATCACATGTTCCTACATAAAAAAGAGGTTCTTCTTCCGATGTGAACACAAACATGGAATCTGCTTCTATATGTTCAAAGCACATTCCCAAGAAAAATGCAAATAATGTAAAAACGAGACAAAAAATCTGTTTCTTCTTAGACTTCACACCTGTCACCTCCATTTGCACTATAACACACTCTCAAAATTTATTCCACTCTTTTCTTTTCATGATTTTTCACGAATAAATGGTGATTTCTTCACACTTAACATGCAAAAATACCAAACTTATCCTCTTTCAAAATATATTTTTCCAAAAACCCCCTGTTTTATTTCTTCTATACCTTTATTCATGTTGTATCATGATATACCTTTTTTATGAATCGCACAAAAAAACAGACAAAAATGTATATGACGTTTCTGTCTGTTTCTTCTTGTATTCTACCTTTTTAGATACATTAACTTTCCAACAATGCTTCCAATTCCTTTATCATGGAATTAATACTTTCCACCTGTTCCGATAATACCAGAATCTCTTCACTATTACTTTGAACCATGCTGGCAATATTAGAAAATTCTTCATTTTCCAAATGAATACGTTCCGCAATGTCTTCGTTAATTTCTACTGTTTCCTGGATTACTTTACTTTGCATATCCCTGATGGTATCCGCCTGTTGGATTGCTTCCACCGATTTCTTCAACAAATCCATCATCTTACGAATACCTCCAACAGTTTCCGCAATTTCCTTGTTTTGCTTCAGTAACTGTTCTGCATTCTGATTCATAAATTCAGAAACATCTCTGGTTCCACTTTGTACACGACTTACCACCGCATCCACATTCTCTAAGGATTCTTTTGTATTTTCTGCTAAATGTCCAACTTCCTGTGCAACTACTGCAAATCCCTTTCCTGCCTCTCCTGCTCTGGCTGCCTCGATAGAAGCATTCAATGCAAGCAGATTAATGGATTCTGCAATTTCACTGATAATATCCAAGGTCTTTCCAATTTCCCCTGATTCTATCAGAAGTTTATCTGTCACTTCCTTAGTTTTATGAGTAGAACGCTCTACTTCTTCACTCATACCCATTAAGCGGTTTAATGCCTGTTCATTGGAAGCAGAGATTTCTACCAGTTCCTTAGAAATACGGTCTACATCCTGCATTTTCACTTCCATACTACGACTGCTGCTTTCCAGCTGTACCAGATTTTCTTTACTCTGTTCTGACTTATCCAGCATATTAGCACTGGATTCCAGAAGATTCTCGCTAATGGCAGACAATTCTTCCGTAGATGCACTCTCGGACTGTGATGTTTCCACCAGATATTCACTGGCAACTCCAAGTTGTCCAGCAACAGAACTTACGGAATTTAATACATTCTGAACTCTTTCATTATTTTTTTCCAATTCATCTTTTTTTGCATTCACCAAAAAATGTGCTACAAAGAAAACAAAAATAATTAATCCTGTCAAAGATAATACCAATGCCACCACACACATAAGAATGTCTGTAATAAATAATTCGTCTTTTACCGGCATTAAATCTATCCCACGTATTCCCCATGCAACAAACAAAGAAACAATACAAGCCACTCCACTGACCAAAACTAACTTAATATCCAGAAAAAATGCCATAAGAATTAAAAAGAAAAACAAAAAACCCCAAAATGTTCTTGATGGTAACATATATAAAATAAAATTCCATTGTACCACTACCACAAAGGCGGAAAATAATTTACCAACTTTCAATCTTCCATCCTTCAAATATCCGTCTTTATCAAATGACGTTTTTACGATGCAGACTGCTATGACAAAAAACACAATATCCATAATTCCAAATATAATGGTAATCATCCATGGAACATCCGGATAAAATCCTAATAATTTCTCAACATTAAACATAACCGTAGCACACATGGCAGCACTTACCAATATAATAAGTCCCCATTTAAATACGGTAGATAAATACACTTCAACCGCTGTTTTCTTTTTCTCCATCTTCTCATCCTCCAACCTTTCTCCCAAATTCCTATTTTTAATTAAAATATACAGATATTCTACACGATTACTCATTGCTAAAACAGTTCTAAAACAATGAACGGTCAGTTCTACCATGGATTCGGTTGTTGCAATTTGCTGTTATTTGTTGCAAAATAGATACATAATTACGGGAACACAAAGTGCCTGAAAATTCATAGGTATCATAAGCTCAAAATACCTTTTGTTCCCAAACCCATATGAGCCATCAACAAGGAGAAAACACATGAATGTACTTCGTAAATATTGGAGTTCTGTTTATCATTATATCTTATTAGTAGTTCCCGGATGCTGTACCTGTGCAGCCATTTTTGCTACCGTATTTAAAATATTAGGAAATCATCCTGAACTTTCCTGGTTTAAAGTAGGATTATTTGATTTCACCCAACTTATATACCTTGGAATCGCCTTATATTTTATTTACCAGAACAAACTGGATAGTACTTACTTTATGAATCACATGCTTGCTGTAAAAGCTTATATTACAATTTCACTAGCATTCCAATATAATTTTTTATTGTATTTTTTTCCTTCCGAATATGTCTGGGGATGTACTTTTTTATTTTTTCTCATCCCTGTATTTTTCTTTGATACCATAATGACCATCATACATGTTTTTCTCTATCTTTTGTCTCTTGGAATTGCTACATTTCGAAGTCCTGATGCTTTTTTACCCATGGAACACGAACATGTAGAAGAAGCTCTGACATTCCGAATTGTTGTGTTAGTACTTGGTGCTTTTTGCACTATACTGATTGTGTATCTTATCGAAAGTTTTTTACTGCAATTCCAGATACGCAGTGAAGAAAATACAGACCTTCTTAAAAAGCAGTTAGAACATTACCAAAGTGCTGATTTACTGGATATGGAACTTAGAAAATTCCGTCACGATATTAGAAATCACTTTATCTGCATGGAATATCTGGTTCAAAATAAAGATATGGAAAATTTAGAAACTTATTTTCAGGATTTAAAGGAGTCCTTTGCATTCCAAGAAAGAGTGTATCTTTCCGGCAACCACATTATTGATGCCATTTTAAATCATGAACTTTCAAGACATTGTTCCAATACTGTAAATGTAATTGTATATGGCTCCCTTAAAGAAAACTGCAGCCTCTCCTCCATGGATTTATGCACTGTGTTTTCTAACATTCTTTCCAATGCCATTGCTTCTGTGAATAAATGTGACAGTTCCATGAAACCGGAGCTTACCATTCATTTTCAGACTGGAAGCCATTATTTTTCCATCAGCGTTTCTAACAGTATTTGTGAAGAAGATGCCGGAAATCTGATGCCCAAAAAGAAATCCAGCCGGAATCACGGATTTGGGCTGAATAAAATAAAGGAAATCGTTGAAAAGTACAACGGAAATTTTGAACAGACAAGAAAAGAACAAACCGTGATAACAAAGGTATATCTTCCACTTTAAAATCAGGCGGAATGATTCTTATGAAAACAGAAAGAAAGGATAAACTGCGGACACATTTTTATGTGTTGCACTTTTGATGGAAATACAGGCATTTTCATCAAAAGCAGGGTACAAACTATGAATATTGCATTTTGTGATGACCAGAACATTGTTACAAATCAGTTAAATAAATTAATTCAGGAATTTGATAAAGAAATCCTTACGGAAAGCACTTTACTTTCTTTTTCCACCCCTTCCGATTTATATACTCATATGCAGACAAACAGCATTGATGTTGTTTTTATGGATTTGGCGTTCCCTGATACTTCTGAAGATGGGATTGAATGGTCAAAAAAGATAAAAAAACAGTTTCCCCGTACCATCATTATCATCCTTACTGCCTATGAATCCAGATATAAAGAGGGTTTTGTAGCCCGTGCTTTTCGTTTTATGACAAAACCAATTCAAAAAGCAGAGCTTTTTGATAATTTATATGCCTGCATGGAAGAACTGCAGCTTACCCAGACCGTATCATTGCCAAAATATGGAACATTACATCCAGTTATGGTAAAAGATATCTTTTATCTTTCTGCCCTATCCGGCGGAAGCGAATTATGGACCCGTTCCCATACCTTCGTTTCAGAAAAAAGTCTGCTTCAATGGGAAGAACAACTCCCTAAAACCACATTCTTCCGCTGTCATAAAAAATATCTGATAAATCTTTTACATGTGAAAAGTTTTGAAAATCATGTTTTGACTCTGATTACCGGAGAGAAAATTCCCATTTCCAGAAGACGGTGGAAAGAATTTCAGATTGCTTACATAAGATGTGACATACAAAACAACAGCATCACTTAATCCAAATGAAGTCGACATTTATATTGCAGGCAAAACCAGTTTTAATAATTCGAAAAAAACAAATTTACAAATTTAGGAACCACCACACTAATAATTCGTCACTTTGTGGTGATTCCTATATGGATTCCTATATGGATGCTTATATGCCACTATATAAAAACAACAACTATGATTCCTCTGATTCTTGTTCGCATTTATATCCATGCCCCCAGACTACTTTGATATGTTCCGGTTCTGCCGGGTTAATTTCTATTTTCTCCCGGATATGCCTGATATGTACCGCCACAGTCTTATCCGTGCCATCCATGTCATAAACAGAATCTTTCCATACTCGCTGATAAATTTCCTTTGAAGAAAAAACTTTTCCCTGACTTCCTGCAAGAAGTTTTAAGATTTCGTATTCAATGGGTGTAAGTTTTACCTCTTCCCCATACACGAATACCTGCTTCCATTCATCATCTATCTCAATTCCGTTTACTTTAATGGCTGTCTCTTTTTTTACCACACTTCCCAGCATGGTGTACCTTCTAAGATTTGATTTTACCCTTGCAATCACCTCCACCGGATTAAATGGCTTTGTAACATAATCATCTGCACCTACATTAAGCCCTAGTATCTTATCTGTATCTTCACTTTTTGCTGACAGAAAAATAACCGGCAGATTAGAAATCTTTCTAATTTCATTTAAAGCACAGATTCCATCCATAATAGGCAGCATGATATCTAATAATACAAGATGAATTTCATTCTTCCTGATAATATCCAATGCCTCTTTTCCATTATAAGCTTTGAATACTCTGATATCTTCAGAAGATAAATATATCTCTAATGCATTTACAATATCCTTTTCATCGTCACAAACTAATACATTCTGCATAATCGATTACCGTCCTATTTATTATTTTGTATACATCTAAAGTATAATATTATATTTATTTATATACAACTACACAAAAGGTTAAGATTTTATTAAGTTCTTCCTTGTATTATATGTCAATCAGAATAAATATTTTTTGATAAATATGTTGACATATATTATATATTATGATATACTGTGGAGACAAAAACAGAAAGGAGGGGACGACCATGTTAGATGCCAAAGATATTGAAATCCTTCGAAACGTGATTGGAGAAGTGGTAGACAGCAGAATAGAAAAAATCGACTCAAGACTTGAGAATATCGAAGCCAGACTTGAGAATGTTGAAGCCAGACTTGAGAATATTGAAACGGATATATCAAATATCCAATCTACTATTGAACATGAATTAAGACCAAATATCACAATAATAGCCGAAGGCCATTGGTCATTAAACAGAAAACTTGATGAAATTTTTAAAATCCGTGATCAACATGAATTAGTTTTAATTCGTCTAAATCGTTTAGAAAATGAATTATTAAAAACAAAGTAACAACTCTCGAACCCCATAAATTAAGCACCGAAACATTATAAACGTTTCAAATATCAATTAGATTATACTATCTTTATACCCTCAGCATATTTCATACCATTTTCTATTTTTATTTTTCAGTTGCAAATTATATGTATAACAGAATAAAATACATAATGCTTTTTCAATAATATATGTAACAAAGAACATTTCTGTTACACATTCTTCTTTTATATCTACTCAATTGTTAAAATGTATTTTACAAAGGAGTGATATACTTGAAGCAACAATATCTTGAAATGGGAAATCGAATCAAATTACGTCGAAAGGAACTTAAAATTAAACAAAACGAATTAGCGGAACTTTTGGATATTTCTAATAACCATATGTCATCTATTGAAACAGGAAAGCAGAAACCAAGCATGGATACCTTTATAAAAATTTGCGAGAATTTAAAAGTTACTCCGGATTATTTACTGCTTGGCTGTATGCATATGGTAAATGTTCCTCAGGATATCTCAGATAAACTACGACTATGCAGTGAAGAAGATATCACATTGGCAAAAAATATAATAGAGTTATTAGTGGATAGGAATCGGACCACTTGGAACAATGAAAAAAATTAAAGAATCAAATTCAAAATATTTATGATTCTAAATCAAGCACCCAAAGAAACATATATCATCTAAATATGCAGTTTGGGGCAACCTAAAACGAGGAACCACTATATGTGATTCCTCGTCTCTTTTTTCCGCTATTTGCTGTTAATCATCCGAAATATACAAGGTATTTGCAGCCCGGCTGCTAAAATGATTCCTATGGAAATACATATAGCATATGTTTCCTGCTGACATAGATACAGTATCAAATCGATTCCCAAAAAGATAAGTGCAATTATTATCGTAGCAATCTTACAACATTTCTTTTCTTCCCGACTCAGTCTACGATTCTCCGAATCAACAGGACTACATACCATCAGACTTACCATAGCTATTACCATCACTATTACCAATCCATAATCAAATTTTATATAAGAAGACATTAACGTACACAAAACCAGCAAAACACTTGAAATAATAAAACATACCCAAGCTTTCTTTGCATGATAGCCACCACTAAACTTTCTAATAAACATGAACGGGAGAATAACGACAATACACTCTCCTATCCTTCCTATCATAAAACCAATCATACCTGCTAACAGCAATGGTGAAACAGTAAATAAAATACTATACACTGCATATTCATACAATTCCCTGTCATCCGAATTTATAGCATCATACTGAATCAACCATGCTACCAATACTTCCGCACAGCGGAAAATCATTTACTGCTTTTAAAGCGTGATAATTCTTTTGGAGCCTTAGGTTGATAAGCAACTACACTTGATGCAGAGTTTGCTTCCACGCGTAAAAATATATTAAGTGCTGTTTTTACTGATTTTGCAGCTTCTACAGACAATTTCTTTTTTTCCATGGCTTTTCCTCCTTTCCAAAAAAACTATCTTTGATTGCTACCACTAAAATCATAACCTAAACTGTCGAAAAATGCGACCGTTTTGCACGAATGGTAAAATAATGGCCAAAATTGGTTAAAAACAGGTATTTTAGGGCAAATTATATATGTGTAGCAGAATAAAATAAGTAACACATTTTCTCAAAATTCATGTACAAAAGAATAGTTCTGTACTACATTCTTCTTTTATTTCACCAATACTGGTAGAATATAGACATAAAAGGAGTGAGACGCTTGAACCAACAATATATGGAAATGGGAAATCGTATCAAACTTCGTCGCAAGGAACTTCGAATCAAACAAAATGAATTAGCAGAACTTCTGGATATTTCCAATAACCATATGTCATCCATTGAAACAGGAAGACAAAAACCAAGTTTGGATACTTTTATCCGTATCTGTGAAGAACTGAAAGTTACTCCAGATTATCTGCTCCTTGGATGTATGCATACCATTAATATTCCTCAAAGCATTTTTGATAAATTACAATTATGTAGCGTGGAAGATATTCAACTTGCAAAAAATTTCATTGAGTTATTGGTTGAACGAAACAACTCTAACAGAAACAGCGAAAATCTCTGATACGATAGTTGTAACATCAAAAAACAGTCCCCTTAATCGATTTTAGGGACTGTTTTTTACTATAAAGCTTCACATCAATTTCCCTATATGGAAGACTAAATTTTTATTTTACTTTTTAAGATAACCAAAAAAGGTCAAAATTTGACCATTCGTGCATATCCCTTGCAATCTACCTTTTGTATTCGTATAATATAGATAATATAAATTCCTTATTTAACCATTTAACATATTTTTAGAATATTGTAACTTTTTAGAATAAAACAACTATAACAGAAAGGATGTTGTGATATATGCGAATACTTATCTGTGACGATGATGACTTAATTATCAATCAACTTCAAAAATATCTGAGCGATTTCTTTGATCAAGCCAGTCTTAAATGTCCTGAAATCGTGACTTTTTCTGATGGTGAATCCTTACTTTCGGATACTGGTGAAAAAGACATCTTATTTTTAGATATAGAAATGCCTGGAATGAATGGGATCTATGTGGGAAAGGAATTGAAAAAACGCAACAAAAACATTATTATTTTCGTAGTAACCTCTTACGCAGAATATTTGGATGAAGCCATGCGTTTTCATGTTTTCCGCTACCTTTCCAAACCTCTGGAAAAACAACGACTATTTCGCAATCTTAGGGATGCTCTGCATTTTTATAATACCACTACAATAAAACTTAGTATTGAGACAAAACAAGATGTATATACCGTACGAACCTCTGATATTATTTTTATTGAAGCAGATGGTCATAAAATTATTGTGCATACAAAAGAAAATGATTATATATCCATACATAATTTACAATACTGGTTACATATTCTGCCCAAAAACTGTTTTTTTCAGATACACAGAAGCTTTATTGTAAATTTGGAGCATGTAACAAACTTTGACCACGCAACAGTTCATCTTTATAACAATCAGTTTACTGCCTATTTAGCTCGTAGAAACCATTCATCATTTAAAGAAGCCTATCTTTTATATTTAGAAAGTACGAGGTGACACAAATGGAAGTTTATATTTGCTATTCCTTTTTATATCTAATTGAAGCTTTGATTCTTTGGCAATATGCCTCGAATCTTTTTCATTCAAAATACAAACGTTGGTGTGAGGGAATTACTTTAGCCTGCATCTACACTGTATTACTCTTTATTTTTATTAAGCAGGATTTTTTAATTAATGTCCTTACTTTTCTTTTGGGTAATTTCTTATTTTTGATTATCATGTATCAAATGAAATGGACTTCTGCTCTTTTTCATGCGTTTATAACAACTGTGATTATGGTAACAAGCGAACTTATGGTATTTTCTGCTATGTCCCATGTTGCTCCAGATTTCTTTGCAGAAAGAACCTATTTTAGAAATCTGATGATTCTTTCCGTCTTCAGCAAAACCATATATTTTCTAGTATTATATTTTCTTTCCCGCCTTTTTAGGGAAAGGAAGGAACATAAAATTCCCCATGATAAAACCTCACTCATCCTTACCATAATGCCAATTGCATCTTTATGCATACTAATGACCCTCTATTTTATCTGCCTAAAGGCTGAATTATCTGTACTTCTTGATTGGATGATTTCTATTAGTGCAATCCTTGTATTACTGATTAACATTTTTATTTTTTCATTAAATAACTATACTCAAAGAAAAAATATAGAATTTACAGAAATGCAGTTGTTGCTACAGAAGGAGTATGATGCATCCCAATACTATAAAATGTTATTGCAGCAAAACGAAAATCAAAACATCATCATTCACGATATAAAAAATCATCTGCAATCCATTGCATCACTGAATCAACAAGGAGAATCGGACAAAATTAATGCCTATATCCAGCATATTATTGAATCTTCAAATTTAAATGGCTCTATAAAGGTTTGTGATAACGATCTTTTAAATGCTATTCTTTGCCGATACCTTACCCAATGTCAGGAACATGATATTTCTTTCCGCACAGATATTCGAAGTGGTACCGCTGATTTCATTGACACTCAGGATCTTACTACCTTATTTTGTAATCTTTTGGATAACGCTATAGAATCTGCTATTAAAATGCCGAATTCCTTTATTGAACTTCATATGAGCGATAAACAAAATACTACTCTTACTTTGATTACCATGACAAATTCCTGTAGAAGAAATCCTTTTTCCTCTAATTCAAAACGACTGGTATCCAATAAAAGTAATCCCTTGCGTCATGGTTTTGGTATGAAAAGCATAGAAAGAGTAATTGCTAAATATCAAGGTTATATGAAGATTTATTATGACGAAGAAACCCTTACTTTCCATACCATTATTACCTTAACTCATCCTTAAGAAGTTTAGTTGAACTTATTTCTGGCTGCAAAATTTCGAAACTTTATCACAATAGCTCCCTGCTTTACCCTAATGTAAGATTCAAATAGCCCTTTTTCTCTGCCCAGACAATACTTTTAGGAAGCAATATCATACCACCTGTATTCGAGGAATAAGCTTTGCTTACTCCTATGCTCTGCATAATTTCAGGAAGAATCAGCCTTAATTCTTCTTCCTGCATGGTAGTTTCCACAATGCAAAGCTTTTCCTCCTCGATACGGTACATAAGAATTTCAACTCTCTCACCACAGGTTAGCTTCCATGCTTGCCCACCACAAAAAACATTTTCATCCAAGGCATACTGAATTCCTGCCTCATCCCATTCCACATAGCCTTCTGCTGCAAAATAAACATCCCTTAAGCGTTTATAGTCTGCTGCCTTTATGCTTTCTAACTCCCATTTTCCAATGTTTCCTTCCAGCATTGGATTTACATTTCCTTTTTTCCAATCAGGAGAACCTTCGTAAATCCAACAGGGGCTTGGATCAAAACCTTTCTCAAATCCAAGGCCGGCATAATACCTTTCCATTGTCTCATCAGCCGGCTGCAAAATCAAAGGTTCCATATATTTTTCTGCCCCATACTTTATAATTTCTTTGGCATAACCTTTTCCCCTATAATTCGGTAAAGTACCAACTGCATAAACATAACGTGCAGCTACCGGTTCTCCATTTATCAACACTTGCACCGGCAAAAAACTTGCCATAGAAACCGGCTTTCCAGCTTCAAAGATTACCAACATAGTTTCTTCCTTAAAACGCTGGTTAAGGTACATCTGAATATACTCCTTAGAATCTCCAAAGCACTGTTGCCAAATAGCAGTTATGTGTTCCTTATCGTTCTCATTGGCATACACCACATGGCTTTCCATAGCATTGTATTTCTTTAACAAAACATCCGGATAATAGGACATCTTTGCTTTACGAAGAGTCAAATCCCCGGTATCTTCTTCACGATTTACATAAACAAAGTTCTGTCCTTCATGTAATACAAATTGCTGATTTATCATAGGATATGCACCCTGTAATTCAGGAAATGCTTTTTCAAAATGAACCACCATAGTATCAGAATTTAAAGGTTCTCCGATTGTAAAGGCTACAATTTCTCCTTTTTTTCTTAGAACTCCACCAAACAACCCAAGCTCATCATAGAAAGAAAATGCCTTTTCTAACACTTTTAGTTCCTGCTCCATCTCAAAATTCCATTTGTCTTCTCTTTGTTCCATCCATAACTTTGCCATTCTACGGCATCCGTCTATATTTTCTTGGTTCAAAGGTTCATAGTTCCAGTCTTCCTCATCTTTAAATCGTGCAATGTGATTACGTTTTCCATGCAGTTTCTTTCCTCTAAGAGTTGTCAGTTTTTCCACTGTATACACATAATCAAAGTCACCTCTATCGCTGTCAATGTCAAATTCACCAGGAAACCATTCTATCAGTTTTTTTCTCTCCTCTTCTAACACCGGATACATCACCAGCTTGTCTTTATTTGCCGCACAAAGTTCCCGAAGCCATTCTATTACTTTCTTCTTATCACCATTTCCAAATGGAAAGGAATACTTAAAATGTTCCTGCTCTTTATATCGAATGATTCCACAGTCAAAGACTTGTCCAACCTCTACCTCATAAACATCACTCCAAATGAAATTATTGGAAAATGTATATTCACAGGCACCTAACTCTTCTTCTTTCAATTTTTGTGTCATCCACTCCCTGTCTTTCAAAGAAATGGGATGGAAAATCATGTTGTATTTTTCCAGCATATAAACAACCATGCCTTTCTCTTAATCTACATACCTTATTAGTATACACCCAAGACATTTTCTTTCCTAATGTTTTATTCTTCCATTTCTATCTCATCCAAAAATTTTTTTAATTTTTTTCGTCCTTCTTGTATTATTTCCTTGTCATAAGTATCCAACAACATTTCAAATTCAGTAAGCACACGGTCTATGTCCGCTCTTATCTTTCCCAGACGTTCCGAATACATTCTTTCTGCTCGAAAAATAAGTTGTTTATTTTCCTCCTCTTCTCTTGGTGGAATTTTAAGATAACTTAGTTCCTCAAAACGCTTTTCAATCTCTTCCTCTGTCCAGTCTATAGCACTGTTTTTGATAATCACTTTTTGTTTTTTTCCTGTAGATACCGACATCGCAATCACTTCAAGAAGAGAATTTATATCATAAGTATATGTAATCTTCACCTCCTCTTTTCCTGCCTTATTTAAGGGTAAGGGTACTTCAATTTTACCTAGAAGAACATTGTCTTTGGCAGCTCTTTCTTCCCCTTGAAAGATATCAATGGTCATAGAATCCTGATTATCATATATCGTGAATAAGCTAATGGTTCTGCTGGCTGGAATAGTAGTATTTCTTTCAATAATTGGCTCATAAAAGTTTGACTCATACTTTTGAGTGTAAGAATTCCACCTGCTTATAGAAGTCCCCAGTGTAAATGGACATACATCGGTTAAAATTACTTCTTTCAGTTCACTTTTCCTTTCCTTTAATGCAGCATGGCATGCCGCTCCGAGGGCTACTGCCTCATCCGGATTCATGCTTGTTTCCGGTAATTTTGAAAACAAATTTAAAACTAATTTTCGTACCATTCTCAACCTGGTAGAACCACCAACTAATACTATCTGGTCAATATCATCCGTTTCAATTTCTGCATCCCGCAAAGCATTCTGCACCGGTTTACGCAATCGCATAAGCAAAGATTTACACGCCTGCTCATAGTCCTCTATAGAGACTGACATTTCCAGAATTTTCTCTTCCACCTTACATTTCATAACTACTGCATCTTCATATTCAAATTCTAGTTTTGCCTTCTCAGCCTGTTTGAACATATGCGAAAGAATTTTATCTCCTAATATACTTTCCTCTAATCCATGATGTTCTAAAAACATCTTATATAAGACTCTGGTAAAATCTTCTCCTCCAAGATAATTATCTCCTGCAACTGACCTTACTTCCATGACTTTTCCAATAAGTTCTAGTATAGAAACATCAAACGTTCCACCCCCCAAATCAAACACAAGATAATTAGCATTTTTCGCATTCTTTTCAAGTAAGCCATAGGAAAGTGCAGCTGCGGTGGGTTCGCTTATGATTCTTTCTACTTTAAATCCTGCCATTTCTCCTGCTATTTTGGTGGCTTTACGCTGAAGGTCATTAAAATATGCAGGAACCGAAATAACAGCTTCTGTGACTTCCTGTCCAAGATAGATTTCCGCATCTTCTTTTAAGGCTTTTAGCACAAAAGAAGATAGTTCCTCTGGTCTAAAATATCTGCTTCCCAAAAAAAATTCCTTCCTGGTTCCCATAAAACGTTTAAATACATCTGCTGTTTGATGAGGATAGGCTATCTTTCTTTCCTTTGCCGTCTGCCCCACATAAATAATTCCATTGTTATCAATGCTGACCACAGAAGGAGTAAGATAGGTTCCTAAACGATTTGGAATTATCTTCACACCCTCCTGATCATAACAAGCTGCCAAACTATTAGTGGTTCCTAAATCAATTCCTATTATCATATTCCTCACCCTCTTTTCTTTTCTTCCATCTCCATACGTTCCATAACCTTTTTCAGTTCCAGTTCATGTTCCCCATCTTCATAGGCAGTCGCAAATGCCTCCCTTGCTTTCTTTGCCTCTCCCAATTTTTCATAAACCATACCCAATCCATAATAACCATGAACACACTTTTTATAAGTGCAGCTATAACAACGGTAGGAGCAGTTTACAGCCTCCTCATAGTATTTTAAAGCACCCTCATAATCCTCTAAGAGACAACAAAATTCTCCCAGAAAACAATTCATCAATGGTTTTGTAAGCCTTCGTATTTCCGGTCTATGAAGAAAATCTTCTTTTCGTAGCATTAAGGTTTTCTTTGCCTCTTCTTTCTTCCCGATTCTCACCATGGAATCATACCATTTAAAATAATAATTTTCCATTCTTCCATTGTCACAAATAAAATCCTGATTTTTCAGTTCTATGTCTATGGCATTCTGAAATTCCCGGGCAGCTTTTTCATATTCTTCCATTCCATAATAATAATATCCCATTACCATATAATATTCAGAATCCTCTGTGAACGAATCAGAATGAATGGCAAATCCACCATCACCAAATTTAATTTTCGTACTTTGCACTTCTTTGTTGATGTACTCAATATATGGCTTCATTTTTTCATATTTCCCTAAATTAAAGTAATCATACGCAATATTCATATGATATTGGAATTTATCGTAACTTCCCTCTTCACTTCTTTCTATTAATTTCTTTATAACTTCAATGGCTTTTTCAAATTGGGATGTCTCTTCGTAATAATAAAGTTCTAATTCATAGGTATTGTCTAAATCGGGGTACTTCCATTTTAAATATGACAACGTATCCTCCGCTTTTTCATACTCATTTCGAATCAAATATACCTGAAGATATAAATTATAATATTTTCGGAAACAGTTTTCCTCTTCTATTCTATATTGGTCCAATTTCTGCAATAACTTATCCAATTGATTCGAAGGAATGTATATCTGAGCGTAGTTTTCCATAAAATACCACGCATCTGCCTTTGAGCGAATCAATTTCATTCCATCATCTAAATACTGTTCTGCCAGTTTAAAATTACAAGGTTCGGTCTCTGCCAAACGCCAGTATACAAAGGCATCCGGAAATCTTTCCTCCTGCATCAGAAGATATTTTTTAGAATTCTCCATATCATCAATATGGTCATATATCGTACCAATTCTTCCGCACACATTATATTCACCACTTACATCTTTATCCACAAAGGGCTTTAAGGTTTCAATTGCCTCTTCATACTGCAGATTATTTTTGTAAATAGCATGCAAAAAAAGACCAAGAAACATAGCATCTGGCGTCTGCTCCAAGGCTTTTTTTAACTCTTGGACATAATATTCCCTTTTGATATCCGTGAAATCAAATTTTCCTATGATATCCATTCTTCTTTCCAAAAAATAAGGGTAGAAATAATTCCATTTTACCTTCTGAAACATCAAATCTCCATTTTCTACCTCTTGCTTAGAACCTGTTACATCTGCCGTGCCATTATTCTTCGCAAATTCTTCATACAGATAAAGAGCATAATAATAAAGCCCTGATTCAAAAGCATTATCCACTTCTTCTTTCGTAGCCTTTTGTAATTCTTCTGCCAACTTTCTTATTGGCTTAAGTTCCTCTTCTTTCTCTATCATTGTGATGAGTTGGATACATTGAAAATCCAGCTTTAGATAGATTCTATCTTGATACTCTTTCCTTATTTTATCTGTTTCTTCCAATCCCTCATTGATACATCTTCCAATATCCTCAGCGAAAAACATATACGGTACAACCCTTGCATAGTTTGGATATTTTTGATGTATTTTCTTCAATTCCCAGATTTCATCGCCAATGACACTTACCTTATAATGAATGTACTTTTTCCCCTGCAGTCTTTCCATCTGTACCTCAAGATAATCCGGTTCTATTTCAAGAATGGTAGAGAGCAGATTCAAATATTCATCATATTTATATTGTTGAAGCAAAATATCTGCCTTTTGCTTTAAATATAATGTATTTTCCTTGTCATCTTCCAGTAATTCTTCTATATATTTTAATGCCAGATCATACTTTTCTTCTCCGCAATATAATCTGCACCATAAAAGTTTACTCTCATGATCTGAAAGAGTCAGATTTTCCATTATCTCTCTAGTTTTCTTCCAGTTTCCTTTTCTTAAATATGCTTCTGCTAATGCTACAACATATTTGGGAGAGGCGTTCTTTTTTCCTCTTTTCTTTTCCCGTAATAAAAGCTCATCCATAGCTTCTTTTAAAAAATCCTGAATTCTGTCATCCTGTTTGTTTATATTTTGAAGTCGAAGTCCTATATGTATGGCATCTTCTATGTTTCCTTTTTCCATTTCCTCATCGCACAAAGCTTTATAAATTTCATAATCTTTGTTGCCATATGTTACAGCCTTCTTTAAAGCATCTTTTTCTTCCTCAAAACATTTTGTAAGTTTAAAAAGCCTTGCCTGTAATACATAAGCGGAAGCAAGAATCTTTTTTTCCTTCTTATGTTTTATTAATAAAGTTTCAATTCCTCGGCGTACTTCATCATATTTTCCCATACGAAGACAAAGTTCCAGCTTCATAAATTCTAAGTTAGAATTATAAACTCCTATTTTCTCTACGTTTTCTATCTTTATAAGGATGTCTTGCAAATCATTACATCTTTGAGGAGCCTTACCCATTTCATCATTTTCCTCGATAAATTCAACTCTTTGCTTAATGTTCAAATATTCTTTTATAAATAAATCTACATCCTGCCCCTTTTTCCAAACAAGTGCAGAATAGTCTAATTCATCTTCATTTCCTAAAATATATTCATTTAGCTCATCAAATTCGATATAAGTATATTCATTATTCAGCTTGTCAAAAATGACATATTCTGCATTGCTGAATACATAATCAGAATTATAATCAAAATATAAAATTGAAAACTCATCAAACAATTCCACCAACAGTTTTCTAACTATAACGGGAAGATGACATTTTTCCTCTTCGTTACATTGAAGCAAAAATTCCACCAAACGAAACTGTGCCATTTTATATGCTTCAATGCCCATATGTATGGTAGAAGCCAATAACTTTTCCCAGTTTTGCGGATTTATTCTCTTTCCAAAGTCAGCATAGATATCTTTTAATTCCCGAAACCATCTATCGGTTTCCTTCTCCAAGATTTTGTATTCTCTCTCATCTTCCTCAAAATCTTCCTCCCATAACACTTCATTCCACTTAGATTCTGTTTTCTCTAAAACCTCATCGGATTCTTTCTTCTCTTCTGGTTCTTTCCCGTTATCATCCATGGAAAACACCGACTCGTTTTCGCTCTGAAGTTCTTTTTCCCCATATAACATTTTTTGGTTCTTATTATTTTTTGCATACTCTAAAGCAGCATCATATGCTTCCCTTAAACGCATAAATCCTTCTTGGTCTATCTCCGGATTTACCTTAGGTAACTGCTTTAGATATGCCTCTCGGATCACTGTTTTACTTGTACTTGGTTCTATCCCAAGAACCTCCCAATATTTCATAATACCACTCTCCTTATTCTTAACTATACCAATTTTACAATCCAAAAAACTCTCTTGGTTGCATTTCATTCAAATGGGTTTTCCATGCCAGTTTCAGTTTATCATAACCTTACTTTCCATTCAATAAAACATTTTTCTTCCATTTCTTATACCTACTTCTCAAATATAACCATTTACACATGAACATTTTCTGTGAATTTTCTGGCACAAAGTAAATCCATCCATTCCTGACATCATATCTTGTTGTTTGATTATTAGTTTTTCATAGTTTTCCTGTTTTTTATCTTTCTTTTTTTCTAATTTATAACTGTTCTTCTGCATCCTCCACAGATAAATAACCATATAACTTCGCCGTATAGTTCATAATTTCATAGGCAAGATTTTTCTCCTCCTGAAGCAAACTTGTGATAAACCTTCCATATAATAAAAAGGTAGTTTCTGAATAAGTCCCTAATTCTCCTCTTAAATAAGTTTCATAGGAAGTTTGAAACAGGGTATCTTCATCTGTGTGAATCACCCTTGCATTTCCTGCCATTTTAGGATATTTTTCTGCGAATGCTTCCATCCAGCCCACCTGAATTTTAATGATTTCTTCCTGTATGACAATCCGCTCCTTATTTAAAACCGGAAGTTCTTTTTCCAACTCAGCATATTTTTCGGGAGCCGTGGTTTTCATCATTCTGGCATATTTTTCTGTAATCAGATTCCATCCCTTTTGTTCTGCTGTCTGCAAATCCTCATAGTAGCTACGAAGCAATTCTTCTGTCCATGCCATATACTGACTTTTTCTCATGATGGAAAAAGTGTTCCAGTCATCCTGACACTCAGCCCTTCCACCCTCATTTTTTACCTTATCAAATTGTTTCCACTCTATTTCTACAATACCTTTTATAATATCCATTTTTTCTTCCCCTTTTTTCTTAAATTTCTCAGTTCCCTGCATAATTTCCTGACAATATCTTTCTAAAAAAGTATCCCCACCTTTTACCAATCCCTCCTGTTGTAATTCCATTAATATCAATTCCGCTATTTCTTCAAAACACCTTACATATTCATCTGCTGGATTTACCATACCGGAACTATAAGAAACAGTATCCCATACATCTTTCTGATTTTTCAGAAAAGAAACGTTTTCTAAAATCTTTTCTACCCCTTGCAGCTTCTTTAACTGTCTCATTGCTTTTCGTTTCCATTTATAATATGGTGCATAAGTTCTGTTTAGTAAAAACACCAAATCCATAGCACTTTCCATAGCTTTGGTAATACAAAGATTTGCTGTAATATAATCCTTTCTTACCATCATTCTGGGATAATTACTTTGGGCATATTGTGAAAATTCATGGATACTTTGTACCAGTCTTAACCGCCATACTTTATCAGGATAATATTCCAAAAGCCTATTTCTAACCCCAAGAAATACTCCTAAATCATCCCGAAATACTTCCCCATTTACCGCAGTAGCCAGCCTTTCCTCCGAAAGGTTCAAATATTCCAGTTCCCAAGGCTGTTCATAGTCGCAATCCGTTTCCAAAAGACCATTATAAAAATCACTAATGGTAAATACTCCCCTTCTTTGTGTGAAAAAGAGGTCCAGGCTACTTTCTTTTCCATAACAATGAATCAATTCTTCATATGCCTGTTGTAAAGATGTTCCAATTTTCTTATTATCTTCTTTGCAAATCCACATACAAAACCCTAATCCGTAGTCGTGATCTTTTGATATTTCATCATCAAAGCCAAAACAGTCTGAACCCTCTCCCACTAGTCCAACCGCAATTCTTCCCTCATATTCAGGAAATTTTTCATGTATCATTCTGGCACCATATGTTTCATAAAACTTTCGGCATCTTTCTAAATTACTTTCCCAATCTATCATAGTACCACTATCATGGTTCTTCTCATGCTCTACGCTTTGGTTACTTTCATGATTTTTATTTTTTTCCCCTGCCTCTATTTCCGGATGACTTAGCTGATTTTGCTTTGCTATAGCATTCTCATACTTTTCTCTTACCCGGTCATAATTCTCCGTTTTTCCTACATGTTTTTCTAATTCTTCCATCCCTCGCTTATAATACCATGCAGCCTCTTGGAATAAACCCTGACATGCCTTGGCATCCCCCATGGCAACCAATGCCGCACCATAATGAAAATCTTTGCCCCCATCTTGCTCAAATACTTCCAAGGCTTTTTCCAGATATAAAACGGCATTCAGGTAGTCTTCCTTCGTTCCAAGTTGTAACAAGGTCACTGCCAGATTGGTTCTTGTGGTAGCCTGCTGAATCCCTGCCTCAGGGTATAAATCCACAACAGAAAGTGCCTGCAACAGTTTTTCTTTCGCACTTTTAAAATCTCCCATTTCCTGATACAAAAGACTCCAGTTATTATAAAGACTGGCATAGGAAAAATTCTTAGAATCCAGATTCTTCTTATAGATTTCCTCCACTTCTTTGTGCAATTTCAAAGATTCTTCATGAAGACCAAACGCCCTATATGCATTGGCAATATTAAGCAGAGAAGTGGCATATTCCACCCTTCCCTCCAACTTCATCTGGTCCAACAAATTCTTAAGAACTTCACAATCATGCAAAGACTTTTCTCTTTGTGTGGTATCCCGGTAAAATCCAATACTTTCATTTAATAAAGTAAACATTGAGGCAACATCTTGTTCTTCTTCCGCCTCCTTAATCTTAGTCACTAAAAATTCTTCTATCTCATTTAAACTTGATGTTCCAAACATTGCATCATATTCTGCAAGTACTTTTCCGATTTCCATATTAGTCTCCATTCTTCCTATGCTGATTTTCATTTCATACTTTCTCTATGATTCAACTTCGAATTTTTCTGCAAATTCTATTTTCAACTTTATAAACTCTTCCATATGCCGAAGCAGTCCGTATAGTTTAGCCCTGTCTTCAAATTCTTTCCGCTCCACCGGCAATGGGTGATGTTTCATATCCTCATCCAATTCTATAAACTGTATAAATAATTCTTTTCCGGTATTGTTTTTATGATATACTTCTGCCATTTGTTTTAGAAATGCAGATATTTTCCCTGCTGTAATGGGTGTAGTTTCTATGATTCTTACATTCTTATACATCTCATATAAAACTTCACATTGCTTCTCACGCATGGCAATATATTCCCGGTCATACACATCTTTGTAGCCAAACTGATTGTTAAAATTTTCCTCCGCAACATTTTTCGCTTTCCTGATGGAATTCCCTAAAATAAGAAAACAATCTCCATTGTAATCTGAAATATCCCTGTCCAAAATCCGCTCCGACATCCGGCTTAAAATCTTCTTTATCTGTGTATCAGTTTCTTCTCTTAACTTTTCCATATCATTTGTGTTCTTACGCAAATGCAAATTAGCAATGATTCCAATTCCTACCCCGATACAAAACAAAATCATTTCATTTTTTAACGTTTCCCCATTCATAATTCCAAAGGTAAGAAAATGAGAAATCAATACCGAATTCATTGCCATGGCACTATACCAGCGAAAGATTTGACACACAAAAACAAACAGTATCAGATATATCATAAATGCTTTTATGGTATATCCAAACAAAGAAAAACTTACATATGCAATAAACAGGGCAGTGATAAATGCTATAAACCGCCCAAGTGCAATTTTTATGGTTTCTTTTTTGGTGGGCTGAATCGTAAGTATCGCTACCACCCCGGCAGATACTGCAAATTCTGCTTCCATTGCCATTGCAATGAAAATCGCAATCATGGCAGCCCCGGCAATCTTTACAGTATTCACTACTACATCTTTTCTTATCCTTTTTTTCACCAATCCAATTTCTGCCATAAACGATATACTCCTTCCTTTAAATCCAAAGTCTCGGTTATATTATACCAGATATGAATTTTTTTTCAGTATCTATATTGCAAATTACCACTTTTTCTCTTTCAATAAACCAGAGTTAAAATCTTTTCATGTCAAACACACCAATTCATTGTCATAGATGGTAGTTCCAGCATTACAACTTAATTCTCTGGCTTTTGAACTAACGTCATATAAAAAAATAAGAACGCGATGGAACTAAAATATATTGAATCATTTCTGCTAATAATGTACAATGACAAACGATATATTACAGTAATTTAAAGCATATCTTGTAATCTATGAGGAGGATTTAATGATGACATATTACGATGAACAATTACAAAGGCTTCAGCAGCAAGTAGCAAGAAAGGCTCACTTAGAGACAATATTAAGAGATTTACATAGTCAGAAAGACGAATTAGAGAAAAAGGTAGACCAACTGAAAATAGAAAAACAAAAAGAACAGACTGATGTTGACCGTCTTGAAGGCCGCAGTCTTGCTGCTTTCTTCTATAACATAGCTGGTAAAAAAGAAGAAAAACTGGATAAGGAACGCCAGGAAGCCTATGCCGCAACTGTTAAATATGATTCCGCATCCAGAGAGCTTACCGCTATTAAGGAAGATATGAACCGCTATGAAGGTGAATTAAGTACCTTAACTGGCTGTAACGAACGATATGAACAAGTTCTTAAAGAAAAAGCGGCAGCAGTGAAATCCTCTGGAACACCAGAGGTTTCTAAAATGCTACAGTTAGAAGAACAAATAAACTATTTAGAAAACCAAAAGAAAGAAATCAATGAAGCAATTTCTGCCGGTAATGAAGCTGCTGGTATGGCTGAAAAAGTACTTTCCAATCTGGATGATGCAGAAGGCTGGGGAACCTGGGATTTACTTGGTGGAGGATTGATTGCAGACCTTGCAAAATACAGTTCTCTTGACGATGCCCAGGAGTCCGTGGAACAACTACAGGTACAGCTTCGCCGTTTCAAAACAGAACTTGCGGATGTCACCATTCAAGCAGATATGCAGGTGAATGTAGATGGATTCCTTCGCTTTGCTGACTACTTCTTTGATGGTTTTATTATGGATTGGACCGTTCTTGACCGAATTAGTGAATCACAAGGTCAGGTTCAAAAAACAAAAACGCAGATTGAAGATGTTTTGAATACGTTGACCTCTATGCTTTCTGCTATCGAAGAGGAACAAGACCAAACAAAAAGCAAGTTGGATGAATTGATTCTAAAAGCGAAATTATAATAATGATATCAGGTACTTACTATATCTTAAGAAGCGGTACAGCCTTTTCCCAGGCCACACCGCTTCTTAACATCAAAATACTCCCTTACAAGATTTGCCTATTTACTTTTTTACTTTGAAGAACTTCATTCTCTGCTTCATACATCTGCATTACAATATTGGCATCTTTCTCATGCCATGACATTCCAACTGATATCTCAATACTGCTCATTTCCATCAGCCGACAGACATTCCTTACTTCTTTTTCAAATTGCATACGATTCACGTTCGAAACGATTACTGCAAATCTATTCTCAGCAATCCGGAAAGACTGTTTTTCAAAGACATAGGTAATATTTCCGGCTGCATTTTTCACTAAAGCCTCGTCTTTACTATCCAGCTTTCCATCCACTGTCTGCAATTCCTTTAAAGAAAAATATGCAACACCTAATGTTTCAGGAACCCTTTCTTTATACTTATTTACCACATTCTGAAATTTATTTTCATTATACATCTTTGTCAAAGCATCCTCAAAAAGCTCCTCCTGTACTTCTCCTCTTTCCTTTATGCTAAGACCGGTTATGATAAAATCTGCAACGGGCTGAATAAAAAGTTCATCATATGATTCAACATAACATACATCACTGATACATACAAATCCCACGATAGTGCTATTCTTTCTCAGAGGTATTACAATGATATGTTTCAGACCTTCCTTTACCAAAATAGAATTTAACTTCGAACCTTCACTAAAATCATTTAATACCATCGGAACAAAAATCTCGTCTGATTCACTGAATCGATTCAGCCAGCTTTGAAACGTATTCAATGAAATATTTCCCAACTGCTCACTACTATCTTCCATAGAATACAAATATGTATTAGCAACCGAATTTGTATCATAATCTATTTCAAATACATAGGCCTTGTTTCCTTTCAATTGCCTTAACATAATTAGCAATAAATCATTTACCATATTCTCCTCATTCATGCTTTGACACACTATATTAGAGCACTCAAGAATGACATCTGAAAATTTTTCAGTCATTTCTGCCACCCATTCACTTTGATGCAGTTTATCGTCATAATGGTCAATAATTGCCCAATATAACAACAATATAAGACCGGCCAAAATACAACCACATAACAGTATTTTTTCTATCTTGTTACTATCCCCAAAAAGTACGTCCTCTTCAGTAAAAATCAGTAATTCACAACCAAATATATGAAGTGGAGTATAACAAAAATAAGTATAGTCTCCTTTTTCTCCAGTAGAATAAGCAGTTGTTCCAATTCTTCCGTTTCTTATATCCCGTAAAAAATTAACATTTTCATACTTACTTTTCACTTCTCTTTCTGCTGTCTCTTCTATACTGCCTAATTCTTCGGGCCAGTTATCAAGAACAAAAGTGCCATCTTCACAATATAAAATACATACATTCCTTTGTCTGCCACATAACTTTGTAAAAGACGTTTCATCTATAATACCAACCAAAACCGCAATGATTTCATTATTTTTTAGAACAGGGACATAGCACCTAAACACAGACACATCTTCATTCTTAATATCTAACACATATTCTGATATATGTTCTCCCTTTTCAGCAATCTCGGTAAATGACATCGTATCTGACACATCTTTTACTTCTCCGTTTTGAAGTAATAACTGATTATCCGGATATAATACATCGATTCGTTTAAATATAGATATTTCCTGTACCGCAGCCAGTTTGGAAGGAAGCAGTTCCCATTCATAAAGGTTATCTTCCTTCATCCATTCTTTTCCTTCAAGCTTTAACAGGCTCATATTATATTCCACTTCAGCCACTATCTCATTTTTCATTTCTCTAACAGATGTTTCTAAGTTTTGCAGAGATTTTTCCTCCAGTAGCTGAACAACCTCAAAGGAAGGCCCCAACATGCCGACTACTCCGATAATAAGCAAAATTTTCAAGGCATATCCAGTACCTAAAACTCCCTTCATCTTATCCCATATTTTTCCTATCTTTTTCCCCATTTTTCTCTTTTCTCCTTTACAAACAAGTATTATATTTCCTTTTTAAACACATTGTACCACAAACATCTCTTATATGGAAATAAAATATTAAGTTGAAAATAGAAAATAAACAGAATTTTGTAACAGACTTGCGAATCCTTCCGGAAATAAAACTAACCTAATACCATAATATAAATTCAAAAGTCATGCTTTTTATACAAACGTGAAAAGCATGACCTTTTGCCCCTGATATTGTACTATTGCAAGCTAATATTTTAGCGGAGTTTATTCACAGCTAAATGTCCACAAATTCTTAATTTGTGGTTCTAATACTTCATAATCCCAAAGTACACTGCTTCGTTCGATACTATTTGGGTCATTTACCATAATCTTTCCATCCTGTACTTTCACCAATACGATAAAATGTCCCTGGGATGTGAAATCTCCTGGTGCCATACTACAAATGATGGGATGTCCTTGTTCCAGTTCCTGAAATATGCTATTCTTACTTAAAGATAATTCTCTTCCTTCTACCCCAAAGTAGGTTACTCCCTCTGTCATAAAACTCCAGGCTGTTCCTGTATTTTTAACATAATAACCTGCCTCCTGGGCATATACTGCCAGCCTGTCTGGAGTTGCTTCTTTGTTATTGGTCAAGGTTACGATTACCATGGACAAACAGGTTGGAGCACAGCCGGAAAGACCAATACAGCTTTCTCCATAGGAAACATATCCCCATCGTTCGTCCCACTGTAAAAATAATGGAAACTTCTCTTCTAATTCTTTTTCAGTAAATCCACCCTTTGCAGAATGCTCTTTTTTCAAATAACCTAAAGTAAAGTTAAGCATTTCTGGGTTACTACAAAGTGCGTTTAACAATTCCTCCGGATAAGAATCCATATTATCATAGATTTCTTGATAATCCTTCGAAGACTTGGCTAATTCCCCTAAGATATCCTTTATTTCAGAACTTGAATATTTCTTTGGTGTCCTTAAATCCTGTTCCGAAGCATTTCCTATAATACGGTTTGTATTATATTTTTTCTCTTCTGTTCCTAAACTTTCGAATCCATTTTCCCCTATTCCCGGAAAACTTCCATTTTCTTTCACCCAGTTACGGATAAAACACCCTAAAATCACTACTCCAATAAAACCACATAGAATTTTTATTCTTCTTTTTCTTCGCAAACGCTTTCGGTTCCTTTTTTTCCGGTTCCCATTAGATTTGGAAGAAACATTTCCCTTACTCTGCGGCTTTACAGGAAACAATTCTATTTCATTCCTCATGGAACACTTCCCCCTCTCTTTTGTAACTCATTATACCAAAAAGGGATATTCTTTGTTTATATGATTCCTTTCGAAAATCATATGAATTTATTCGGAAATTCTTACGATTTTATAACAATCCGTGGGAAGAAATACCTGAAAGATAATACTTTCATTTTCACTTTCTGCCTGAATCCTTCCCCCATGTAGTTCTACGATTTCTTTAGAAATAGCCAGTCCCAGCCCGGAACCTCCGGTAGAAGAAGAACGGGAAGAGTCTAACCGGAAAAACTGCTCAAAAATTCTATCCAGTTTATCCGGAGGAATGGTTTTTCCATGATTTTTCACTACTATCCCTACTTCTTCACCAAAAGGATGCATAGAAAGTGATATTTCCGTTCCGACATAACTGTAATTCACCGCATTTCGAATCAGATTATCAAATACCCGTTCCATCTTATCCCTGTCGCATAAAATCTCTACTTCCGGAGCAATATCCATATTCCAGATTAATTCTTTTTCCGCCAAAATGGGACTAAATTCATAGGTAATCTGTTCTAACATCCGACTTAGATTGGTTCTTTCGGCTTCCAATGTCAATGTGGTTAAATTAAAACGGGTAATATCAAAAAATTCATTGATTAAGCCTTCTAATCTTTCTGCCTTTTCCAAGGCAATTCCCGTGTATCTTTCCCGCAACTCTGGTGACAACTGTGGTTCATCCTGAAGTAAAGTCAAATATCCGATTACACTGGTAAGGGGGGTTTTCAAATCATGTGCCAGATAAACAATCAAATCATTTTTCCTCTGCTCTGCCTCTTTTGCAACCGCAATATTCCTTAATGACCGTTCTCTTGCCAGATTCAACTCATTTTGGATATCTATCATTTCCTCCGAAAGCGTAATGGGTACTTCCGGATGAGAAAGCCCCTTCGCTGCCTCTATGGTTTCATCCATATATCCGAACGCTTTCTTTAGTACCTTTGGAGTCAATATCAAAATCCAGATAAAGACCAGAATCGTAAATGCCTTTGGAAAATAATATTCAAGTATTTTTAAGGTATCGTATAAAGGGTCCCCATTGTACCATACTTTACGGCTGCAAATAAATTTTGCAATATAAAATCCCCCAAGCACAATTCCAATCAATCCAAACAAAGATGCAAAATACTGGATTAAGATTTTCTGGCTAATCTGTGCAAATTTTCTTTCCTTTTTCTTCTTACTCAATGGTATAGCCAACCCCCCACACAGTTTTTATGTACTTTGGTTTTCTTGCTGGCTCCTGCATTTTCTCTCTTAACCTCGCAATATGAGCCATAACCGTATTATTATGATCCAGATATTTTTCTCCCCAGACTGCCTCAAACAATTCCTCAGAAGAAACTACATTTCCCCTATATCTGCATAAATACCAAAGAATGTTAAATTCTATAGGCGTAAGGGTAAGTTCCTTTCCATTCAGACAACATTTATGACTGCTTTTTGATATGTGAAGCCCCCGTATATCAATTTCTTCTATCTCTTTTACTGCGTTAGCCACCTCTGCCGTATTATACTGGGTATAACGACGTAGCTGGGTTTTTACACGAGCCACCAGTTCTAAAGGGTTAAAAGGCTTGGTAATATAGTCATCCGCCCCTAACGTAAGCCCCGTGATTTTATCCATATCCTCCACCTTGGCAGTCAACATAATAATGGGAAATAAATGTTTCTCCCGAATCTTCTTACATAAAGTAAATCCGTCCATATCCGGCAGCATCACATCCAAAACTGCCATTCCAAGGTTACTTTCCCTCTCCACACAAGCCAAGGCTTCTGTAGCATTATAATATTTTAGCACCTCATATCCATCATTTTTTAAATAGACCTCCACAAGGTCCGCGATGGCAGCTTCATCATCCACAATTAATATTTTTTCTTTCACTTTAACCTCACTCCATCTTTATCTTATATACTCTGCCTTATATATTTTCTCTTATGTTTTATTTCCATTTTATTCCCTAACATAATCCGCCTGAAATTCCGCATTGATTTGGGCAATTTCTTTTTTACCATCAATGTAATCACGATACATATCCCAAAGATCAATTCCACAGTCTTCCATTCCATCATCGTCCATAATCCATTCTTTTATCAAAGCAATACGCTCTGACTTGGTGGTATCTTTAATTAATGTACTTTTCATTTTTAAAACCTCTTTTCCTCTTTTTATTTGTTACTGTAGTAACCCAATGTCATTTACTTAATGGCATTGGGTCACATGAATAGTAACACCTTTCTTTTCATATAGAAAGAGTATAACAAAAAAACCAGCATTTTTCAGCTGATTTTTTCATTTAAGATATTATACCTCAATTATTCACGACGTAGCTTGCAAACCGCCACTATGGTGGTCAGGTGCCGCGTTTGCATAAATAATCTCGGTTATATTATAGTTTCCAGTTCATTTACCGGTGGCTGGCAGGTACGTCCCTGACATACATAAAATGTGGTCTTATCTTGTTTCAATGAATATTCTTTTGTGGGACCTTCCAAAACAGATATCACAGTATTTAAAGGAATTTTACAAGACAAATCCTCCGGAAGATAATTTCCCCCGGAGGCTTTCACATTTTACCAGAATCTTTTTCGGAATCTTAAAAAGAGTCCTGCACCGCCTGCTCCTAATGTAACTGTTGCTGCAGTTGCTGCCAGAGCAGTTTTCACCTTTATGTTCAAAATTGGTATCATTAAGTTTAGGAAAGTAGTTTCTTCCTTTTCCTTTTTCTGCTCTGTTGCAATATGATTCTGTGTTTTATTTACTTCTTCTGTAAAAACATTACTTTCCAGTAAGGTTTCATCCAGACTTTCTTCCATGCTTTCTTTCGCATTTTCATCCATCATAGCATTCATTTCTATTATGGATTCTTCCATATCGTTTTCTACTATATTATTTTCTTTCAATATGGTTTCAATTAAAGCATCTGCCTCGTTTTCCTGTGTTGTTTGATAAGCATCTGCCTTCATTGTCGCCTTGTCTGTTTGAATCATACTTTCTGTTTCGTAGTTGACTGTTTCTGTAGCAGGAGAGTTTGTTACTTTTACAGGCTCTTTCACAGTAGTAGAAGTTTCTGTGGTAATTACTTTTTCCGTAGTAATTACGGTTTCTGTAGTACTTACTACCTCTTCTGTAGTAATCACTACTTCTTCTGTACTTATCGGTTCTTCGCTACTAACTTCACTTTCTCCTATACTTACAACCTCTTCACTGCTGATTTCGCCTTCTCCTGTACTTACGGTTTCTTCACTGCTGATTTCGCCTTCTTCTGTACTTACGGTTTCTTCGCTACTAATTTCGCCTTCTTCCGTACTTACGGTTTCTTCGCTGCTGATTTCGCCTTCTTCCGTACTTACAACCTCTTCACTGCTGATTTTGCCTTCTTCCGTACTTACAACCTCTTCACTGCTGATTTTACTTTCTTCTGTACTTCCACTTTCCTCTGTAGTAGTTTCCTCTTCTTTTTTTGGTTCCTCTTCTGATGGGAAGTATTTTCTGATTGCACTGATACTGTCTGTATTCGCAGCCAGACTCACAATATTGTTATCCACTTCTATTAATGTAAAGGTAGAATTTGCATCCTTATTAAATTCTGAGATAAAGGTATCTTTTTCTCCTATCTTATACATATGTCTATAGATAAGCGAATCCTCTGCAAGCAGATAGGTATTATAATCTGACCTTATGACATTCTTTTCCTTAAAAAATACATCTGTATGATTGGTCTGTTCAATAAAATACAATCTGCGTGGATTATAAACGGTATTATGATGGAAATAAATATCGGTATCTTCTATGTTGTATCCCCAGAATAAAATATGGGCTACATCATATTTATCCTCACGTGCATCATGTCCCCAGCCTCGTCCTACATTGATGGAAATATTGTTGGTAAATACATACCCCTTTACTCCTGTGGCTGAACCACTTTCCCAGATTTCAGAATCATGGGAATTCTGGACAAAAACATTATTCTTTACTGTTACATTCTTTCCAGAGCCGGCAGTCCCTTGAATGGTAAATCCAACGTCATATACATTTCTGATAATATTGTCATGTACTACTAAATTGGAAACATTTGTGCCATAAAACTCAATTCCGTTTCCGTATCTTGTAGTACCCTTCAAATAACTTCCTCCAATATCTTCAATGACATTATTTGAAATTTCCACATTTGCAACGCTTTCTTCTGAATTTAAGAATCCATGGGCTCCTGTACCAGAAAGCTTAATATTTTCCACCTTCATATTAGAGGTTAATATGAACAGGTTGGTTTTCGTTGCTAACTTAAGTTCTCCAAGCTTGCTGTATGGATTGGTTCCACATTTAAAGTATAAATAGGTTCCATCACAATAAAAATCATATTCATTTCCCAGTTCTCCCAAAGAACTCTTTTTATTATAATATTTTACTCCATTCTTATCTTCCAAAAATCCGATATTGGTACTATTGGCATCTGTGGTAGTAAGTCCTGAAAAATAACTGGTATCTGTTAATTTTATCTTATAAATACCTTCCCTGTATAACTGCCATGAATTTGAGGAATCGGCAATTTTATAGGCGGATATCACCGGCATTTCTCCACTTCCATAGGAAGACACTTTGGTTATTTTACTGTCTACCTGGGTAACCTTTGGTTTAAATTCACCATAAAAAGTGTCACCCTTCTTAAATAAAATGGTGTCCCCACTTACATATTCCTTATTATTTGCTGTTTCATAAGACATTGGATCATTGGCACTGGTTCCTGTCTTGGAAGTTCCCGTACTTGAAACATAATATGTAGTTTTCTTACCTGTTACTTCTGACTCTTTGACTGCAGTCTTTTCGTACATTTCTTTATAGGTAACGACTTCTAACTCCGTTTCACTTTTTGAATTAACATAATCAAGAACCTTGGCAAGAACATCCTTATCTATTTCAGAATAAGAATGAAAATAGAATACAAGCCATTGCTGATTTTCAATTGCTTCATCAATTCTGCTTATGATTTTGTCATAATCACTTTTAAAATTACCTAAACCAGTTCTGTAATGATAATATACAGAATCGATAATCACTCCCTTTTTATCATATTCTACTCCATACAAATCAGAGTAACTATAAATAGAACTGGACCATCTTTCTGCTTCTGCCGCACCGGTTACCTGACCTTGTCCACCTGCTAAAATAATACCATTTACATCAAATCCGTAGTAATTAAACATCTGTTTTGTACGGACAAAGAAGGAATACATGGTATTATAGTCTGAAAAACCTTCCTGAGTTAAAACACCACCATTATGAGCAATAATTTCGCCTCCGGCTGCTTCTACTCTTCTTGCAACCTCTAATCTGGTTTCTTCCTGTGAAGAAGCATTTTCAATCAGTGCTTCCGGAATGGTAGCAAGCACTAAAGGAATATCCTTCTCAAGAAACATTTCTGAAAATTCATCAATGGAACCCCAGGTATCATCATTGACAAAGGTAATGTATGCTTTATCTGACTTTTGATAAACGGTCTTATCCTGCACATAGGCAGCATATTTTTTATCAATTTCTGCTTCTAACTCTGCTCTGTTGATTGGGAGGCTATCAAATTCTTTGTCTGACAGATATAATACTTTCTGTAGCGAAAAACCCTGGTTATTGTACATGGTCAGATGCATTTTTGTAGCACCTTCCGGAACAGTAACGGTTACACCTTTCTTACTTGCACTTATTGTATTCGATAACGCTTCACCCATTACTTCATCATTATCATTTAAAAACAACACTGTTGAATACCATGGCCACCAACTGCCATCTTCATCTTGACCGGTGTATCCCACTCCATATGCTCTAATAAAATATTCTTCTCCGGCTTTTACCGGTATATAATCTTCCGGTGCAGTTGCTCCCAAAGGTGTCAATTCTTCTGGACGAACCGGGTGCGGAAGCCAGTTATCTACAAATTCTCCCTTGTTGGTCCATGCTTTATCGGCTGTAAAATTTGGCAATATCACTTCGTAGACCGTGGTCGTTCCCGTTCCTGACTTTTGCAAATCATAGACATCTTTATTTTCCGAATCATGTTGAACATATATCTTGTCCCCAACATCAATCACAGGATTTAATGTTTTAAGTCCTGTATCTTTTCCGGCACAATTCGCACCTATAATAATTACAGACATAATTACTACCAGTATCAAAGCTGAAAATGCCAATGTTTTCTTTTTCATTTTCATTCTCCTCTCCTATTTTCTCATACTATTAGTTAAATATACCATACCATGATTTTGAAACTAAAACAATATGAGAATCTCTCCATGCAAAAAGTTTGTAACATATGTCATAAGCACCACGATTTCATAGGACAAAGTAAACAAGTCCACATGCTTATCCTGAATCATTTACAGAAATCTCTGACTGTCTTACCTTGTCCTTAGGATAACAAAATTTTTAGAGTAATACATCTCTTACTTTCATCAATGTAAATCCTAGCAGATTTTGTCCTTTTATTTCATCTGGATTATGAAAACATATCACTTTTTTCATCTCATTCACCTCATCTATTTTAAACACTTCCAACTATTCCTCTACCCATCCGAATTTTTCCCATCTTATGTAAAACACCCATCACCTAAAGTCACTGAAATTGCGGTCGCCTTATTTCATATCATTTAAATATTTCACCCTTTTACTTACCAGAAGGGCAAGTACCTGTTTTGCCTCATTCACATTTTTTCTATTAATGCATTGACGAAGTAATGTGAACTGCTGCTGCAACCCGGTGATGCCTGAATCTTTCGCATTCTTTTCCATACGGCGTTCTATCATAGCTGCAGTTTGCCACTGTCCACGATTTATGGCCTGACCTAATTTCATAAAATCCAGACTCTTAAAAAATTCATCCTGTCTGCTTTTCAGCCATTTTAAGAACTTCGTATCTCGAATGGTCCACATTTCTTTTTGAACCTCTTCATTATTCTGTATGATGTTATCCAGCCGCTCCCAGTGAAACGTATATCCTCTGTTTAATTCATTTTCCGTCATGGAAGTTTCCGTTACTTCTTCCTTTACTTCACAAAAATAATGCAAAGAATGGGCAATATACTTTTTATCCTGTTCAAAAGAATCTTTTCTTATCTCCTGTACTTCTCCAATTTCTCTGATAGAATCAGGTATTACAATTAATCCTGTTTCTTCTCTCACCTCTCGAACCAATGCTTCCTCAAAAGATTCTCCCTCTTCTACACCACCACCAGGAATCTTATAATCTCCTGCTGCACTTTTTTGCATTGCCCATAAACCATTTTTACAAATTAATGCCCGGACTGCATATCGTTCCACAAGGGACATTTCTTCCTCATAATCTTTATGATCTAATGTAAATATTGTATTCAAAATAATACCTCCCTGCTTTTTTTACCTTAATGATTCTCGGTATCATAAGTGAATCTGTCGCAAAACAATCTCTTTATCCATCTTCCCCTACCTTACAGGCAACCACTAATAACCTTTTGTCGCTGTTTAAGCCGTAACATGTGGACAATGTAATAAGCTGTTTTTCGTATTCTAAAGGCATCTCAAAATCATAGATTGACTTGTCCTTTGCTATTTTTACATACTCTTCGAATTCTTCCCTTGTATCTGCGGACACAAAATCATACCACCCATCACTTGTGTCGGTCATCATAACGGAAAATATAACATATCTGTCGCAACCGGAAGCGGTCTCAAACTCCATATTCCGGTGTTCCATTCCATAAGCAGAATCTATATAATTTTTCAAACTTCCAAACATGGTTTTATCCTTCATGTTATGACCATAGATGATTAGGTTATCGCTATTTGCTACACACCTGCTATCAAGAAATGGAACCCCCGCTACACTATCCTCTTCATAAAAATTTTTCCTTAAATATTTCTGGGGTTCATCAGGCGTATGCATCACCGGATAATCCACCTTGGTATCCGGAATATATATCCATCCCATACATTCACAATTCAATTCAACAAGCTTCAAAAGATCTCTTCCGGAATCCATGGTTTCATTTTCTGTCCCGGAACCATGTTCCGCAGACTGTATCTGCTTCTCATCTTCCACAACAATCAATTCCTTCAGCGCCTGAAATTTCTCCCTTTCTTTCTTCCTCAATAGCCAATCTTTTCCTATCATAAATCCTGAAAAAATCATGATTGCTAACATCAACGTAAAAAATGCATTATAAATTATCTTCCGTTTTTTTCTCTGTTTCATGACACTCTCCTTCATCCATGCCTCTTTAAAGCCCAGACCTCAAAATACTACTTATCCTTGAAGCACTGTGATTTCGGCACCAGAATTACGCCCCCTTTTTCGTTCATATATTTACAAAACACCTTCCCATATTCCGCCCGATATGACCCATATATATATTCTTTCTCTGTAAATTTTGAGCCATTCCATTCATAGAATACAGGATACGTCTGACCCTTCGATTTTGCTTTTACTTCCTTAAATAATATTTCCTGAACATACTCGATTTCCAAACCACTTCGGATTATCTTCTCACAAGCCCACCCCAAAAACACAAGAAGGGAAATAACAGCCAAAATAGCCAAAATACAAACTAGCAATTCCTTTCCCTGCAATCCGTTTTCAAGTTTACCTAAATCCGCCAACTGAACAACGAAAAGAGTGTAACACACGAAAAAAACTGTTCCAAATCCTAACAGAATGTTACGTTTTATCCTCTTTTCCTTTTTTAAAAACCACCGGTTCACTTCCTTCTTTTCTGAAGGTTCTAAACGACGAACTTCTTTTTCTATCTTTGCTGCATTAGGGTGCGGAAAACACATCAGCTTTTTCAAATTCATCGTTTCCTCATTCAAAGACCCCTCCTTCGGAATCATATCCTCTATCTCCGGTGCCATTCTCATAATCTGCAAAGAAATATTTCCAGATAAACCATTTCGTCCGTCATTTTCATAAATCAACAACAAACGTTCCCCTTCTTTTATATCTTTTACATCACATTTGAAAGACTTCACTGCGATACCATATGGCACTCCACTACTTAAATACTCATCATCTTCCACAAAGACATACTCAACCTCAAACAATTTATCATCCTTAACAGAAATTACCGTAGCACCATTAAGCAAAAAATCCTGTTTTTTTAAGAATTTTCTCTTACTTCTTCTTACTCTGAAAGTAAGAAGAATAAAATTCACAATGCGTACTGCCAATACAGCTGATATTATTCCTGAAACAAAAAGAAACCAATCCCCCAAGAAACCCGTCCACATATCAATGCATATCGTCAAAAGAATCATCCATACTAAAATTACCAAAAATACATCGCCGAATTTTGAATAAATCGATTTCAAGGAAAAATCTGTGCTTATATGTTTCCAGTTCCGCCTTAATATTTCACATTCCTGTTTTGTACATAACCTCTTCATGATTTCTTCCACATCTTTCTTCTACCTTCCATGCCAACATAAAAAAAGTGATTTGTCTAAAAATGTACAAACCACTTTTTCCTCTGAAAATTTTAAAAATACTTAATTTTCGCAAACCGGAAAGCAAACCGTCTCCACATGTCGTGAGTGTGCAATAAGCTGTTCAATCCACATCTTTTCTTCACTGATATTCTTTTCATATGACAACATTACAGTATTAAACCTCAAGTTAGCAACCCCCATTTCAAATGGGGGTATCGATATGATTCATTATTCACTGTAGTTATTCTTCACATATTCTTTGATAATTTTACTATCTCTTGGCATTCTACATCCGACTATGTACTCACCCTCGTTATCAGAAGTTCTAATAATACAGCCTTCTAATATTTCATCCTTTAAAATATCAAAATTATCAATATCAATAACTACATCTTTTCCTTTTAGGTCAGCAAATAATTCTTCTCTGCTGGCAAAGGCAAAACCATTGGCGCTGATGTTGATCATTCTTCCTTGATACGGCTTATCGTCACCTTTTACCTTTATCACACATTGATTTGAAAGTGGCATTCTGGCATACTTTCTTCTATTAAATACCTTTGGAGTACTTTCTACGATAAGTTTGTAATTGCCATTTTCGCCTTTGTGTGCAGAACATAAATCAATATTTTCCCAACGGTACAATACATTATCAACCACAATGCCCAAATGACATTTTGTTTGTTTCTCTTTTCCACTTACAATATCCTGGCCGTTATCCTCAACTGTCACAAATATTTCATGATCCACGCACTCGACTACTTCACCCAAATATTCTATCTGGTCCATATCTTCAAATGAGATTGCAATTTTCATACCTGCTTTTACGTCCTGAACACCCATAAATCCGCCGACACCAAGTTCTTCCATAAGATGCCCAACCACTGCTTCGATATTTCCAGCACTTCTTGCAGTTTCATCATACTTACTAAGCATCTCTTTGGTTGTCAATTCAGCCTGATCAATTTTTTCTGTTATAACATCCATAAGGTTACAAACCTGATGCATATTATCCGTAAGTGTTTTATTCGAATTTTCTACTTCCTTAACTGCACTGTCAACAATCTTAATATTTGCGCCTAGAGTTGTAGCATCCTTGGTAATATTCGTCACACTCCTATCTACACTAGACACCTTATCCATATTAATCTGAATCAGCTTAATTGTCTGAGATATACTTTCCATCATTCTTTCAGATGTTTCCTCTAAATGTGACAAAGCATTGAGAATTCTGCCAGATGACTCCTGCGTTCCGGCACTCAGTCCACGAATTTCATCTGCAACAACAGCAAAACCTTTTCCTGCATCTCCTGCTCTTGCTGCCTCAATGGAGGCATTTAATGCCAGTATGTTTGTTTGGGAAGTAATACCTTCAATCATTCCGGTTTCATTTTTTACATTCGTGAATTCTGCTTTAAATTCACCTAAAATTTCTTCTATTTGAGCAGAAAGAGAGGCCATCTTATTTGTTGTTTCTACCACTTCGGATAGTTCCGTAGAACTAATATTGGCATGTTCTGCAGATGCCTCAATCAGGCTTACTACATCCTCCATAAGCTCTGACACATTTGCTACCTGTGCATCAATAGCGTTTGTCATCTCCATAGACGACATTGTTCTATCATTTAATTCGCCATTCGCATTAGCCAGATCATTCATATCCATTACAACCATCTGAGCTCCTGCTTTGTTCTCATCTGCTAATTCACGGGCAACTGTCACACCATCTACAATCTGATTACTTGCACCTTTCACCTTTTCAACTGTTTCTACCACTCTTTCAAGATTACTTTTAATGGAACCCGTCAAAGCACCATCTGATTCAATAAGGTGTTTAATCGCCATATTGGTACATGCATAACAACATAATACAATAGCAAATTGAAGGGCACAGTCTATACTGGACACAAATTCCATCATGCCCTTCACCCGACCCTTATACAGATTACTAGAGATAAGCACGAACAAGGTTGCCCACATCATCGACATAATCAGTTTAGGATTCTTATAAAGGATTAAAATGGATATCAATGGTAAGATAAACACATAGGATATTTCATCCATGGATGTCCATGCAATAAATGCGTAAAATAACACATAACCTAATGCCAATAACCATTTATAGCCTGGGAAATCCATCCCTTTAATTTTAAGTAACAAACCGCCAATTATGTACTCTGCCCAACCAATAGCGGAAAATATAATGAACCATTCATTACTTATCACCCCCTGACCCATTTTTACACCATAAAATATGGTTACGATAACCATCAACATAAGCCAGGTTGTACCTGCTCTTTTATTCGCTTTGGCATTAAAATATTTCTCATCGTAACTTGGCATATACCTTCTCCTTCCAATACTGTATTCTTTCATTTCATTCTACAAACTACTTTTAGGCATTATACCACAAATTTTGCTATTTTAAAACTGTTTTTGTACAAAATACACAATTATTTTGTACATTTGTAACTGTTCACGTGTGAACAGTTACATACATTTTCTTCATATGCTTTATGTTAAATATCTGTCTTGCTCAAGTAATAAATCCAATCGCCTATTCTTTGAATGACACCCTGAAATTAGGCACTTACAATAAGAAAACAAATCTTTCTGTTACATTGGCAACTCATAAGCATCTCCTCTATCCGGTATTCTTTCGCATTTATATTTTCTTCAATCTCCAAACCCTACTTGTATAATCCCCCCACATATCCACTATCAGACCTATTTCCATAAGCTCATCACCGGAATATTTCATATTCTCACCTACAATCTCATAGGTAGAATCTGGCTCCAGGGCTGTAAATTTCATGCGATAGATACCACCATTTACGATACAGGATTTTCTAAAATATGCTGCAAATATATCTGTACCATCCTCCGATATGACCATCCAAGCCGTATCATTTCCATCATTATTCGTTGTTATAAACGGGCTCTTTAGCCTGTACATGTCCCCTGCCTGCACAAATGTACGAAGCTCCTTATACTGCTTTACTTGTGCCTTAATTTCTTCTTTTTCTTCATCCGTTAATTTCATAAGATCCAGTTCATAACCAAAATTTCCACTCATAGCCACATCTCCCCGTGTCTTTAATGAAGTCACACGTCCTGTCTGGTGATTTGGTATGGCTGACACATGTGCTCCCATAGCACTAACAGGATAACACATACTGGTTCCATATTGAATCCGGAGTCTTTCCATTGCATCCGTATCATCACTGGTCCATATCTGTGGCATATAATACAATATCCCCGGATCAAAACGTCCTCCACCCCCGGAACATCCTTCAAATAACACATCCGGATACGCAGAGGTGATACGTTCCATTACATCATATAAACCTAACATATATCTATGTGGCATTTCCTTTTGCCGGTCAGCCGGAAGCCCTGCCGAACCAAACTCAGACATATTTCTATTCATATCCCATTTAATATAAGATATATCTGACTCCTGCAATATTCCACCTATTGTGTCAACGATATAATCGCATACCTCTTTTCTGCTAAGATCCAATATTAACTGATTTCTTGCTTCTGTCCGGACTCTATCCGGCACATGAATACACCAATCCGGATGTGTTCTATAAAGGTCACTGTCTACAGATACCATCTCCGGTTCAATCCACAAACCAAATTTAAGTCCTATCTCATTTATTTTTTTTGCTAAACCTGTGATTCCATTTGGAAGCTTTTCTTTATTGACATACCAGTCACCAAGAGAACAATCATCTCCATTTCTCTTTCCAAACCAGCCATCATCCAAGACAAATAATTCGATACCCAATTCCTTGGCTGCCTTCGCCAAACCTATTATCTTATCCTCATCAAAATCAAAGTAAGTAGCTTCCCAGTTGTTTATCAATATAGGTCTAGGTTCATCCCGGTACTTACCTCTAACCAGTCTGGTCCGATACAGCTTATGATATGTTCTTGACATTGGACCAAAACCCTTGCCCGAATATACCATAACCACTTCCGGTGCCTGAAACTCCTGTCCCGGCTCCAGTTTCCACGAGAAATCATATTCATTGATTCCCATCCAGACTCTTGGTTTGTCTGCACAATCTACTTCAATTCCTCCGGTAAAATTTCCACTATATACCAGATTAAAACCATAGGCCTCTCCATATTCCTCATTGGCATCCTTGGATGCCATAATAAAAAATGGATTCAACTGATGACTGGAAGAACCACGTTTACTATCTATGACCTGTATCCCATGTCTAAGTGGGGTACGCTCCATAAAACGCTCCTTGCCCCATGCGCCATGAAAATCGATAAAATCATAATCATATGTTTCAAAATCTACGCTGGCACTAAGAACCTTTTCAAGTAAAATATTGTCATTACTTTCATTTATAACCTTAACTGTTCTGGTAATAGCATCTAAATTATGAAACGCAGTATACATAAGAATCACTTTCAATCCCTTTAGCTTATCTGACAAAGTGATATAGAGTGTATCCGCTTCCTCATCACTCTCCACATAAGTAGCTGGCAATCCTTGCAATTTTGGCTTGCCACTCATTATCTTATATCCATCATAAAGCAATTTCGCATTTCGGCTTCCATCGGCATATACCACAGATATGGCTGGCACACGGTAATCCGTTCCCAACCCGGTAGGATACTCTTGATTCATATAATCCAAAGAATAATCTTCATTATCTGTATTCGGTGTAAAACCGCCTACTCTGTTAACCACAGCATTCGATATATCCGGTGTCTTTATCTTCTTCCCCCAATATACATGAACAAGATACTTTCCACGCCAAAGATGTATGATGTAACTTGTTTTAGATGTTTGCAAATGAAACACCTTTGATTGTTCGTCAAATATGATAGACATATGATTCCCCCTTTTTATCTTTTTATTTTGATTCAAATAGCCCATTTTGCACATGTCTGCCAAAATACTTCTAGCACTTCGTCCTTTTACCCCAGCAATTCACATGTATTCGCTGTTGCTATTGCTTTATTTGCCACAACATACTTATAAATCATTTCCTCTATTTTATCATATTGCTCGTCATATCGTCTCTATAAATCTAAAATTTTTCTATCATTCTTTGCTCTTAACTTATTGACATTGCGTGTAAACAGCAACTCTCTTTTTTATGAGGAAAGAAAATTTGAAAGCTAGTACAACACCGATAGCATTACATACAAGCTTTGAGTTAGCTACTTTAAAAATATCTTCATGGCTACAACCATTCTAATGTTTTCGGTTTAAATCACTTAGGTTTGAAATTTTTAAATTAATTGAATTAACATGATTGCTACCTCACCTTTTTATTTACTTTCTATTATATATAATTCTTTATAAATATTAACAATTAAATGTGATTTATTCTCATTTCAACGTTGTTTTCATCCAGATTACCCCCTAGAAAACAAAAAAACACCCTGCTAACCATTCGTCATAGTTTCAGTTAGCAGGGCATCGCAAAAGCCTTTACTCTAATTCATATTATTTTCCATCTTCAATAACTGTCTTGCTACCATCCCAGTTCCAATAGCCAGTTATTTAACAGTCTCTCCCTATCCTTCTCTTTTATCTCTAAGTCTTTCGGACTTATATACTCGCCCTTAATGTTACCATCTACAATATACAACACTCTGGAACACTTTGCGGCTACCTTTGCATCATGGGTTACCATCATAATGGTTGTTCCTTCTTCGTTTAACTTTACCAGTTCCTCCATTACCTCGTTTGACGCAGTTCTGTTCAAAGCTCCCGTAGGTTCATCCGCAAATAAAACCTTGGGCATATTAATCATACTTCTACAGATGCAGGCTCTCTGAAGCTGCCCTCCCGAAACTTCATTGATGTCGTTATCGGCAATGTCAATGATACCTAGCTTACGCATTAAGTCCTGGCCACGCCCCACCGTTTCCTTACGTGTTTCAGTATTCTTATTCGATTGTACCGCTGGAAGAATAATATTGTCGAGAACGGTCAGATTTTTAAGCATATACATCTGCTGAAAGATAAAGCCCATTTCATCAAGACGTAAATCTGCAAGCTCCTTTTCACCCATTTTTGCAATGTTCTTTCCGCAGAATTTTACTTCGCCTGCGGTAATGGAATCCATGCCGGAAACGGCATACAGGAGAGTGGATTTACCCGAGCCTGAGGGACCCATAATAGCTACCATTTCGCCTTCCGAAACGGTAAAGTTTACATTTTTCAAAACGTTGTTTTGGCGTTTGTTTACGATATATGTTTTGCAGAGGTCTTTTACTTCTAAAATATTCATAATAGTTTCCTTTCTTATTCAATATTAGCAGTGTCGGATGACTTGATTTTTCTTGTATAAAGTGAGGTCAGGAATGCACTTACGGTTGTTGTAACAAGAATTACGATAGGGAAGATAAGATACATTTCCATAGGATTGATCACATAGTCAACTGCAAGCTCCATACCCATCATTTTAAATATCGGGTCAATGCAAAGGTGAGTCAATGGCATTGCGAAAATTTCGCCGATAATCACTGCAATCATTCCCACGAATAAAAATCTGAAAGCATGGTATGCATAGATTTTTCCGTTTCTTGTACCTACAGCTTTCATAAGTGCGATTTCACCTTGCTCCTTTGCGATAAAGGAACGTTCCATAAGCACGGTAATAAGTGCAGCCAATACAATTGTAAGAACCACTACAAGGGATTTTACTGCGTCAAGAGTTTCCGTAACACCGAGCATATCCGCTACTGCTTCGGCGCAGGTTTCTATATTTTCATAATCGGGGAAAATCCTCTGAATTTCTTCCATTCGACCTTCAATTTCCTTGCTGTCAGGGTTATCTGTAAACATAATTTGAGTATTGACACCGCCCTGTGCCTGAACGTAATTTATGTACTCATCGTTGTGAAGTCTGATGCCCATACCCTTCATATTCATACCTTGGAAAAACGCCGAAATGATATATTCCTTATCTCCGTCCATGGTTTTAATCGTAACAGTATCACCGATATTGGCTTTTAGCTTATCCGCAGCGATTCGAGTGATTGCAATTTCATCGGTACTCCTCGGTGCTGCTCCTGCTGTGTATTCGTACATATCCATCGTTGTGCCTGTGCCTTGATATACAGGGATATTGCTCTCGTTTTCTCCGAAGGATACAGGCAAGTTAAACATTATTTCCTGATAGCATTTTGCAGGAATTCCATTTTCGGCAAGAATCTGTTCCATTTCATCAAGGTGCTTTTCAAGCTTTTCGTGTCCGTCTTCCAGCATACATTCCATAACTATTTTACTGTCTAAATATACATCGCAATCTGCCCATCCAAATGTTGTAGCAAGGCTACCGCTGTTCATAGTAGAAACAGTTGCCGAAAGCACAAGCAAAAGAGAAAGACAAAGGAAGAATGTAAGTGTGATAATGCTATAACGTTTAGGGCTGCTTACAATGTCATTCAGTGCAAGGAAAGGTGCCATCGGAAGCTTTGATTTACCTAAACTCATAAGGCTTTTTTTACGGAAGCGTTCCCCTGTCTGACCGTTTCGAATTGCATCAATAGGAGTCATTTTCTTGACACTGCCTGTACAGCTATAGCAGAACAGTAAAATTACTACAATGACAAGAACAGCACAGAGAATGTTTACCAAAATCGGGTTCTGATTTCCGATAATAATTGTCTGGGAGGAAACGTTTATAAGCATTTCACCGAAAGGAAAGCTAAGCACAAGACCGATAGCCGCACCGATGATAGAAAGTCCCATATATTTCACAAGATATAATCCCCGGATTTTGAAATTGCCGATACCAATCGCCTTCATTACACCGATTTCACGGAATTCCTCGGAAAGTGTAAAGGAAATGGTAAAACGTAAAACCACAAATGCTATTATAATAAGAATCATACTTACCACAAGCAGAATACCTACCACTAGCATATCAAAAATATAGGTAAATTCCATAAAGGCTCTGTCCATTGTGAGAATACTGTTATCTGTAAGCGGCTTTATCTGCGTTATAGCCGTTTCCACATCGGATGAATATAGGTAGACCAGAGCACCGCCGTAATATCCTTGCGTGTTTTCTGCGGAAAGGAAATAGTTAAAATCCTCCTCGCTTATGATATAACGTGTAAAACTCATCTGATTTGAACCGAAAAGTGCGTCCTTTATTTTATCTTTGATAACAAATTCACGGCTCACACCGTTTACTTCTATGGTAAGCTTATCGCCCACATCAACACCGATAGCGTCCGCCTTACTCTCCGTCATATAAACCTCTCCCGGTTTTACCGTTTCAAGGATACTGCCATCAGAAAGAAAATAATTCAAGCTGATATCGCTGTGAACCAGATTCGTACCCTGCAAAGCCACCATATCCTCGTCCTTAAAGATAAAATTGTCGGGCGATAAAAACAATATGTTTTCCTTCTCATAGCTATCTACTGCACTTGCCGAACTTAACGTTTCCTCCTCGTCAACAGTTAAAGCTTTATTCATAGTAACGACAAGATAATCCGGCATCTTCGCCATTTCAAAATAATCATCCAGTGCCGTGGTAACATTTATAATGTTATTTACACTTGACGACACAAACATAGTGGCAAGAATAATAAAGGATAGAATAATAATATTCATTGCCCTTTTTCGTTTTAAGTCTTTTTTTAGTATGTTTCGATACATTTTTTTGCTCCTTTCTCTTGTTTCTGAATTCATTCTACAAGAGAAATTATTAAATAATCATTAAATACAAAACTTCAGAGTCATAAAAATCTAACTCTGAAGTTTTTATATTCTTTATGCTTTTCTAATCACTACCGTCACACAAAAAGCGTCTGCTTTTATTTGTGCGAAGATTTCACCATCCATTTTACGCATCAGTGTTTTGCAAATATAAAGTCCCAGACCGCTCCCTTTCATACTGGTACTATTGCTTCCACGATAAAAGGAATCGAAAAGATTTGGAAGCTCCTCTTCTTTCAGATTGCCCCCCGAATTCTCGATATGTATTAATTTACAATCCTCTTCCTCCCCAAAGGAAATGCGGATACTCTTACCATCACCATATTTTATGGCATTTTCCATAACATTTTGCAGAACCTCAACCATACGGTTCTTATCCCCTTTCACAAGACATTCCGCAAATTCATCCACTTGAAATTCTGTGTGAATGACAGACAACTTATCCTTATAATAACTTTCTGTGACTTTCATAACCTCTGAAAGGTAATACTCTCCCATACTCACTTCCAAATTCAGAAAATCTTCTCTGGATGCAGTTACAATTTCATCCACATACCCCTTTATTTCTTTCACATTCCTTGCAATGCCCTGCAAAGCTTCGTCTTTTCTCTCCTGTGTATCATACAAATCCTCCGCCAACGCTTTCGAATACAATTCAATGGAAGACAGTGGCGTTTTAATATCATGGGACAGAGAAAGAATCAAGGTCTTGCGCTCCTTTTGAAATTCAAGTTCTTTCTCCTTGTTATCCTCCAACTTTTCACGAAGCATATCCATTCCCCACAGGAAACGCCCAAACAGCTTACTTTTTTCTTCTTTTACAGGCATGGATAAATTCCCTTTCGCCAGCTCATAAGATAAATTACTCATATCCTGAAAAGGCTTTAAGACTTTATGATACACATACACCAGTACAATCATTGTCACAATCATCATACCCGGCAACGAGATGTTTATGTACAAAGGCAACCTTGAACTTCTTTCCTCTACATATTCTATCCGATACAGTTTACCATCTATTTCTTTCACTAAATAATCATTAACACAGGCTTCCCCGGCATCAAACGCTCTGATTCCTACTATCGTCTCATACTTATTTAAACTCATTGCTTCTATTTCAGAAGCTTCTAGTTTTTGTTCTTCTATTTCCTTCATCACACGCCTTGCTTCCACAAGATATAATCTTCCGTCACTGTCATTATTTTGATAAAAATACAATCCATTCACTGACAATATAAGCAATATCTCAACAATGACAATCCAAAGTGTAAAAAATTTAAACTTACTCAAACCGATACCCTACTCCCCACTCTGTAATAATATGTTTAGGCTTTTTGGGTTCTTCTTCTATTTTTTCCCTAAGCCACTTAATATGTACCGTCAGTGTTTGAATCTCCGAATCACTGTCACTTCCCCAAACGGTATTGAACAAATACTCCTTCTTCATAGTTACATTCTTATTCTCCATTAGCAGCTTTAACAGTTCAAACTCCTTTTCAGTAACTTCTTTTTTCTGCCCATCTACATATAGCGACTGTTGCACAGTATTCAATCGGATATTCCCTTCTACAATCTCTGCCTGACCATATTTTCTTTTAAAAATGCCTTTAATCTTGGCAATTAAAATATCTACATCATAAGGTTTCTCAATGTAATCGTCTGCACCAAGATTTAAGCCTTTTAATTTATCATTCTTTTCCACCTTGGCACTGGCAATTAAAATATGGGTATTGGAAGTCTCCCTAATCTTAGAACAAACTGCAAATCCATCCATTCCGGGAAGCATAATATCCAACACAATCAATCTGACTCCATATTTTTCATACAATTCCAAAGCTTTTTCACCAGTCTCTACTACACTAACCGTGTAATTCTCCTTACTCAAAAAATCACACAGCAACATACCTATTTCTTTGTTATCTTCTACAATTAATATATCCAGCATATTTCTTTACGTATCCTTCCTTACTCTCCCTACACCTCAAGTGAGAATTCAAATTTTCGTTCTCCATTATACCTTACAATAAGCCTGCATGCCACTCATATTTCCCCCACTTTTTATATCCGGCAAACTGCTGGCATATAACTATTTGCCGTTAAAATCAATAGTACAAGTTCCCTTACCTAGCTATCACCTTGCACCCAAAATTTTCGTATTAGATATATTAATAATTCCTTCTGATTCTCCGTCAATTAGTTCGTTACTTTTAATGACTTCATGTTCTAACAGTAGTCGTGTAACCTTCCTCATCCAGCTTAATTTTCAGTATTATTTAATATCTAAACACATCTCTTGAATTTTCATAAAATACATCTATCATGTCCGTTTTAACTATGTTATAGAAGTGCGCCCTTTATTGAACAATGCACCATTTAAGCCAACTACTTTTTCTTGATGGTCCACATTTCTTTTTGAACCTCTTCATTATTCCGTATGATGTTATCCAGCCGCTCCCAGTGAGACGTATATCCTCTGCTTCATTCATTTTCTGTCCCAGATTCATTTTCAGTAAACTGTGTCTGCTTCTCTTCCTCCACAACTACCAATTCCTTTAAGTCCTGAAATTCCTATTTTTCTTTCTTCCTTGAAAGCAAAGCTTTTTCTATCATAAATCCCAAAAAAAGCATCACCATCCGGAAATGAGCTGACTTCGCAGAAAAATCCGTGGAGATATTCTTCCAATCTTGATTTAAAACTCTTCGTTCCTGTTCTGTACATAATCTTTTTATAATTTTTCATCTTTCTTCTACACTTCTGCCTCAACCCACTTTTTAATGTGTTCAAACTGAATCACTAATTCTCCATTATAAATTCCCATCGGCACTGGCTGATCCAATCCGTAAATCACAGGATAAGCATCGCTTTCAAAAAAATATACGATAAGTTTCTGCTGATATGGGTCTAAAATCCAGTATTCCCGTACGCCGGCTTCCATGTATTTCACCAGTTTCTTCGTATAATCCTTTCGCTTCGTAGAAGGGGAAATAATCTCCACCACGAAATCCGGTGCCCCATATACCCCCCATTTCTTTATTTTATCGTTATGACATAAAATTCCCACATCCGGCTGAACCATAGTCTTCTCGTCGCAATCCAACTGAACATCCACCGGAGCAACAAAAGGCTGACAATCGCCTCCTCTATCCAGGATAAAATTAGCAATCTGCCTGTGTATCTCACCGCCAATCCGCTGATGTAAGAACGTAGGAGAAGCCATATCATAAAATACTCCATCGATTAACTCTACCCTCTGGTCATCCGGTAACGCCCGGTAATCATCCACCGTGTAACTGCCCTGGGTATGAGCCTGATAACCTGCTTCTTCCTGTACCATGGATACATCTGCAAATAGCTTTTCCAAAGCCTGCAATGTATCATAACGTGGACTTTCCGTTTCTCCGGAAAAAATCTTCTGAATCGTTCCTAATGGTACACCGGATAGTTCCGCCATCTGGGCATATGTATAACCCTTTTCCTGCTTTTTCTTCTTCATTTCCTGAATCGTCATATGGCTCTCCTCCCTCTTTATAAGAAATTAAATATAGCATTATAGTTTCTTACTATAATGCTATATGAGAAATTTCCATTTGTCAACCGAATTATATTATGTTTTCAACCGTTTGTCATATGTGTTTCCATTTTTAAACCGTAATTTTACCATTAGCATATTCTTTTATCAGAACTTTCACTGCTCCTATTATCTACTACTGTTTTCCTGTCCCTATTAAAATCACATCAGACATAATATTTCTCCCCTATTGTCTGTCCCTATTCGGATAAAACAATTACTGTCCTTATCTATCGAAATAATGGTCGATGCATTGAAGCATCTCAGGATAGTTCACTCTGTAACTCTGGTAAATTCCCTCCAGCATAACAGGGATACGATGTTCTACAGGAATATCATTATAGATAGCCTTAAAATAATTCCATGCTTTATCTACATGACTTTCAAAGCAACAGGTAACACAGATATTCAACCTATTATATCAATTGTCACAACCTTATAACACAGCTGAATAAGGCACATTACGAAAACAGACTTCAGGAAAGATTGAAAAATTATGCAAAGTATAAAGTATTGATTATTGATGAAATAGGATACC
>JAFQBM010000042.1 GCA_017399685.1 Lachnospiraceae bacterium
GGAATAACCGAAGAATCTGTTCTGCTAATGGTGGATTACCTCCGATGGTTAAACGACAGCAGTACTATGCTTCACAACAGAAGGCAGCATAAGGTCGAACATTCTTGAGAAAAAAGTGTAAACCAATATTGACAATATCATTATATAAATTATACAGTTTCAGGAGCAACAAAGAAAACAACAGATATAAACCTTGCTCATAAGTTTAGCAATGTACATGATGCAATTCAAGGAATGAAAAAGGCAGAAGGACGGACTAAAAATTATTATGTGTTTGATACTCTTAGTCAACACATATTATGGAAGCATATGACACCAGAGGAATTAGATGAAGTTCGTAAAAATAAATTGGCTTTATCAATGGTAAAAAGAGATAAGCATGGAAAAATTGTAAGAAAAATATATTCAGAAGACACACGGAAACTTATATACTTAAATGCTCATGGAAAGTGTGAATTATGTGGAAGAAATATTTTGCTGGAAGATATGACAATAGACCATATCAATCCTTTATCAATGGGCGGTGAGGATGATGTGGAAAATTTAGCTTGCACCTGCTACCCTTGTAACCTATTCAAAGGAAATATTCTTCCTGATGATTTCATGGAACGTATCACAGAAATATTTATGTATCAAACGGAAAAGAAGGGTAAAATCAGTTTGAAATGGAAAATTGTACATAGGTTATTATCTTCTGTACGTTAGGAAATGATGATGGAAAAATTTCTGCTGGTGGTTGATAAAGATGGAAAGAAGTGTTATAATATACACGTAAATAGATGTATATTATAGAATGGAGTGTAGACATATGGTTAATTATAATAAATTGATGGAAAAATTAAAAGATAAAGGTATTACTACATATACAATACGGCAAAAAGCATTGATACCACAAAGCACATTAACTAAATTAAAAATGTGTAGTGGGGATTCGATGGAAGAAATTGAGAAAAAACTACAGGAATATAAAGACACTCATGATGGAAAGGATTTTATGTGTGACGTTTCAACAAAGACGATAGAGGATATATGTCAGTTATTACAATGCCAGCCACATGATTTGATTGAATGGAAAGTTGATTTGAATCCGGAATTGTCTTATGAAAATAGATTCGGAAATAACGGAAATTAAAAAGAACCACCACTTTCTTTTCAATTACACAATTATATGATAATACAAATGGAACAAATGATTAAATTAGAAAAAGAGGTAAATCAACTATATTATTATAGAAGAAACTACCTCTTTTTTTTTACATCTGCTGCATTTTGGAATTTTCATGCTGAAGCATTACCAGTTTAAAATTATCCTGAGTGCATTGCATTTCTAGTTGTCGCAACTTCTTTTCCTTTTTGGAAATCAAATAATCTAAAATCTTTTCAAGTATTTTCAAATTAATACCTCCGAAAGTTTATCTACATATATATGATATCTTATAAATGGAAAATATACAATATTCAGAGCAGAAAATCAGCAAATTATTTTTTCGATAAAGGGTCAATTTTGTTGAAAAAAGAAGGTGATTATATATAGAAACGAATATAGATTTTCGACAAAGTTGAAAAGAAACCATAAATAAAAAATTCGACAAAATTGAAATGGAGGTTTTCGAAGATGTATGATTTGGAAAAATTCGAAAAGGAACTAATAGAGGAAGGAATTGCAGCAGGAACAATTAACACATACCTATGCCATATAAAGGAATATTTTGATTGGTTGTTAGGAAGTGGAGAAGTGGAATTTAAACATCTGTACAGACAAAACATTCTTGAATATATTTCATATCTTAAGAATGTGAGAAAGACAGATTATAAAACTGGTGAAAATCATTCTTTGAGTGGAAAAACAATCAATCTGAAATTAGTAGCTATTGCAAAATATAATCGGGTAATGCAACCAGAGGATATTGTTATTAAAAAAACAGATTATATAAAGATACATGAGAATCTAGTTAATCCAACGGATATTACAAAGGAAGAAATAGATATATTCCGGCAGAAGTTACTACAATCTGAAGGTTGTTCAAATATACGTAATTATACTATTGCAACACTGATGGCATATTCAGGACTTAGAATATCGGAAGTATTAGATTTAAAAGTACAAGATATTTCATATCAAACATATGTAATTATGGTTAGAAATGGTAAGGGTGGAAAACAAAGAAGCGTTATTGTAAATAGTAAAGTTATCAATGCAATACGGGAATATATGAAAATCAGGAAAACAGAAGTCGAAAGTGAATATCTGTTTTGCAATAAGAGAGGAAACAAATTAAATAGGTCAACTATTAACTCTGCTTTTGCTTCTGTTAGTGACAGGATAACACCGCATAAATTAAGACATTTTTATTGTAGTAATGCTATGGAAAGTGGAATGTTTACAATACAAGAGATTGCTGCACAAGCCGGGCATTCCTCATTAAATACTACAATGAAGTATGTGCATCCGAACTTAAAAAATATGATAGAAAAAGCAGAATTATTATAAGAAGAGGGTGAAAATCATTTTAGAAAGGCGGTTATTAATAATGTAGGTACAAAAAGGTATAAGATGGAGGATATAACGAATGTTAGATAAGAAAGTTGTAATTGAATACGATGGTGAATTAAAGGAAATGTTTGTTTCTGCTAATGGAAATGGAATCAGAATGTCTATCAGAGATTTAGAACCTATGGATAAACTTTTAAAATTATTGAATATTCCATATGAAACATCTATCGGTGAAATGATGGGAGATACAGATTATTTGAAATTCCAGTATGATAATGATTTTCTTTACAAGCTGGGTGTTGAAGCAGGTGTTAAGCAGATGATGGATAAAATTCAGAAGCATTGCGAATTAGGAAAACCAGTAATGGCAAATGGGGAATTATATTTCTTTAAGGACGCAAGACAAAATCTCATTGATATTATGGATGATATAGAAGCTGATTGGAAAGCAAAGCAAGGAATAAAGAAATTTATCGTTCCTATCAAAATGCTTCATACAAAAGGAGAAATAGTAAGGGAAGTTATTATTGAAACCAATAAAGCGGAAGCTGCTATGTTAATTGCTATTGGAGATTTTCAGCATAACGGATGGATTGTTGATACAGACTTTAGGAAATACAAGCAGTTGGAATAGGAGGATTATGGATAAAAATTTAGAAAAGGTTGGAATTAAAACAAGACAAAGAATATATGATTTTCTCATTCAATTCTTTAAGGAAAATGGTTACGCTCCTAGTGTGCGTGAGATATGTGAAGCTGTAGACCTTAGTTCTACATTAAGTGTTTACAATCATCTTATGACATTAGAACGTATGGGAAAGATACATATAGAACCTAGAAAGACCAGGGCAATTAGAATTATTGGTTATGAGTTCAGAAAGGAAGAGGAATGAAAGATTATTCGGATAAAAACATATTTGAATTGATGGAAATATCAATAGATAAATTAAAGGAATTATCTGTTGATGAATTTGCCATCGAGATTGAAGGAAAGAAAATAAATATACATCCATCATCCAATAATGGAGATTTTGTTATTAGTGCTATGGGTGCAAATATATGTATCAAGGACGGAAAAATTACAATATTTGAATGGGATTCACATATCTATATTGGATTATCTGACAAGATTATATTCGGTATCTATTCATATGGAAATAATAAGAACTACAGAATTGCATTTGAAGGTAACAGTCCTGATTTATTGGTAACTGTTGTTGGTGGAAGATTAAACTAATTGGAGGAATGTTAAATGTTGCAGAATTAAAAGCAAAAGTCGGTCACTTGCTAAACGATTTTTTAAACAATGGGGTTTACAGATGGAGAAAAGCCAACATTAAATACAATTCCTTTAGGGTTCAGATGTTATAAGGGAAACATTTTGGCAGAAGGATTAGGAAGATTATTAGAGAAAGAGGGATAAATTTTGGCAACAGATAGACAGACACCTTGCTTGTACTATGTTTGTGCCGGACTTTGTACTAAAGGTAGGAAAGCAGACCATGCTCATTACTGCCAGCATTGTAACAAGTACAAGCCTAGAGCAAGGGTAAGATATAAGAATCAGAAGAAAGAAAAGTTAGAGAAAATTCGGAAGAATGAGAGGTATTAAAAAATTTATCAATAGCAATATTGAAAATTCTATGATTGATTTGATTTGTTGTGGGAAGGCTGCATAGTGATATGCGGTCTTTCTTATTATTGTTATAGAAAGCTGGTGGATTATGGAATATACATATAAAATTATTAACGGAACTAAAGAAGAGGAAAAAATTATTCATGGTATCATTAGCTTTATTTTAAATGAATATCCTGAAAAGATAGATATAAGCAAATTGAAAACTATTGAAGTTGTAGATAAATTAGATAATGATTCTAGTGGTAGGAGCATAAGGGATAAAATTATTTTACCAAGAAAATATGGTTTAGAAAAGATGCAATTGGAGGGAAGTGTATCGAAGGATAAACTTATTGATTCTAAATTAAATATGTTGGTTGGCACGATATATCATGAATTGTGGCATATTTCTACGTGGGATAAATATAAGTATATGTACGAATTTGTTTTAGATGAAAATAATGATGATATAATAGCATTTGCTTATATGTATTGGATAGAATATGTTGCCCATGTGGAAACAATTTTTATGGAAGATGCTGGTACTATGAATGAATTTTGTGAAAGTTTTGTCCGTAAAAAATGGCATAAGATAAAATATGGATATTCATATTTTATAAAGGCTCTACCGTATTATTTAGTACGTTCAAATTACTTGGGACTATTCGATAAATTAACAAAGGAAATTGTATGTATTGAATTGAGAACAGCAGTATATGAATTTAACGAAACTTCAAAACAACTTATCCAAAAAAATAATATGCAAGATGTTGATAAGGCACTTGTCATAAAAGATATGATAGAAAATTTGTTTGTATAAAATAGATAGTATAAATACATTTTTCTATAATAACTTCGGAGGAATCGTTTAATATGTCCATAGGGTATCAAAAAACATAGGAAAATCAAGGCTTTTCGGATATGGTACGGACTACTTGATTAATTTAATATGTTGTAATATTCGTGTAGTTCGGTGTGAAGAGATTTTAAGAATACTTAAAGCGATTATAAAGTTGATGAAATGCTTAATTTTCAAGGATTTATTGCTAGTCTGGGATATGTAGTGTTAATAAAAAAGGCGAAAATAACCTAATTTTATGTCTTTCGTAATCAGGTTCGGAAGTGAAGAGTTGTATAGAACTGTAAATTATTGGATTTGGATAGAGGGAGACGTTGTATTGATGGGAGTAGGAAAGTTTGGAAAGGCTTTGTTTTTAAGGATTTTGAGGTTACGCAGCAGATGGGAGAAGGAGTAGGGAAATTTGGTTCGGTGATATAGAAAAGTAGTTTACATAATTATTAGTATTATGTAAATCAAAACTAAGATTATAAGGAAAATAATCGTATCTTGTGTAGTTATAAAGTATATGATACAATATTTGGTATAAACGAGGTGGCATGCTATGAAAAATAATAATTTGATTCGGATTATATTAAATATAGTTTTGATTGTTCAACTTATATGTTTCTTAAATTATTTTATTGCTATCTGGAGAAAGACAGATATTGTTATTGGACTGGTTAGAATATTATGTGTGATATTAACCTTATATGCGATTAATTCAAAAGCAAGTAAGAAGGGTTTTGTTGTTTTAATATCTTATATTGTAGAAATGCTTGCAATATGTCTGGATATGTTTATTATTGAGTTTTTGTGTTCTTCCGGTGACGTTGGTATGAGTCGTGGATTTCTAGGATATATGCTTAATTATGAAAATAAATACATGGTATACTACATTTTCTACATATTGATTTTGCTCGTGTATATCATTTATTGTGTTGTAGCTTCAAAGAAAACAGATGTTAAACCAATTCAGAATATTATCATTAATGTAGTAATATTTGTAGTAATTTCTATATTGATGTATATGTTAAAAATACATTGGATTTATCTTTTGGGAACAACGTCAGAAAACTTAATCTGGTATCAGATAGGGAGTTTATTTATTTCAATGTGTAACTATAATACATATTTGTTTTTGAAAAAGTTAGAGAGAAGAGATGGTGACTCAAATAATTAGGCAGATACATTAAAGAAATTGAAAGAATTTATGGTGTTGAGCATGGTGGAGATAGAAAATCAAATCCGAAAGTTTCGGAGATGAACCAAGAACAACTTGCAGACATGATAGGTAAAAATAGTTAAGGAGAAAGAATATGCTAAGTCGAACAATTGCAAAATTTGTAGGAGAATATAAAGCGAATATTTTAGGAAAGAAAAATATTGTAAGTTTATACATATATGAAAATACAATAAGTGGAACAGGAGTGTCATATTTTGAGGGAAAATTTATAGAAAAATACTTTGATATTGAATATCAAAATATAAAAAGCATAGAAGAAACTACTATCCAAGGAAATTTATGTTTGTGTATTAATTATTCAGAGAAAGACACTTTATTTAAAGATGCTATATTTTCATTATATTTTCCTAATGTAGAGGGGATTGGAGAAGCAAAAAGGATATTGCAAGATTTACAAAAGAAAGATGAAGAGGAACGAATAGCAAAATATAAAGAAGAATATGCACGAAAAGAACAAAAATTATTAGAACAAAAAAAACGTAAAGAAGAATGTCAGCAATATTTTAGTGATTGTTATAATTTTCATATTGCGAATGAAAGTAATCCATACTTTGAGTTGCAGAATAATGATTTACAGTTTACTTGTATTTATATTGATAAACAAAAAAACTTAAATTTCTTAAAAATTGATGGATATAGTAAAGAAGAAAGCAATGCTTATATTTCATTTGATAAGATTCATTATTATGAAAAAGCGGGAAATGTGTACTATACATCAGATATAAATGGTAATTATTCTAATTATGGAGGAAGTTTTACTAGTGCAACAATATCAAAAGGAGCTACTGCATTAGGGGGATTATTATTTGGGACAATGGGACTTGCAGCAGGTGCATTATTAACTCATGTGCCATCAAAAGTAGAAATGCCAACAAGTACATTTAATATATCATCAGAAGTACATAAAATAGATGATAGAAGTGTAGTGCTTAATTATTATTCAGATGCAAAACAACAGTATATGGACATGGAATTGCCAGCAGATATTTATAATTTCTTACAGACTCATTTGCCTGAAAAAAAGTATGGTATTGTAGTTGAAATTGAAAAGAAAAATGCGGTTAAAAACATTACTTCAATCGAAGGAAAATCGGTAGAAAAAATAACTCAAAATGATGATATGAGTGCATTTGAAAATAAAATTAAAAAATTAAAGATGATGTATGACAATGGAATTCTTACAGAAGAAGAATTTATAGCTGAAAAGAAAAGAATTTTGAGTGAGATATAAGGTTAAGTAAAATGATATATATTATAGTTTAATGAAATAATGTTAAAAATTTAGGAAAGGTGGAGTTACTATGGCACTTATTAAATGTCCTGAATGTGGGAGAGAAATTTCAGATAAAGCACCTGCTTGTATTCATTGTGGGTTTCCGATGGATATAACAAATGTAAAAGAGCAGAAAAAAGAAGCACCTAATATGGATGCACAGATTCAAAACATTCAATCAAATTTTAATACCTTTATGAGTAACCCAGATTTATATGGAAAAGATATGGGAAACATTTATTCTGGTATAAAGGCACAAATTGACAGTATTTACAATAATGCAAGTGGTTGTGACGATAGTATAATAAGAGAAGTGAATGATAAAGTTGCGTCAATCATTCTTGATATAACAAACAAAGGTAGTTATTATTGCAGTTGGATAACATATAAAAATTTTTATGAATTTGTAAAATTCGATAATATATCTATTAGCGTAATAAAAAATATTACAGATTTCATTTATGAAAAAATATCATTTTTCAAACAGTATTCAGATGGTAGTTCTGGAAATAGTGAGCATATCATGTTGTGGTATCCGATACATCAAATATTAACATATGCAACAGAAGATGTAAAAAAGCCGATATTAGAGAATTTGTCATTGCTCAATGCATCGGGTAAAAAGAGATTTGGTGATGTACAAGAAATGATAAATGAACATTTATATGAAAATACAACAATAGAAATGATGCAGATAAAAACAGCAACACCTACCCAAAATATCCCTAAATGTCCTACTTGCCAAAGTACAGACATAAAGAAAGTATCTACAATGTCAAAAGCTAGTTCAGTAGCATTATGGGGATTATTCTCACAAAAGGTAAAGAAACAATGGCATTGTAATAATTGTGGAAGTGAATGGTAGGAGGTAGACCGATGGCTATATATTATTGTCCTAAATGCAATAAGAGATATTTTCTTGATGATAAAGAGCAGAGTTCACCAGAATTTCAGCGTGAATTTAAGTGTGAGTTTTGCGGAACTGGATTTGATGATAAGCGTTGAGAAAGGCTTGATTAGTCCGATTAGAAGAATCATATATAAACAGATGGGAAAACCCAATTATTATATGAACAGACAAAACAGACCAACCAAGTTATAATTAACTCTGTTATGAGCCGAGGGGAATTTTCCCTTGAGGTTATGGACAATTCAGACCAAAACTAGGTCAGCGAAATTTTTCGCCCAGTTGTTGGCGAAAGTTTTCCCCAACTTGTAGGGGAACTAAATTTCATTCTCCTTGCAGTTGGTTTATACCAATCGTTTCACAGCCGAAAAATCGACTATGAGATTTGACTCGCCAAAATTGGCGAGTGAGATTTCATTCCACAGATGTGTGGAATTGAGCAAAATGAAAAAGTTTTGATTATTGCTTGTAAAAAACTTTTGACAAGCATATTCCCATATTGCGTTGTAGTATTCGGTATTAAGGATTCCGAAAATCAAAGGAAAAAGTTTTTACTTTGAAAAATTCTATGATTCGCCCATTTGGGCGTGTCCACTTGTGGTCACTCAAGCGAAAATTCACCTAACCTATCCTCAATGGGGATACGTTGTACACGGTGTACAATCGCACACATTTGTGCGAAATCTTCACAAAAGTGCTAATAGTAGTCATTCTATGAAATACTTCAAATCAACTTCAATGTCACTTCAAAATCAGCAACCACGAAATCGTGGACACCCAACTCAACACAAAATCGTATTCAGTGGGTAAGACCTATTTGGTCTTGAGTAAATAAAAATAGGACAGCCGAAAATTTAGCCGTCCTATCTGGATTACATTATATATAGAAGAAACACATACCTATTTGCACCTTTTTACACCTATTTATGGGCATAAATTGCACAAAATGGGGTTAAAATGAGCCTAAAATACCTAAGTCTTAGAATACTGATTTCATGGAGAAATTAAGGCTTAGATTTTAAATAACTCTCTATAAGTGCTTTACAATCTTCCCAAAAGAAATGTCTCATATCTCTAGGAATATTATTCAAAGGTGAAGATAATATAACCATAATCAAACCTAAATCGCCATCCATATTATCTAATATTTTCTCCAATGTCTCACATGCATAAGAACGATGTTCTTGTCTATATCGTTCAAAAGCATAATCTAATTTTTCAATTGCTTGTTGTTTTAATTTTTCATATTTTTCATTGTAGTTTACGATTACTTCATCATAAAAGGTAAATAAATCTGTATCAGCATCTTGTATATCAACTTTAAGTGGTTGTTGTTGATGAGAAAGATTGTGTAAATTTTCAAATATTTCTATCGTATCAAAGAAACCATTATCAAAAAGTATTTTTTCAGTTTTTTTAATAGCACCTGCTTTATCGTCTGTTTCAAGAGTGTATAAATTTTTAAGAATGCCGTCCATAAATATAAAACTGATTGAAGTAATCTCTTTGGATAATATTTTTGCAACATAATCTTCTGGTAAAGAATATGTAATATCGGTATAAGTAGAATAATTGTCATAGTTACTACTACTGATATGCACATACAATTTATTGACTTCACGTTTTATATCAAACCATTGACGATTAAATATATTTTGATTAATTTTTTTAACAAATTGCTCTGGTGTATATTGTACTTGTTCTAATTTCTTTTTAATGATTTCAATAATGTCATCTGAGATATCAATTTGTAAAATTTGCATTGTAAAAATATGAATCCATTCTTCACTATAAAGAAGTTCTCTGGAAGACATATTGTTTATTATTTCAAAAATGTATTTCTGAATATAATTATTATAGTCATTTCCTGTTAATCCAACGATATGTTGAAACATAAGATTTAATAAATCAAATTCAATATCTTTAATTTTACCATTTTCTAACTGGGATACATAAGAAGCACCTCTATCAAGCTCTTTAGATAAAATATCCCCTCGTTTATTATAAGTTTTTCGTAGGTCTTTTATTGTTTCTTTAAGTAAATCTGTAAGTTTAACTTTTTGTTTTTGTATTTGAGCCATAGTTATTATCTCCGTAATTTGATGTAATAATTATAACATAATAATTATGAGATTTCAATTTGATAATTATATAATAAAAGTATGAAAAAAATATAATAAAAATGTTGACAAGTTATTATGAAAGTGATAATATATGAATACGAGGAAATTTCAAACATTAAAAAATTATTGCTATTTATTTTCAAGATAGTTAAAAGAATAGTAAGTATTGAATAAAAAGGACATCTCGTATAAAAGCTATATATGTGAGAGAAAATAAAAAAGAAAACCTCTAGCTATATATCAAGTGCTGGTAACACTTGAAAGCTAAAGGCTTCATTGATAAAAGTTTTGTGTAAAAGCCTGGTAAACTTTCACACACCATTACTTTAAAGGTTGAAGTAATTTTATCAAAGAACATTTCTTTTGTCAATCAACAATTCTAGTTGGTTGTTATTTCCCAAACACATTTATATAAAAGTAACTAAAAATTTTAACAAGGCTATAAGTCTATTCATTTATGCAAAAGGAGGAACATGTCTTTTAGATTAATTTATTATGATTTATTAATTTCAACATATTGTTGGAAGGTTTATTTTTTGCACCCTTTTTTAATAACAATTAAGAAGTGTAATGAAGAATAAGGCTGAAAAGCCTATATATTTTTACCTTAATCATCCGAGTTAGTAAGAAATTAAATAAAGAATATAAGAAGAAAGGTCAAGGTGATAACAGTGCATGAAAACATTGTAAGAACACAGTATGTCATCATGAATATTCTAAGGTCAAATAAGGCTACTAATTATATGAAGTCCATGACATTAGAAGAGATTCAAGAGATAGAGGGTAGAAATAGACCAAATACTTTGTACAAGCATATTAGGATTTTGCAAAAGAAAAAATTAGTGGAATCAGGTGCAAAAGTAGAAAGGGCAAATGGTTATTTTATTAATGAAGCAGGTTTAGAACTATTAAAACAATTTGATGATATGGAGGCTATGTAATATGGAAAAGAACACAAAAACAAGATATGGATTTGCTGGTTTAGGGCAAATGGGTGGTAATGAAGTTAAAATTCTTTACAAGTATGAATATCCAATTATGGCTGCAAATTCGGCATTATCGGATTTAAGTGGATTAGATTTACCAGAAGAATGTAAATATCATATTCTTGGAGGTTATGGAAGCAGTAAAGAACGTAAGAAAACAAAAGAATTGTTAGCAGGAAATGATTGTGAAAATTTTGATTTACTTGTTAATGAAATCAAAGAAAGATTTAAAGATTGTGAAGTTATTTTCCTTATAGCAAGTTCTGGTGGTGGATTTGGAAGTGGAAGTTTACCTTCTATAAAAAGACGTTTAGTTAATGAAACTGATAAGACTATCTGTGTTGTTACTTGTATACCAGATGATAATGCAAGTCTTAAAGAGCAAATGAACTGTTATGAATTTTTTCAAGAGCTTGAAAGCATTGAGGGAAGTGGTGCGACGTTCATAATAGATAACAATAAAAACAGAAATAAATTCACTTTAAATGAACAGTTTGCTTGTTATTTGGATGCTTTTTTGAACTGTGAAACAGGTTCCGCACAAGGAGTTGTAGACAGAGCAGAAATTGAAAATATTTTATCCCAAAGAGGAATGTGCATTATAAATAAGTACAGTTCTGAAACTGCAACTACTCAAACTGTTATTGAAAAGATTAGAGAAAATATATATTCACCTTTGGAAAATGATGGTGTTGTTTCAAAAATTGCATTGGTTCATTCAAATAATAAAGTTCGTTTGAACGAAATTGTTGAAACAGTTGGTCAGCCCTTGGCAACGTATGAAGGATTTGGAGCAGATGCGACAGTTTTAGCAGTATCAGGATTATCATTTTCATACAGTAAGTTGGAAGAAATTAAGCAGAGAATTGATGACAATAAAGAAGTTATCAAAAGAAATCTCATGGCAACAAGTGAACGCAGATTGACAGATAGTGTTGATTTTTTGGATGAAATTACAACTGAGAAGCCAAAACCTGAAAAGAAGAAATCAACAAGAGATATGTTATTCATGTAACTACATATCAGAACTAATAAGAGTTAGTCATGATAAAAAAGAGAAAAGTATATTGTGGTCAATACATGGGTGGGATTTTCCAACCTACAATATCAAATCAAAAAGGAGCGAAAAGATTATGAAGAATTACAAAAAGATACCGTTTAACAGAATTAAAGACATTGAATCCTATGTGGAGAAGAAATTAAAAGCAGGACATATTATTATACAGATTCGTGTCAATGAAGATAATAAACAGATTGATGAATTGATTAGTTATGCAAATGACAAAGAATGTGAGTCGTATTATCGTAGTCTGACGGATTCAGATGAACAATTGAGAACGTGTGTCATTAGCGAGTGCATGGAACTTTATTATGCATTTAAAGATGAAAAGAGGGAAGCAGGTACTTGTGATATTGACATTGATGCTGATTTGCAAGATGTGATTGATTTTTATGAATTCAAAAAAGATATCAAAGATATGAAGGAACATTATAGTGGAGAGAGCTTTCAGTGGAAAGATTATGATGATTCTTCATGCCACTATGAATTCTATATCTCATTAGAAAAAGGGGATATTGCTAATTTTGGTGGATGCTTAGAAATAGATTTTGTCACTGAATGGATGGAAGAACAGGGTTATTATCACAAGTAAAAGTAGAAGTAAATAGTGGGGAGTTAATCTTCCTACTGAAACAAGATAAATTATTTCAAAAAAGCAAAAGGAGATTAGGAATTATGGAATTATCAAGAGAACAGTTTATCAAAGAAATCAACGAATTATCAGCAAAGGAGACAAGATTTAATGTATCAAGTTCTGATACTGGTAGCTTGAATTTATATCTGCAAGAATGCGTTATTAAAGCAAGTGAAAAAGAAGGAATTGATGGAGAATGCCTTATATATAAACCACAAGCTGATATGGAAGTAACAATTGATTTTGACATTGTGAATGAGATTACTAAGCAAGGTAACACATATACACTTTCTTTCAACAACGGATTAGCGGACGTGGATATTGAAGTTATTGCGTAAGCAAAAGGAGAAGTAACATATAGGCGGTATCATCCCGATACTGCCTTGCAAAAATAAAACACGAACATAGGAGGATTTAGAAAATGGGATACGAAGAGAAATTTTTATATTGCAAAGAAGGCAAGGATACTAGGTTATTACTTAAAATGCTGAAAGAAAAGCCACACAACGATTTCAAGGTGCTAGAAGTATTAACACTTAAAAGAAATTGGAATGTTAGATACAGAAATGCAGAAGGTATTAATGTAAATGGGAAAATTATTCCATTCACATTTATTTCCAGAAATGAGATAGAAAATCCGGATATGTATTATAGAAAACCACTAGGAAGACTAAATGATAACGATATTGCAACTATGAAAAATGGAAATACGTCATTGGCATTTGGTGAAATACAAGAACACTTTTTTAATAAAAATGACTTGTTGATTTGGATTGCTGGTGACAGAGGTAATATAAGAAACGGATATGATTTGTTTGGATATGCACACGCTGTTGAAAATACATTATTTAATACAATGTATGACGATGATTTTCCTAAACAATTTCTGGTAGATGGAAAATTAGATATTGAGAACGCATTGCCTTATGCCTGTGAGTTAGCGGTTGATAGTTTTGTATCTAAAGGAATGCTGACAAAAGAAGAAGCACAAGTTATTAAAGAAGTAAGAATGATTAGTCTGGATGGAATACCAGATATTGATAATTTGTTGAAACAAACAGATTTATTCAGAAGAAAGACATATACAAAATAAAACATAGGAGGATATAAGAAATGATAGGTAAAATTATGAGTTTTGAGCCATTAAAGGGTTGTGGAATTATCACAACCTTAACTGGTGAAGAATTACCAGTACAAGCAAGAAACGTCAACATGAACGGAGCAGTTGTATTGCATAAGAATGATGTAGTTGAATATGAATTAGGAACTGACGATAATGGCAATCCACAAGCAGTTAATGTGTCGGTTATTCAAAAGGCAGAATATGCAGTGAAGTTGTCAAGGCTGACTTTCAAGGATTTTGGTGTAGATATTAAAAATAATATTCTTGATGTGCCAAAATGTGAGAATCACGATGAATATTGTGTTTTCAGATTTGAAAATGAAGAAGAGTTAAGGGACAGTATTTGCCGTCATGTATGCACAAGTGGGAAATATCCTTGTGGTGTAGCCGTTTTAAGAAAAAATAATCAGGTACTTGTTGGTTATTCAGATAAAGATAAACCATCGGAATTTTGTAGATTTCAGAATTATGGAATCAAAGATGCACCAAAAGACCAACAGTATTTATCTGTTGGAGAATTACTTACAAAGACATATGAATTAGAAAACTATGGAATCATGCTGGAATTAGAAGATAATTTCTACCATGCAATTATGGAATAGGAAGGAGAAATATTATATGAGTTCAAGTGCAGAATTAAGAAGAGGTCATATTAATCAGAACACAAGTGATATTGAAAAGCTGAGAGAGGTTTTAAATGCTCAAATTGATGCTACTAAGTATGTAAACTATCAGATGCTTAATGGTGCAACACCTGAACAGTTGGAAAAATTGTTAGAAGAAACAAGAGGTGGTAAAGAGCAGTTAAAAAGTCTTGAAAGAATCTTAGAAAAACAGATTGAAGCAAGTAAAACAGAATAATTAAGTGATACAAAGATTGACAGACCATAGCTATTGTGGTTTGCCATTCACAATCTGTTTATCAAAGTTTTATCAAAGTGATTACAAAGTATTTTAATAATTATTTGTATGAAATGGGGAAGTTATATGAAAAGTAAAAGAACATCAATAAGAAATCTTGCAAGAGTGTTATCTTTTGACCCTATGGCACAGATTGTAAAAGCTGAATATCAGTATAAAGCACAGTCTGTATCGGATGAAGTCAAACCGATAGATACAACTACTATGTTGGAATCCATAGAAGCATTAGCAGATAATGTTGTATTTTCTGACTTAGTGGATTGGACATATAAAAACGTATCAGATACCTCAAACACAGAAGACTTTATTGTGTATGGAGATTTACATGATTCGATGGTTGGAACAATCGTTGTCATGTATTTGAGAGTTGTGGATGGACACACAGTTACACATATTGAAAATGAGTTAAATAAGACAATTTTCAACCAGTAAAAGGAGAAGGTATATATGACAAAGAAAGATTTAGAGAAACTTGCAGTTGGGAATATCTACTATAAACAGTCACCGTATGATTGTAAATCCTGCTATAAGGTTGAAGTGGTAGAAATTCTAAATGATAAGGAAGCAATGGTTAAAGGCTTGACTAAGAGTAAAAAAGGTAAGAAAGAAGCAAAACCTTTTAAGACATCAATAGCAAGTTTACATACTTCACCATCTAAGGCAACTGGTGGATTTAAGAAGGGAAGGTGAAAATCATGGAATGGTAAATAGACAGAAAGAGAATATGTAATTTAGGGAGTAAATTTAAAATACTCCCTACTATAAACGAAGAAATGGAGGAATGAGTTATAAGTAACGTAGGAAACGATATTTTAAAACGATACTATTATATGTTATTTCCAAAGCAATTAAAGGAAAATGAATATGTCTGTTTGTTTTTAGTTAAAACAGATAAGCAAGGGAAAGCAATATTGGATAAGGATGGGAATGAGGTTAGATTTCATAAGTTTGTTAAAAATTATGACCAATACCAGGAATGTGTAAATAGATACAGACATAATTTTCATGTATATAATGCACTCTCTACCGTAAAAACTGATAAAGAGGGTAAATTACATAGAAAAGCAGATAATATGCGTCAACGTAGAGTATTATTTATTGATTTTGACAGAAAAGATTATCCTGACCTTAAAGATGCATACGAATTTACAAAAATGATTAAGGATAAATTGCCTGACATGTTCTTACATGCATTTTATGATTCTGGACATGGTTATCACTATTATGTGATAATACCACCAACATGCAAAAATAAAGAGATAAGTGAATTAAATAAGGAAATCTGTTCTCTTGTAGGAGCAGATACAGATGCATGTAAGGTCACACAAGTTGCAAGAATTCCTTGCACATTTAATAGAAAATATACTAATGAAAATGATAAGTTTCCATTAGTAAAAGAAATCAATCACTATGAAAGAAATGCTTATGCAGTAAAGCATTTTCATCCATGTAACACTGATTACATTAGACGTAGAATAGCCAATGCAAAGAAGGTTTTAGAGTATGAGTTAGAAACAAAGCCGTTGGAAAAATGGGACTATGCAGGTGATGGATATGATTTGAAAGTATATCCGTGTTTGTGTACTGAAAAAGTCTTGCGTGAAGGAGCAGATAAGGGACAACGTAATATATGGTTGGGAAGAATTATTTCAATGCTACTATTTCAAGGCTATACTGAATCTGTAGTAAGAGAAAAATGCATAGATTGGAATACTAGATGTAGACCGCCTAAAAATCTCAATACAGTAAAAGATGAAATTAATTACTACTTGGATAAAAAAGGCATATACAAATTAAATGGTTGTTGGGAAAACATCACGGATGAAAGAGTAAAAGAGATTGTTAAGACCCAATGTGACAAAATGCATTGCATGGAGGCATTGCAAAAGCGGAATCTTGTTATAGAAGAGGATATAGGAGTAAAAATGTCGCAAAAGCTACTAACTAAAAGCCGGTTGCGGAATGATGATGAGAAAACAACATTAAGCGGATATGAATATTTGGTAATGACAATTCTGTACAAATATATTAAGCCTAAAATGAGAGTACCGTTTACAGTAAAAGACTTAAAGACAAAGATGCAATATAAGAAAAATGGTAAATGGCAATTATGTATGGATATAAAAACATTGAAGAATACATTAGAAAGTTTGGTTATACATCATTGTATCGAATTAATTGAGCCAACACCTGAACAATGTAGGAAGAAAAAGGTGACTTATGATGATATAAGAATAAAAATGAAACGTGGAATGAAAGAATTAAATGATAGATATATTGAATTTTATTACAGTGCAGCAAGAGCATTTATTGCAAAGCAGATAACACAAAGAGAATTTAAAGTATTTCTTTGTATTGTGAATAACATAAAAGAAGGTAAATCTTGCACGATGGAAGAGTTGGATAAGATTTTGTGCATAGGAAAGTCTCATGTTGTAGAAGCAATTAATAATTTGAAAAAGGCACAATGTATAGATGTGATTCAACATAGAAGTGAAAAAGGAAACTGGTATAACTTGTATTCACAAAAACATACAGATATGCATGATAAAGAGACTTGTAATGATTTGGATGTGAAAGTGGATGTACAAAATGAAAAAGCAATAAAGATGGGAAGCAAAAGAAATGAAAGTTCGAAAGAAGAGATAATAACCAGACTGCTTATATAGTGAGAACCCCAACGATGTATCCTAACGGATATATAATACATTCTATACATAGGTACTAAAAAACACCTTGCAATGTATTGAAAACTACCAAAATATAAGGGGTTTCGTGATTGCTATAATGCAAATCAACAGTCCCATTTTTCCCTATTACTTTTCTTAAAAAACTAGGAAAATCAAGTGTTTTCAGTACTTTGAGGTGTGATTTTTGAAAATGCAAATTCCAATTTAGTGAAATCTATATATAAACTTCAATTATTTGGATTATAGCATAATTGCTCGTTGATTACAAGAGTTTTTTGAAATTAATTGATAAATTATATATGGTCAATTAGTCAAATTGATAAAGAAAATTATAAGGATATTCCTTATTTCTGCCATGATTATATGAATTGCAAAGGAGAACTACAATATGAACAAAGAAACAGTGATAAAAAACATTACATATAACTATGGTAAATACGGAATTACAAGAGAAATCATAGAACCTCTTATTGATTCTGGTGTATCAGAAGGGCTTTCATACGATTTGATTTACCTAACGATAAAAGCAGAATTATCTAAATTAGTAGGAGAAGAATTTTTCTGTACATCTTCAGATATGGCAAGAGCCTTTGGAGTATCAGAGGAAGAAGTGAATCGGGTTATAGAGAATTCAAGAGAAGAATTAATTGATTCAGGTGAAAACCCGGATGATTATTTTAAGGAAATGCAAACAATGAAATTTATGATGTAGAAGTATATTGTATGGTCAGATGGAGAATCTGGTAAAGAGATAAAGCAGGATAGCTAATGTTCTCCTATCTCTGCCATTAAAGAATAAATGAGGAGGATAAAACAATTAAGCAGACAAAGATTAAATATTTTTTTGTAGTGGACAAATTGTATAAGGTTGCAGATATTAATTTTTCAGATTTGACATTATCAGCAAGCGAATGTGATATGCAGATTTCTGATGTACCGACAGAAGAAATATTCAGATTGGAAGATTTTAAGGAATTTAGGGTCACGTTGAGGAATTGGAAAGGAAATGTAGTAAATTTTGCAGAATTTATCAAAAATCGAAAAACGAAGTCATGAAAGTGGCTTGTATCAAGGCTTTCAGAGGTCAATTTTAGCCATGAAATGCATGTTTTAACTGGTGTGCATATACCGACCATTTAGAACGCACTATGAGACGGAAAGGATGCGCTGAAGTACCGGAAAACGTACACTAAGTTACCGGTATTACATGGTATGAAAAGTAGCCTATACAAAGGCTTAAATCATCGAAAATGGGGTGTTTTTTGAGTTACTATTTTTAAGATGTAAAATTGATGGTGTGAGTTGTTTTGATTGAAATTTATGTGGTATTTTGTTAATTTATTCCTTTGTTATAGGGAGAAGTATTGTAATTGTTATTGTAGATTTATTTAAGAAGTGGAGTGATTGTTATAGGAAAGACAAATGAAAAGAAAGAATTAACAATTGAGGATTTAAAAGATGGTGTATCTATTATGAGTATTGATGCAAGATACATCTATGGTAAGCAAGATGAAGAAAATGGTTATGATACGTCAGTGCATTGGAAGAAAGATAAAGACTCACTTCCAAGAAAATTGTATAGTGTTAAATTACCATATTCGTTAGGATTGATTCATTGGTTTGGTATGGAAAACTCAAAATTTAAAGAATTAGAAAATGAAGTATATGCAAATGATATTATTAATGTAACATTTGATAGTGCATTTAAGGTAGTAGCGACAGATAAGTATGGAAATGTTAAGTATAAGCCCCTGATTAAGACAGATAAAAAGGGAAGATATAGTTTTGAAGTAGTTGAGAAAATGAAGACTGATAAGAAAATAAATGAATTACGGAATGAAATATATGGAAGTTTCATCTTGGATGGCAAAAAGTATGTACAGTTTATGAGAAGTCCAGGAAAAGCACGTGAGGGAGCAATCTTGTTTATTAAAGAAGAAATGTTAAAAGATTTTCTTCTTTGGGCGAGAATGGGTATTGATTTTGAACAAATAAAAGGACAAGTGGATATTGCGGGTCTGAAGGCTGCTGAAAGTCTTATACTTAGTGAAATCAAGGAAACAATTACAATTAAGAGTAATGAAATCCTCTTGATTCCAGATGTAAAAGTTCCATATAAAATTCCAAAAGGAAAAGCAAGTATTACGGAAATGGGAATAGATGGAATGGCAGTAACTAATGATAATAAAGAAGAAATGGAGATTGTAAATGATATATTTGACGGTCAGTCTTTGCTTGTATCTGAATATTATCATGGTGGAAAGTCTATGTTGTTGCTTAGAAACAGATTCTTTAAGAGTGCTGCATTTGCTTTTAATATTCAACGTTGGTTTAGAGATAATGGAATTACAGAGGTTTCTCAGTTAAACGGTTATACATTAGCAGAACGAGTGGAGGATATAAAGCTGATAACTACACCCAATAGTTTGAAGTTTATGAAGCAAAAGAAACATTTATCGTTTGCTAATAATGTGGAAGATTTGGAATTTGCAACATATAAATATTGGTTGGAACATATCGAAGAGGATAATTGTGTATTTGGTGTTGTTAAGAATGAATATGCATCTGGATTTGTAAAAAGTTATAATTATCAGGTTGATAATTCATTAGATTTAAGTAAAGATGATATTAGAGAGTTGTTATCATACGAGTACAACAGAATACAAAAAGCAAAAAATGATAATGATTATTTTATATATGAATTTCTTGAAAAGAAAAAACATAAATACATAGATGATGAACGTTTCAAAAAATATAAATTTGATAATTGTGTATGTGAACTGTATAAGATTAATTCAGACGTACAATATACAAAGTTCTTTAGGGATTATAAAAATAATATGCTTGGAACAGATTACAAAAAATTATTGAAGGAGGGAAAATATAAATTAGAGGATTCAGATTATTGTGTAGTCTGTTCTAATCCGTTTGAAATGATACAACATGCTTGTAATGTTAAACAGAGTAAATGGATTCGTATACATCATGGAAGGGAAGCGTATTGTCAATATTATTCGGACAAACAGGACTTGATTGCAACTAGAAGTCCACATATTTATTCTGGTAATGTTGTGTGTTTGCATAATACATATCATAAGTGGTTTGAGGATTACATGAAATTATCTGATAACATTGTGGTTATCAATAGTATTGAATCAGATATTATGGACAGATGTAATTCAATGGATTTTGACTCGGACACTGTATTATTAAGTTCTAATCCTATATTAGTAAAGCAGGCAAAATATTGTGAAGAAAATTTCCCTACACCAATATGTAGAATTGAACCAACTGAAAAAGAGAGATATTATCGTATCGAAGATTTTATTGATTGTGATAAGGTAATTGCTAATGCGAAGATTGGTGAAATAGTGGATTTATCTCAATTATTGCAATCATATTATCATGATGTAAAAAAGAATCCTAGTATAGAAACAGATAAAAAAGAAAAAGTATTGAAATATTTCAGAAATGAGATATCGAAATTGGCTTCATTATCTGGATGTGAAATTGATAGAGCAAAAAGAGAATTCCCGGTTGATACAGAAAAAGAATTAAATAGAATCAGAGATTATATTGCTGATTATAATAATCCTGATAATCTTTTGAATGGAATTATAAAAACAGGAACGGTTGAGTTTACAATAAAAACGGCAAAGGTGGAATATTTAAAAGATAATCCGAATATCAGTGCCGAGGAATTAGAAGATTATGAAATTGTGAAAAAGGTTATGAATCTAAATAATAAAAACAATAATCTATCAGAAGAATTAGATGTTGCACTGGATGAAGCACTTATTAAAAAGAAACAAATACTTGAAAACAATAAAGAAATTAGTAGATTGTTGAAAAGCAGAAGAAGAACAAAAGAAAATGTGTTAGCTAAACCAATGTTTTTCAAGGTAGTATTTTCAGAGAATGATGCATCATATTATGAATATTTTGATTGCCCGATGGATTATTTGCAAGAAATAATTAAAAATGAATATCCTGAGAAAGAAAAGCGAGATAAAATAACATTAGAGTTTATGGATTTCTTTCAAGTACCGATAGAGTACAATAAAAAAGGTAATTTGAAAAAGGGTAATGACAAACATGCAAAGGAAATCATAAAAATAGCTGAAGAGTACGAAAATGAAAGAAAGGTATTATATGCAAATCATTCAAAAGCAAATGGATTAGAGTATGATGCACAAAAGGATAAATTGAAGTTGTTTAAAAATGCAGTAAATAAGGTATCAGAAATAACATTAACTAAGCAGACTATTTATCTCATTTTAAATCGCTTGTATGGAAGTAATCAAGCAAAATCACATGATGGTGGAGCTAGAGAGTATCGAAAAACAATTATGGATATTTTGTATAATGCTCATAAGAATGTATTACTTCAATTATTTTCCAAGAAAGTTAATTTTGATGATAAGGCTTCATAAATTCTTTTGTGAATAAAAAATCGGAGATAATTTTTGGAAAAGTCCTATAACCATAGTAAATATAAGGGTTATGGGACTTTTGGTTAGTTATGGTATTGGAGGGGTGTTAATTATGAATTCAGATGAATTAAGAATAGAAGTATTACAATTCCTTGAAAAGTTTGGAATGAAGAAGGGAATAGTTGCAAAGGAAACAGGATTAAGTTCTAGCATATTATCTTCTTGGTTTTCGGGTAGAGTAAATTTGAATGCAGGTGAATTGTCTATTGTACAAAATTATCTTAAAGAGAAAAAGCAGAAATTTAATTAGTGTCTGCTGATTAGCAAAGGTAATATCATCTTCGGATGTTATTATAAATATTAAGAAAGGGAAAAACCTTTGAATATCGTACTATTGGTATGAGAGGTATCATAGCACTGTGGAAAGGCTATGATGTAAAAGCCTCTCATATCAGGATAATTACTATACAAAGTATAGTTTATTATAAACCAATCTTTTTCGAATTCTAGCTGATATGGGTTTCACCGCTTATGTCAGTATTTGTGCTGAATCTACTAAGGCACGTAAAGTAATATATTCAAAACAATTTACAACTAAAATCCTATTTATATCTCCACAATATAAATAGGTCTTCCGGTAGTAGAATACATACTATTACTGGAAGTTATTATCAATATCGAACTTGTAAGAGCATTTGGCTGTGAAAGGCTTTTTGAATAGGAGTGTACAGAAATATGTATTCCCATATTTTTTTATATCACATAAAAATGCTATATCACAATTAAAGGAGGTAAAATAATATGTTAGAGCAAAATGAAGTCCGGGAAAAATTAATCGAAAAATGTAAGGGTCTGAAAATAAAGTATATTGCAGAGCAGATAGGAGTTCCGAGAGAGATTTTGTCAAAATTCAAAACAGGAAATCGCAGAGAGTTATATCCAGAATCACTCATTGCATTAAATGAATTTTTGGACAATCATTAAAAGAATATTATATTTTTTTGCTTAAAAAGGTTAAACTATACACAAATTATATACTATGTTGTCAATTATAGCATAACAAAAATTAAATGTAAAGAGGAAAATTTGTGAAAAATAAAAAGAACATATGGTTGCATATAAAGTGTAAAAGTAGTATAATTAAAGAAAAAGAGGTAGGTGAGGAAAATGGGAACAATAAAAGAAGAAAATAATTGTGTATGTGGTCAGTGTGGAAGTTCTTTTAATAAGATGTTTTTGTTGGGAAAACAAGGTAATGCTGAAACATGTCCTATGTGTGGTGGAGAACTGAAGACAGAGGAAGATAATTCGGATTGGATTACTTGGTATTATTATGGATATAAGAGTGATAACGGAAAAACAACTTTATTGGATGATTCTCCTATAGATTTAACACAACATGGAGATACATTCTTCTTAATTAAAGAGTTTAAAGCCCCACCTGAAACCGCTCCTGGCGGTTTAGAAGAAGTTAAAAGAATCCTCAGAACTTATATCCCAGATGCCTTTGTCTATCAAAAGAAAGAAGAGCCGAAAGTTCGGTGTCCTAGATGTGGTTCTGCAAAAGTAGAATTAATGCCTAAAAAGTTTAGCTTGATTACGGGTTTTGCTACAAATCAATATGACAGGGTATGTGTATACTGTAAAAAGAGATTCTAAGAAGTATTTATTTGTCTTTTGTAATTGATATTTGTCAATCATTGGTATATAATGGTGTTTATAATACTGATGATTGGTGGAATAGAAATGATTGAATATAATTACTGGAAGTTTATTTGTAAATTAAAAAACTATTATTATGGTAATTTGCATGGAACGGGAAAAACTGTCAAGGAATTGAAAAATAGGATTGAATGGTTTAATAATTATTTTAATGTATTTAATAACCCTAAATATTTGCAGATGAAGGATTTACCTGATTTATATAGGGGTGATGTAGTTTTGGTTGAATTAGGATTTAATATTGGTATGGAATTTGGTGGTCGCCATTATTGTATTGTTTTAAGAGATTCAGCAAAATGTAATAAAAGGGTTGTAATTCTTCCAATTACTTCTAAGAAACCTTCTGATTATCAAAAATTAAAAGATAGTATTTATGTACAGTTTGATGATATTAAATTTTTGCATTGTAGTGATGATTATAGTTCTTCAACACCTTTTCAACGTTGGTGCAATATCTTAAATGTTAAAACAATAAGTAAATCTCGAATTATTTATCCAATAAGGAGAGATTTACCATCACCAACAAAACGTATTTCAAAAAGAAAAATGACAGAAATTTCAAATAAAATAATTTCTGAAATTGCTCTTAGAAATGATTTATTGGAATTACAGGATAAATACAAAGTATTAGAATATAATTACAACAAATTACTATCTAAAAAAAATTAGGTATCAAATTATAATTATGGGCATATAATAAAAATAAATATTGACAATTGTTGATGTTTATGTTATGCTTTAGCCATCAAAGATGTGCTAATTGCACAGTTGGTTATCCAACATATTAATATTTTATCAAAGACGTGAAAGAGATATCATTAAGATATCTCTTTTACATTGTGAAAAAGTATGTGTTTGACACATTCGTTATTTTGTTTTAAAACTGAAAAATAGTGAAAGTAACCATAGGGAGACTAATCGTAGTCTCTCTTTTATTATGCAAAAAATTAGGAGGATAAACATTTGACAGGAAACGAATTTATGTTGAAACTGACTGCTTTGCTTGAAAAATCAAAGAGTAGAAAACAAGTGAATGCAGACATAAAGATATTAGAACAACAAATCAACAGAATTAAGTTGATTGGCACATTTAGTAAGAGTGCAACAAAAAAGGAATTAAATGCTTATATCAAACAGTTAGAAGGTCAATTGGCGGTAGTAAAACTACAAGCTAAATTGGACGAAAACAGACTGAAACGAGAAATCGACAGTGCATTGAAAAATGTAAAAATAAGTGACATACCAGTAAATGAGTATGGTATGGGTACGAAACTTAGAAAGATTTATGTGGATTTTAAGAAACAGGTCGAGAGTAGTCCTATAAGCATCAATTTTGATACGAAAAAACAGACCTTACATAATCAATTGACTACATATCTTGCTAAAAACAGTAAGATTAACGAATCATCTATTTTACTTGGTGAAGCAGATAAATTAAGAGATATGTTTGATAATATTGATAGTCGTGACAGTCTGAAAAATGCAACGGAGCAGATGAAATTATTCAAAACTGAGTGTTCTGCTACCGGATATGCAACAAAAGGTACAACTGAAAAAATTGGTGATTTAGTAAAGGGCATTACTAAGGTTGGTTCTGCTTTTGGTGTTGCTAACTTAGCAATTACAGAATATAGAAAATCCTTAAATACTTTAAAAAGTAATGATACTATCATGACTGAAATCTCAAAGACAAGTTCTATGTTGACTTCTGAAATAGAAGCGATAGGAGAGGCATCTTTTAAAACAGCAAGTAAATATGGACAATTATCTTCTGATTATTTAACAGGTGTTCAGGAAATGGCAAGGTCAGGATATGAAGACTTGTCAAAAGAACTTGGTGAATTATCTCTTTTGGCACAATCTGCTGGTGATATGACAGCCGAAAATGCCAATAATTATTTGTTGGCTACGGATGCTGCCTATAAATATAAGGGAAGTGTAGAGAAGTTAAGTAAAGCCTTGGATGGTGCGAACTTTATTTCCAATAAAAATAGTGCCAGTCTAACTGATATTGCAGATGCTATCAGTGTATCGGCATCTTTCGCATCAAATGCCGGAATAGAGATTGATGAACTTACTGCTGCGGAAGCCACAATGATTGCTACAACTAAAAGAAGTGGTTCAGAAATGGGTCGTGCTTTTCGTAGTATTATTCTTAACTTACAACAGGTTTCAGGTGAATTTGATGGTGAAGTAATTGATGAAGAGCAATTAAAGAAAGTAGAAGCACGTTGTCATTCTTTGGGTGTTGAACTTGAGTATATGAAGAATGGTGTTGCAACGCTTCGTGACCCAATGGAAGTCTTGAAGGAATTAGCAGAGGTTTACAATTCATTGCCCGATAATTCTGCTGATAAGCAAGGATTGATTAGTGATTTGGGCGGGAAATACCATAGTAACGCTTTATCAAGTTTATTAAGCCGGTGGGATTTGTATGAAAAGATGCTTGACGAATATTCTCAAGGAACTAATTCAGCACTTGCAGAAGCAAAAAAGACAGCTGATTCATGGGAAGGAAGATTAAATTCCTTACAAAACAGTTGGGATTCTTTCGTTAATTCGCTGACAAATAAAAATGTTATCAAAGGTGGCATTTCATTCTTTGATAGTACAATACAATCAGCAGAAAAATTGATTGATGTCATTGGGGAAATACCACTTGTTTTAACTACGCTTAATACGGCATTAACTACTATGAATAAAAATGTAGGAATTACCCAGCTGATAAATCCTAATACAAACAAATTGGATATCCAAGGTAATTTCATGGGTATTGATTTCACAGCAATTAAAGAACAAAAGGCACATTTTGAAGCAGCAGAGGGAGCAATTACAAGTTGGAATAAAAGTTTGGCAATTGGTAAAAATGATATCAATAAATTTGGCGAAGAGGTAGTTAAAAACAATGCCCAACTCAAAGCATATCTTTCTACATGTTCTCAAGATGCCCCTGCTTCATTAAGTGGTTATAAGACTTATTTGAATGCAGCAGGTGTCTCAACGGATGCTTTGCGTTTAAAAACAATACTTCTTAATTCTGCATTATCTTTTGGTATAGGTATTCTTGTACAATTAGTAGCCACGGGAGTTGCGAAATTAATTCAGGCACAAGATGAATTGGCACATGAAACTGAATATTGTAAAGAACGTGTAGACGGTTTGATGTCATCATATAAATCTGCTTTAGATACTGCAAATTCTCATAAGGATTCAATTGAATCTCTTGCAAAGAAATATGAGGAACTTTCTAAAGGTGTGAATGACTTTGGAGAGAACATATCTTTAACAGCTGATGAATATTCAGAATATAATTCTATTGTTAATGATATTGCTGATATGTTCCCAACAATGATTCAGGGATATACCGATGAAGGAAATGCAATCCTAAAACTTAAAGGAAATGTTGATGCATTAAGAGAAGCGTATGAAGCTGAAACAAAGGCAGCATATAACTCTCTTATTTCATCTGGTGAAGATTCAGATGGTAACGATATTTTAGAAGATTCATATAACACAATCATAAAGTCAGAATTTGGAAAGCATTCATGGGGTAATGCAGGAAAAATAAAGTACCTTGATAAAGTTATAGAAGCTACCAATAGTGTTGATGATTTGGATGCTTTATGGGATGAGTCCAGAAATTCAGGTTATATGAAATGGTTTGAAGAATATGTTACGGGTAGTGGTAGTACAGGTATTAAAAAATTAACACCAGAACAATTAGCAGAAATTAAACAAAACGCAAAGATATTAAAGCAAGAGTATCAGGCTGAAATAAATTCAGTTGTAGATAATGTAGAAACACTTGCATATGCTTATCTTATGACACATGAAGACTATGACAAATTAGAAGAAGATGCTAAAACTGCTGCGTCCATTATGGTTAATAGTCTTAATGAAAGTATTGTTGCTGGATTTGGAGAAGATAAAGCCAATGCAGGAAAATATGTTGATAATATTGTTCAGACTATATTGGAAAATCCAGATGCACAAAAATCAATGATTGATTTATTCACAATGGATACAAGTGATATGTCTGTTGATGAAATAGAATCAAAAATAGATTCTTGTATCAAGGATATTGCTAAGTATATTCATGAGGATGCAGATGAATTAAAAATAAGGCTTGGTTTTGATGATAGTGAAGCAGAACCATTAAAAACTAAAGTTCAAGGATTTTTACAAGATGCTTATAAAGATAAAGTGGGAGAATTGACTTTAGAAGATTTGGATATTGCTTCTAAATTGAAAATTCCAGAAGGTGCTTTATTATCATGGGATGAATTAATTGCTCGAATTGAAGAAAGTAAAGAAACTTTGGCATCTGACACTTCATTTTCCACCATCTTCAACTCCTCCGACTTCTCAGAACAAAAACAATCTCTTCTTGAACTCGCAAAAGCAGGCGAACTAACCAACAAAGCACTCTCTTCTGATGACTACACAGACTTCATAGATAAACTAGAAGAAATAGGTATCTCAGCAGAAGAAGCTAAAACAGAAATTCTCTCACTCCTAGACGCAACAGAGAAACTGTCAGGAGCATCAAAGAGTATTTCCAGCTTAGAGACTGCTTATAATGAGTTCAAAGAAAATGGCTATGTCTTAGCTGAAACAATCGAAGCTATTCCTGATGTTTTCAGAGAATTGGAAACTTATGATTTTAATGTATTTGAAAATATCATAGGTAATCCTGACAGTTCTAAGGCTCAAATTCAAGACGCTTTTGACGACCTTGTAACTGCATATATTAATGAGCAAGGTACATTATTAGACGTATCTGAGGAAGAAACTGCCCGTTTCATTTCAAACTTAAAAGAAATGGGTATTGTAAACGCAGAGGAAGTTGTAAACGCTACCGTTGTATTCAAAGATAATATGGAGGCTACTGCAAAGGAAGCTGAGTCTACTGCTCAAGAAATCAACAAATTCTTAGTTAGTATGAATAAGGATGCAGCTAGTTCTACAATTGATTTAACTAATTGCACTTGGGCTGAAATTCAAGCGTTAATTGAATCTGGTAATCAATATGGATTTACTACTAGCAAGATAAAAGAATTTGCAATGCAGAAAATCTGGGCAAATAGATATTCACTTGATACAAGTGCTGATGTTGCTCAATTATTAGCAGTTGCAAAGGCTTCTGGTATCGCAGCTAATTCAATTTCTGCTTATGAAAATGCATCCAAAATGACAGAGCATGGCTATGGTGGTGGTGAAGCTTGGCTTCAATCTATGCAAGACAGCGCATGGAGGGAAGTTCTTAAAGAAATTGAAGCATCATTTAGTTACACTACTCCAACTGTTTCATACAAAGCACCAACTACCACTTCTTCCTCCTCATCATCATCCAAAGAGGCAGAAGCAACCATCGAAACTTTCAACTGGGTTGAAAAACTTCTTGAACGTATCCAAGCAAGAATTAGTAAGTTAGACAAAACAGTATCATCCACTTATCGCACATGGGCAACAAGAAATGATGCATTATTAAAACAACTCACAGAAGTTAATACCGAAATAATTGCACAACAAAAGGCTTATGATATTTATATAGCAAAAGCTAACTCTGTAGGCTTGTCAGAACATTATAAGCAACTTGTTCAAAATGGCGATTATAGTATCGAAGATATTACAGATGATACACTTAAGCAACAGATTTCGGACTATGAGGAATGGTATACCAAAGCTACTGAATGTTCTGATGCTATCGTTGACCTAAAAGATAAGATTTCTGAATTAGGCATGACCCACTTTGAAAACATATTCAGTGAGTATGAAGACAGTCTAAGTGGTTATAAACACCAAGTAGAAATGCTTGAAACTTACATAGACCAAACAGAATCAAAAGGATATGTAGTTAGTGGTAATTACTATAAGGAATTAATCAATACACAAAAACTTAATATTAAGATGCTTCAAGAAGAATATGCAAAGTTAAAAGATTCTCTTCAATCTTCTGTGGACACTGGTAAAATTAAACCATACAGTGAAGCATGGTATGATATGGTTGACAGTATCCGTAATGTGCAGAAATCTCTTGAAGATTCTAACAGTTCTTTGATTGAGTACCAAAACAATCTTAGAGATTTAGAATGGGAGGCTTTCGACAGACTTTTAGACAAGATTTCTAATATTAAGGACGAATCTGATTTCTTAATTGAGTTAATGTCTGATAAAACCATGTTTGATGAAAGTGGTATCACAGATGAAGGTCAGGCGACATTAGGACTTCATGCGATTAATTATAATGTATATCTTTCTAAAGCTGATGAATATGCTAAGAAAATTAAAGAAATCAATGCTGAGATTGCTAACGACCCTAATAATCAGACTTTGATTGACCGTAGGAAGGAATTGATTGAGTTACAACAGGAATCTATTCTTGCTAGTAAGGACGAGCAACAGGCTATGAGGGATTTAATTTCAGAAGGCTATGACGTTTTCTTAGAATCACTTCAAGAAATCATAAATAAGCGTAAAGAAATGCTTGATGAAATGAAAGATATGTACGATTATGAAAAGAACATTTCTGAACAGACTCAAGAAATTTCAAAATTAGAAAAGATATTAAAGGCTTATGAAGGGGATAACTCTGAGGAAGCTAGAGCAAAGATTCAGGAATACAAAGTTTCATTAGAGGAAGCTAAGGAAAACTTAGAGGAAACTGAATTTGACAGGTATATTAAAAATACTGAGGATATGCTTGATTCATTATACGAGGAAGCACAAGAGTTTGTAAATGGTCATTTGGCAGATTTAGAACGACTTGTAAGTGAAGTTATTGATTCAACTAACGAAAATGCAAGTAATATCAGTGAAACTATCAAGGAATCTGCTGATGATGTAGGATACACTATTTCAAGTAAATTAACCAATGCTTTCGATTCTGCAAGTAATGGAGTTGCTGATTTAGTAAGTGACTACAATGATAACTTCCTTGAAACCATGACTACTTTACAGTCTACCGTTGATGATATTCGGAATTTAATTGCAGGCGAATCTAATTCGGATAATTTGGAGAAAGAAAGCAATTACTCTTCTGATGAAGAATCACTTTCTAATCCACAAGACAGATGGACTCAAGATACCAATGGCACTTGGAACTATTATGAAGGTGGCGAACAAGTTAAAGATTCATGGACAAAGTATGATAAGGATAATAAATGGTATCACTTAGACGAAAATGGAAACATGAATACTAACCAATGGATTAAGAATAAGTCTGGTACTTGGAGTTATGTAGATGGCTCTGGTGCTGCTGTTACAGGTTGGCATAAGTTAGGATGGACAGATGGCTCAAATGAGTGGTATAACTTTGATGCTGATGGTAATATGCTTGAAAACCAATGGGTTGATGATTACTTTGTTGGCAAAGACGGTAAAATGAAAACCAATACATGGATTGGACATAATGGTAAGTATTACTGGGTCGGTGCAGATGGTAAGTGGTTAGACAAAGAAGGATGGAGTTTGGATTACAAGCCTAAAGATGGATTACCTATTTACGAGTACGCAAAAGGAAGTAAACGAATTCCTGAAGACCAGATTGCTTTGATTGGCGAGATGGGTTCAGAGTTATATTATGATAAATCCAGTGGACTGATTGGGCAAGTTGGTAAAGGTGACATGGTATTTACTAATGAAGCCTCTCAGAAGTTATGGGAATTTTCACAAGACCCAGAAGGATTTATGGCTAAGATTGGAATGCCTAACCTGATGTCTAATTTCAGTTTGAATATGCCTAGTCTTTCTGAATTGAAAGTGCCTGATGTTAAGCCTGTAGCACAGAATCAGAATGTTACAATTGATTTGGGAGGAATCCAGATGTATGGAGTAAATGACCCACAAGAATTTACTAAACAATTAAAGTCTGCAATTAATGATAACTCTTCTATTCGCAAGCAATTAAAAGATGTTGCTTTTGGTGATATGAGGGGTGGAAATTCATTTGCTAGATATACAAGATAACAGATAAATTAAAAGAGTAGGCTTTCGGGTCTACTCTTATCATAGAAAGGTTATACTTTATTATGATTACATTTTTACAAAAAATACTATAATTTGTTGAATTTTTTCTGTTTTGGGTTTATAATAATAGAAAAAATAGGAAGGAGATAATATGAAGATGGCAGGAAAATATGTTTTCCCAGACCCAAATGACAGGTCAAAAAATAATCCTTGTACTATCATGGATACTAAGAAAGTATTGGGTATTTATAATCAGGGACACCCAGATGAAGAAGATATGCAAAAAGTTACTGAAAAAGTTCAGGAATGGATTAGAGAAAAAGCAGACAAATTGGGTTGGGACGAAGTGAAATTTGCTGGTGGACAGTGTATTTTAGAAAATCGTTTTGAAAAATAAACACATATTAACTATTAACTTAATGTAAGAGATTAGAGAAATCTAGTCTCTTTTTTGATGAAAGGAAATAACGCTATGAAAAAGATTACGTATTTACTAAAACAACTTTTACCACTCACCTACCATTCAAAATATAAAGTCCAGAATGGTTCAAAAGAACTTGCAATCTGGACTCAGTGGTTTGGTAAGCCATTTAATATCAAACGATATACATTAGCTGATTAATGGAATTCTGTTCCATCACATTTTGGACATGGTGGCATTGTATCAGTATCATCATCTAATACAACTACTTGTCCACAGTTATCACATGTATATTCGCCCTTACCTGGCTTTTCTCCTGTAGTTGGCATACTCTAACCTCCTTTACACTTGATAAACAAATTATACTATATTATGTCATATTTTGGAATATGATGTTTGGATTTTGTTACAAAATATTATTTACAATCTTTTACAAATGTGATATTTTTATAATATTGGATAATAAATAACTTGTCACAATTTAATAAAAGTGGTAGAATTTATAACAATAAAGAACAATGCACAAATTGTTGCATCTTTTATTTTCTACCTGAAATAAAAATACGGGAGGTAGAATAATGGGATGTTTTAAGTTAAATACGAAGGCAAATACTGAGGAAGTTATTTATATGAGAAAATACAACAAGGATAAGAAAAAAGCAACTAAAAAGGAGAAAAATAGGACGAAAGATGGTAAAGTAAGTAAACAGGTGATACAAATTTCTCTAGGTGGAGTTATCACTGTTATTGTGACTATTGCTGGCGCGGTAGTAGGGGCAACATGGTTGGTTGCAAATAATTTAGGAGAACTAAGAAGTGATATTGTAGCTTTAGACAAAGATATTGATACGATAAATACTGAAATTTCTGAAATGAGTTCTGAAATTTCTGTGATGAGTGATTATTTATATAATGATGGAGGGGTTCAAGACCAACTTGGAGATATTAATAAGCTTTTAGGAATGAATCCTATAAATGCATCATTAGACATTACCTCTTCTATAGGAAAAGTATCAATGCAACCAAATGATATAGGTTATGTTACTTCTTCTATTACTTCTGAAACATGTATAGGAACGGATTCTGATGGAAATGTATATATTGCAGAAGATTTAATAAATGAAACGATACTTCTTACGTACTTTGAAGATGATAAGGAAGTTTATTTTTTAGGACAATACAATGAGAATTATAAATGGAATGGATATTGTGTAACTAATGCTTACAACCTAGATGGAACATTGTATGGTATTTGCGAATCAAATTTTGACAATGGAAAGCGTTTGGATTATAAATCTTTTTGTTATTTGAATAAAACAGAATGGATTTATTCGGATAAAATTTGTAATGAAGACGAAAACAGTGGGATAAATATACTTTATTCTTTTAATTACGAAAAAATTAAAAATTTCACTAATACTAATGCAAGAATAACTGATATTCTTTATGTAGATAAATTCATTGAAACTTCTGAAGCGAATATGCTTAAGTATTATTCTGGAAATACTTTTGATGGTAAATATAATGATGATAGTGGAAATGCTTATGAAGTTGTGTATAATGATGATGGCACTGTAAAAATGTTGTATGTTGGTGAATTTGTCAATGGTACATTTTGTGATGACGATGCATGGAGTATAGTTTATTCTGAAAATTATGAGTTTTATGTACATAATACCGGAAAATTTGAAAATGGAAAAGCTGTTAATAAATCAACAGAACCGATTAGTATTGACGAGATAAATGAAATAATTTCTAGTTATAATTTTGATTGTGAATTAAAATGGAAGTAAGATTTTAGAAAAAAGCAACAATAAACTTAGTTAAATATCATAGTAAAAGATGCCTAGTTACTAATAAATTTTTATACTAACTAAGGTGTCTTTTTATTATGCAAAAAATTAACGAATGGAGA
>JAFQBM010000043.1 GCA_017399685.1 Lachnospiraceae bacterium
AGCTGCCCAACACAGATATTCAACCTATTATATCAATTGTCACAACCTTATAACACAGCTGAATAAGGCACATTACGAAAACAGACTTCAGGAAAGATTGAAAAATTATGCAAAGTATAAAGTATTGATTATTGATGAAATGGGATACCTTCCTATGGATATACAAGGTGCTAACCTATTTTTTCAATTAATTGCAAAAAGATACGAAAAGAACACTACCATTTTTACTTCCAACAAAGCATTTTCCTCATCAAAGCAACCGTTGATAAAGCGATAGACTATCTCTGCAACCCTGATAAAACAGGCGATAAAATTTTCATTTCTTCCTATGCCTGTTCTCCGGAAACCGCAGCCATTGACTTTAAATATACTCTCGACCATTGCCGGGAAAACAGCCCTAACAAAGCCTATCATTTGATACAGGCTTTTGCTCCTGGAGAAGTCAGTTTCGAAGAAGCTCACAAGATTGGACAGGAGCTTGCTGACAGAGTTTTAGAGGGCAAATATTCTTACGTTGTTACCACTCATATTGATAAAGGTCACGTTCACAATCACATTATTTTTTGTGCTGCGGATAACATCAACCATGACAAATATCATGACTGTAATAAGACCTATTACCACATCCGTCGTTTGAGTGATGAGCTGTGCAGGAAACATAATCTATCCATCATTTCTCCTAACGGACAGCGTGGTAAAAAGTACAATGAACGGCAAGCAGACAAGCGTGGTGGTTCTGACAAATCACAGCTTAGAAAAGACATCAACATTGCTATAAAATCCGCTTCCACTTATGAGGAATTTCTCTTACTTATGCGGGCAAAAGGATATAAAATCAAAGAGGAAACTTTTGGAGAAGATGCAAGAAAATATATTTCTTTCCGTCCTCTGCACCAGAAAAATTTTGTACGTGGAAGTGCAAGGTCTTTGGGAAAAGAATACACAAAAGAGCATATCAAAGAACGTATCGAACAAAAACGGGAACGCAAAGTTGTTATTCCCAAAAAAGATTATTCTTCACGAAAATTAGTGGATACTTCTGATGAAAAATTTAAAAACAGTCTCGAATTAAAACGCCTCGCAACCATTGAAAATCTAAAAATTGCTGCCGCAAATTATAATGAAGTCGGTTGCATTTCCGAACTGGAACACAAGATTTCTGTCAAAAAAGAAGCTGGAGAACCTTAATCAGTATCTTGGACGGGAAACTACGAAAAACAACCAAAACAAGCACCACAAGACAAAAATCAGAGCCTATAATATCAAATTATCCAATTTACGATTGGACAATTTGATACTACATTCCAACTCGCTTTTTCTTGTTTATATTCGCACATTGTATTATACTAAATATATTACGAAAACTGAGAAGATATTATGGCAAACACAGATTACAAATCAACTGATGCCTTAATGCGGCATCTTAGAGATAATGGAATTGCTATTTCTGGCAGTTCCCAAAAACAACAACTAATTAATACAGGATATTTTCATGGTTATAAAGGATATAGATTTTTTGTATCATCCTCCAACCGACTCCCTTTTACCTCATATAATGATATTAACGCTACTATTCAATATGACACAAAACTCAAATCTCTTTTATATGGAAAAATGATGTTCATTGAAACTGCACTTAAGAATATTGCTTTAAATACTATTATGGCGGAAATAGGTTCAAACAGTATCTATGATATGTATGATAAAGTAATCAGCAGCTACAAGAATGCTTCGACAAATACACCAAATGACCTCAAAAAAAGATACCAAAATAATAAACTGAATTTACAGGGTTCTATCCAAAATTCCATTGCCTCTGCATATAGAAAGGACAACCCTAAAATTTCTCATTTTTATAACAATATGAATTACAACGAAGTTCCTATTTGGGCAATTTTTGAAATACTGACAATGGGTGATTTTGGTTATCTTCTTTCCTGTCTGACAATGGATATGCGTGAAAAAATTTCTCGTGAAATTGGTATAAATCTGTCTTGTGATACTTACCGAGAATTAGTCTACAAGTATGTTTATACTTTGAAAGATTTAAGAAATGCGATTGCTCATAATGATGTCGTATATGATACTCGTTTTAGAAAAATAGATCCTTCCAAACCAATGAAACAATGCCTTATTTTAGAAGTGGGACTGCCTTACATAAACTTCAAAACAATTGGAGATTATATCATTCTCATTTGCTACTACTTGAAATTGTTGAAAGTTTCTAAAACAGAACTAAAAGCATTTATACGAGAATTTGAAAAAATCACACAAGAATATAAGAACTCAGTAAACTCTAATGTTTCTGCTGTTACTATCCATCCTGATTTAACTTCTCGTATGGCAATACTGAAAAATTCTATTTAATACTTGCATATTTTGCCCGTTTGTAGTATATTATAAATAGCAATTGGGGTATGTGTTTGCGGACACATACTTGGAGGAGTCGGAGAAATCTGGCTCCTCTTTTTATTTGTAGAACAAAAATACGTTTCTTGTCCAGATGCTCAAATATTTTAACCATGATATTGTCAATATTGGTTTACACTTTTTTCTCAAGAATGTTCGACCTTATGCTGCCTTCTGTTGTGAAGCATAGTACTGCTGTCGTTTAACCATCGGAGGTAATCCACCATTAGCAGAACAGATTCTTCGGTTATTCC
>JAFQBM010000044.1 GCA_017399685.1 Lachnospiraceae bacterium
AACGATTACAGCAATTACAGTAGATGGAAACAAAAAAGCAACCTGTACAGTGACTGTAAATGATAATGGTTCAAGTGAAGATAAGGGACAGAATCCGGATCAGCCGGTCAATCCAGATCAGCCGGTCAATCCAGACCAGCCAGTAAATCCGGATCAGCCGGTCAATCCAGATCAGCCGGCAAATCCGGACCAGCCGGCAAATCCGGATCAGCCGGAAAATCCAGACCAGCCGGAAAATCCAGACCAGCCGGTCAATCCAGACCAGCCGGTCAATCCAGACCAGCCAGTCAATCCGGATCAGCCGGAAAATCTCACAATTCAGGATATGTATGAAAAGTGTCCTTATGTATCTACATATTATTTTGAACCAAAGCCGGATTATAGACAGGATGTTGTAATTCCAATTTACGTTACAGACTATGAACAGTCAGAATATTTAAAAAATGATACAACCAAAACCATTGACCTGCTCTGTGAAGTAGATGGTGAGGAACGTTATCTTAGAAATATAAAGTTAGGTGATACGGAAGTAAATCTGGGCAAACTTTCCATTGGTGAACATTATTTTGCTTTGCAGGCAATTGACCGGACTTCTGGTTTAAAATCCCACAAATTATATAATGATTTGCTAGTGGTAGATCCTGAAAAGGAAAAGATTACAGAGGAACAGACTTATCAGATTACTGATGAAGATTTGGCTAAATATGAAATTAATAAAGAAAATAGTACTGTGGAAGATGATATGATTCATACAAGAGATGGTTTAACAAAGCTTTTTGCAGATATTCAGGCAGAAGGCTACCGTAAATGTATATTACCACAGGGAACATATCGAATTAAAAGTCTCAGTCGTTCGGAATGTATATATATTCCATCTTATTTAACGGTTGATATGAATGGAAGTACATTTAAACTAGAAACAATTACGATTAATAAAAAGGAGGGAACCACAGAAGATATATCAGCTTTAATTGTATCTTTCTACAATGTAATAGATGCGCATCTGATAAATGGAACGTTAGAGGGTGACCGGATGGAAAGAAAGGCCCTGGGGCTTGAAAAAGGGTATAACGGTGAAGCAATTACTACTTTGGCATTTTACGGCGGAAAATACTGTTCCATTGACGGTCTTACAATCAAAAACACAACAGGGCATACTGTTATGACTTATGGTGGAGCGGGAACAGGCTCATGTTTTACAGAGTATACTCCCGTTAATGTTGTAAACGGTGAAGAAGTAAGTGATGAAAACTGCTCTACAAGTAATTTTATTGAATTAACCAAGATAAAGGCTATGTCAGATTATATGAGAACCGGGCAGGGAAATGGATATCGGGGATACCGAGGAGAGTCACCTATTATTTATATTCATTTTTATGATAAAGATAAGAACTTCCTTTTTACGGAAACCGGATATCAGTACAGAACAATTAGAATTCCTGAAGAGGCTTTGTATGCAAGAGTTACCTATTTAGGTACTGTTGATGCAAGCACGGATAAATATAATTCTTTTTATGTGAAAGCCTTTGGAGATTTTATTGAAATTAAAAATATTGATTTTTATGATACCAGAACGACAGCTATGGCACCTACAACCTGCAGCAATTTGCTGATAGAAAATTGTACTTATACAAGATGCGGTAATTCTATTACTCCGTCGGTTTTGGATTTCGAAGATGGCTGGCAGGAATGTCAGGATGTTTATTACAGAAATAACACTGATTTGGAGCGGGTTTATTCAACAGTTATAGACAATACCGGTTTTAACCATGTTTATGAAAATATTAAGGGACATAGGCTTTCCATAAGAAGATCTAATGTCGGATGTGTTGTAAGGAATATTGACGATATGGAAGGAACAAGTATCAACTGGACCACAGGAAATACATTTAATAGTAAATTCTGTAGGAATTATAATAATAAAACAGTAAGTAATATCATGACTCATGGAAATGAATCAAGAGAATTAAGCAAACACAAAGTAAAAAACTGTGTGATGGCAGATGAGAATATGACAACTTCTACGGATAGTGTGATATATGAGAATTGTACCTTTAGTAAGTTTGGTGGAAAGAGTGTTGTCTGTCAGAATTGTACGATTAATTCTAGTGGATATTTAGGTGAAAATTTGTATTTCTATGACTGTATTTTTGAAAATCCAAGTGGAGAAGAGGAAGTACTGTCTCTTAATGTATATGATGCTGAAAGGGTATTTGAGAATTGTAAATTTAACGGAAAGACGATATTGAAAAATCATAATTATTTTAACTCAGGAATATTTAAGGCCTGTGAATTTGAGGATCTTAGAATGACTGTAGGTGTGAGCAACTCTAAGGAAACAAACAAAGGAATTAAGTTTATTGATTGTGATATCCGGTCAACAGCAGATGACTTGATCTATATTGGACCATTTGCATATTCATCAGGATATCTTAATATGGACTTTAAAAATTGTAATATTACCCATACTGGTGACAATTTCATTTATTCATATGGAAGAGCAACGAATGAGAGTGTTATAAAATTTGATAATTGTACAGTTAATAAGAATTCAGGAAAACTAATTACAGGAAATGGAAAAGTTGGAGGA
>JAFQBM010000045.1 GCA_017399685.1 Lachnospiraceae bacterium
TTGAGAGCAAGCTTTAATGAGGATATTTTTACATTCTTAGATGTTTACTTGCCAAATTATGATGAGCAGGTAAGAATTGGTGATATACTTTATGCTGTTGAGTGCAAAATCCAAAAGAATAAGGAGATAAATGATTATTTAGAAGAGATGGCAAAAGCCCTCTACGACTATTGGTTTGTGCAGCTTGATTTTCCTGATAAGAACGGTAAACCATATAAATCCTCGGGTGGAGCTTTATTATACAATGAAGTTCTCAAGAAAGAGATTCCATTTGGATGGACTATTGATACTTTAGGTAATCTTTTATCCAAAGTGCCAAACTCAACAAAAATCCCGGCAACAGATTTTTGTGACAAGGGTTCCATCCCCATAATAGATCAATCTTCTGATTTTATCGCTGGATATACAGATGATGAAACTAGTCTCTTGTCTAATAAAACAGGATATATTGTATTTGGAGATCATACAAGAGTTGTAAAATACATCCGTTTTCCATTTGCAAGAGGTGCTGATGGCACACAAGTCATAAATTCAAATAACAGATGTATGCCTAATGAATTGTTCTATCAGGTGATAAAATCTATAGATTTATCCAACTATGGATATGCACGTCATTTTAAGTATTTAAAAGATACAATTATTGCTATACCAACCGCTAACTTGGCTGATATGTATGCCGAAAAAGTTGGAAAATGGTATGAAAACCAAGTATCTATAATGAAAGAAAATATTGCATTATCCCAATTGCGTGACTGGCTCCTTCCGATGCTCATGAATAGTCAAGCCACCATCGGAGATTGATATGATAAATAATCATTTATCTCCTTATTCTTTTGGATTTTGCACTCAACAGCATAAAGTATATCACCAATTCTTACCTGCTCATCATAATTTGGCAAGTAAACATCTAAGAATGTAAAAATATCCTCATTAAAGCTTGCTCTCAAAGTCATAAAGGCATTATTAGTTACAGCTTTTCGGAATAAATCACTTCTAAAATAAAATGCCATGTACTTTGGATATGCTATTCCTTCTTTTTTAGGTCTAAGTCGCTTTGTAAAGCCACTAAAAGTTGCTCTTGGATAATCTTTTGTTGCAACACAACTCATAGCCAATTCGTCAATCGTCTCACTTGTCCTAGTAATAAGCACATCTCCTGCTTTTATCGAATATATCTCCTGCTCTTTCTCATTTGTATCCATCAAATCAGGTAATTCATCCGGCAAAAAATAATTGTTAAAAACAGTTCCAAACGAAACAAATGGTGCACCATGTCCAGCCTGTTCTTTCGTAGATGAAATCCCAGAACTCATCTCATATAAATCAGATAATGCAAATTTCGTAATCTTACTCATATTTCACCTTCTTCAACTGTTCCAAAATCTCTGTCTGCAATGCATTTCCCTCAGCAAACAATTCAGTTAATTTCTCAGAATATCCATCCATTTTTTTCTGAAACTCTTCCTGTGTCAGCTCAACATATTCAATCTTTACTTCAAAATACTGTCCTGCGCTGAATGAACATTTTTTCTGTTCCATCTTGTCATAATCTACAACCACAGAAAAATCATCTTTTGTTTCAAAGTTATTAAAGGTACTAATAATATCCTCTATTTCTTCAGGCGATAAAACCGTTCTCTGGTTTTTTCCATCTACCTTAACCTTTGTTCCAAGTTTAGATGCATCCATCAAGATTGCTTGCTCATACTTCTTGGAATTGTCCAAAAATAATACAGATACATTTGTTCCTGTCGTAGCAAAAATATTGCTTGGCATTGAGACAACACCTCTGAGCATTCTGTCTTCAACAATACGTTCTCGTATTTTCTTAGGAATTCCTGTTCCTGCTGTTAGAAATCCTGTTGGAACTACTACAGCTGCTCTGCCACCATTCTCCTTCATAGAAAAAATAATGTGCTGTAAGAACATCTGATAGATTGCCATACTGTCTTTTTTCTTATTTGGTACATTAGGAACTCCAGCCCAAAATCTTTCTTTGTAAATGTCACCCGCAAGAGTATCTCTATTATCGGAAAAATCTACATTAAACGGAGGATTGCTGACAATGTAATCAAATTTCATCAATCCATTCTTCCGACGGTTCAAATGCTGCGGAGAAAGAAGTGTATCTCCATGCACCACATGACCAAGTGAATGTACCAAATTATTTAAGATAAGATTGAGTCTCAAAAATTCGTTAGACTTTTGAGAAATATCCTGTGTATAAATCGTACAGTTACTTTCACCAATTTCATGTGCAAGCGCAAGAACCAGAGTTCCTGAACCTGCTGCCGGATCATATACAGTTACATTCTGTGCCCCTTCCGGGACCATGATTCTTGCAATGATACTTGCAATAGAATGCGGTGTATAATATTCTGCATACTTGCCAAAATCCTTGTTATAATCCTTAATCAGATACTCAAAAATAGTTGCAAAGAAGTCATACTTCTGTGAAAAAGCCTCTGCAAAACTGAATGTAACTAATTTATCAATCATAGCTTTGCAGAAATCAGACCTTCGATTTGACTCTGTTACGTTTTGAGATAAATTCTGATCAAATAGACGGATTTTATCTCCGGAACCCGTACTTACAGAGAACACATCCAAGTTAGTGTTAGAAATATCCCATAATGTCGAATCAAACAATGCATTAAACTTCTCATCATTCTTATGATTGAAAAGATAGGATATAAAATGCTCTCTTTTAAGTTTTGCTGTAGCCGGTGGCAGAAGCATCAAAAGCATTTCATAGTCTTCTTCTGACATATCATTTAATGCCTGCTCCACATTCTCGGAATCTTTTAGCTTTTCATCCGCCTGCTGTACCTCATAGAGGAACTTATCATTTAAAAACTTATACAAAAATATCTCTGTGATAATCTTATATTCACTACTGGCATTTCCAAGTCCAAAATTGGCACATACCGTCTTAAGATCATCAATCATCTGTTTTGTATTTGCTATTATTGTTTCTGTTGTCATCAGGAAACCCAATCCCTTTCTAATATATATTCTTTTGACAGACAATTATCTATAAACATAAGCTGAGGTTTGTCTATTTTAACATTTTCTCCCATACATGCTCTCAAAATAATTGGTTGTAACGATTTAATGAAATAGTCCTCATTATCAAGGATATTCTCATTATGTGCAATCTGGTCATCTGCCTTGGATTTAACAGTCATTAAAATTTTATGTATAGTAATTGCATCTGCAATAGGTGGTGGACTACCCATAATTCTCTTATGAGTTCTCATGTATTTAACATCACCTGAATACTTCGCCGCAAGCATACGGTCTGCAAGATTTCTTTTTTCTGCCTTCTTTTTCAAAGCATCCAGTTCCCCCATCATCTGCTTCATTTCATCTGCTGTGAGTTCCTCAATATTTTTCTTCTTGAATACCCGCTTTAATTCATCAAGAAGTGAAATGTATTCAGGATCTTTTGGATCAAGGCATCTGTCTACAATTTCTCTTCTTGTTTTTTCCAAGCTATCTCGAAATGCATCAGCAATGATAAGTTCTTCTTCTTTTATTTTACGGAATTGGAAATCAATCTGATCCAATGCCATATTGAGTACCTGTGACATATCCTCTGATGAATCAATGCTATTTTTTAAGTTAATAATGCTAATCCGATTATTGACCTCATTCAGACACTTGATTGCATTCTCGACATTGAAATGTTCATATAAGTCCTCATACCCATACAAACGGATCAGATTATACATTGCCTTATAATTTTCTAATGCCTGTCGCAAATCAAGTAACTGCTTCTTATCATCAATCTCGCTGATTTGATTAATGAAATTGACTATATTGCTTGTATCATATAGAAAAAGCTGGTTCTTCACATCATTCAGATCTTTTTCAATATCTTCTTTACTCTTGAAAATATTGCTATAGTTCTGTACCTCATCTCCCAATTCTGATTGAAGTTCATCAAAATAAGCTTTATTGGTTTTATCAAACTCATCTTTGATGTTTGCAAAATCAACAACATATCCATAATGATAACCTTTGTATGGACGATTTACTCTCGTTAATGTCTGAAGCAGATTATGTGCTTTAATCATTCGTGCCAAATACTGCTTTTTTAATCGAGGTGCATCAAAGCCGGTCAAAAGCATGTTATAGACTACCAAAATATCTATATTGCCTTTCTTAAACTCTTCCTGATCGTTTTTTCTATCCTGCTTTGTGCCTTCGTCATGAAGTACCAGTGCATGTGTATATACTGAAAAACGATTTAACTGCCTGTCCACTTCTCTTGCCTGCTCCGAAGAATCACAAACAATCATTGCTCCAATAGAAGAATCTAATGCTGTTCTGCCTTCCCCGAAATCATGGATGATATAATCAACCATCTTCTCTACAAATTTAGGATGAGCATATAAATCTTTCCTTGCTATGCTTCCCTGTCTTACAATTTGATCAAGTGTATCATTCATCTGATTCTTATAGGTAGTCTCTATCTCCTCGCGAATCAGCTTTAAGGTATAACCATCCGCAATTGACTGATTATAATAATATTTGTGAATATAATTACCAAATACATCTTTTGTATTGTATCCATCTCCAATAAGCGGTGTACCTGTAAGTGCTATCTGCACTGCATCTCTATCCGACGCCATGAGGTTTGCCAGAAATGATCCTGTTGGATTATAACTTCTGTGTGCCTCATCCAAGAAGTAAACTCTCTGTACATCCACATTATAATCAGATGGCTTAGTCACAGAATCCTTGGAAAACTTCTGAATATTGATTACTGTCATTGTCACTTTTCCACTGGTATTTGACTCTCCGGGATTTGTAATGTCTGTAATAAACTCTTCTTTGTCTTTTATCAATTTTACTTTTAGACCTCTGGCTTCAAATTCGTTCTTCGCCTGCTCCGCTAAATCTAAACGATCCACTATAAAATAAAACTTGGCAATCTTACCCTCTTCTTTACTAAAATAGTCGGTCAGGAATCTTACGTTGGAATATGTAAGTGCTGTCTTCCCACTTCCCTGTGTGTGCCAAATTACACCTTTCCTAACTCCTTCTCGCAATTTATCTCGAATCGCCAATGTTGCAAACAACTGAGGATAACGCATAATATGCTTCTCTATCTCTGAAATCCCATCTTTGTTGGTTGTGGTTTTATAACATATTCCATACTTTAATAAAAACAATAATCTTTCTTTTGTATATAAAGATGTAATAATACGATTTGTAGGTGAGTCTTCCGATAAGGAAGATGCATACTCCGGAGTTCCTTTAATGGAAATCAGATTTGTATCACTTAAAATAAAAGCTTCGTTCTCCGAATCAATTGCTTTCATTTTTGCCTTTAATTCGTCTTCCCTCTGCTCACGAAACTTGCTAAAAAACATTCTCTTGTAACTGCTGGAAGCATAAAAAGCTCCTTGGATTGGTTCAATATCAGAGTCATCATATTCATTGTTATTAGAAAACACTGTAAACTGAGTGATTCCAACAAACCGACGATAAATCTTATTTCCAAACCTTCTCTCCATACGACTTCGTTCTGTCAGAATACCCTCACGGTTATTATGACGCTTGACCTCTATAAATGATAATGGCATTCCATTAATCAGCACAACAATGTCCGGACGAAAATTGTCATCACCATTTTCATATGGTAATTCAGTTACAACTGTATAATCATTCTGTGTTCCGCTTATATCATTAAAATCAATCAGCTTTATTCCATCAATATCTGATTGCAATATCTGAAAAAATGATTTTCCAAGATCATCATTATCTAATTTAATCTTTAGTTCTCCTATAATCTTCTTTGCATCAGCAAGTGTTAATTCTGTTTGATTAATTCGATTAATTGCAGACAAAAACTGACTATAAAAAATGTTAGTATCACCATCATAGTCTATGTTACGTTCTTTATCTTTAATTGACATATAGGTATATCCAAGCCTTGTAAAATGTACAAGTGCCGGAATCTTTACTCTGGAATCTTCTGGTCTTCCCATAAGCACCTTTCACCTCCAATACGTCATCTAATTCTTCTTACGAGGGTCAGTCGGCTTTACCGCATCCTTTGGTAACAGCCAAGTTTTCCCTTTTTTCTCTGCACCAGGTACTCTGCCCTGACTACACAAAAGAGATATTCTTCTTGATGAAATACCCCATATTTTTGACATCTCTACCGTTGTTATGTAATCCATGATTTTCCTCCAAACGATACAATAAGCCCAATATAAGTATATTCCTTTATCGGAATAGTTGCAACAATAAAAATGAAATAAATATCCTTCCCATTCAATCCCATCATTTATCAACTAACCAAATTTTTCGCACAAAAAAGGCGCAGAATTTCTCCCACGCCCTCCATACTATCTTGCATTGTCATTCTTTTGTACTGCTACTTTCTTCATATTCGGCTTTATTTCTCGATTGCTTTTCTCCATATACGCCTCAAACGCCTCAGCACCATACGCATAATCTTTCTCTGATACTAATGCGATTGCCTGTGGCTGTACTGTCTCTTTACTTTCCTGATGTGTCTTCTCATACAGTTCATCCCATTTTTTCTCCATCTTCTGTAACTCCATATCCTTAGCCAGATTTTCCCTTCTGCTTTACTGCCTTTACAATTTCAGCAGCCTTTCCTTTTTCACCTAGCCCCGCAGTTTCCGTCATATGACCAATGGCATACCTTATCTGCGAATTGCCTGTTCCCTCCAATACCGGGTATCTGATATCTATGACTTCAATCTCAATAATGCCAATGACATCTTCCCCTGAAAGTAAGGCTGCATCTTCTTGACTAAGGGCGGTCTGCTCTTTGCCCTCTTCTTTCGATTCCTCTGTCTCATCTTCATTGTCCTCCAGTGTCTTTTCAAACTGTTCTATCAGCTTGTCTGTCTCATTCTGACCATGAAAATGGTAGTAAAAAGGGACTGCCAGTAAAACAATCCCTGTAACGATACATATACTCACAAATATTCTTTTTATTTTCTTTCCCATATACTGACCACCTCCATGGTCGAAGCATTGTTAATAGTTACCTTGTATATCCATTCCCACCTGTGCGGTATGGACTTTTCTCCTCTGCCACATTGGCAGCAATATCCTTATCCTCTGAGGCAGCAAGGTACACATCCTCCACCTTGCCATTTTCAAGGTCAAGCTGTGCATTCAGCTCATACTGTCTTGCAATCTTACTCTTTAGCTCTTCCTCATAGGCAAATGGCTTTTCATACTCTGCTTTGGATGCTTCCATATCAAGCCTGTAGGATTCGATTTTTTTCTCAAGAAAATCAATGTTCTCATCAATGTCGTTGAACAGATTCTCAAGCTTTACCATATTGTGTATAGAGAGAATTTGCCAGATACGCACTTTGTAATACAAGTGCCTCTGGTTAGGGGATTCCCCCTAAAACCCTGCCCTTTATATAGTGTTAACTGAATTTTTCAGTTAACTTTTTGAAAGTCAGTTGACTTTTTCAGTTACTTTTCGCAGAGTCAACTGACTTTTTCAGTTAACCTGTAAAATCACTTAATGATAATGGAACACCACATCCTGTAAAACCATTTCTTCTGCCATTTGCTTTGCCTGTTCTCGTACTTTCCACATTTCCATAGTGGTATTACCTGCCTTGAATCTATATTCTGTCAGATATTGATTCATAATAGCATCCAACATTTCATATGCCTCACTATTTACTTCCAATGCTTTCCTCTTTAATCTTCCTCTGTGAAATAAATTTCTGTATCTGTCAGGCTCATTAGACTTTATATAATCAATCCAAATCAAACCATACTTCCCTACCCAGATATCCTTCTCCTCATTATCACAAAAAATAATATCAGGGTAAAAAATTCCATCCATCTCCGTATATGTACCACCTAAAAATTCATAAATTGATAATTCTCTGCTCATTGCATTGTCCTCCTTTAAACTTGTCAAATAAAAATGACAGACATTGTATGCCTGCCACTACATCAGATAATTATTTTCTCCAAGAACAAATTTCTTCCAGTGATTACAATAAATATTTTCACTAAAACGCCTTGTTTTCTTCAATCCTTGTACACCATTTTTGACACCACTTTTACCAAAAACTACACCATTTCACGATAAGTTACGATACTTCTCTAAAAATTCCATATTGTCAAAAAACCTTGGAAACACACCATTTCCCGAGGTTTTATCATCATCCCCTTTATTCCATTAACATTTGTTTCTAAAATGTTAATCGCTGATTCGTACCCACATAAACCAGAAAACACCGTCTATATTGATAGCAGTTTTTATCAATGTAAACAGTGCTGATTTCTTTTTTCAGTATCTATACCACCAATAATATTTTTTTATTTATCAACTCCGGCCCTTTTTCTGGCCTCCATTGTTGCATTTTGAGCATTTCTTAAACCCTGTTCTACCATAGCGTTCTGTTCCTTCGAACGTTTTTCTGTTTCCGCAGCATTTTTCTCTTCTCTTGCTTTTTGTTCTGCTGCTAATCTTTCTCTTGCTTCTTCTACAGACTCTTCGTCTTTAGTCAGAAAACTGTCTACAAATTTATCTGCTATCTTGTTAAATCCTCCAACTGCACTTTCTTCAATTTTTTTATATCCCCCGACTACCTTTTTTTCGATTTTTTCATTTACCTTTACTAATTTTGATTTTGCCATTTTCTTTATCTCCTTTTTTGTTTTTGATTTGTTTCATTTCAGGTAATAAAATAACAGACAATTATTTGCGTACTGTTTAAAATTTGTTTCTAAAATATTACTATTGAAAGCATAAATGCTGTTATTTTTGTTTTCAAAATGTTAATAAAAATAACATGCAAAAGACATAATTAGTATGATATCTCATGTAGACAAGTGGCTCATTTATCAACTTATTTTCAAGGTACTCATATTGAAACTACCTTTATGCTCGATAAGTATTGTGGTCTTAGAATCAATCTATTCTGTCTGATGTAGATAGTAACAAAATATCAAATCTGCAACTCATCAACTCTTTAGATGATGGAAAGATACACACCATCAATTCTATAAAATATCATACCCGAAGAATCAAGGAATTACACAATATAACATTTAAGTATCATTACCTAAGACATACTTATACCACAAAATTAGCCATGCTCAATACACCAATGCATATTCTTTATAATCAAATAGGGCATGCATCTAGTAATGTAACACAGAGATATTATCTAGGTAATTCCAAAGAAGGGTTAGATATCTTAAAAATAATCTTAATCAAATAAAATAGAATTTCCAGCAAAAAATTTTATACATGTATGATTTTTATTAAACAGAACATAATATTTATATGAAAAAATTACATTTTGTACTTTTCTTTTGCATATAATGTGGTATAATCAATCTAAAGTGAGGTAAAATGTATGAGTAATATGCACTATTTATTAAACATTGGCGTATCAGGAATAAAAAGTATAAAAGATGAGGTTCGCTTAGAATTCTACAAGAAAACTATAAATAAAGATTTTGAACCTGATAAGTACAGAATAAAAGCAATTTATGGTGAAAACGGTTCAGGTAAATCTGCAATAATTACTGCTATTAAAATTTTTCAGGATATAATGATTAAGGACCAATATTTGAGCGAATCAAAAAACCAACACTTTTTAAATGAGATAATAAACAAGACAACACAACATTTTCATTTTTGGTGTGAATATTTAATTGACTTAGACAAAGAAAAATTGGTTCATTATTATTCTATTGAAATAGGCAGAGGAAACAATGGACGATATGAAATAAAACACGAACTTCTCAAGACTAAAAGTGGTAATTATTCAAATAATAATTACAAAACACTTTACGAGAGCAAGGACGGAGAATTAGTTCATATCAAATGTGCTAAGAACTATCGAACAGAAGTAGAAAAAAAGATGGCTAACCTACTTTCTACAAGTTCATTCAACTATCTGTATATCGTCCATCTAAACAATATAAACCTTAAAGAATCAAATATTTTAGCTCATATAGCAATAAATTTGATGTTTTCACTGTCTATAAAAATCTATATGGCAGAGGAAGACCAACATGAATTATATTTCCTTAGAAAAAAACTAAGGGAAATTGAATTTAATGATGGAAACTTAATACCTGGATTTAATGATGCCATCGACAGTATTAATGATTACTCAGGTGTAAATGAAAAGCTTGTAACGAAAGAGCACTTTGATAGCTACAAAGAAAAGGTCGAACAATTAACTAGATTTATACAATTGTTCAAAAAAGACCTAATTTCTATAGACATTGATTCTAAAGAAAATGGAGACCAGTACGAATGTGAATTAAATATGAATTATGGAAGTTATAGGATAAATAAGGAATTCGAAAGCACCGGAATAAAAAAGTTAATTAGATTATTTGACTGCTTTACCACTGTTGACAAGGGTGGTATAGTTTTTATCGATGAAATGGATTCGAATTTAAATGATGTTTACTTATGTAAACTGATTGAATATTTTATGTATTACAGTACAGGTCAGCTATGTTTTACTACTCATAATTTAGACCCTATGAGTGTTTTAAAAGAAAATAAAAATTCAATCGACTTTTTATCAAGTGATAATAAGCTAGTATCATGGACATCTCGTGGCAACGCAACTCCGGAGAATTGCTATAAGAATGGAATGATAGAACATTCTCCATTCAATATTGATGCAACAGATTTTGTCGGAATGTTTGGAGAGTGATATATTATGGCAATTCAATTAATATTATGTGTGGAAACAAATAAAAAAGCTGATACAGATAGTATTTATATTACCGAGGCTTTGAATCACTATTTTAAAATCGATAATACGGTAAATATAAACAAAGTATTCATGGGTACTAAAACAAAATATAAATCTAAGGATGTAGTAAAGGACATCAATGAAAAAATAAGATTATACTCTTTTGGTGAAACAAAAGTAATCTATTGTATTGATACCGATAATTTCGAAGCTAATCAAGAACATGACAACCAGTTAAAAGAGATAAGTAAATATTGTAGCGATAATCATTACGATTTGGTATGATTTTGTCATAATGTTGAAGAAGTTTTTCTAGGAAGGACAATATCTGATAAACAGAAAACCTCAGAAGCAAGAACCTTTAGAAGAAAGAAAACTATCGGACGATTAGATTCTAATCACTTATCAAGCAAGCAAATGCATTCTTGCAGAAGCAATATGTTAGATATCTTTGCAAAATATTTAGATAAAAAGTAATATTCTACAATAATTTATATTATCATACTTAGAAGCTATTCGTAATTGAAGAGCTTCTATTTCTATATTTAAACTCATAGTATGCACGTCATCAAAACTTTTAAGTTATAGATAATAAACATCATTAGACCATTAAGAGGTACTTTATCAAAAATATCTCTTTTTCCATATACTTTATCCAAAGAAAGAAGATGAGGAACATTTATAAAAAATCAATCCAACCATCATGAATCACTGTAATACCAAGGATTCCAGGCAACTACTCATAACGCAAAAATTGATGACACTTTTAATGATTTTTTGTCATATAAACAGCTACCCATGACACAAATATGACACATAAACCATCTTAAAAGCCATTTTAGGACTAAAAATAAGGATAGTCCCCACCACAAGAACTATCCTTTATAACTTCCTATTTTATGCTATTTTAAGGCTTAACCAAAATATCTCTTAAGCAACCCTTCAAATGCTTTACCATGTCTGGCTTCGTCCTTTGCCATTTCATGCACGGTATCGTGAATTGCATCCAAATCAGCAGCCTTTGCACGTTTTGCAAGGTCGAATTTTCCTGCAGTTGCTCCGTTTTCTGCTTCTACTCTTAATTCAAGATTCTTCTTAGTGCTGTTGGTTACTACTTCTCCTAATAATTCAGCAAATTTCGCAGCGTGTTCTGCTTCTTCATATGCCGCTTTTTCATAGTAAAGACCGATCTCCGGATAGCCTTCTCTATGAGCCACTCTTGCCATTGCAAGGTACATACCAACTTCCATACATTCTCCATTGAAGTTCGCTCTTAAATCTTCTAAAATATCTTCGCTGACACCTGCTGCTACTCCTACTTCATGTTCACAAGCCCAGAACTTTTCTCCTGACTGCTCTGTAAATTTAGAAGCTGGTGCTTTACATTGTGGACAAGCTTCTGGTGCTTCGTCTCCTTCGTGAACATATCCGCATACCTGACATACATATTTACTCATAATTCATTCTCCTTTTCGTTTTATACTTCGTTTATTTTGTTTCGTTTCTTAATTAGTAATGATTACTGATTAAATATTATCATTAACCTTCTCATATGTCAAGCAATTTTTTATATTTTTTGATAATCATTATCATTTATTTTCAAAATAGACCATAACATCCTTAGAAAACTACCATAAATTGAAAATATTTCGATAAGATACTTCTACTTTTATATCAGAATATACAACTTAATCCCACATAATGAAAGGATGGAATTTAAAATCTTGTATTCATAAAGATTTCACTTTTTCAGTTGAATTATTTATTTGTCAATGCTATCATGAATCAAACGACATAGCTTTTGAAACTATGTGTTCCTACTATATTATATGAAAGCTCAGGTATGATTTATGACACTACAGCAATTAAAATATGTGGTAATGGTGGCCGAAAAAGGAACCATCAGCGAGGCCGCCCAAGCCTTGTTCATCTCACAGCCAAGCCTTACCAATGCGATAAAAGAACTGGAAAAAGAATTACAGATAATTATTTTTAACCGAACTAATAAAGGCATTTATATCTCGAAAGAAGGAGAAGAATTCCTAGGATATGCCAGACAGGTGCTAGAACAAACCAACTTATTAGAGGAACGCTATTTAAAATCCACCCCTATAAAACGAAATTTCTGCGTTTCCACTCAGCATTATTCCTTCGCTATCAATGCTTTTGTGGACTTTATTCAGGAATACGGCAGAGAGGAATATGATTTCAGTCTCCGGGAAACCACAACCCATGAAATCATCGAAGATGTCACCAGATTAAAAAGTGAAATCGGTATTTTATATCTGAATGATTTCAACGAAACCATTTTAATGAAATTAATCCGGGAAAATAACTTAAAATTTGAAGAACTTTTTCAGGCAAAACCCCATATTTTCATAAGTTCTCATAATCCGTTGGCGAAAAAATCAAAAGTTACCCTGTCGGATTTGGAACCATACCCTTATCTGTCCTTTGAACAAGGAGAATATAATTCCTTCTATTTTTCAGAGGAAATTCTAAGCACCTTAGAACGTAAGAAAAATATCCGTGTCCGTGACCGTGCAACTCTTTTTAATCTATTAATCGGATTAAACGGTTACACCATATCCAGTGGAATCATCAGTCAGGAATTAAATGGACAAAACATCATTGCCATTCCATTGGACTCAGATGAAACCATACGCATCGGAATCCTGACACATAAAAAGCTTCAGCCAAGCATGCTTGGAGAAGCCTATATTCGTTCCTTAAAAAAACATATCAACAGTATTTCATAAAAGATATTCCGGGTGATTATAAAAATTTACTCCAATCACTCGCTTTAAAAAGTACTCTTGACTGGTAAAAAAGAAGCCAGAAATTCCGAAATATCTAAAATTACCGGCATTCCTGGCATCTTTTTTTAATCTGTACAAACATAAATACTATCTTTATTCATCGGTTCATTCTAAACCTTTTTTATCCTATTAAAACAAACAACCTATTTCAATCATTACATCCTTGTATCCTCTTTTGATTATAATATCTTGGATAAAAATTCTCTCAATCTGGGATTTTTCGGATTTCCGAAGACTTCCTCTGGTGTTCCGTCCTCCGCAATTTTCCCTTTATCAATAAAAATAATTCGAGAGGCCACTTCCTTCGCAAAACCCATTTCGTGAGTCACACAAATCATGGTAATTCCACTTTTCGCAAGTTCCTTCATAACATCCAGAACTTCCCCTACCATTTCCGGGTCTAATGCAGACGTAGGTTCGTCAAATAAAATGACTTCCGGATTCATCGCCAACGCCCTGCAGATAGCGACTCTTTGCTTTTGTCCTCCTGATAAACGGTTCGGGTACTCCAATGCTTTATCTTTTAGTCCTACCCTTTCCAATAATTCCATTGCCTTTTCTTTTGCTTCTTCCTTATCCCATTTTAATAGCTTTATAGGAGCAATGGTTAAATTTTCAAGGATACTTAAGTGTGGAAATAAATTAAAATGCTGAAATACCATCATCATTTTTAATCTTTGTTTATCCATATCCGTTTTTTTATCCGTAAGTTCCACATCATCCAGAAAAATCTTTCCTCCATCCGGTACTTCCAGACGATTTAGGCACCGTAAAAAGGTAGATTTTCCACACCCCGACGGACCTAATAACACCACCACTTCCCCCTTATGAATGTCTGTGGTAATTCCATCTAACACCAAATTATCTCCAAAAGACTTCCTAAGTTTTTCAACCCGAATCATAGGTTCGTTCATACTCCATTCTTCCTTTCTGCCACTATTGTAACTAATCATTAGACTTTTTCAATCTTTGTTCCATTCTACTTACCAAAGTGCTTAACATCATTACCAAAATCAGATAAATTACAGCTACTGCAATCAAAGGAAGAAACGCCTCATAAGTACGGCTTCTGATATAATCTCCTCCTCTGGTTAAATCCATAATCCCAATATAACCGGAAATCGAGGTTTCCTTTAAAAGCACAATAAATTCATTGCCCAGTGCCGGTAATATGTTACGGAATGCCTGTGGCAGTATAAAATACCACATAGTCTTGGCATAACTAAAACCTAAACTTCTTCCTGCCTCAAACTGCCCTTCATCAATAGACATAATTCCGGAACGGACAATTTCCGCCACATAAGCCGAAGAATTCAGACCAAAAGCAACCACTGCCACCACAATTTTATTAATATCTACAGAGGCAAAAATAATATAATAAATAATTAATAACTGGAGCATAGCCGGAGTTCCCCGGATGATAGTAAGATATACTTTTAAAATCCAGTTCATAAACTTCCCTTTTCCCGTCTTATCGCAGGTACTTCTTATAATTGCAATAAAAAATCCCAACACAATACCAATGATAACGGAAAAGAAACTAATCAGCAAAGTAGTTCCAAGACCATTGACGATGTATTTCCAGCGGTTATCTTTGATAAAATTATGATATAAACGGTCTTTTAGGCTGGCTTTTTGTTCCTCATTTCCATTCCGGACAATGATGACCTGGGTAGCATTGGTGTAAGAGTCCGTAAAATCAATGCTTTCCAGACGGTCCGCCGTTACAGTCATACCTGCAATTCCAACATCTGCTTTTCCCGACTGAACCGCATTGATAATGGAATCAAATTCAATATTTTCAATCTTTAATTCCATTCCTAAAATATCGCAAATAGCCCTTGCCATATCCACATCAAATCCCACGATTTCGCCATTTTCCATGTACTCATACGGCTCAAAGGCGGCATTGGTTGCCATCACCAAGGTTCCATTTTCCCTTGTAACAGAACTTGGAGAAACGTAAGGATACTGCCCCTTGGTACTGTCTCCAATATAATTCATCTGAATTTGCTCCAAGGTTCCGTTTTCTTTTAATGTGGCAATGGCAGCATTCATTTTCTCTTTTAACTCTCCGTTTTCCTTGGAAATGCAGATGGCATAATCTTCATTTACAAACTCCTCTTCCAAAATGGATAAATCCTGATTTAAATCCACAAATGCCTCTGCTGGGAGATTATCCAGTATAATACAATCAATTTTCCCAAGTTTTAAAGCAGAAACTGCATCGGCTGCCTTAGTAAAACGCTCGATTTTACACCCTTCTTTTTCATAATCTGAGGCATAAATATCCCCGGTAGTTCCCAACTGAACCCCTATAGTAACATTCTTTAAATCCTCCACACAGGTAACCTTGGAAGCCTCTAATGCTTTTTCTTTTCCACAAGCCGTAAAAGAAAACAACAGAAGAAAGCTTAATATCACCAGTAAATATCGCTTCTTTTTTGCCATAATCCTGTACTCCTTATCCTCGATGATTCACGGTATATCTTACATCTTGCTATTTTGATGGTTACGTTCGTAAATCATCCTGACTTATTTTATTCGCATCTATTTTACTATTATTCCTTACTTTTGTAAACCTCGCTGTTATGATTCATTGGATGACTGATAATTTTCACTATTACCTGGAACCTAATCTCACAAAACCTATAGTAATTTAAAAACTTTCGTGATAGAATCAAGAATGGAAAAAAGAAAGGAATGACCAACATGATATTATATACTGTTAAAAATGGAACATATTATAACCTACTGGATTTTAAGAAAGACTTATCCGATTTGAAAGAAAATGGTTTTACCAACCAAATGTACATTAATTTTACCAACCGCTGTACCAATCGCTGCACCTTTTGTTTAAGGCCTACGAAAAAAATGGACGAACATAATACTTTATGGTTAAGTAAAGAACCAGAAAGCAGTGAAATCATTGATTTATTAAAAAAATTCGATATTCAGAATGTAACAGAAATCGTATGCTGTGGTTTTGGAGAACCAACTTTACGCATTGATACAGTTTTAGAAGTAGCTGCCTACATAAAAGAAACCGCTCCTCATATTCCAGTCCGTATCAACACCAACGGTCAGGGTGAACTTGCTTATGGGAAAGAATTTCTTCCTCGTTTTCAAGGACTGATTAATGTAGTATCCATCAGCCTGAATGCCTCTACGAAAGAAGAATATCAAAGAATCTGTCTTAGCCAGTATGGAGAAGATGCCTACGATGAATTACTGCGTTTTTCAGTAGAGGCAAAGAAATACGTAGATAAAGTAGTATTAAGTGTTGTAGATAATATTGAAGAAGCGGAAATAGAAGCCTGCCGAAAGATATGCGAAGACAGAGGTCTCACTTACCGAATCCGCCCGTTTGAATAAAAAAGACGCATATTTTTTTATCAGGAACTTCACAAAATTCCTCAGTAAACGATAAAGTCCTATCCACATTCAGTTTCAATGGTGCGAAAACATCCTCATAACTGTTTGTGGATAAGGCTTTCATTTTTCCCTATTTATCCACACATAATCCATTTACATATTCATAAATTACATCCTTTGCCTTGTCCTTATGTTCTTCAATTAACCTCACAATGGCACTTCCAACAATAACTCCATCGGCTTCCTTCTGATATTCTTTTACCTGTTCTCTTGTATGTATTCCAAATCCAACTGCAATTGGAGTATCTGTATATTTTCTTATCTCCTGCACAATTTCTGAAATATCCGTTTTCAACTGATCTCTCATCCCTGTTACTCCCATGGAAAAAACCAAATAAATATATCCGCTGGTGTTTTTCGCTAAAGCTGCAATTCGATTTTTGCTGGTCGGTGCAATCAATGTGATAAAATCCAAATCATATTTCTTTGCAAATCCTTCTAATTCGCCTCTTTCTTCATATGGAATATCCGGAATAATAAATCCATCCACTCCTACTTCCTGACACTTTTTACAAAACGCATCATAACCATAATGAAATACCGGATTTGCGTAAGTAAGAAAAACCAAAGGAACTTGTGTTTCTTTTCTTACTTCCTCTACCATATCAAAAATCTTAGGTAAGGTACATCCTGCCTTTAATGCCCGCACATTGGCTGCCTGAATTACAGGTCCTTCCGCGATAGGATCAGAAAAAGGAATCCCTATTTCTATTACATCCGCCCCTGCACGTTCCATTTCCAAAATATATTCCTTGGTTTTTTCAAGACTTGGATCCCCTGCTGTTAAAAACCCGATAAATGCCTTTTTATTTTCAAATGCTTTCTTTATATTGCTCATTGTTCATTTTCTCCTCTTGTCAGTTATTCTTATTTTTATCCCTTGCATCATGATCATTGCTTTTTCCTGCTAGAACCTGGAAAACGTTTGGTATTTCATTTATAAATCATAAACTTACTTATCATATTAACAAAAACTCATAATAAGTTTCATGCAAATAAAAAAATCCCTGACTACTGTATATCAATACAATAGTCAAGGACGGTTCATCAATAGAATTACCGCGGTGCCACCTTGATTTATGGTTTTCCCACACTCTCTGCGAAATACTAACATATTCCTGGCAATTTACGTATGCCCTACGTCATGGAATACTAAGCCCTAAAGCCTTTGACCATGCCCTCAGTGGTCCATTTAATGAACTGCATTTCTACGAGGCTCTCAGCACCCCTCGCTCTCTGTAAGCGCATCTTTCATTTTTATCTCCACGTCAACGGTTTGTCTTTTATTAATTTTTACTCATTGTACTCCTTGATTTTTTTTCTGTCAATACTTTTTTATTCCTTTTTTAATGCTTTGATTTAAAACAGCTTTCAAATAATTTCAAAAAGATGCTGTGTAATCTAATCTATCCAAAGTATACCATTGGCCTAAAACAGCAAATAGAAGTTTTTAACTGTTCCGCTACAAACTGTTCTGTCAATGCCCCTTTAAATTCTTCAAAAATTCTACATCCATCCAATAATACTTTTGCAGATATATTGGCTTTCGCACCCAATAATCCTACATCCAGCATAAACATCTTAAAACTATTCATTTCCATATATGCAATCAAAGGGATATCCGGCTTTGTAATCCGGTAACTTCGTATAATTATCCTGCATCCTCTAACCATTGGATTGCCAGTTCAAAATCTTTCGCTCTTGCCCCTTCCCGTATCGAACCATAAATAAATTTTCTATTTTCCTTTGCCAACTGTGCCGGAATCGAATTCCATACCATCATAATCCTTGGAACAACTTCTTTAGGTGCATGTTTTCTAAAATCTTCTTCGTAATACTTAAGCAAGTTTTTTGGATTTCTCTTACTTCATAAAAATCTTCCGTATCGATATAGGTCTGTACAGCTTCAGCCATTCCACCAATGTAATAATATTTTTTAAGCAATTCTGCATACCTTGTTGCATATGCATTCATCAATTCATAATCGTTTGCAAGCAACAACTGTGCTAACTGATTTTCTCCTAATGCACATATAAATTCATAAAAATTAAGTGGATATAAATGCATAAAATCTACTTTACCCACAGGAAATGATGTTCCCTTATGAAGTGCCACTCCTAACAACGAACCTGCTGCAATGATGGCATATTGCGGAGCGTTTTCATTAAAATACTTTAATGAAGCAAGTGCCTTTGGTGCTTCTTGAATTTCGTCAAAAATAATCAGTGTTTCCTCGGAATCAAAACTTTTTCCATACTCTATTTTTATTGCCGATATGATGCGTGAAATATCAAAATCAATTTCAAACACTTTTTTCATTACTTCATTATTGTCAAAGTTAATATAAATCGTATTTTTAAAATATCTGGCACCAAATTCTTTCATAATCCAGGTTTTCCCAACCTGTCTTGCACCCTAAATGATTAAAGGTTTTCTCTTTTTCTTATTTTTCCATTGTTCTAATTTTATAAATAAATTTCTCTCCAAAACCATCACCGCTTTCGTACTTTTATCATTAATATATACATTTTCTTTGCTTCCTGCAACATTTTTAAGGCGATGTTTTATGATATTTTTACATTTTTAAGGTGGTAATTTCTACTTTGCTAATACTTTTCAGGGGATACTTTCGTTGTTATTGACATTTTACTTTTCTCAACTTATAATAAGCCAACTGTTTAATCAAAAGTTATGCAGCATATAATATTGGTGAAAGTACCTTGAATACCTACATGGCTTAAGGCCGTATTTTTAGAGGAGTCTATTTGACTTCTCTATTATTTTTTGCAAAAATTGAAAAAACCCATCCGTTCATTACAAACGGACAGGTCTATAAATGTTATTTACTTTTAAACATATTTACTGTGGAATAAATGTATATCCATTCTCCTTCGCATAAGTTTCCACTGTACCTCTTTTTCCTCTGTTGTTCCTTCTTCTGTGGAAAACTTATCTTAAATAATTCAAAAGAAATAAACACATATGTAGGTGTTTTTGAGGTCTAAATCATCTGAACCCCTATGCCTTTTTAGTATTCTAATATAATTCAGAAAAAAAGAAGGAAACGCTGATAAATTCAACATTTCCTTCTTTAAAATTTATGCCGGCGACCGGAATCGAACCGGTACGATGTTGCCACCACAGGATTTTAAGTCCTGCGCGTCTGCCAGTTCCGCCACGCCGGCAAGTATGTATATCGTACATTTATTATGTACAAATGGATGGAGAAGGATTCGAACCTTCGAAGTCGTCGACAACAGATTTACAGTCTGCCCCCTTTGGCCGCTCGGGAATCCATCCATGTCACATCTGACATTTATAAATTATATACGATATGACTCCAAAATGCAAGTATTTTTTTTAATTTTTTAAACTTTTAAAAAAATTCAATGTATTACAAAAACAACACTTATTTTTTGCACAAAATGAAAAAACAGAAAGATTCAAGTTATCAAAACCTCCTTGAATCTTTCCATTTTTGTATTTTATCTTATTTCTTTACTGCCTTTAATACCACAGAAGAAATCTTCGGCATTTTTACTTTAATGCTGTTTTCTACTACTTCATATTCCACCGGCTCCATGGTATATCCGTCTTCTGTGGTCATCATCAATTGAACGACTTTTTCATCAGAAGTAATACCTATCTTCCATACTGGAAGTTCTAATTCTACTTCTTCATAATTATTATTCAATGCCACAACATATTTATCATTATCCGCAAATCTACCATAACTGATAACTTTGAAACTTCCTAATAAGAACTTAATACTACCATATTTTAAGGCTTCACTTGCTTTGTGAATCTTTATAATATCTTTATGAAAAGCAATCAAATCCTTATCTTCCTTGCCCCATGGGTAAGTTCTACGGTTATCCGGATCCGTCCATCCACAAACACCAGCTTCATCGCCATAATAAATCGTTGGTGCTCCAGGCCAGGTCATCTGAACCATAACGGCTTCTCTTAAAATACCTTTATTTACATTTTCATTGGCAGCTTCCGGACCTAAATTATGAGTACGTCCCACTCTACGATTGGTTCTGGTTAAGAATCTGGAGTGGTCATGATTGGAAAGTTCGTTCATAGCTACTAACAATGACTGTTCATAAAATCGGGACATATGATGACGCATTGCCGAGAAGAAGGAAGCATCATTTCCTAACAAATCTCCTCTAAATTCATCACTATGCTTTTCTACACCGGTTAAAAACCAGGTAAGTGGTTCCATAAAAGCATCGTAGTTCATAACGGTATCCCACTGGTCGCCTTCCAGCCAGGCACCTGCATCACCATAGTGTTCTGCAAGAATAATCGCATTTGGATTCGCTTCTTTTACATTCTTTCTAAAATCTCTCCAGAACTGATGATTATATTCTGGTGAGTGACCTAAATCTGCGGCTACGTCCAAACGCCATCCATCCACATTATACGGAGGAGATACCCATTTTCTAGCGATACGCATAATATATTCATATAGCTTTGGTGATTCTTCGTAGTTTAGCTTTGGCAGAGTATCATGTCCCCACCAGCCATCATAGGAATTATCATAAGGAACCTTATTTTCTCCACTATGGAATCGGAAGAAACTGTGATATGGACTTTCCGGATCCACATAAGCACCTTTATCATATCCTTTTTGATTTTCATAAATTAATTCTTTATCCAGCCACTTATTAAAGGAACCGCAATGATTGAATACACCATCCAGAATGACTTTCATTCCACGTTTGTGAATTTCTTCTACTACTTTTACAAAAAATTCATTGCTGGCCTCTAAGTTTCTCTTATCTGTTACTCTGGAAATATACTTTGTGGCATGTTTATTTTCCTTTACGCCCTCAGCCAATGGTTCCCCTTCATCATAAAGAAGCACACCAAAATGAGGGTCGATATAATCATAATCTTGTATATCATATTTATGGTTCGATGGCGATACGAAAATAGGGTTAAAGTAGATAACATCTACTCCCAAATCTTCTAAATAATCCAATTTATCTAAAACACCCTGTAAATCTCCACCATAAAATTCACGAACACCCATGGTAGCAGGATACTTGTTCCAATCTTTTACCTTATTTACCGGTTCATCAATATAAATATATTCCCGATCCACCACATCATTGGCAGGATCGCCATTATAAAAACGGTCTACAAAAATTTGATAGAACACCGCACCCTTCGCCCAATCCGGGGTCTTATATCCAGGAGAAATCTTAAAGTTATAAAATGAATCCAGGTCTTTTAAAACACCTTTTTTATTATAAAAACACACCAGTCTTCCGGAATGGATTTCAAAATAATATTCTGTAATTCCTTCTTTCGCCGGAATGACACTTTCGTAATAATCGAACAATTTATCTGATGCGCATCTCTTCATTAAATCCTTTTGTCCGGAATGTACTACATATACTGCATCTACATTGTCCTTGGCAGTACGGAACTTTACTGTTACATCCTCACCTAATTCAGGCTCGCATGGTTTCATATAATACTTTGAATTATCTGAAAACAAAGCATGCTTATTTAAAAGGGGTTTTGTGGTAAATGCATAAATTGTGTTCTTTTCTGCTTTTGTAAGCTGGTTAAAATAATAATTCAGGTTCATATTTCGTTTAGGCTATCGACCTTTTCCTCCTGTTCTTTCTGGTCTGTTCTTCGTAACCGAACAAAGCGTATTCCCTATATCAAGAAACCTCTTTCCTACTACAAAACATATATTATCATCTTATAACAGAAACGTAAAATGTGCAAGAACAAAGTTGTTCGTTTTGCAGTAAAAAAGGACAGCTACCGAACGCTGTCCTTTTTTGGAGAAGGTATTTTTGTTACTTATGGGGTGTAGCAAAAAACTATATAATGTATTGGGGGGTTACGAGTATTATTATATACGAAGTCTATCGAAAAGTGTGCATAAACAATAAAAAATTTCCGAACTTTTCTTGTGCATAAATACAATAAAACTTTTTCGGATAAAAAAAAGCGATGTGATTTTGTCTAACCACATCACTTTTTTAAACATTTTTATTGACAGTCGCCTTCTGGTGTTTCGCTTCTGTTTTCAAATAAAGCTTCAAATTCAGGTCCGTCAATTCTGTCTTTTTCTAATAAGATTTCGACACAACGATGCATAATATCCATATGTTCCAGGATAATTCTCTTTGCATCCTGATAACATTCATCAATAATCTTTTTAATTTCACGGTCAATGATACTTTGTACATTTTCACCATAACTTCTTTGCTGACCTAAATCTCTTCCTAAGAAGACTTCATCTCTTTCACCATTGGAATAATGAATCAGACCTAATTCATCAGACATACCATAATCCATAATCATGGAACGGGCAGTTTCCGTTACACCGCGAATATCTGCTGAGGCTCCGGTAGTAATATCGTCAAAAATTAACTCTTCTGCGATTCTTCCTCCTAAGCCAACTTTAATATCCTGTAACATTTTACCCTTGGTTCTGAATACATTATCGTTTTCAGGAAGTGCCATGGTATAACCTGCTGCACCCTGACCGGTAGGAATAATAGATACTGCCATAACAGGCCCTACATCTGGTAGTACATGATACAAAATAGCATGCCCTGCTTCATGATAAGCAGTAATCTTTCTTTCTTTTTCCGGAACCAGACGGCTCTTCTTTTCTGTACCGATACCTACTTTAATCAATGCACTATCTACATCCTGTTTCTTAATAAACTTACGATCATCCCTTGCGGCTAAAATCGCAGATTCATTCATTAAGTTCTCAAGGTCTGCACCAGAAAAACCTGTGGTAATTCTCGCAATCTCTTCTAAATTAACATCTTCACTTAAAGATTTATCCTGAATATGAACCTTAAGAATTTCTTCTCTTCCCTTTACATCAGGACGACCTACATATACTTTACGGTCAAATCTTCCTGGTCTTAAGATTGCAGGGTCTAAAATATCTACACGGTTGGTTGCTGCAATTACGATGATTCCTTCATTGACACCGAAACCATCCATTTCTACCAACATCTGATTTAATGTCTGTTCTCTTTCATCGTGTCCGCCGCCAAGACCGGAACCTCTTCGTCTTGCTACAGCATCAATTTCGTCGATGAAAATAATACTAGGCGCATTTCTCTTACCTTCCTCGAATAAGTCTCTTACACGGGAAGCACCCACACCAACAAACATTTCAACAAAATCAGAACCGGAGATACTAAAGAACGGAACTCCTGCTTCTCCGGCAACGGCTTTTGCAAGTAAAGTCTTACCTGTTCCCGGAGGACCTTCTAATAAAACACCCTTCGGGATTCTGGCACCGGCTTCAATGAATTTTTGAGGATTTTTCAGAAATTCTACAATTTCCTGTAATTCTTCTTTTTCTTCATGCAGACCTGCTACTTTATCAAAAGTAACACGTTTCTTCGGGTCATTTTCCAGTTTTGCACGGCTTTTACCGAAGTTCATCATCTTACTTCCGCCACCGCCACTATTTTGTGCTGATAACAGCATAAAAATCAGTATCATTGCAAAAGCTGCAATCAGATATGGCAAAATCTTGGACAACAATCCTGGTCTTTTTACATCATCCATGTGGAACTCTGCTTTTTGTTCTCCCGTGGTTAAATAAATATCATAAACATCATTTACATCTGAAGTATAAAAGCTATGCTTCGTTCCATTTTTCATTGTTACCTGAACAACACCTGTCGGTACTTCGCTGTTTTGGCTCACAACTACTGTTTTAATTCTATCTTGTGCTAAGTCATCTTGAAAATTCTGATATGTGTAAGTTTCATTGCTGACACCGGCTGCCTTTTCAGCACCCCAGATTGCAAATGCAATGACCCCAAACATAAACAGCCAGAACACAAGACTGGTTTTCATGTTTTTATTCAATTTTTTTCTCCTTTCATTTCCATTTGGCTCTAAAGAAATGATTCGTTACTGCTTGCGTGTATACAATAACAATTATTCCTTTGTCACCACACCTATATATGCAAGATTACGGTACTTTTGAGCGTAATCTAATCCATATCCAACTACAAATTCATCCGGAACTTCAAAACAGGTATAACTTACATCCACCTGTTTTTCTCTGCGGTCTGGTTTGTCTAATAAAGTACATACCTTAAAGGAATTTGGATTTCTCTTTAATAATTCCGGAATCAATCTGCTTAATGTATTCCCTGAATCGATGATATCTTCCACTAAAAGTACATCTTTTCCTTCTATAGACTCATCCAAATCTTTCTTTATTACGATATTTCCTGAAGACTGCATGGAGTCCCCGTAACTGGAAACCGCCATAAAATCCATGCTAACCGGAACCGTCAGTCTTTTTGCCAGTTCACATGTAAAGAAAACTCCGCCTTTTAGTACACAAATTAAGTGGATTTGTTTTCCTTCATAATCCTTAGAAATCTGAGTTGCCACCTCTCGAATTCTCTTATTTACTTCTTCTTCTGATATAAGCACCTTTATTGTTTCACTCATACTTCTTCCTCTTTCATCCTTTTTCCTTTGCTGTTATTATTTGCTTCTAATCCTGACACTTCTACCTGTAAAATCCATTTTGTATCCTTCGTTACTTTATAATACTCACTGATTCGCTTTCCTATCACCCATAAAATGTGGCTGCCTTCTGCAAGTAATGGTATTTGTGTTCTGTCTTTCGCAGGTATTTTTTCATCGATAAAATATCTTCGCAGATTCTTTTTATTTCCTGTGGCATTTAAAATAAAATAATCTCCATCCTCAAAACTTCGAAAACAAAGTTTGCCTTCTATTTTATCATAATCAAACATTTTCGTATACGTTTTTTTTAAAATTTCTTCATTCTTATTTTTTTTCAGTTCTATTTTTATATGAATTCCATTAAAATCCAGATTCAAAGGTTTTGATTTTTCAGGCTCCAGCCACACTTTACCTATTTTTCTTTGAGTATTGCCTGCTTTTTCAAAATATATACCAAGGGGTTCCCGAACCCATATCATTTTACCTGGAAGTTCTCTTTTTCCACCGGTTTGGTAAGAAAAAGTATCTAATACCATATCATAATGTATTCTTCCTATGTTTTTCAAGGATTTCACAAAATTTTCATAAATTAATTTAATAACTTCTCTTTTTAATACTTCCGGAAGTTCAAAAAATGGCTCTTCCAAAAGCAAAAGCCCCTCGCCGCTTTCTTGCACGCAAAGTTCAAATGCCTTCTTTGCTTGGGCTTTTATATATTCGTTTATTTCTCGTAAATCATTGGCACAATCCGCTATATGCTGTACTGCCTTCGGATTCATTTCTTCTAACAGCGGAATCACCTGATTCCTTAATTTATTCCGGCTGTAATGATTGTCCCGATTGGTTTCGTCTTCCATCCATTCCAGACGGTTCTGTTTTAGATAGGTTTCAATTTCCTTTTTCGTTAAACATAAAAGAGGGCGGATAATCTCACGATTCTTCGGCTGTATCGCCCCAAGCCCCTTTATGCTGCTTCCTCTTATACTATGAAAAAGAAATGTTTCTGCCACATCATTTTCATGGTGAGCCACCGCAATTTTATCTGCCTGTTCTCTTTCTAATGTTTCCTGAAAGACCTGATATCGATATTCCCTTCCTGCTTCTTCCAGAGAAATTTTCCTCTCTTTGGCATATTCTTCTATCCATTCTGAGAAAACCTGTAGGGTATATCCCCTCTCCTCACAGAATTTCTTTACAAAAGTTTCATCCCGCAATGCTGTCTTTCTAAGATTATGATTGATATGAACCGGAATCAAGGATAAGTTCCATTTATCTTTCAGCAAAAACAACATATGAAAAAGGCATATGGAGTCTGCACCTCCCGATATGCCTATAATAATTTTTTCCCCTTTTTGAATCAACTGATGATTCCTGATATACTCTTCAACCCTCGTAATCATAACCGTATCCTTCTTCAATGACTCCCGGCAATCTTCCAGGGAGCAATTCTATGGTATTATCTGGGTCAATATACCTTTTGACCCAGCTTCATGATATATCATACAACAAATATTTTTTAGATACAAGCCATTATTTACATATTACTTTTTCCAGATGCCTACTACCAAAATCGTCATATCATCCCTTACTTTCTGATTTCCCTGCTCCAATACCTGTTCCATTAATGCATCTGCCATTTCCTGAGGATTTTTACTTTCGATTTTTAAGATGGTATCTTTCATCCAGTTTTCCTTGTCTGCTTCAATGCAATCTGTAATTCCATCACTGATGAAAATCAGCATATCACCATGATAAAGCTTTTTTTCCACCTGTTCCAACTCATTTTCCTCCATAACTCCCAAGGGAAAATTAGTAGACTGAATCAGTTCCACCAGGTTTTCCCGCTTGATAAACGTAGAGGCTGCCCCGGCTTTGATAATGGATATCATTCCCGTAAACAAATCGATTTCACAAAAATCCAAAGTAGTAAACATATCCTCTTTGTTTCCTACTCCTGCAAGGCAATTCATAAGACCCAGAGCAGAAGGAACATAAAACCCTGCTTCTAACAATCTCTCCATGACCTCAATGACTTTTCCACTTTCCAAAGAGGCCTCTAAACCGCTTCCCATACCATCAGAGAGCAGCAAATAGGTTTTTCCATTTTCGCTGTCAACAATGGAAAAATTATCTCCGGACACGCCTTCCCCTTCTTTGGTCTTTTTTGCAATTCCTCTTAAATAATAATAATTGGCATCCTGGCAAAAACGAAACAACTGGTATTCCTTTGTTATCATTCGATTGGAGTAATTGCTTTCCTTCATTGGTACATTCATGACTTTGGAAAGCAGTTTTTTCACATCCTTCGCCATAACAATTCCATCAAACAGGGTCTTTCCTTCAAAATAAACTTCTTTTCTTCCCTTTTTTTCTCCAATCATGATTTTTCGGATGCTGATGCCCTCTTTTTTTAAGGCTTGTACCACTTTTCGCTCCAGTCCTCTTTTTTGCTTCATGGGAACATACATAGTACTTCCGATTTCTTCCATCATTTTTCCTACTTTGATTATTTCTGCAGCTATGGCTTCCTGCCCCTCTAACATCCGGTTCTTCCACCATAATTCTTTTTTTGCAGTTTCATAATTTCTGTTTGTTTCTATGATAAAATAGTCCAAATGCTGGCATTGTTCCATAAAATCCTTCGGAATATCTTCTTCCTTCAAATCTCCATTTTCCTCCAAGGCACCCAAAATGCTGTATCCCGCACGATAGGTATCAAAAGAATTTTCATTCCAGCACTCTGCATAATTTTCACAGGAAGCACAAAGTCCGCTGGAAACTTCCTCCATAACAGAAACAAATTCCTGTTGTTTTAAGCGGTTTCTTCGTTTTTGTTTCACCGAAATACTTTTTCCCAAAGCTAAAAAACCTTCTGCCAGCTCCTCCATTCGAATTTGCTGCACCCGGTTCATTTCATTGGTAATGACATTATCCACCTGAAACCCGTCATAATTTACCTTCTCTATCCAGGCTTTTGGGGTAAATAAAAATACCATAACACCACTAAACGCCCCTCGAATCATCCCAATTTGAAAGATAGATTCATCATAATACATTCCCAATAATAAAAATACGCTTAGGACAGCCACCACACTTCCACTTTTTTTTAACTCCCGTCCGATTCCTGACGCAATCGCCAATAGTACAAAGGCTCCTAGTAGTCCTATTTCTCCATAACGGTAGGATATCACCATACCGCAAACAGCTCCTATCAATGCCCCTTCCCGTACTCCATAGCGGTATCCGAACACCAAAATCAGATAGAAACCAACTGCAGTTAATATGTATATTTCTCCTATTTTTCCAGGCAATGCACTTAAGACACAACTTAAAAGAATCAAATTTCCTGTCAGTTCCCTGGCATTCATCTCTAATAGATTTTTTTCCTGTCTTCTGCCTTCCATGCTTTCCTTTAACATCATACAGATTACACTGGTAAGTATGGTGCCAAGAAGAATATCCAAAACAGATATTTTTTCTGTTCCGACCAGAATCTTCCCCACAATCTGTACAAAAAAAGTCATAAAGGATAAAAGAAGATGGGATTTTATCTGTTTCCCTCTTATTACTTCACTGCAAAAGAAAAATACCAGCATGGCAATGCCTTGCAGACACACCATAGCAATCCCCTGGCGGTAGCCCATGCCTAATATAAATGCAATAAAACTAAGCCATGACAAGTCCCGTTCCATAATCAACGCTGCCATAAAACCGATGCCAAAAGGATTGATACCAACCACCTCAATGGTGGAGAGCAATCCTGCTAAAAGTGCATTAAAACATAAATCTTTTTTTCCTGATTTCACTTTAACCTTCCTTCCTCTCATGCAAATCATAATTACCGATAAAAGCTGATTCCTTTCTTCTTCACATCCTGTCTCTGTTCATTGATATGGCTTTTATCGAAAAAAAGAGAATTCCACATTTTGCTATGCAAGATGTGAAATTCTCTTGATTCTATCACTCACAAGATAGGAATTCTGTCGGATTCTATGGTGAAACCTCGTCTTATTTCGACTTAATAATAATCTCATCCGGATATACCAGACCCAACTTTTCCCTGGCTGCTTCCTCTATGTACTTTTTCGTCTGAACATATTTTTCCAATTCTTCTATTTCTTTGGCTTCTTCTTCCTGTTCTAAAATCTCAGCTTCCAGTTTTTCCTTCGTGGCTGCATAAGTCTCACTTTCCTCCCTCAGTTGTCTTCCTTTTATACCTAATAAAACAGTCAATAAAATCGCAACAAACAAAGAAACAAAAGCACTGATTTTAAACTGTTTTCCTACTTTTCTTCTTTCCAATCTCATTCTTTCACCTTCTATTTCGAAACTTTTCTGTTTCTTTTCATTTTAACCTTTTTTATTGCTTTTTTCAATCTATTTTTCAATGTATCTACTAAAAACAGTAAAAAGCGACTTAGGGTATTGGCATAAAGGAAAGCCCCTAATAACATAAAGATAAGAAAGAAGCCTCTGATTTGTCCGTAATAATATTTAAAATAAATATAATATATAAAAATTGCTGCAAAAATCCAAAAGAAAAAATCTTGAATATGTACAAAGACATTCTTATGTTTCATCAGAATTCGTAATATTCGAAATACATCATATACCGCTACCAAAAATGCTCCTAAAAAAAGACTGATAAAAATTAAGTTCCATTCTTCGTATACCGTCTGGTGCAATGCAAGCATCATCGGAACAATCTCCCAAACAATCCTTCCTGGGACTTATCTTCCTGTCTTTTATCGGTATATGTCAAACTGTCAATATGTCCATCAATCTCAATCTCACCCTTTTCCAAAGTAAGCTTTGTTACATGCAAACCACTTCCCTTAATCATCAGTCCGCCTTCTTCTGTACTTAACACAATCTGTGCCGTATCAAAGCTTACCACTTCTAATACACCACTGATATTTCCGGTTTCTCTTCGGTTAATACTTACTCTATGGTTTTTGGGCAAATATCTCTCATCCATTTTCTATACTACCTTCCAAAGTTTCGTTATAAGAATATATGAAGGTGATAGAAAAAGTATTCATCCTTACCGTTCAACGAGAAACAGTAAGAATGAATCTACACTTTTACAGATAACGGAACATCTCCTTGGCTTCGTCCTTTTTTACCGTTTCCTGTACCGATAAAATTTCTGCTTTTACTGTTTTATTTCCAAACTGAATTTCTAAAACATCCCCTTCTTTTACATTGTGGGATGCTTTGGCAACCTTACCGTTTACCATAATTCTTCCTGCATCACAGGCTTCATTGGCTACAGTACGTCTTTTGATAATACGTGATACTTTTAAATATTTATCTAATCTCATAAAGTCCTGTCAGAATCTCCATATATAAAGCTGATTCCAACCTTCCTCCCTTCTATGAATAAACCTCTATATAACGAAAAAAGTGCCTGCACTTATGCAGACACTCACTTCATTTCAGCGAATTAAGCATTAACAACGTCCTTTAAAGCCTTACCTGCTTTGAACTTAGGTGACTTACAAGCTGCGATAGTCATAGGTTCACCGTTCTTAGGATTTCTTCCTTGTCTTTCAGCTCTTTCAGAAACTTCAAAAGTACCGAATCCAACTAATTGGATTTTTTCTCCTTTTGCTAATTCTTCTGAAACTACGTCAGTGAAAGCCTTTAAAGCCTTTTCTGCATCTTTCTTAGATAATTCTGTCTTTTCTGCAATTGCTGCAACTAATTCTGCCTTGTTCATTTTAGGAACTCCTCCTCTAATCTGGAATGTTTTATTTTCAATAGTTAAGCACAAAATGCCTAGTACTAGTTATACCTTGTTATCTCTTGTTTGTCAAGAAAATTTCTACATTTCTCTAAACAAATATCATATTTTTTGCATATTTCATAAAGAATCCGAGTTTTTTTCTTGAAAAACGTCGAAATATTGGTGGTTTTCTCCAAAGAAAGGGGACAAATTCCTAGAAAAATCCCTTTCATAACATGGTGAAACCGTTTTTAAATTTTCCAGAATTGGTATCACTTCTTTCAAATTTCCTACTACCTGATATGCTATTTTTCTAATTTTTTCCTCTGGTTGATCCAAATCCGGCACCATAACCGGAAGAACCCCTGCACCATAAGCAGCTAAAATTCCATTAGGAGAATCCTCCAATGCCATACATTCTTCTGGTGCATAACCTAATTTTTGAACCGCCAGCTGATAAATATCCGGCTCCGGTTTCCCGTTTTTCACCATATTCCCACAAACCACCTGGGAAAAATACGAAAATACCCCAATAGAACTTAAATATAACTTCGTTCTTTCATAATCTGTGGCTGTAGCGATTGCCAACTCATATTTTTCTGCTTTCAGATAAGAAAGCAGTTCTTTTAATCCTTCCTTTTCCTCCACACCATTTTTTTCAATATATGCATTCATCAATTCGATTCTTCTTTTTCTGACTTTCTGATAGTCAAACTCCTCTGAAACCAGCTGTTTTAACATAGGCTCCGCCAGTTTTGCACTTAAGCTTCGTATTTTCAGGCTATGCTCTGGTTTCATAGGATAACCAAATTCATTTGCTGCCTCACACCAGAATCTTTGTAATAGTTTCTCTGTATTTATCATAAGACCATCCATGTCAAAAATAATTCCTTTTATCATATTGCTATCCCGCTCCTTTCCGACCTATGTTTCTTTAGGTAATTGAAAAATGTAATATTCATTTCACAACTTCCTGCAATTACTGAAATATTACTATACGGTTTCTCATTCTTCAAGTCCTTTCATTTCGCATTTCGATTTTTTTTGAAATATTCTTGCCACATTTTCGAATGTGCGTTACAATGTTGTGTGATGTTAAAAAGAAAAAGAATATATTAATTACTGTTCATGTGTGAACCGTAACAATATAACTGACGAAAAAGGAGAACGACAATGAGTGGATTTTTTGGCGTAGTAGCAAAAGAAGATTGTATGTTTGATTTGTATTTTGGAACCGATTACCATTCACATCTCGGTACAAGACGCGGCGGTCTTGCAGTTTACGATAAAGAAAAAGGCTTTGACCGTGCGATTCACAATATCGAAAATGCTCCATTCCGTACCAAATTTGATAAAGATTTTCATGAAATGAAAGGTTCCATGGGGATTGGGTGTATTTCTGATTATGAGCCACAGCCTTTGATTGTACGCTCACATCATGGCACTTACGCCATCACCACAATAAGTAAAATTAACAATACTGATGAGATTGTAAATACCATTTTTAAGCATGGAAATTCCCACTTCTTAGAAATGAGTGGGGGAGATATTAACCCTACCGAACTGGTTGCAGCTATCATTAACCAAAAGGAAAATCTAATTGAAGGAATTCACTATGCCCAGGAATTAATTGAGGGTTCTTTATCCCTTATGCTTTTAACTCCGAAGGGAATCTATGCTGCCCGTGATAAATATGGAAGAACTCCTGTTATCATTGGAAAGAAAGAAGACGCTTACTGCTTAACCTTTGAAGATTTTGCATATCGAAATCTGGGATATGAAGATTATAAAGAATTAGGCCCTGGAGAAATTATAGTTGCTACACCAGAAGGTATCCGCACTTTAATGGCTCCTGGAAAGGAAATGAAAATGTGTACCTTCCTTTGGGTATACTATGGCTATCCTTCTACTTCTTATGAAGGTATCAGTGTAGAACAAATGCGTTATAACTGTGGAACCTACATGGCACAAAGAGATACGGTAAAACCTGATATTGTTGCCGGTGTACCGGATTCCGGTATTGCTCATGCCATCGGTTATTCCAATGAATCCGGCATTCCATTTTCCAGACCTTTTATTAAATATACCCCTACCTGGCCACGTTCTTTTATGCCAACGATTCAAAGCAAGCGTAATTTAATTGCTAAAATGAAATTAATCCCTGTTCATGATTTAATCAAGGATAAGAGTTTATTATTAATTGATGATTCCATTGTACGTGGTACACAGTTAAGGGAAACCACTGAATTCTTATACCAAAGCGGTGCTAAGGAAGTTCATATCCGTCCTGCCTGTCCACCATTGTTATATGGTTGTAAGTATTTAAATTTCTCACGTTCCAGCTCTGAAATGGACTTAATCACCAGAAGAGTGATTGCAAGACTGGAAGGAACAGAAGATGTTACAGATGAGGTTTTACAGGAATATGCAAATCCGGAATCTCAAAAATACGAACAGATGGTAGAAGAAATCCGTAAAGAATTAAACTTTACCTCTCTTCAGTTCAATCGTTTGGACGATATGTTAGAATCCATTGGTATTCCTAAGGAAAATCTTTGTACCTATTGTTGGAACGGAAAAGAATAAGAATTAAAATAAAAAGTACACCGAAAATGATAGTTTCATCTTCGGTGTACTTTTTTATTCCTCCATCTGTTTTGCCAAAAAGCTGGCAGCAGTTAATAATAATTTCTTTTCTGCTACGGTAAGTTTTCCTTTTTCTGTTTTAGAAAGCAGGAATACTCCTCCAATGTAATCTCCACCTGCAATAATCGGTGCAGCCATTTCTTCTTTATAATCCCCATATCCTTCCACTATTTCTGCAAATCCTTTTTCCCCTTCTTTTGCAAAAATAAATTCTCTTTCGTTTAATCTTTCTTCTATTTCTTTCGTCACCGGTTTATTTAATACATCCGCTTTTCCTACTCCATAACAGGCTATGATTTGCTCCCGGTCTGAAATTAATACCGCAAAACCGGTAATCTGTCCTAGACTTTCTGCATATTGATTTGCAAAGCTGGAAAGTTCACCCATAGGAGAATACTTTTTTAATATCACTTCTCCTTCTCTATCTGTAAAAATTTCAATAGGTGTTCCTTCTCTGATACCTAAAGTTCTTCGGATTTCTTTCGGAATTACAATTCTCCCTAATTCATCTATCCTTCTAACAATTCCAGTTGCTTTCATATAAAAGTTCCTCCATTTATTTTTCTACTGTTTAGTAGTAGTATTTGTAAATAAAGGGCTTTTATACCTTATTTGAACTTATTTCTTTTTGGTACTTTCCGATTTTAATATAAGAATTTACTTCTTCTTCATTGACAACTACCTGTTTTAATTCCTGCCGTGTATTTTACAATTTTTAATGTAGCCTTACTTGTAAATGCAATAGTTTTTTTATCACAAATCCTCCCCATAAAGACAACACTGCAACTATGCTGATTAAAATCACAAGAGGTAAAAAGTCTCCGGATAAAATCCCGGATAAACTGTCTGCCAGACCATTAAAATATCCCATTATTTTTGCTAAATATATGCTTCCAAACATATTGGCGAACACTCCCAGACACACCAGCTTTTCATTACTTTCAACTGCCAGAAATACAGTAAACTGCACCACCGTAACCAACAATATAGAAAATGCCACCAGCAAAACTGATTTTCCAGTTTCCGCAAAACCAAATACTCCCTTTATGCTACCTGCCTGATTTACAATACTTCCAACCCAAATCCCCATTCCAAAAATAAAACCACTACTAAGATAGATGAGAAGTTGCCATACCACAGTAACCAAAATTTCGCACCGCAGAAATTCTTTCCTTGTTTTTCCCATACTCACAGCCAGTCTGAACTCGTTGGGTAAAAAAAATACACCGTATAACACTTCTACCATAAAACTAATATAAGCTCCGAAAAATATGGATGCCATATCTAATACCTTCTTATTTTCTGAAACCAGATATCCATCCAAGAAAGAAATTAAAAAAGTAAACATAATGGCAAATGTAAGCATAATGGCAAATTCTGCTTTTCTTCTTTTAAAAATAATTTTTAACACACTTTCACAACCTTTCTAATGATATCTCCCTAAGAGATTTTTTTCTTATGAAAACAACATGACTACCTCGATGTTTTTACTCTTTTTTAAGGTAATTTTTCCTCCAATCACCCATGTCAATACTCCCAAAACTGCCACCAAAGCATACAGCCATTCTCCAGGCTTTATCTCAACTCCTAAAAAATCCACCAAAACATTTAACCATTCTCCATCCATCATCTCATTTTCTCCTGCAACCAGAAATACATGATGAGCAAAAATTCCTATGGCTGCCCCAAAAATATAACATCCAAGAATCACTTTTACCAGATTACCTGTTTTACTGCTATTTTCAAATTGTATGGAGAATAATAATTTTGCCACTCCAATAAAAGATATCAATATTGCAATATAAACCGGGTAATGGTTAAAAAGAACACTTTCCCCTGCAATTTCCTTTGAAATAAACGCAAGAATCAAGGAATGAAGATTTGTTAAAAACAATATAACAACGATTGCCAGCTCATAACCCACATAGGCTTCTCTTCTTGTACTTCCCATGGAAAGTGGCAGCATAACCATGGAACGGTAGTTCAACATATACGTAACACCTAATATGGCTGATATATAATATCCCCACCAGCTTCCTAAAATTAGCACTTCATTTAATAATACGTTTTTTTCCGACTCACCTAATACAAGAATGTCACGAAAGAACGACATTGCTTTCCCCTCCCCTAAAAGGCTGTCAATGCAATAAAAAGCCATGATCAAATACGTGCTAAACAACACCATCCATATCGCCTTCTTTATAAAACTCTTCAACCAATAGTTTAATGTATATGTCCTAATTTTTTTCCCATTCATAATTGTTCCCCCCTGTCCTAATCTTCCTTTCCACACAGTGCTACGAAAAGATTCTGCAGGGTAACTGCACGGGTGGTAAGTTCAGAAGAATCCTCGATTCTTTGTCCTTCTTCTAACAAAACCGTAACACTTTTACTTCTTCCAATCGTTTCTGCATGATAGCAGTTCATCCCCTTTACTGCCTTATCTACTTCTTCTGCCTTCCCGGAAACGAATACCGCCCGTTCTAAAAGTTCCTGAGTATTTTCTTTTATTACGATTTGATTCTGATTCAACACGATTACTTCCTCAAAAATATCCGATGCCTCATCAATGATATGTGTGGAAATCACAAAAGTTCTTCCTGTTTCTGCATATTCGTCGATTAAAAGTTTATAAAATAAATCTCTGGATATCACGTCAAGACCGGATACCGGCTCATCCATAAAGGTATAATCTGCCTTACTTGCCAATGCTGCCACTATGGTTACCATACTTTGCATTCCCTTGGATAATTTCGAAACAGGCTTACTTGTTTCTAATTCAAACTTTTCAATCAGTTGCTTCGCATAATTTTCATCCCAATGAGGATAATACATGGAGGCTAATTTAAAATAGTCTTTTACAACCATAATCATAGACGGATTCAACTGTCTGGAAAAACAGATATGCTCTAATGCGTTGGGATTTTCCCAGATTTCTTCTTCGCCTAAGCAAATCAAACCTTCCGTCACCGGAGCATGGGCAGCTATCATGGATAACAGCGTGGTTTTTCCTGCTCCATTTCTTCCAATCAATCCATATATCTTTCCCGGTTCTAATTCCAGATTTACGTCTTCTAATACTATCTTCTTTTTATATTTTTTACTTACGTTTTTACAAAAAATTGATTCCATACTCTGTCCTCCCTAACAATCCTCATTCTCAAGTATCATAGTTACCAATTCTTCCTTACTGATTTCAAGGCTTTCTGCCTCTTTGATAATGGAACGAATATAATGGTCGTAAAATTCTGCTTTTCGTCTTTTTTTTATCGTTTCTTTGGCGCCTGTTGACACAAACATTCCAATCCCCCTTTTCTTGTATACAATTCCCTCATCTACCAAAATATTAATTCCCTTCGCCGCAGTGGCGGGATTAATGGAATAAAGCTTCGCCATTTCATTGGTGCTGGGAACCCGCTCCTCCTCTAAAATAATATCTCTTAGGATATCATTCTCTATCATTTCACTAATTTGAAGATAGATGGATTTTTCCTGTGACAAAAACTGACTCATGTATTCTCATCCCTTTCTTAAACCGTGCAGTATTTATCCCATTGCGCCATTATTTCAAGCACAGATATCGTCCTCACAAGTTCATAGGTTAGTTAGTTAAGTAATTAACCTATGAACCGATATTAGCATTTCATCATTACGTTGTCAAGAACAATTACAAAAAAGGATAAAAACATATCACAAAAAAAGAAAGGTATATCCCTAACGAAAGGAACACACCTTTTTTACAAGATTCTAAAACTAACTGCACATCTGATTCATAATACTATCATACGTCCATTTTTAATTCTTGGTAAAACAAAATAAAATACTTGTCAATAATTCCACAAAGTAACATATCATTATCTGAATATTTTTTGATGTGGTATGATGAAGAATTTTTATGATATGAAACATAATACATTGAGCAATCGGCACTATAATACTCCATACCCCTATCTTTTGAATCATCAGCAAAAACAGACAAGACATCACAAAAAAACATACAAATTCATTTGCAACTTTTGCATCCATAAGCCCTACAGATTCCACCCATCTTTCATATACAATATCCCAGGAAATAATGGCGTACCTATGAAAAAAAGCTAAAAATGATATTGCAAATACGATATACATAACATTTTCATTCATCACTATCCCACTGAATAATCCAATTCCATTCAAAATCACAAGTATCCACATTTTTTGTCTTCTCCTTTATCCCAAAAACAGAGTTTAGGATGCAATAAACATGATTATTCTGATATAAATTCCAATATTCATATCAGAAAAAACAATACTCTTACTATTCCCACTCACGAATCTCCACCGCTTTTCGAAATGCACGAACTGACACCTTATAAGATATCATCATCCCCACAATTCCTACCATAAAAAACAGGAAAGCAGCCAGACGAATCGTTCCTTTATGTTGTTGCAGCCATAAAAAAACCTGTTGTATGAAATCCGCATTTAACTTATCCAAAACAGACAAATCACCAAACATAAACCAGATAACAAAAGCACACATTACAACTAAGAACACCCCTCCAATCACCGCATTGCCTTTCTTTGATCCAAAACGAAAAATGAATGGGAACTGCAAAGAACAGAACAACATGGAGATTCCACCGGAAATCATAAGAATCATCAAGCTCGCAGAAATCATTCTATTTTCTCCGACCATAATATCAAAAACCACCGATGAAACCAATGTAAACAACGCACTAAAAACCATCATCACCACAACAAAAGCATATTTTCCTTTGACATATCCCTTAATTCCTCCCGGCAAAGCAATGGCATACACCATCCATTTTTCCTTCTCATCTGCATCACCTAAAATCAGCATTCCCGAACAAGTCAATGTGATATTAAGAAGAAAAAGTCCGCCAGAAAAGTTCATGACCACGTCCATAAACTCCATAGTATCTATACTATACAAAATTGTCCCAAGAAAGAATACTAAGAGCCAAGCAATCCCCAGAAGCGCCCATTTCGAAACCTTAAAATCTTTATAAATATTTCCTACCATATACAGTTCCTCCCTTTTTTCTGAATTTGTATCGAACAAAGGGCAGATACAGGAACTCCCACAAAAAGGGAAAGTGGAAATAAGACTGCCAAAGTATTTATCATTCCGGAAATCACACCCAAAAGCTGCCCGGCACTTACATCATGTTTCATACAAAAATTCATTCCCACTAAAATCAAAACGGATAGAATCACAACTAATACAATATGTTCCAAAAAAACAATTCTTGATTTTGCACCAAAGCGGTAAATGAATGGTATATCAAACAATGTAATCAGAACGAAACAGGAAAATCCGGCTAACAGGATAAGAAAACACTCCAAAGTATAATCTATTTTTGCTACTGCAAACATGATCCGCTGTAATCCATAGTTAAGAAAAAAACTTAAGGTAAGAAAACTGAAATAATAAAGGTACTTTGTAATTACCCTTTCTTTCCTACTGACAGGCAAAGATACACACACCTTACCAAAATCCGCATTTTCATCCTCTTCAAAGGATGCTGAAATTACTCCATTGACCATAATTCCCCCAAATGCTGCAAAAACAAAAGAAAAAATCCAAATCATATTGCGAAGGGTATTTCCCTCAAGAAATCCTCCATTTAAAAGAGCAGTTCTTAAATTACCATAATAAATACTAAGTATCACCAAAATCAAAAATGCCGCTATTCCTATAATTCCCATTATACTTCTGATTATTTGTTTCTTTTGGGTCAGAATGTCTTTTAGAAACAATCCTTTCATGCCGCTGCCCCCTTACTTCCGGAAATATAAAAAATCATAATTTCATCCAGACTTACTTCCTCCATAAGAAATTCCGGACATTCCTGAATGCAACGTTTTTTCTCTTTTACCAATACCTCTACAGAGAACTGGGATATCCTTTTTCCTACAATATACTCAGAAGATATTTTTGCAACTTCTTCTTTTTTACACTTAATCATCCCATGGTCTTCCAAAATACTGATGCGTTCTCCGGAAAGCAGAATTTTACCCTGGTCAATAAAGGTAATGTAATCTGCAATCCGTTCTAAGTCACTGGTAATATGGGAAGATAGTAAAATGGTATGCTCCTCATTTTGTACGAACTCCAAAAAGATGTCCAGAATTTCATTTCGGACAACAGGGTCTAAGCCACTGGTTGGTTCATCCATAATTAAAAGTTTCGCCTGATGGGACAGTGCCACTGCAATCTGTAATTTCATCTGCATACCACGGGAAAATTTCCCTACGGCTTTCTTTTTCGGCAGTCCAAAACGCTCAAGGTTTTGGAAAAATACAGTTTCATCCCAGTTTTTATAAATGTTACGAAACATCTTGTTTAAGTCTGTTGCGTTTAAAACCTTGTGAAATCCTATTTCATCAAATACAAATCCAATGTGTTCCTTTGCTTTACATTCTTCTTTTTCATGGTCATATCCTAAAACATGAATGGTTCCTGCATCCAATGGTATCATATTCAGGATGGAACGGATGGTTGTGGTCTTTCCGGCTCCATTTTGTCCAATAAATCCCATAATACATCCCTTCGGTACGGTAAGACTGATATCCTGCAACGCAAATCCATCGTATTTTTTTGATAGGTGTGAAATTTCAATGGCATTTTCATATTCTCTCATGGTATCCTCCATTTTCGTCCTCCTCTTTTTATGACTCTTCATATATCCACTGCACTACTTCCAAAAATTCTTCCTTGGAAATCCCGGAAAGCTTAGCTTTTTCTACAGCGATGCTGATAGCATCTTCCATTTCTTTTTGAATTATTTCCCTGATATACTCCTGATTTACCACTTTTACAAAACTTCCTTTTCCTACATAAGATTCAATAAATCCTTCTCGTTCCAATTCCTCATAGGCCCGTTTTGTGGTAATCATACTGATACGCAGTTCTTTTGCTAAAAAACGCATAGAAGGTAAGGGTTCCCCCTCCTTCAACGTACCATTTACAATCATATCTTTTATTTGCTTTATAATCTGTTCATAAATCGGTATTTTGTCCGAATTTGAAATAATAATATCCATATGTACCTCGCGAGACTCAAAATATTGTATATATACTTTATACACAATATAAACTTATCCTTGTATTTTGTCAATACTGTTTTTATGTAATTTTATATAATAGAACACTGATACAATTCAAACCATAACATTTTCCTATTAAGTACCAGCGTATCCATAGCAAAAACATTCTTGTGCTTTTCCTTTCTCCTAAAAAAAGAACCATGAGAGCTATAACAAAAAACAACAGCTCCTATGGTTCTTACGATATTTTTACAATACGATATTAAAAGACCCAACGAGGTCCTCATCGTTGAGAGACGTGTTGGGTTCTTTCGATGATTATTTTTTCAAATGGGAATACAGCACGACTTTATCATCCTTTTTAATCATGGTAGCACCATTTGGAATAATCACCTTATTCCTTCTTTGAATCATCACAATCATTTCCAGTCTGGAAATATCCAGTTCTTTTATCTGTAGTCCAATCCACGGATGTTCTTCTTTTATCAGCACCTCTTTTAAATTAATTTCTTCTTCGTCTTTAAAGTTTTTGGCTGCAATGACTAAGGTGTCCCTGCTTAAAATTCTGGTATCTCCTTTCGGAAGTATCACATCATCCTCCCGGATAATCATAACCAATAGTAACTGAGGTGGAAATACAATGTCCCGAATCAGGGAATTACACCATGCATGATTGGGATTCATAGTGGAAGTAACAAACTTTAACTCCCGTTCTTCCATGCGGGAAGTTAATGTCAGCTTCGTATAATTTTCTACAAATCCCGCAGAAATAATACCGGTAGGAATCGCCACCATTCCAACTCCTAAAAAGGAAATCACAATCGCCATCAGTTTTCCTGCAGTTGTGATAGGATAAATATCTCCATAACCTACTGTCAACAAGGTGGAAACGGACCACCAGATGCCAGAAAATGCATTTTTAAACTTATCCGGCTGTGCCTCATGTTCCAGACCATACATACATAAAGAAGAAGCTACCATTAAAATTAAAATCATGCAAACGGAAGAAAATATCTGGTTCTTCTTTTCGTTTAATACGTTTACGATGGCATTAAAAGCATCATATCTTGCATTAATTTTGAACAAACGGAAGATTCTTATTACCCGGAAAATTCGAAAGGCAACGGCACCTTTGGGGAAAAATACCGGTAAAAAATAGGGTAAAAATGTAACTAAATCAATGATTCCATAAAAGGAAATCATAAAACCTAATTTTGCCCTCCACTTCTTTTCCTCCGGAAATGCGTACTCTGCAGTCCAAAGTCTTAAGCTATATTCAACAGCAAAAATAATAATGGTTATCAGTTCAATGGTTTTTAACAACTCCTTATAAGGTATTGATTCATCAAAGGTATCAAATAATGTCACAAACAGGTTTAAAAATATCACAAATACGATAAACCAGTCAAAGGTTGCACTGAGCAAATCCTGTTTATTACCAATCTGTATCACGTCAAAAACTCGTTTTTTTACTTTCTCCATCCCTCTACTCCTCTTCTGCTCCTTCCGTAAGCCATTCCTTTATTGTCTCTTTAGAGTTTAGTCTCATTGTGGTAATTCGTTTATTTTTCTCTAGTGTATCACAGAATTTCACAAAATTCATCAGGGTTTTTCAAATGGCAATTGACTTTTCAGAATATTTCAATTACAATTAACATAAAGTAAATCAGCAGTGATTGATTTTGGGCTGGTCGAAAGACCCTGGTCCACCGAGCGGCGGGGAATTTCCCCGCTATTTTCATATTAAAAATTACTACCAAAAGATGATTTTCTGTCAGAAAAAACAATTGTAATACCCCTTTCAATTCTTTTCTCCGTTTTTTACATTGTCATAAAAATATATAACTATATAGTGCTTTTTTCATTCTCCAGTGGTATAATAATCAGATATGAAAAATATGTAACTGTTCACGTATGAACAATTGCGAAAATACACTCAATGACTTAGGGCTAAATGATAATCAGCCAGAATGGAGGATGAAAATGAGAACATCCCACGATACCAAAAAAAGTGGATTAAATATTATCATTGTCGGTTGTGGAAAGGTTGGAACCACCCTCATCGACCAGTTATCAAAAGAGGGACATGATATTACTATCATAGACAAAAGTGCTGATAACATTCAAAACATTACAAATTTATATGACATCATGGGAATTATCGGAAATGGAGCCAGCTACAGTGTCCAGATAGAAGCCGGTATCCACAATGCGGATTTAATTATAGCAGTGACAGAATCAGATGAGCTAAATCTCCTTTGCTGTACCGTAGCAAGACGGGTCGGAAATTGTGCTGCCATTGCCAGAGTCCGCACCCCGGATTATAGTGAAGAAGTTAGTTATTTACAGGAAAAATTAGGACTTGCCATGATTATTAATCCGGAACTTGAGGCAGCCAAAGAAATATCCAGAATTTTATACCTTCCAACTGCCTTGGAGGTAAACACCTTTGCCCACGGACAGGCAGAACTAATTAAAGTAAAGATTCCGGAAAAAAATATGCTGGATGGCTGTGCCATTTCTGAAATCAGCAAGGACTTTTCTTTCAGTTTTCTGATTTGCGCCATTGAACGAAACGGAGAAGTCTTTATTCCTTCCGGTAGTTTTATTTTAAGAAGCGGAGATGTGATTTCCTTTGTAGCTTCCAGAAATAATGCAAGGGAATTCCTTAAAAATATTGGTTTTAAAACCAATCAGGCAAAGGACACCATGATTATCGGTGGAGGAAAAGTGGCTTATTATCTTGCAAAGCAATTGCTTTCCATTGGAATGGGTGTTAAAATCATTGAACAAAGCAAGGAGCGTTGTGAAGAATTAAGCATTCTTCTCCCAAAAGCCATCATTATCAATGGGGACGGTACTGACGAGGAACTTCTAAAGGAAGAAGGTATTACCTATGCAGAATCCTTTGTTCCCCTGACCGGAATTGATGAAGAAAACATTATGCTTACCCTTTATGCAAGACAGATTTCAAATGCTAAGGCCATCACCAAATTAAACCGTATCAGTTTCCGTGAAGTCATCAATACTTTGGATTTAGGAAGTGTGGTATATCCACGTTTTATTACTTCCGAAGCCATCATTGCTTATGTTCGTGCGAAGAAAAATTCCATGAACAGTAACATTGAAACCCTTTACCATATGTTTGATTCCAGAGTAGAGGCCATTGAATTTAAAGTAACAGAAAAATCAGCGGTAACAGATATCCCTTTGGCAGAGTTGTCTTTGAAAAATAACCTGTTAGTCTCTTTTATTAACAGAAACGGTAAAATATTTATCCCAAGTGGACAGGATTGTATTCTGACCGGAGATACTGTTATGATTGTAACTTCACATACCGGATTTGATAAGATTCAGGATATTTTAAAATAAAGCCAAATAAGTTGTAAAATGAATATTATGGATTAGTATTTTGCTTTAGAAAGGATTTTGTTATGAATACTTCTATTGTACGTTATGTGTTAGGATGGATTCTAAAAATTGAGGCACTCCTTATGTTGCTGCCTTTTGTAGTTGGTATCATTTATAGTGAAAAAGAAGCATTTTCTTACCTGATTGCATTAAGTATCTGTGGAGTGCTTGGTATTATTTTTACCCTGAAAAAACCGGAGAGCTCTATTTTTTACCTAAAGGAGGGCTGTGTTGCCACTGCTCTTAGCTGGATTTTCTTAAGTTTATTTGGCTGTCTGCCTTTTATGCTCACCGGGGAAATTCCTGCATTTCATGATGCTTTGTTTGAAACCATTTCAGGCTTTACTACCACCGGGGCCAGTATTTTAAGCGATGTAGAAGCTTTGTCCCATTGTACCATATTCTGGCGAAGTTTTACCCACTGGATTGGTGGTATGGGAGTTTTAGTTTTCCTTTTAGCTATCATTCCGTTAAGCGGTGGTTCTAACATTAACCTTATGAGGGCAGAAAGTCCCGGTCCTTCTGTAGGTAAACTGGTTCCTAAAATCCGCTACACTGCAAGGCTTTTATATATCATCTATATTATCCTGACTACCATCCAGATTGTGTTGCTTTTACTTGGAAAAATGCCATTATTTGAAGCCATTACGACCTCTTTTGGTACTGCCGGCACCGGTGGTTTCGGAATAAAAAACGATAGTATGATGGGTTATTCCCCATACATTCAATGGGTGGTTACCATTTTTATGATTTTGTTTGGTGTAAATTTTAATGCTTATTACTTTATCTTTTTAAAAGAATTTAAAAAGGCATTTTGTATTGAAGAGGTACGGTGTTATTTTCTTATTATCTTTATTTCCACCACCATCATCTTCCTTAACATTCTCCAAACAGGTATGAAGGTCGGAGACTGTCTAAGACATGCTGCCTTTCAAGTGGGTTCCATCATGACCTCTACCGGATTTGCTACCGCAGATTTTAATCTTTGGCCGGAAACATCCAAAACCATTCTTGTACTTTTGATGTTTATTGGTGCCTGTGCCGGAAGTACCGGAGGCGGTATTAAGGTTTCACGTATTGTAATTATGATAAAAACCGTATTTAAGGAACTGCATTCTTATATTCACCCAAAGAGTATTAAGAAAATTAAGATGGATGGAAAACCGGTGGAGCATGAAGTGGTAAGAGCCATTAATGTATATTTTATTACTTTTATCATCTTGTTTACTTTATCTGTTTTCGCACTTTCCTTTGAAGGGCATGATTTGATTACGAATTTTACTGCTGTCATCGCCACATTAAATAACATTGGTCCAGGATTGGAACTGGTAGGTCCTACGGGTAATTTCGGATTTTTCAGTCCATTTTCGAAGTATGTATTAATGTTTGATATGCTGGCTGGACGTTTGGAATTGTTTCCACTTTTAATTTTATTCCATCCAAATCTTTGGTCGGAAATGATACATTCAAAGAGAAAAATGCATTAGTGGACTATCATTCGTTATGTAAAATATTTAAAATTATCCAAATAAGAAACCCCCGGTTATTCTAATGATTTGGAACTACCGGGGTTTTATTGATACTCTATTATTTGCAATTATATGATATAAGTATCAGAAGCCAAAAAGCTTTCGTTCTCAGAAAAAACTTTTTAACTTTATGACACGAAAAAACATGCGGAAATAGCAATTTACACAGTAAATTAGTGGATTCCAAATGTTTTAGAATCCTTCGTTTTGTTTTTGAGTAGCTGCAAGATAAGATACATATTCTGCTACAATATCCACATCCGTATGGGCATACAGCATTCTGGCTCCTACTACATCTTCTATTTCGTTAAAATATAATTTCCCCTTATGAAATACAAAGTCGATTCCTGCCAGCCCAATATTTAAGCCTGATATTACCTTTTTTACCAATCTTTCTTCTTCTAAGTTTAAAACATATTCCGCTACTGTTCCGCCAAGGCTGTAATTGCTTTTAAAATCGGTTTCGTTGGTTCGTAGCATGGCTTTTATAATACGATTTCCTATCACATAAACCCTGACATCCTTTCCCGGCTCATCCGCAAATTCCTGACATAAAAAGGGGTTACTTTCCTGCTTTTCTTGTAAATATCCAATTTTCTCCTCTTCATCTGGAGTTTGAATTAAAAATACTTCTCCTCCGCCATGTCCATTTAAGGACTTTAATACATATGGATATTCTTCCAGCACTACACTCCCATAGAAACTATTCAGTACCGGAATTCCTTTTTGCACTGCATAACTATAAGCCAATGCTTTGTCATTCCCAATCAAAGTCACAAAGGAATCATTCCAGACTTTGATTCCCGCCATTTCAAAATGCTTTGCTAAAACATAATCTCTGCTACGGTTAATTACCAATACTGGCTTCGTATATTTTTCTCCCTTTATATAAAACTCCGTTTCCGAATTTTTTATCACCAGACCCAGTTCTTCTTTCAACACTAATGTTAGGGAAATACCATATTTTTCGCATTCCTTAAAGTATAAATTTACATATTCTATGTTTTTTAAATAATCTTCTTTTTCGTATAAAATCCACCAGTTCATGTCTGACCTCACATCTTGTTTTAATATTCCAACCGCTTTAAACTTCCCTCTTCAAAGGTATATTGTGGAGTAATGAAGGGATATGTCACTTCTTCCTCATAGTACCAAGGGTCGTTTTTGTGCTGCGGATTTTTCAATACATGAAATTCCTGTGCCGGCATGAAACCTTGTGCCAATAAAAATGCTTTCTTGCCACTTGCATCCTCACAGACATCTACTACCATAACTACATGTCCCGGACTTCCGCCATATAAAAATACATCACCAATCTGTACCTGGGAAAGTTCAATTTCCGTGGTTTCACTTTGCATAGACAAGGTTCCTGCATAGGTAAATACCATTCTCATGTAACTTTGAAAACATTCGTAAGAATCATCATACTCTTTGGTCTTTGACCAATAAGTGTCATTGCCCTCTACCATGATTCGATATCCATCTCTCCATTTTGTATACTCGGCTAAAAATCCATTGGTAAAATGAAATGCAATCCGATCATACTGTCCGGTACTTAAGAAATATTCCGCATACATCCGTATTACAGAATCCGCACACTGTTGTAAATCCCTTGCTTCTATTGGTAGTGCAAAAACTGCTGCATGAGCATTCTGGTTTCCTTTTTTTGTGCCATCGTATAAAATTACTTTAGCACCATCCTCTTTCATTTCGTAATTTCTGATAAAAGTTCCAAGACTCCCCTCTTCTTCAGAAGTTCTGGTATATCCATCCGGTACTGCGATTCGGGTTTCTAATGTCATACCTTCCGGGTGAATCAAGGAACTTTCCACACCGTCTTTACTGCCAGCTACCTTTTCATCGTTATCGTTTTGGTCTTTAAACAAATTTATGAAACTGCTCCCATTCGCGTTACTTGCATCTGAACCCTTTTCTTTTACAAACAGTATCGTAGCTGCAAGTGCAATCACAAGAATTCCACCTAACATTTTCTTCTTCATGCTTTCCCCCTCCTATCTAAACATCAATGATTCACCAAGAATCTTGTAACCCACCACTATCTCGACTAAATATTAGTATATTCCATAAATCAAAAAAATCAACTTTTTTCTAATATCTTAAATATCACAAAACAACAATATAAAATTTAATTTCATCATTTTTCATAATAGTTATAATTTTTACAGTTTGAAGATAATACCTATTTTTTTATTAAATTTCAAATTGAATTGCTTTTTTTATTATTTTCAAGTATACTAATAATAAACAATTATGAAAGGAGTGAAAATCATGGCAACACAAAGCATTTTTCACAACATCATGATTCAAGATACTAAAACTGCCGAAGCATTCGTGAATGCTTTAGAGAATGCAGCTGCTGCCTCTGAAAAAATTACTCCACAAAAAGTATCCTCTAGAGATTTAACAAAAGAGGAAATCAAAAATTTTTTTGGAGATGTTGCAAATGATGAATTATATACAAGCTAATGTTTTAGATATACTTGAAAATGTTGGAGAGGATAATTGTCAAAAAATCCTCTCCTCTTTTATCTGTCCTCTTAATCTTGATGTTGAGGACTTTATTCGTACTAAAGCCATTCCCTTTGCCAAGCAAAAAATAGCAATCAGTTATCTTATTTTTGTGGAACAGGATAACCAAAGATATTTTGTTGGATATTATACTCTTGCAAATAAATTTGTTTGTGTAAACAGTTCTTCTCTCAGTAAAACCATGCAGAAGAAAATCAATAAATTTTCACAGTACGACCCAGAATCACATCGCTTTATGATTTCCATGCCTCTTATTGCACAGCTTGGCAAAAACTTTAGCACTACTCTTCCTGTCAAAATGCCAGGTACAGACCTGCTCGAAATGGCATTAGAGAGAGTTCTTGAAATAGAACATCTTATCGGTGGCAAAACGGCTTACATAGAGTGCAATAATCATCCAAAATTATTTGATTTTTATTCAACAGCAGGATTTTTTCCATTTGATGAACGTGTCCGACAAATAAGTGAACCAAATAATGCAGATGATGTACTTGTTCAAATGCTAAAATATTTTAATCATTAAAAATACTTTCCTAATTTCCCACACTTTCATACTTTTTCATTCCGAACTTCCATAACTTTAACGCAAGCACTACCAAAACAATCAATATCCCCCACTCATACACTATGTATAAAAAGGATTCTTTCCCCAACATACAGCTCACAGGATAATAACTTACAAATCCATAAGGAATCACTATGGTAAGTACAAACTTTATCCCTAAGCCAAATGCCTCTAACGGATACTGGGCAAAATCAGCGAAAGAAAAAATCATCCAGATAATATTATTGGACCTTATGACCCAGAAAGAGGATACCGCAAAAATCAGATTTATGGATGCAATGATAAGAGTTCCCATCAAGATAATCAAAAGCCACAGACAGACATTGGAAATAGTTAATGTTAAATCAAGTCCATCTGCTGCAACCTTGGTAACAGCAATTCCTAAAACAAAGGTGCCTACCCCATCTAACTGAATTTTTTGTCCCACAATCTGAAATAATTCATTGGCAGGCCGAACCAGTAAAATATCAAAGGTTCCCCTCCGGATAAATTCTTTTCCTATAATCCATAGATTATCAAAGAAAATATGATTCAGTCCACGACACAAGGTAAAGATTCCATAAACCAGAAGAACTTCACTATAAGTCCACCCTGCAAACACCTTTACATTATCAAAAATCGTCCATAAAAATATGATAGATGAAATCTGCATTAATAAAGTCGAAAGGGCTCCCACTATCATATCAAATTTATATTGTTTCATTACATTAAAATTCATTTTCGCCATACATAGATATAATTTCATATATTTCGCCATAATCAACCACCATTTATTTGAATTTTTTTCATAATTACTTTAAACAGTACCTTTGTGGACACCATTAAAATCAGTACCCATAAGACCTGAATCAACATATTCCCGAGGGCTTCCTTGCTTACGCCAAACAGATAAATTTTGATTGGTACATCAATTAAGGTTTTAAATGGCAATACATCACAAATTCCATTAAACCATGACGGTAAAAATGCCAATGGCACCACTGCTCCTGAGAACAATTTTACCAAAGCCTGACGGATTACCCTAAGTCCCCAGCCATTTTCCGTCCAAAAGGTCAAAAGTCCAAAAATAATATCTACATAAATCGAAATTAAAATTGCCAAAACCACGCTTCCTAAAAATAAGAGGTTTGCCAAAAGATTTCTTTGTATAAAAATAGTTAGAAAAATAATGCAAAAAATCAGAATCGGCAGAATCATTGTAAATATACTTGCAGTCAGAGAGCCAATACTCTCAAAAAACAGACTTGGAATAAAACCAATGGGTTTCGTAAGTTTCGTAGCAATTTCCCCACTCTTTACCATATCAGAAATTCGCAAGGTAATTCCAAATTCCATCAATTTATAAATTGCATTGCTAAAAATGACGTATGTACTCATCTGGACTAAGGAAAACTCATTCAAAGTGTCTGTGCCGTCATATACCCTGCACCAGATATAATAAAAGATATAGATTTGCAGAATCCCCACAACAATACTGGCAACGGTACTCATTCTATAGGCGAAGTTATCTTTAAACTGTATTTTTATCAAGGCAAAATACTTTTTCATTTTATTGCTAATTGCTTTCAACTTTATCACCCCTGCCGTCGTAAAGTTCCTTAATTAATTGCTCTAATCCATTATTCTCCATGGATATGTCCTTGACCTTAAAGTTCTGAAAATAATAGTTCACAACCTCTGCAACACTTATCTTATTTTTATCAATGACTAATTCAATCATTCCGTCCTGATTGCCTTTTTTCTGATATTCTTTATAGATATCTCTTCCTGCATCATAATCCTCAAGATAAAATTTAACCTTATGATAGTCTCCTACATTTTTCTTTATTTCTTCAATCTTACCATCAAATAAAATCTTACCCTTGTCCAATACGATAATTCTATTACACAACTTTTCTATTTCTTCCATATCGTGTGAAGTTAAGAATACCGTGGTATTTAGTTCCTCATTGATTTGGCGGATGCAATGTAAAAAATTATCTTTGGCGAAAATATCAAGACCTATGGTAGGTTCATCCAGAAATAAGATTTCCGGGTCATGTAACAATGCTCCCCCAAGTTCACATTTCATTTTTTGTCCTAAACTTAACTTTCTTACCGGAGTATTCAGTAAATCCTTAATTTCCAGCAGTTCTGAAATCCGCTTTAAATTTTCCTCAAACCGTGTCTTAGGTACTTCATATAAGACTTCAAAATACTTATAACTGTCAATCACCGGCAAGTCATACCATAGATTACTCCGTTGCCCGAATACCACACTAAACCTCATATTTTTTTGAATACGGTTATGTTTCACAGAGTCGCCAAACATAAAAACATTTCCTTTGGTAGGGGTTAAAATCCCTGTCATCATCTTAATGGTGGTAGATTTTCCTGCTCCGTTCAGCCCGATGTAACCAACAGTTTCACCCTTTTTTATCTTTAGAGAAACATCATCCACCGCCGTAATATGTTTGTATTTGGTAGAAAACAAATCGGCGAAAAAATTCTTACCTTTACAAGGTACTTTATATTCTTTTGTTACGTGTTCTAATTCAATTACCAATATTTTTCTCCTTTCCTACAATGTCCGGACTCATTTTTATTACATCACCGATTCTACCTCAATTCTTTACTTTTGTATATTACCCACTTTTTTGTAACTATACCTACGCCTATCTGCTCTGAATAAAGTGTAAAACGCATATTATCCAGCTAATTTGTAACTATACCTACGCCTATCTGCTCTGAATAAAGTGTAAAACGCATATTATCCAGCTAATACATTCAGCTATAAAATTCCCCTTATTACTTTGTGTTCCACCCTCTAACCTACATAAACAAAAAAGAGGCTTGTCTCATAAAAAAATTCTTTAAGATATCTCGCTATTTCATCTGCAATCCAGCTATATCTTAAAGAATTTTTTATTTGTCAGCCTCTTCCTTTTATTGTTCTTCCTCTGATATCAGACCTTTTTCCATCAAAAAATCCGTATTATCGTATTCTATCATCATTTCAATGCCAATACTCTGCATGATTTCTACTGCCTTTCGCATTTTCTGACCCCGTTCTGTCAAAAAATACTCAACTCTCAGAGGATATCCTTCATAGGATTTTTTATCCACCATTCCATATTCCATTAATTCTTTTAACTGTTCAATGAGCATTTTTTGTGAAATGCCCGCAATCCCTTCCTTTAACTCTGATAAGGATTGATGTTGCCATAACTGCCACATAATAATCGGTTTCCACTTTCCTTTTATGACATCATGGGTTAGTTCCAAAGGGCAGGTGTATTCTTTTCTTGTTTTCATTACTTTTCTCCTTTGTTCTTTAAAAATCAGGCATTTTTTCCTTAATATATTTTAAAATTTCCTCTGCCGTATTGACTCCCGTACAATCGTATAAATTCTTAAAATGGGCATTAGAATTTACCTCACAAAGGATTGGTTCGTCCTTTTCACCAAATAAAATGTCCACTCCTGCAAAATCCAGTTTTAACTTTTTACAGACCTGAATTGCCATTCTTTCCTGTTCTTCAGATGGAATGTATGGCTGCATACTTCCTCCATTGGTGATATTGGCACGAAAATCATGTTCATTGGTTCGAAGCATGGCTGCCACCACCTTCCCTCCTACTACCTGGATTCTTACATCACGTCCATAGGAAGTTTTGATGTATTCCTGAATTAAAAAAGGACGGTTCCCAATATGTTTTATCACTTTTATCATTTCTTCCTGGTCATGTACCAGATAAACCTGTGCTCCAAAAGAGCCGTTACATTCCTTAAAAACAAGGGGATATCCCCACCCATACTGCTTTGCCGATGCCACTTGATGAAAAAAGGTGGTGTCAGGAAACCCTTCTAATTGGAATACTTTTGGCGCGACTATGGTTTTTGGCATTCTGATTCCGGAATCGTATAGGGAAAAGAACGTATTGGATTTATCATCGCAGGCTGCTATGGCTGCGGCAGAATTAAACACCCTAAACCCATTCTTTTCAAACATCTGTGCCAGCCGGATATCCTTGTCCCAAAACAAAATAAAATCCGGCTTTTTCTCCTCATGCTCCCACGCAAAATACAGCCAGCCCTCTTCATTGGTTACGATTTTAAGTTCTATTTCTAATTTATCCGCTGCCTCTGCAAGCATGGAGAATAATTCATTAAATTTCTGCTTATTTAAATATGCATTTACAATTAACCATCCAAACATGATTTTTTCCTTTCAAAATCTTATTTTTTCAACGCTTTATTGAATTCCTGATTTTCAATATCTCCTGTGGTGTTCTATCTTTTCTGTCTTCATACTTACAACCACACATATTACAAAAAGTACTGCCTTCACAAATTGTTCTACTTCCACAAACACCACATTCCCATTTTCCATTTACCAACTCTATTTTTATATTTTTGTGCCGGCTATAATATTTATCTATTCTTTTATCCTGCTGAAACTCAATCAATAAAAGCCCCACAAAACTAATTAATATACCAGCACCTACCATAAACAGAAGATTCGCAATGATAGAAATATAGTAGCATTCAAAAAATGTATTTAACCACTGCAATATACCCGGTACAATCAACATACTCATCAAACCAGTGCCAATCACTTTTGGAAAGAAAATAAACACAATATTGATTCATACTAACGCCTTCTCGCTGAGAATGTTCAGCCAATGCTCTGTGAAGACTACGAGGTATTCTCAGTTTGAATTGACCGGAATAATCGTCCAGACTATCTGGCTCATGAATTTCAATCCCTTCCTCAAGAGCCGCTTCAATCCATGCTTTTTTGGCGTCTAAAGCATTTGCCACTGCACTTTCTATGTTTTTTCCACAAGTAATACAACCAGGCAAATCCTGATAAGAAACCACAAACCCGCCTTCTTCCTCATCTTCCACTATTTCCATTCGATAGGATAATTTCATGTAGTCATTCAGTGTCTTCATTATTATTCGCCTCACTTTCTACAATCTTCCTTACCATTTCTACATAAATTCTTTTAATTGGCTCATGTTTCGGTATTGTAATTGGCTGACAGCCTTGCTTTCTAAATGTGTAATGACTGCTTCCTGTTCTTGGGGCATTCATCACATATCCGCAACTCTCCAATACCTTTTGCAATTCATCGAACCGAAGTTCCTTCGACAAATTACATATACGCGCTGTTAGTTTATTCCATTTAGACATTTTCATGCCGACAACCTATATTATATGTGGTGTCATATGTGGCGTCAACTCGTTTCTGCTTAAGTTTCCTAGCAGATTTTTTGAACTAATTATTTTTTCTTTTGCATACCTTGAACCTAACAAGTCATTCTTTTTATACAATTTTTCTGCTATTAGGGCTAATTCCAGGACCCTTTCATCAGTTGTATAATATTTCATCATCTTATTTATCTGGATTGTATACAGACACAAATTAACCTGCACTGCTACAATCATTATTTCGAGATGTTCCTCTTCCATATCAGAAATATTCATTACTTCACCATTCTCATTTTTCATGCACTCACATTTTATTGGGATAAGTTCTCCTCCAAATAATGGAGCATCAAAGTCTCTGCTTATCCCACCTTCCGGCGTGCAGCACCAGGCATGATGGAATCTAATTATTTGTTGCATGTCATATGCATCTTTTGCACGTACATCTGTATTCTCACCCAAATACCCAAACTACCATTTAAATCCCACTCAGCTATTTCGCTATCGTGAAATACTAAATTCCTCATTGCTGTATCTATATGCTTCCTGGCAAATATAAATTGATTATCAAACTCACTGTCAAACCTATGCTGACGTAATACAAAATCAATCTCCGCTTATTGCCCCATATACATTCTAAAGTAAAAATCTAACGCGCTTATACATACTCCAATTTCGCTATTTTTTAATACCATTCTCATATCTTTTTCCTTTCTTGTTTGTATACCATTGGTATATTTTGTATTGCAATATTCCAATGGTATATTCAACAAAAATTTGCTATCATATATATAAGAATTATTTCAACTAATTAGGACATACAGAAACACAGACAGCCAAACAAGAGAATGTTTATTGGCATATTTTTTAGAATTTACTAAACTCAAATAGAAATTTACATATAAAGACATATTAAAAAATAATGCAATATAACAAATGGCAGATAACCTCATGGATTATCTGCCGTTAAGAATAATATTCATTAAGTTGCAATTACTCAAACTCGGCAAGTTATCGCCACAACTTAAACCATTTTGTTTAAGTCCATTTAAAAACTGCCGATATTTTACTTTGTTTGCATAATTTATTTTGGCTTACTGATTTTCTGTTGCCAAAGTGTTGCCACATGGATATTATACCACAACCGACAATTAATTCAATCAGCATCTCGCTAAAATAAAAAGCATCGTAGAACTAAAAATGTGTTCTCTTCAAATCCATATGTTATCCGATAGATTCTTAATGTCTTTAACAATACCTTCAACATTTTCAGTGATAGCATAATAATTACTATCACACAGATATTTGTCTGATAATTGCTCCACAATAGTGCTTGTTGGTTCAATCAACAAAAAGAAATCACAATTACATTCTTCACTAACAGCATGTTTTATTTTTGATTTTAACAAGATGATGTTTCCTTGTATTTCTTTCTTATCTGCTATGATTTTACAACCATTTTTCCCAAAAAACAAATGCATAAAAGGATACTTGTGAGAATCTGTCTTATTATAAGTTGGTATGACTGTAATATATGATTCACGAAATATTATGCGACTCATTTTTTCCTTACCCTCTTTTTTTTCTCAGACAAAATTATATCATAGCATATGTTATTCTGCACCAAGGATTTAAGAATGCGGAGCATTACACTCCACATCCATGTCGCAAATATATCAATCAATTCATTCACTCCATCCTGTGGCAATTTTCTAAATACTCCTCTGCTTCCATTCAGCTCTACTGCCATCTTGCCAAATACAATTTACTTATATCATCTGCGAACGAAGTATATTACAAGCAAGCGTAATATCTACTCCTTGCTTTTTCAACTTGTCTACATACTCATATCACCTTTATAATCCTTTTTTTATCCATTTTTTCGAAGTGCCAAATATAATTATCAGTGCAATAATAAGCAAAAGTCCAAATCCAATAACCGGTTCTGTAAATTCTGCTGCCGGCACAGATATTCCCTGACTAAAATATTTTTCAACATGGCTATATAACGAATTCGAGGCATCAAATACTGCAAAATACTTACATATACCACCAAACGACACAATGACAATTGAACTAATCCAATATATTATGCTTGCTCCAAGTGATATTAGCAGACTCTTAAATATAAGGGAGATTGCTCCAACCACAATAAAATACTGAAATACTACTGCTGTATAAAGCAAAAAACTGGACAAAAAATATTCCAAAGAATCAAATAGCACACCAACAATCAGTAGTCCTCCGGCAATACATATAAGCTCTTCAATAAATAGTATTGATATCTTAATCATATAGTATTTTAAAACACTAATTTTAAAACATGAGTAAAAAATAGTATTTTTATCCTTATAATCCTTATTGAAAAAATATGAGGTTACAAACCCGAACAGCAGAAAACCAAATTGCGTAAAAACTGTATATGTGCTAAACATATAATAATTATACTCGATAGCCGTTATATGCTCTAAACTAAAAGGAAGCGCCCACCCCATTACAAAAGCTACCGCCGTTACTGTCATAAGATATATAATTGTTCTATTATGTATGCTTCTTTTAAATTCCAGGTAAAACACTAGTTACCTCCATTAATATATAAGTCTATTAGTTCTTTTCTGTTACTATATTTCTTAATATCATAATCTTCAAAAAGGTAATACTCTCCATCCATATTATTTAAATCCGACAGATTATGCGTTATGTTAAGAATAACCTTTTTAGGATTCTTCTTTATGTAATCATTAAATAATTCATAAATTTCGTATGAGGTTGTTTTATCCAATGCATTTGTAACCTCATCAAGGATAATAATATCTTTATCAAACAACAAAAATACGAGTATCTTGATTTTCTGCCTTTGCCCATCGCTCAACTTCTTAAGTATAATTTTTTCATCTATATTAGAAATATTCAAAATACTGCATAAATGATCCACCTTATTCATATCAAATTTCTTTATAAGTACTTTCCTCAATTCGTTAAAAGTAATATCTTCAGGGACATTCGAATAGCTACCTATAACAGTAATATTTTCATTATCCAACATGAGACTCTTTGCAAATATTGATTTTCCCACACCATTTTTTCCAAGAATATGATTTATCTTTCCTTCTGAAAATTCAACATTTACATCAGTCAATAATTTTTTATTCTCAATGCTTAAATTAAAATTGCTTAGCTTCAACGTCTTCTCCTCTCCATTTCAATAAAATCGTTGTCATCTATAAACAACAATGTCTAAAAAATTCTCTCAGATAATATTATCAAACAGCGAAATTTTCAACACCATCCATGTCTGCATTTAATAAACTTAAACTAACATGCTAATCTATATCATCTGAGAACGTAACATGTTACAAGCCAAAGAAACATCCACCCCCTCTTCCTTTAACTTATTCACATATTCTGTGACACGCTTACGCTTCCCATCTATATCCATATCAGATAATGTATAATACTGGTTTATCCTTCTACCAACAGCAAAGTTTTCCTTTTCTTCATCAGACATACCAAGGAACATATTAATTATTGCTAACATTTTATGCTTGTCATGAGCTAAATTGCCACGAACCTCTAACAACAAATTAACTATATGCTCATTTACATAATAGCTATTTATTTCTTCCAAATTTTCTATAAAAAGCTTTTGCTCCCTTACTATATCTTCCTCACTTTGGAGTTCAAACGTACCATTCTTTAACATTTTCCCCAATTGTGTGTCCGGCTTAATAGCAGTAGCATGAACCCTTATATAATCCGGTTTAATAGCATTTAACACCTTTGCTGTCATTAATGCATTGTCTTCAGAATATTTCTTTCCACCAATCCCCAGCAAAATAAATTCCGATAATATCATTCCTGCTTTTTTTGCCAACATTCCAGCTTCTTCCACTTGTTCTGCTGTTACACCTTTATTTATAAGTTTAAGAACATCATCACACCCTGATTCCATACCGCAGTACAAATGATTCAGTCCTGCTTGCTTAAGTTCTACTATCTCGCTTTCACTTTTCCTTAAGATACTGTCTACTCTGGCATAACTTGTTATGTATTTCATATTCGGAAATTCTCTTTTTACTTCCTCAACAATGGGTAATAACCTATTTGTAGATAACACAAAGGCATCCGAGTCCTGCAAAAAGCAGGATGTGTAATTATGATTTTTATATACCTCTGCAGCCTTTTTTATATCTTCTATAACATCGCCTACGGGTCTTGTAGAAAAATTACAGTCTTTATATAATCCGCAAAAATAACACTTATTCCAATGGCAACCTCTGGTAACTCTGATTAGCAAACTTTGTGATTCTGATGGTGGTCTAATCGGACCGATTTCATAATTCATAAATTTCTCCTGCATTTTACTGATTTAGAATGTTTCGTAGTAAACAAATTCCTTAACCTCTTTTCTATCCCTGGAATGTCTTTCTGGGGAAGCCTTTGCCATGTCAGCATATCCTAATGCTATAATAGCCACCGGCTCAAGATTGTTCGGAATGTTAAACTGACTTCTAATTTCTGATGGATCAAAATATGTAAGCCAGCAAGAACCAAGTCCTAAATCTTCAGCAGCTAAAATAATATGGTCTGCTACAATCGTTGCATCCACGCTAACCATGTCTTTCTGATCAAACGGACGTACAAATACATTTGAATGATCTCCGCATACAATAATTGCTAATGGTGCACCATGATAGTTTACACCCTTTGACAGCTTCTGCAATCCCTCATTACTACTTACCACCAAAAGCCTGTGTGACTGCATATTCGCAGCCGTAGGAGCTACTCGTGCTGCTTCAAGAAGTTTATCTAATTTTTCCTTTTCTACTGCATCCTTTTTGTACTTTCTTACAGAGCAACGCTGTTTCGCTAATGATAAAAAATCCATAATATGTTTCCTCACTTTCATCTAATTCACTGATATATTTTTTATTGCTTTGTTTAATTAAACACGCTATAATATTACAACAATATTTCCTTTTTACAAGTACGCACTTAAAAGTAATATACTACCCAAAAAGATACTATCAATAACAGGAGGTTACTATGAGATGAAACAATATCAGTCTTTCCAATGTCCGGTAGAAGCAACGCTTCAACTGATAGGTGGAAAATATAAATCACTTATTTTGTGGCATTTAATAGGAAAAACACTTAGATTTAATGAATTGAGCAAGCTGATTTCGTCAGCAACACCTAAAATGCTGACTCAGCAACTTAGAGAATTGGAAAATGATGGACTAATTAATCGAACCGTATACCCAGTAGTTCCACCAAAGGTAGAATATTCCTTAACCGCATTCGGAGAAAGTTTAATCCCTATTTTAGAATCCATGTGTTCATGGGGTACAAACTATTTAGAGGAAAATAAGATGTCAACATCTATATGTTCTGGCAAGATTAACAAGCTATAATTACAAAAAGAGTAAGTGCAAATGCTTACTCTTTTTGTAAATCACCTATATATTCCGCTCCTATCTGCCACCTCTGTCATTCCTTCTGTGGTGGCTCTGCCTGTTGTTTTCATGTTCCTTTACTTCCTGTTGCTTCCGCTGTAACCTTGCCTTTATGCTGTCCGCTTCCACCTTATTACCGGTCTGTTGTTCCCACTTGGCAACTATCCACAGGAACTTTTTGATTTTATAGATGACTGTGCCAAGAAGGCTGAAAAAGAAGAACAAAAAGAAGCGAAACGCAAAAAGAAAAAATAAACATGAAAAAACCTTACCAATTTTCAGTTGTCATATCTGAAAATCAGTAAGGTTTTCTTATGCTCTTAAAGTAATTTTATTCTTTGAGTAGAGTCAAAATGTTGCCAAATCGTTGCCAAAACTTAAACAATTTTATTTGGAAACCGCATAAATACTGGCTTTTTTGAACTCGTTTTTTTACTCAAACTCAATAACCGCAACCATCTTCTACACTTTATGAATCACCTTTACTTAACTCAATTTACACATTTTTATTAATCTCTTCCATCAACTGAGCCTTAATTTCCATTACCTTGGCAATGGTTTCTTCTTTATTTACCTTTAAAGAAATGCTCTTATCTCTGGTTACGATTTCAACTAAATTTTCTTTTAAATTCTTTGGTCCTACGATTACGCGGATTGGTGCACCAAGCAGGTCGGCATCTGCAAACATGGCTCCCGGTCTTACATTACGGTCATCATAGATAACTTCTAATCCTGAATTCTGCATTTTTTCATATAAATCATCTGCGAAAGCTTTCGCTTCTTCATCATCTACACGAAGCAGACATAAATGTACTTCCCATGGTGCAATGGTAATTGGCCAGATTGGTCCAAAATCGTCTCTTCTTACTTCGCAGACACTGGCTGCCAAACGTCCTACACCAATACCGTAGCAACCCATGATTGCATGTTGAGATTCACCCTTTTCGTCAAGATAAGTTAAATCCATGGACTTAGAATACTTGGTGCCTAACTGGAAGATATTACCCACTTCAATACCTCTGGAAATGGTGATGGACTTCTTACCACAACAAGGACAGATGCCACCTTCGATGATTTTGGCAACATCCACATATTCTACACTGCCATAATCACGTTCCATGTTAAATCCGGTCATATGGTAGTCTACTTTATTAGCACCTACCACCAAGTTATCCATTCCCTTTAATGAGGCATCAAACAACACCTTAGCATTTTCAGTAATTCCCTTAGGACCGATAAATCCAGCAACCAGACCACAATCTTCCGTAATTACTGCCGGATGAATGTTATCCCCGATTAATTTTGTCAATTTCGCTTCATTGATATCCAAATCTCCACGAATGAATACTACTACATAACTGTCGTCAGAATTCTTCTGGTATACCACTGCCTTACAAGTGTGATCTGTTGGCACCTTTAAGAACGCACTTACTTCTTCAATGGAAGTAGCACCCTTGGTTTCTACTTCTGTCAATTCTGCCATTCCAATCTTTGGCTCGTTTTCAATGATGCTTTCTGCAGCTTCCATATTGGCTCTGTAATCACATTCCTTACAAATGGCAATGGAATCTTCTCCTACCGGAGTTAAAAGCATATATTCATGGGATACATTTCCACCCATCATACCGGAATCAGAAGCAACTGCAACTACTTCCGGAACACCACATCTTGCGAAAATACGGTGATATGCCTTATAACATTTATCATAGTAATCCTCTAAATCTTCCTGGGAAGTATGGAAGGAATAAGCATCCTTCATGGTAAATTCACGAACACGAATCAAACCTGCTCTTGGTCTTGCCTCATCTCTGAATTTGGTCTGAATCTGATAAATCATAAATGGATATTTTGCATAGCTGTTGGCATATTCCTTTACCAGATGAACTGCTGCTTCTTCATGAGTCATACCAAGTACCATTCTGGAACCGGTTCTATCCTTAAAACGTAATAATTCCTCTCCTACGCTGTCATATCTTCCAGACTTGTCCCAAAGGCTTCCCGGCAACACAACCGGAAACATTACTTCCTGTCCATCAATGGCATCCATTTCTTCACGTATGATATTTTCAATCTTCTTTGTAATTCTTTTTGCTGGTGGATATAAAGAATAAATACCGTTTGCTACATATTTCATATAACCACCACGTACCATAAGTGCATGGCTGTCAATGACACAGTCGGATGGTCTTTCTTTAAATCTGTCTCCGATTAAGTTCTTAATTCTCATTTTCGTATCTCCATTTCTATTGTAATAAGAAAACAAAGTGGATTTATCCACATCGAGTCCTCAAATATAAATCTTCTCGCATAAATATGATAAATCATCCTATGAATTTCGTCAATAACATTCTTGCTACTCTTCCATCGACTCATCTTCTTCTGAACGCGCAGTGGAACCCTTTACCTGAATCCCATTAATCTCAACGCTGTCATTTACTTCAATCATCAAATACTCTCTTCCGTCAATGACTCTTGTTTCCACTAAATCCGTTCTTTCCGGATTTACCTTTACCACCACATCCGGGGTCTTGATTTCAAAACTTCTGGTACTTGCCACGGAAGCCGCCATAAACAAAGGCTTGGTTTCTTTTGGTGCCATTTCTTCAAAATGCTGGTCGAATTCCTTTAATACTTCCGACTTTACCCCACTGTTTTCCAATAATCTCTTCATGTCCATTTTATCCAGTGCCGGCGGTTCTTTGGCATCTTTTCGTTCTTCCACGTATTCATTTAGATTTTCATGAATGGTTTTAACGGTTTCAAAATCACAATGCTCCCCAAGGGTTTCCTTTACAATTTCCTGGAACACTTCTTTTTGCCCTTTAAAGGACATTGGTGTATAACAGCCTAATGCCTGTTCTATGAATTCTTCCTGCATTTTTTCTGAATTTTTCGTATAGTATAAAAGGCTATGTATATCGGTACTTCTATCATTGAATGCCGGGAACAGGAATCCATGATTCGGTGCTCCTACCACCCAGTCTCTTACCCTGCTTTCGATATTATTGGTAAGTTCATTATAACAAAGTCCCGCATCGGAAAGTTCTACCGGACAAATGCTGCATAAAATAAAATCATACACTTCCTCAGAAGCATCCTCATTTTCGATTTCATCTGTAGTCTTCCCCGGAACATCATAGGCCGCATAAATTAAAATGATATAATAGTTCTGCGGATAGTCATAGGTTGCAATTACTTTATCATAGAACTCTTCTAACAATGTGTCATCTTTTAGATTCGAGTTTTTAAGTTTTAATAAAAATTCCTGGGTTCCACCTGTAAATTCCGCCTCCATAGGAAATTCCATATTCAAAAGATTTTTCCCAATGGTTCCGGACAGGGTAGAACGAAAAATAGTATAATACTTAAAATTCTCCTCTTCCGACAACGTCAAAAATGTCTGTGCCAATTCTGCCTTTTTATTCTTTTCTCCATCCACGTAACAACCACAAATTCTGGTAATGGTGGAACGCTCCGGTATAAATTGTTTCTTAATTTCTGCAATTTCTTTCTTATTCATATTTATCTCCATTTCGAGTCTTTACTCTCATATTATCTTACCTTTATTTTGTTTTTTTCGCAATATCCAAGTCCAGATTTTTATGTTATACTAGGGACAAAAATAAAAAGGATTGAACCATTATTATGATGACAGAATTAGAAAAACACTACAACAAATTCAACGAAGACAAACGCCTTACCCGCCGGCGGGGGCAGGTGGAATTTATCACCTCGTTAAAATATATTCATGAATGTATTGATATGCTTTTAGAATCACAATCGAAATCGGAAAAAGAAATCACAAACCAAGACATTAAAATCTTAGATGTGGGCGCCGGAACCGGACGTTATTCCATTCAACTTTCAGAAGAGGGCTATGATGTCACTGCCATAGAACTGGTAAAATACAACTTAGGGATTTTAAAATCCAAAGGCAGCAATGTAAAAGCGTACCAAGGGACTGCCTTGAATCTATCCCGTTTTGCCGATGAATCCTTTGATATTACTCTGGTATTTGGGCCTATGTACCACCTTTATACCTTAGAAGATAAATTAAAAGCCCTAAGCGAAGCCAGAAGAGTTACAAAGAAAGGCGGCTATCTTTTAATTGCCTACTATATGAATGAATATGGTGTCCTGACTCATGGTTTCATTGATGGACAAATCAAAGAAAGCCTTGCAAGTGGTAAACTGACAGAAGATTTTCATTGCATTGCCGAACCGGAAGATTTATATGAAAGAGTCCGGACAGAAGACATTAACGACCTAAATAAGCGGCTTGGACTAAAACGCGTAAAACTAATTGCCGCAGACGGCGCTGCCCATTACATCCGCCAGACACTAAATTCCATGGACGAAGAAACCTTCCAGTTATTCTTAAAATACCACCTGTCTACCTGTGAAAGGCAGGATTTAATCGGAGCAAGCACCCATACACTGGATATTATAAAAGTGTAAATCAAATGACAGGAAAGGCGAGACTCTAGTATGATGCCAGGGTTAAAAGGTCATACTTTTATGCCTGCATGAAAAGTATGACCTTTTTAACCCTCAAAACATGAGAAAATAGCCCAAATAGGTAGTGGCTGTCGCATTAAGCATATATCACACAATATATAGGAAAATTTCTACAATTCCATACATTGTAGAAATTTTCTTGGTGCGACAGCTTCATTGACAACAAAAAACATATTACTTTCATCATATCTGCAAACTTTCTGCATATTTAAATAAAATGATATCCCTCGGAGCTGTTTGCACATATGCCTGTTCCTTATGCATAAATCCTACTATTTCATTTTGGCTCATGTTTCCCAATTTATCAATAACAATATCCAAAATATCTTTATCTTCCTTGGATAATGCAGGATATTCCGTTTCTCCTATTAAGCTAAAACGATATACATATGTCTCTCCCATATCCACTTCTTCATATGGAATATCCTTTAAATCTATGATAAAATCATACCCTATAGGTACTGCCCCCATAGGTAATGCCTGATAGATTAAGCCAGTGATTGCATGTTCTCTCCTCTTGTAAGAAAGTGCATCAGAATACCACATCAACCTCATAAGTTTTGTTGTATAAAGACTTGTAACCTTACTAGATTTAGCAAAGTAACGGATTACATCTACTACTTTATCTAAAGAAAGTTCTGTATTTCCATGAAACATCCCATTCCCTTTAAATCTTGCATAACTTGCTTCTATCGCTTTCCTTAGATATAAATCCTGATTCTTTTCATAAAGAACCGTAGCGACCTCAAAATACTTTCTGTATGCTTCAGAAGATAAGTTTTCCTTAGCCTCTTCAAGCAACTTCAAAAACCATTCCGGATCCTGGTCAAGCTTCTTTAAAATAGTATCATGTGCTTTATCCTGCACCTGATGACTCTCATATCTGGTAATCGTTTTACCACCCCATCCTAAAAGAACACAAAGATCCCTCTGGCTCATATCATATTTTGTCCGAATTCCAACCATCTCTTCCGATGTCAAAAGCCCTTGTGCTTTTCTATATGCATCCTTAAGAGACACATCATTTTTCCTCATCTGTGCCTCATCCATATAAAATTCTTCTGCTGCATCACAATAAAAATAAGTAGCCTCATAATCCACGTGCACCTTCTTAAAAGTTGCATGTTCCATCACACGAACTGTTTTCACTTCATGGTCTTCCATACAGCAAGTACATAAACGATTTTCCCTGTGTATTATCCTCATAAAAGCACGTATAATCCAATTATCCTCTTTTGAGGGTAATGGATTATTCTCCTTTCTCCCAAACTCTTGGGTTTTATTGAATACTCCATTATAATACTTAAAGCACTGTGGATCTGTATCTATACTACTACAGCTTTGACTGTTC
>JAFQBM010000046.1 GCA_017399685.1 Lachnospiraceae bacterium
CCTTGAGGAACAGTATCTGACTGTAAGGCGAAGTGTCCGCTACAACGGAACAAGACACAAAACAGAGATTGGTCCCACAAAGCGTAAAAAGGTGCGTGTGGTGGACTTTGGCGATACACTCGCCCAAATCCTTAAAACAGCCAAAAAGGAACAGTACAAGCAACGCTTTCAGTACGGACAGTTGTACCACAAAAACTATTACAAAGAGGTTAGGGAAAAGAATCGTGTGCATTATGAATATTACAGTCTGGACGGCACACAGGAAGTACCGCCGGATTATACGGAAATCTCCTTTGTATGTTTGAGGTCGGACGGGCGTCTGGAACTTCCAAGCACAGTAGAAAACGCTTGCAGGAGTGCCAGTCGGAGGGTGCCTGAGTTGGAAGGCTTCCACTTCCACACTTTAAGACACACCTACACCACCAATCTTCTGACAAGCGGGGCACAGCCAAAGGATGTGCAGGAGCTGTTGGGTCATTCCGATGTGCGTACCACAATGAATGTTTACGCCCATGCCACAAGGGAAGCAAAGCGGACATCCGCAAGGCTCTTAGATAAGGTTGTGGGGCAATAAGAAAAAACTTTCCCTTGTAAGTTGCCCATAAGGGCAAAAACAAGGGAAAATACATACAGTTTCATAGTTTGAGGCTCTGAAAGCCTTGTAAAATAAGGAAAGTTAGTTAGAGAACTCAATAAATTCCAATTTGTAGAGTGAGAAAAAGAATTTGCGGAGGAAAAATGATGAACAGAACAATTCCCAAAATCGGTGCGGCGGTTGTCACAATCACGGTCTTTCTTTTTGCTGTATGTATGATCATTGATTTCTCATTTGGATCATACCTCGTGTGTATGTTTTTGCCATTGGGATACATCATGATGGCAGTGGGATTTCAATATGAAAGTTGTGAGGATCGACGGGTTCCTGCCAATATCGGTGTTGCTATTGCCGTTATCTATGCGGTATTGATTCTTTTGGTATATTTCGCACAGACAACGAGCGTCCGATTGGAGGACTTGAATGAACAAGCCATTCGAATACTGGATTATCAGCGAGGCGGTCTGCTGTTCAATTATGATTTGCTTTGTTATGGAATGATGGCTCTCTCCACATTTTTCATCGGTCTTTCTATGAATCCGACTTCAAAAGCGGACAAGTGGCTGAAATGCTTGATGATGGTACATGGTGTTTTCTTTATCAGCTGTTTTATTATGCCGATGACAGGAGTGTTCACAGATATGGCAAGCGGAGAAGCCGGAAAAGGAGGAACTATTGCACTATTAGGCTGGTGTGCGTATTTTATTCTGATAGGGGTATTGGCATATAGGCATTTTCAAAGAGGATAGGCATATGCTTTTGGCCGTTTGGAGAGTTAGGTGACAAACTATAAATAGTCAAGAGTTTTTTAATAAAATTTGTGAGGTAAAAAAGGGTAACTTTAATAGACCATCTGAATACACCGTATTTCAGATGGGACGGATAAATATATGTAGGGTAGATATTAGAGAAGTTTCTGAACGTTAAAGTCTACATCCTGCCTCTCCAATGCATAGATGACTCTAATCAGTTTCTTTGCTACATGAGTAATAGCTACTCTGTGTTTCTTGCCTTCTGCACGTTTCTTTGCATAATAGGTTGCAAAGGTCAAATCAAAACGGATTAAAGGAAGGCATGCATTAAGAAGTACGTAACGAAGTTGTGAGGAACCATGTTTCACCATTCTGCCATTGTGAGATTCTGTTCCGGATTCGTTAATGCCAGGTTCAATTCCGGCAAATGCAAGCATCTGTCCGGGATTTGAAAAGTTGGATATATCACCATATTCAGCGTAAATAACAGCAGCTGAAATCGGACCGATGCCAGGGATAGACATGTAGTGAGGGTGTACTTCTTCAATGAGTTTAATAATCTCAGTTTCCAAAGTAATGATTTCGTTGGAAAGAGATTTATACAGGGTTAACAAGCTATTTAATTCCAAATCAAAAATGGAATTATTGACACCTACAGTATTAGCAGCAAGTTCTTTTAGACGAATGAACTGTTGAATAGAAAATTTACCTCTTGAGACACAACGAAGTTTATCGTAGGAAGCAGAGTTCATGCGAGCCATTTTTTCAGCAGTTCCATAGTTTTCAAGGAGATATAAGGCTGTTTTAGAAAGTCGTTCATTGAAAAAAGGTTTAAATTCCGGAAAGGTATGATATGAAACATTTGTTATCTTTACAAGGTAAAAAGAACGCTGACGAATTAACCTGTCTCGTAAACGAGTTAGTGACTTTAAGGAATAAGAATGGTAAAATCCTTTTGAATGGGGTTTGTATTCAACAGTCATTAACCACCGGGCTATTGATTCGCAGTCAACGTAGTCGGTTTTGGTTCGCCTTAAAGTTGTAGACTTTTTGTATTCCTTGATAAGAACTGGATTAACTTCCATGAAGCTGTGGTTGGCATTTTCAAGGAAGAGTTCAAGATTGAGGGCATAATGAGCTGTTGATTCAAACCCTATTTTTATATCATCAGGATTAGAGAGGGAATTAAGAGAAATAAGCAGTTGTTCAAAGCCATCTTTATCATTGGTGATGGTAAATTTAGAAACAACTTGCTGGTTAGCTGCAGAAATGATGCAGCAATCGTGTTTGTACTTGGAAATATCAATTCCAACAAAGTACATGGACATAGAAATAGACCTCCTAAAATATTTTAAGCACTGTTGTCTTCCACAGAGAATTCGGCTGTGTAATCACGTAAATAGAAACGTCAAGCGTTAACAAACTAATTACCAGTAATAGACGAAAAACTGTGGTCTGAGTCACCTCCGAACAGTCAAAGCTGTAGTAAAATAGATACAGATCCACAGTGCTTTAAGCATTATAATGGAGTATTCAATAAACCCCAAGAGATTTGGGAGAAAGGAGAATAATCCATTACCCTCAAAAGAGGATAATTGGATTATACGTGATACAATGACAAGTGAATTTATGAGAGATTTGCTTACGAAAGATGAAAAAATAACGGTAGAATACAAAACCTGCCAGTATGGTGTGCAGGAAGATGTGTATGAAACGGTGTGTTCATTTTCGAACAGATATGGTGGATATATTATTATGGGTGTAGAGGATGATGGTACCCCAATAGGTATTAACCGGAATATGGTCAAGGATATGAAGAAGAATTTTGTGAATCAGCTTAATAATCCGGATAAGATGTCGCCAACATTATATCTTTCAATAGAGGATATCGAATATGAAGGAATGACTCTTCTATGGGTGTATGTTCCGCCAACGTCTACTGTAGAAAAGTGTGCAAACAGGATCTATGACAGAAATGAAGATGGTGATATGGATATTACAGATTCGCCTATTCAACTGCAAAATATGTATAACAGAAAGAGTAATACATATGCGGAGCATAAGATATTCCCATATGTTACAACGGATGATTTGCGCATGGATTTAATGGATAAAGTAAGAAATCTTGCAAAGAGCAAAAATCCGGATCACCTTTGGTTGAAGATGTCCGATGAAGAAATATTGAAGAGTGCAGGTTTGTGGGAAAAAGATTTTTCATCAGGCATCCAGGGTTACAATCTGGCAGGTGTTCTGTTATTTGGAAAGGATGAAGTAATACGTTCTTGTTGTCCTGGATATATTACAGATGCAATATATAGAGTGGAAAATCTTGATAGATATGATGACAGATTGCAGGTGACAACAAATCTGATAGAGGCATATGAATTTTTGATGGAGTTTGTGGCAAAGCATACTTCTGATAAATTTTGCCTGATTGATAATGTAAATACAAGCATTAGAGGCATTATTTCTAGAGAGGTAATTGCAAATATTCTTGTGCATAGAGATTATTCCAGTGCGTTTCCGGCAAAGGTAATTATTGAAAAAGACTGGTTAAAAACAGAGAATTGGTGTATACCGAGACGCCATGGGAATATTATGAGTGATGAATTTACACCATACCCGAAGAATCCATTGATTCAACAGTTTTTCGCAAATATCGGCAGAACAGATACCATTGGTTCCGGTGTTAGAAATCTTTATAAATATACGCCGATATATTCAGATGGTGGCAAGCCTGAATTGATTGAAGATGATGTGTTTAGAATAATTATTCCATTGGACAAGGTGGCAGCAGAAGAGGTAAAAGAGCAAAAGACATTATCGGAAAGAGAACAAAAAATATATAATATGATTTGCGAAAATTTTCATTTGTCGGTTGAACAGGTAATGGCAGAACTTGACATATCAAGAGCAACCGTATTTAGAGATTATGCCAAAATTAAAAAGGTGACAGGTGCTATGTACGATAAAAAGACATCAACTTGGACTTTATAACAAAAAATATGACTTGGTCCCATTCAGTCTCAACTTAGTCTCATGAGATTTGATACTGAATGAGACTGAGTAAAGAGGTAAAAATGCGATAAAATTGGTGTTTTTGAAAAAATCTAAGGAAGTTGGTCTCAAGTTAGTCTCACTCAGTCTCATTTTGAGGGTGAGATTTTGAGACTGATAAGAACATTAGAAAAGAGTTAATGTTTGTGAGATGGTGTAAATAGTTTGATTTATAGAAATGGAGGCAAATATGGGAAACACGTTACTGGAAATATCAGTTCCGCTAGATAAAGACTGTTTTATAGAGATGGAATGTGATTTTTGTAAAAATAGGTTCATGTTACATCAAGATGTATATGAGAGTGAAGATAACATAAATTTCTTTTGTCCTATCTGTGGATTGCCTAATAAAATTAATACGTTTTTTGTACCAGAGGTTTTGGAAAAAGCACAACAGATGGCAATGAATTATATGCTTGAAGAATTAGAACGGACATTAGGGAAGAGTATTAAACAGATTAATAAAAGTGGGTTTATCAAAATGTCTATGAAAAGCCCCAAAAAAGAAGTCGAAAAGGAATTATATACGCCATCTGTCGATTATATAAAGTGTGCAAAGAAATGTTGTAATATTGATATAAAAGTTATGGATATAGACAAAGAAACCGGGACATATTGTCCTGTATGTGGGAGGATGGAATGATGAATAGAAAGGAAATGCAGAAAATTTCTTTACAATATAGAACGTTGTCTTCACAGATGTTAAAAATGAATTCGCAAGATGAGATGTATTGTATTCAACAATATTTTGATTTTATTACTGGAACAGAATTTATTATGAATTACATAAATGAATGTAGAACGCAAGAGTATGATTTTGAACAAATTTTTTCTGAAAAGGGATGGAGAGAAGTGCTTATGCTTCCGTCAAAACAGGAGGATTTGATTAGTTACGTATATCAACTGTTGCAATATATACTCGATGGACCTAAAAATCTTATTGGTTTGTGTATGGGATATACAGGAAGTAATAAATTCTCAGATAATATTGAGGCATTTGTTAGAAAATCAATAGAGCCGTTTGTTGTATCAATTAGAACATACATAGAACTTGCTTTTATAGATTGTGAAGATGTAAAAGCAGGTATGGAAAATAAAATGGTAAACATTTTTTTGTCTTATTGTCAAAAAGACAAAGATGTTGCAGACTGTTTAGAAGAGAGTATGACAACACATATTCATGATAGAGCAAAGATATCGAGAGATATTAGAGATGTGGAGTATCATGAAAGTTTTAAGCGTTTTATGCAATCTATAGAGAAACATGATTATGTAATAACGATAATAAGCGACAACTACTTGAAGTCCAGAAATTGCATGTTTGAAATGTTGGAAGTTGTAAAGGACAGCAATTTTTCAAAAAGGTTGGTATTCATTGTATTGGGAAATGATGATATTCAATATTATAAAAATGTTCCTGATGGAAGTATAGGAGCGGATGTCTATTCTGCAATAGGACAGGCTAAATATAGTAAATATTGGAGTTCTGTTGATAAGGAATTAGAAAGTGAAATAGAGGAAATAGGAAATCCGATGCATGCAATTTTGCAGATAAAAGAGAAACAAATTGTACAAAGGATATTGTTAGATATGCCAGAATTTTTGGAATTCATAAGAGATAATAAGGGACTTTCTTTATCAGAACATATTGAGAAAGAGTTTGCAGATATGATCTCATTTATGGGATTATGATAACGGAGAGGTGATGCATATGCGAAAGATAGTTGATAAAATAAGTGAAAAATCTATAAGCATGATGACTGAGTACATATTAAAGTCTGCGAAAGATTTAAAAAAGAAAGAATTATGGAAAAAAGCTGTAAAGAAAGCTTGCAAAGCAACGGAGGGGGTGGATGATTCGTTTGTTGATTATATTATAAAATCTCCTGCCATACAAAGATATTTTGTATGGCTTATAAGCAATAAATCATTAGACGATTTATATCGTAGTTTTATTCTAACTATAGCCGTTGAACTATGTGCGTTTAATGCTGAAAAAAGACTTGCAGTATCATTTGGAATGGCAATCTTAGATAATTGGTTTGAGTTAAACGAAGTGGATTATCATGATATAAGGAAGCAAATAGTAGGTGATAAAATTGTAAATATTGTAAAAGATAGAGAGAGATTGTATCGGGAATATTTTTTGTTGTATAATGATCCGCTATCTAAAGATATAATAAGGGTTTATTATCCTAAGAATGGTGAAGGGTGGATAAGTTGGAATAAAGACTATAGCGTAGATATAAAGGTCAATCTATCTAAGGGCACAGAATATGGTTTTTGTAGAATAGGATTTTCTTATAGTAAAATTGAAGAACAAGATTGTGAAAAATTTTTAAAAGTAGCTTATATTAATGAAGACAGGGAAATATTTAGATTTGAACATGATGATTTACTAAGTATAGACGATAAAAAGCTTCTATGGGTGTGGTAAATTAGTGTGTATGTAGCTGCACAATTTAATCGACAATTTAATCGTTTGTGCAGCTACAAGAAAGTGTCTAATTAAACCAATTCATCGCATCCACATAATTCTGCAAGCCGTTTGCCTTCAACGCAAGTTTTGCATAAGTAAGAGGTGCTTCCGCTGCCAAGCGATACAGATATACAATATCATTTGTATCCTCAAAGATAACGCAGGAATTGCATTCCTTACAACGGATAACAAGAAATGAGTTCTCGCTAGTATTGACGATAACGGAGTCTGTAGCAGGCTCATACATACCAAACAGAAAATTAAGATTATTGTTCATGGAAGTCTCCTTCCCACAGATACTTAACGCCATCCAAGAGGTCGATAATAGCTGTAAGCATATTGGTGTATTCAGTGTGTAATTCATGGATGGATTCCGAAGAAGGAAATGTATCAAGGGTGGGATCAGTAGAAGTAAATGCTTTCTGCATTTCTAATAATTGCAGATATAGTGCATTCACAGTCTGAACCAAAGGATATATAGTTTCTTTCCTGCCAACAACGCATATCCGGTTGTAGATGCAGGAATGGACGAAGTAATCTTTCTTCATCATTCCGCTGGCAAGAATCCGGGCTTCGATTTGTTTACGTTCAGCATCAGAAATTCTGAAGCTGATGGTTGGATTTTTATGTTTGTTGCTCATAGCAATGCTCCTTTCGTTTTGGGGTGTGGTAGCAGGCATAATGGACAACCTGACAGCCACAAGAATTTATTCATTGTGAGTAATAAAAAAGTAGATTATATCAAACCGATGGAAAATTATTAGATACAGATACTGCAACTATTTTGCTACTAAAAGTTTTGAAAACGATGCAGAAAGAGTGATATTTTGCGAAATAGATATGCCGAAAATGTAGGAAATATCAGCATTTGTGAGTTGCCGATAAAAACCTCGGGAAGAGGACGAGTAGTGATAGAATTTACTATTCGTCTTTTTATTTTTGTAGTAAAAGTGGGAGAACTACTACCCCCAAAGGGGAGTGCAGGTTACTTTAGATTTTATTATTTTTCCATTATGATTCTATGTGTGTACACGAATAAAAGAAATGTATGAGCTGTATTTCATGCTAACAGACCTTGCCATGAAGCGTATTCAGGTGAGCAGAGCGAGGGGAAGACACTTCCGTAAAGGATGGGAAATGAACTCGAACAGGAGTAGCCCATAGGCGAATAGCTAAAGGTCAGTAAAAAAACTGACAGCATGAAGTATGAATGGAAGCCCAAAAGAGATTACACTACTTATGCCTGTGCTGATTCTTTGGAGTATATATAAAATTTTTGAGAATGGAGCTGGTTTTCTGAAGAATAGAAAAGAGGAAATGGACAAACAAAAATCTTCATTGGAAGATAAAGCATTATTAAGTGTAAAAGAGATGTGTACCTATCTTAGTATCGGACAGACCAAATGCAGGGAACTGTTAGCAGATCCGGCAAATGGTTTTACAGTACGGATAGGCAATCGTCTTTATGCACACAAAAAACATCTGGATAAATGGCTTGAAAATCAGATTTATTAATATAAGAGCCATGCACCTCGTGACATGTGTCACTCGGTCACGGACATTCGTCCTATAAAGATAAATATGAATATGTCTGATTTAGAGCAAGCTCTAATCAGCCAATTCAAATTATCTTTGCATGACTCATTATTTTCGTGGAGAATCTTATTGAAGGCAAGTGGCTGATTTGGTAAAATATCAATATCAGATAATTCTTTTCAAAGAGAATGAATTGCTTTCCATGTGGGAAAGGAAGTGGAACATGGGAAAATCATTAGCAGGAAAAGAATTAGGACAAGGCATAACGCAGAGAAAAGATGGTCGCTATCAGGCGAGATTCACAAACCGTTTTGGTAAGCGTCAGACTATTTACGGAAAGACTATTAATGAAATTCGGCAGAAGCTTCGTACGGAACAGTATGAGGATGAGAAGAAGCTGAATGTGATAGATTCCAATATGACGCTGGATGAGTGGTTTGATGTCTGGATGGATACCTGTAAAAAGAACTGTAGGGACAGCACCAGACAGAATTACAGGTGTTCTTATAACCGTATTAAGGCAAGTCTTGGCTGGAGAAAGCTGAGCAGTCTTAATCTGATAGTGTTGCAGCAGGCATTCAATGAGTTGAAGACTGATGCATCACGAAAGGATTCAAAGCGTATTCTGGTCGATATGTTTAATAAGGCAGTAGATGCAGAGCTGCTTCATAAAAACATTGCGATGCAGATTAATACGGTTGTAACAAAGGATGGAAAGCCGGAAGAACCGAGAGTGCTGACTTTGGAGGAAACGGATTTGTTTCTGGAAACAGCATCACACTATCGTAATTTCAATGAGTTTAGCCTTGCATTAGAAACTGGTATGCGCATTGGCGAAATTTTAGGGTTGAAATGGTCAGATATTGATTTTGATAACCAGACCATTTATGTTAATCGTACTTTGGTCTATACCAAATGTGATGACGAAAACGACCCGATGTACGGAAAGTGGAGATTTGCATTTCATGACCCGAAAACAGACAAGGGCAGACGCAAAATTCCAATGACCTTAAAGGCATATCAGATTCTGAAAAGACAGAAATTCCGGAAGGCTGGTGTTGAAAGTAAAGGATACAAAGCTCCGGAAGGTTATGAAGACTTGGTATTTGTTACTACTAAGAATACTCCAATCAGTCCAAGAGACACAACGGTTGTGATGAAGCTGATTTCAGACAGAATAGCTTTGGACAGACCGGATTTTGAACCATTAACACCACACACACTTAGGCATACATTTGCCACAAGGTGTATAGAGCGTGGAATGAACCCCAAGACATTGCAGATAATTCTCGGACATTCAGCAGTCCATATCACAATGAATCTATACTGCCACGTTACAGAGGATATGCTCGTATCTGAAATGAGCAAATTCGAGAATGGAGCAAGTGAACAGGGTGTCAATCGCCTAAATGGTGTAAAAGTGGTGTAATCTCTAAATTTCATATCAAAAAATCCTTATTTTTCAAGGTAAAAATCCTAACATTAACATTTTAGAAACAAAAATTAAATAATAAAGTTAGATAATACTTTTATTGTACATTATGAAAGAAAGAATTACTAAAATTCAAACGGATAAAGAAGTAATAAATGATTTAGGCGTATAAGTAGAGAGTAAAATGGAAAAAAGACGTGTGGTAGTAACCGGAATTGGAACGGTGAATGCAATTGGAAATTGTGTAAAGGAGTTTTGGGAACATGCAAAGAAAGGAACCGTTGGAATTCGGCCTATTACCAGCTTTGATACAACTGATTTCAAAGTAAAACTGGAGGCGGAAGTAAAAAATCTTGATATGAAAAACGCATTACCGGCAAAATTTTTCAAACGTTCGGAACGGTTTGTGCATCTGGCATTGGTGGCGGCACAAGAAGCCATGGAAGATTCCGGACTTTGCATGGAGAAGGAGGATTCTTACCGAGTGGGTGTATGTGTAAGCTCTGCAATTGGGGGGCTCAGTCGAATAGCGAAGGAGTCTCTGGCACTAGATGCAAAGGGACCAAACAAGGTAAATCCCTTTACCGTTCCCCTTGTGATTGCCAATATGGCTTCCAGCAATATTGCAATGATGTATGGAATACAGGGAAAATCTTATGGTTTAGTGTCTGCATGTTCTTCTGGAACGGACAGTATTGGTGCTATCATCATGGGAAGTGGAATGAGTCTTGTGATGACGGATATTGGGGAGACATTAGGAATGGAAGAAACCATGACTCTAGGCATTGTGATCGGTGTTATTGGTATGTTTATGGCTATCATAAACTATCCTATTTTAAAAAAAATCTTAAGTTCTAGAAGAAAAAAATATGCGGACAAAATCATTGCACTTAGTGATGAAATTATAAAAGGGTAAGGAAAAAAGAGGAAAAAACAAGAAGAGAGATTTTATGGAAATATTGAAATTAAAAGTTTCGTATGCTATAACACTAGCAGAAGAAAGTAGTGTACATAAACGCACAAAACGAAACCCCACGAGTTGCCGCGAGGGCACTGAAAAAGCATCAAATTTTAGCACAGACATGTGATGTAAATAAAAAATCTCCAAAAGGGCAGTACCGATAAAAAATCGATTCTGCCCTTTTGTATATATCATGATAAATTAAAATTGAAATACATTCATGGATTTATCTATCTTGTCTGCAACGTCTTTTAAGCTTGTAGCCTGGTCTGATATATTACTGATAGAAGTAGATACTTCGGCAACAGATGCTAATGTTTCCTGTGTACTTGCAGCATTTTGGTCTGCAATGGCAGTCAGACTCTGTACCACATCCACTACTTTAATTCTTGCGTCATCAAGCTTATCCATGCTTCCGGAAATCAGTTCTACACTGGAAATGGAATGATCGATACCAGCTTTTACATCAGAAAATCCTATGCCGGTTTTTTCAACGTTAGCACTTTGTTCGTCGATAATTTCACGAACGGTGTCCATTGTTTCAACGGCTTCTTCTGAATCCCGAATTAGTAAATCTGTGATTTCTGCAATTTGGTTTGCAGATTCGTTCGATTGTTCTGCGAGTTTTTGAATTTGGGCTGCAACTACTGCGAATCCTCTGCCTTGTTCCCCAGCTCTTGCAGCTTCGATGGATGCATTCAGGGAAAGTAAATTTGTTTCGGAGGCAATTTCTGCAATGATAGCAGTTGCTTCTTTGATTTTTAATGCAGATTCATTGGTAGTGTGAGTCTGTGCGTAAATTCTTTCGATGGCTTCCTTGGTTTTTGCATTTGTGGAATCCAGTTGTTTTAATGTTTTAATGGCGTCATCTCCAGCCTTTTGCATAGCCTGTGCGTTGGAAGAAAGTTTTTCAACCTGTCCAACCGTTTCTTCTACCATGGTACCGATTAGTACGACATTTTCAGTAGCCTTTTGTGTTTCTTCTGCCTGAAGAGTTGCCCCCTTTGCAATTTCACTCACGGCTCTTTCTACCTGTTCCACAACAACACTGGTTTCGTTTGTGTTGATATTTAAGCCGTCAGCGGCTTCGTTCAAGTTATTGCTTTCATCTTTCAGTTTACTGGTAAGATTTAGTAAGGCTTCACGTATTGCAAAAACAGAACGTGCCATCTCACCGGTTTCATCCTTACGACTAGCAAGCTTTTGCTCCATTCCGGTTGCTCTGAAATCAAGGCTTGCTAAGTTAGCGATGCTCTTATTCAGTGTCTTGATAGGTTTTATAATTAGTGTGGAAGCAATCATGCCAAATACGATACCAATTAATACACCTACAATTACAACGATTACTATTTTTTTGTTTACTTCTTGAAATGCTTCTGCTGGAACATACTGTTTTACTATCGGCATTAAAGACATAATCATAATTGCTACAACAACAATAATGGTAGATTGCACTGTCCATACCATCTTTACAGCAATAGAATGCAGCAGATTCTTTTTTTGCTTATTTTGTTCCATAAGTTCGTTCCTCCTTTTATCCGCTATGAGGAAAAAATCTTTTATCCTCAGCATCATAATATGATACTATTTTACTTTATATTGATTCATTTTTCAATAAATTATGAGTTATTTAGACATAAAATTTCTATCATTATTATAGGTAGAATTGACAGTGAACATATCATATGTATGTTATCTTTTCCTTTTGTTGTAAATTACAGTGACAATAAATTTTTTATACTATGGGAAATATAAAATTAATTACAAATGAAAAGAAAAACGGAAACAAAAATATAAAGTTTTTTTTATTTTTATTCTATTTTGTGTATGATATTTTTTGAAAATATGTTAAAATAAAAAAAGATATATTTTTGGAGGTGACGGCTTGGGAATTAAGTTATCCGAAATAGAAGAAGGAAGTCCGATTAGTCTGCAGATTTATAACAGCGAGAATAAAATGCAGATGGGTGCAGTACTAAAACAGCATGTAAAAGAGAATATTGTTCTTATATCTTTGGAGTATGATACCACAAGAAAGTTGAATTTTGATAATGTCAGGATTGATATGGAATACACCTATGATGATGGTGTACCTATCATATGGCGTAATGTAAGGGTGGTAAATTACAGAGAAGATTATGCCATGCAGGTTTTCTCCGATGGAAGCAGACATAATAGAAGAGGCTGCTTTAGAGTAAGTGTAGCTATGAATGCTACCCTTAGCATGGTAGGAAGAACACCACAACAGATTACAGTAAGGGATCTCAGTTTGTCCGGTTTTTCCATTTCTGATAGAAAAAAAGAGTTAGGATTAAGCGTTGGGGACAGGCTGGAGATAAAGTTTGAAGACATGGGTCATTATTTGGATTTAAAGGGAAAAGTTGTGAGAATCCAAGAAGAAGAGGATATGATTATTTATGGCTTGGAAACTTATAATCTTTGTAAGGATTTGTCTTCTTATATCAGTTTAAAGCAGAGAAGAAAAGGAAATAAATAGTATGATACCAAAGTATCATAGAATACAGTTGATAAAACCCGGCGTGACTTGCAGATATAATGCGGAAATAGTCGGGTTATTCCTTTGCAGTATTAGGAGGTATGATGGAAAATCGAAGTAAAATAAAAAAAATAGTAGCAATTATATTAAATCTGATGGTGGTATGCATGGAACTCGTTGGAACCTATCACAGCTTTAGAGAGGAAGGTATTTGGAATTTAAGATATTACACGGTTTTAAGTAATGTTTTGGCATTGGCTGTGAGTATTTTGTATGTCATATATTATATCTGCAACTTCAAGCAGAAAGAAAATGACTTTCCGAGATGGTTAAAACAGTTAAAGTTTGTTGCCTGTAATTGCCTTGCGGTAACGTTTGTGGTAGTAATCGCAGTGCTGATTCCTATGAATGGAATACAATCTATAGAACACTATATCTTTGGTTCTGCCAATATTTATCACCATGTTTTTTGCCCTATTGTTATGATTTTTTCTTTCTGCGTTTTTGAAAAAGAGAGGAAGATTACCATGAGAGATAATGTATTGGCTATGATTCCAACCATACTTTATGCTATGGTAATGATAATACTAAATGTTGGAAGGGTATTAAAAGGTCCCTACCCATTTTTATATGTATATGAACAACCGATTTATATGAGTGTTATTTGGACAGTTTCCATATTAGCATTAACCTATGTTTTAGGACTTATTTTAAGGGTGTTAAATGGAAGAAAACGAAAGACAATGGTTTCATAAAAAAGGAAAGCGAAGGTATCAATATGACGATATCAATACCTCGCTTTCTTTTTTTATGAACCGCTGGATGTATATTTGTGGATTCCAAATCTCCATAAGAGATAACAAGGAATTAAGAACAATATGGCAAGTAAGGGAAGGAGGATATAAAAACGGTTCGTACTTTTATCCAGTATATAAAGTAGAGGATAATATTGCACCAGGGCATATGGTACTACGAAAGTTGTAAACTGCAGCATCCTTTTTCCATAAATACTGACAGGATATTTACCATATTCCCTTGCACCGTCTGTCAGGACATTCATAAATTCCAATCCATCCAAAGTAAAAAAGCACAATGCCGCATAAATAAGAAAAATCCCCGTAAAAAGAGCAGTGCCTCCAATCAGCATAAAAATAACGGTTAGAATTTTTGAAACATTCCATTCTACATTGCTTTTCGTAATTCCATAAAAGAACATTACCACTGCCTGCAGCATTCTTCCAATTCTGGTAAGTTCGAATTTGCTTCCTAATACCTGAAGAATTTCATTTCTTGGTCGTACCAGTACCCGGTCAAAGGTTCCGTTCTTCATCATATCAGGAAATGCATCAAAACCTCTGGCATACATTTCAGCCAAAGAGAATTCCAAAAGTATAATGGAAAAACAAAGTACCACTTCACTGTATTCAAATCCCTTTACATGGGAAAAGCGCTGAAACATAAAAAATATCCCTAAAAATACATTAAAGGATACCAAGAACTGTCCTATGGCAGTAAGGAGAAAAGATGTCTTATACTGCATCATACTGCGAATGTTAATGGATACATAATGTAAGTATAATTGAAAAGAATTTATTTTTTTTGTTTTCATCACAATGTCAGCCTCCTTGTACCGTAATTCTTTTTTCTGCAATATTACATAATTTTTTACCAAAGGCAGTCAGTGTAAAGAGCCAGAACAATTGTAGAAAAATGGCCTTTAACATGGCTTCGTTGCTCATACTTCCGCTGTAAATCCGTAATGCCACATTCTGCATGGCGGCAAAAGGAAGCAGTTCCATAATCTTTTGCAGCGTTTCAGGGAAGAAAGGAAGCGGAATGACAGCACCTGCAAAAAATTCCACGGAAGTGGTAAATAACATTCTTAATCCTTGGGGTGAGATGGTAAAAAAGGTAAGGGAGTAAACCAGCATACAAAAGGATACGGTAACCATAAGACCAAGAAGCAAGGTAATGACAAAAAGCAGAAAATGGGGAAGGCTTTTTGGCATACAAAGGCCATAAGGTTTTGGTAAAAAAGCAGCCACAATCAAAATCGGAAAACACCTTAAAACAGCCCTTGATAACCGGTTTGCAATACTTCTTGAAAACCACATATGATAAATGTTCAAAGGTCGGCATAATTCGTAGGCAATATTTCCATTTACAATGCTATCAAAGATTTCGTTTTCCAGCATCCAGGCAGCAAAAAAGGCTAAAAAAGCCTGTTGCATCCAGATATAAGATGCTGTTGCAGAAAAACTCATGGGAAAAGCACTGGCATCTGCTTCGTAGAATGCCTTAAATACCAGAATTTCCATACCTCCCCAGGCAAACTGGGTAACAATACCAGCCAGTGCAGCAGTACGATATTGAAGCCCCATCAAAAAACGCAGTCGAAAAAAAGATACATATTTTTTCATGCGGGCACCTCCTTAAATATCGTAAGAACGATACAGTTCAGCCAAGGTTTCATCGATATGGGGATTTCCTTTAGTAATGTCAGAGAAAGACCCATCCAAAAGAATCTGACCTTTCCCAATTAGAATAATCCGTTTGGTTAAGGCTTCAATATCCTGCATATCATGAGTGGTTAATATTACAGTAGTTCCATGAATTTCATTCTGATTACGAATAAAATCACGGACTGCCAGCTTGGAAACAGCATCCAGACCAATGGTAGGCTCATCTAAGAATAGAATCTTAGGGCTATGTAACAATGAAGCTGCAACTTCACAACGCATTCTCTGGCCTAAGGATAACTGTCTGACAGGAGAGCGTAATAAATCTCCCAAGTTTAATCGTTCTGTTAGTTCGTCTAAATTTGACCGATAGGTATGGTCGGGAATAGAATAGATATCCTTTAATAATTCAAAGGAGTCTATGACCGGAACATCCCACCATAACTGGGAACGCTGTCCAAAGACAACACCAATTTCCCGTACATGCTGAATCCTGTTTTTCCATGGAATCTTTCCATTGATAAGACAGGTGCCGGCATCTGGTGTTAATATTCCGCTTAGAATTTTAATAGTAGAGCTTTTCCCGGCTCCATTCGGGCCGATGTAGCCAACCATTTCTCCATCCTGAATGGTAAAGCTGACATCCTTTAGGGCATGAATTTCCTCATAATCCCTGTGAAAGAAAGATTTACAGGCTTCTTTCAAACCTGCGTTTCGTTTTGCAATCTTGTACGATTTACAAATGTGTTCCATCGTAATCATGTTTGCTTCCTCCTGGTAGTTATATTTTCATATCTTGCCAAGTCGGTCTGGTTCTGCTGGATTGTGCCAGTCAGATACCGAAGGTAGGATATTTAATTGTACCCCTAAAAAAAGAGGGAAGCAAATCATAACACGAAAAAATGGATTTCGTCAAGAAGAAAATAAAACGAAATTATCAACCGAAAATTATCAACAAAATTATTTATGGACTTAATCTATGTTATATGTGCCAACAGCCATCATAGATATGCTTCCCATTCGTAAAATTTCATTGCCAATTATTTTATTTCTGATTATACTATAAGTTAAGGAAATTGTTGTTTATAGAAAAGTTACATGGTATACAGTTAAAATACCAAGGGACATTAGAAGATACTTGCGAAACTGTCATAAACTTATATTAAGTGGTTAAAAAGAAACAAATTTTTTAATCACGCTCACATAACATATAGTTTCGCAATTGCCGGGGACATTAGTCCAAAATGGAGGTAAATATGAGCGAGGCAGTAAAACAGTTAAAAGAAATCATTGAACGTAGTCATTATATCGTTTTCTTCGGTGGGGCAGGAGTTTCTACAGAAAGCGGAGTTCCGGATTTTAGAAGTGTAGACGGACTTTATCATCAAAAATATAGTTATCCACCGGAAACGATTTTAAGCCATTCTTTTTTCATGAGAAATACAGAAGAGTTTTATAAATTCTATTGTGAAAAGCTGTTATTAAAAGACGTACAGCCAAACGATGCCCATAAGGCATTAGCGAAGCTGGAAGAAATGGGGAAACTGAAGGCTGTGATTACCCAGAACATTGACGGACTCCACCAGGCAGCAGGCAGTAAGGCAGTTTATGAATTACATGGAAGTGTGCATAGAAATTATTGCATGAAATGTCAGAAGTTCTACGGATTAGAAGAAGTATATCAAAGCGAAGGAGTACCGAAGTGTGAATGTGGAGGAATCATCAAACCGGATGTTGTTTTATATGAAGAAGGACTGGATCAGGACACTTTGGACGGGGCAGTAAAACATATCCGACAGGCAGATACCTTGGTCATTGGCGGTACTTCACTTACCGTATATCCTGCCGCAGGATTAATTGAATATTTTCGAGGCAAGAATCTGGTGCTGATTAACCGGGACGTTACACCTATGGATTCTATGGCAGACCTTGTGATAAATGACAGCATTGGAAAAGTGTTAGGAGAGACAGTAGATGTTCGGAAATAAAACAAAGAAAAAGATTCAAAAAGAAGTAGAAAATCTATTTCATGAAATACAAATCAATCTGGAAAATAACTATAAAGATTTGGCAATTTCTGCACGAAAACAGGCAGAAATCCGCTTAGAAGAAATGCGAAAGAACCATGAGTTGTCAGAAAAAGAATACCAGAAGTGGAAGAAAACTCTAGATGAATACACAGAAAAAATGATAGGTTACCATCATTAATAAACCGAGATGATTCACGACCTGAATCAAAAAAATATGTTTATGCAAGTTTACTTGCAAATGCTTAATTTTCGGGGAAGTTACGGAACGTAACAACCTTGTTACTAAAAGTGACTTGCGTATCTGGTTAAGTGGGGCTTATTATGACTGCATAAACTTAACATTTGGAGGAGAAAACAATGACATTAGGAGAAAAAATAATCGAAAGAAGAAAAATGGAGAACCTATCTCAAAATCAATTAGCAGAGAAATTATCTGTATCCAGATCAGCAGTAGCAAAGTGGGAATCAGATAAAGGTTTGCCAGATATCGAAAATTTAAAGGTACTATCTAGGGTATTAAATATTAGTATTGATTCTCTTTTGGAAAATGAGGATAAGACAGAAGAAATACAGAATCAGGAAGCAGAAGGTTCATTGGAAGAAGCTTTTTTGATAAAAAGAGATGAAAAAATTGCGACTTATATAAATAAGAGATGTACAGTGGAACTTACAGACTATAATGATGGAATCGATGGATATTTGATATCTCAGGATAAGGATTATTTGTATTATGTCAGAAGAGAAGGTAAGAAGACTATCATTGGAGCATTAGGAAAGAAATTTATAGAACAAATACAATTAAGTAAGAAAAAAGAAGAAACGGATTTAAATGCCTCAGAGTATATGGATATCAATAGGACTTTTTTTATCGGGAAGAACGTCAGTGTTGCATTAGATGAAAAACATTTTTGGAGTGGATTGATAGGATTTAAAGAAACAGAATACTTAAATGTTGTGATTTCCGGTTTCTCAGAAGCAAATTTAACCATAGAAAATAAAAATGCTTTAACAGATATTTTACTTCCAGTAGAAAAAATCACTAAGATTGAAGTGATAGTGTAAATATTGGATGAAATAGAAAAGAATGAGAAATAAAAACTCGGACAAAGAAGTTCGAGTTTTTTATTGGATGTTCCTGGTTGAAAAAAGAGCTATCACATGGAATGAAAATGACAAAAGTTATAGCATGATACATTTTGTAAAATGGCTATATCCTATAGTAAATTTTCAAGTGCGATAGCTCTTATGTATACGGGAAAAATTCAGTTTGTTCTAAGCATTTGCCAAATCACAAAGTTCTTTTAGCATCTTAGGAAGTTCTGTTTCCATAGTTTCATCGGAAAATTGGCAGGTACCTACTGCTTTATGTCCGCCACCATTGTATTTTAACATAAGACTGCCTACATCAATGTCGCAAGTCCGGTTAAGAATACTGTAGCCAACGGCTGCGGAACAACCGATACCACCACGTCCGCTTACAATCCAGGCAGAAATGTTTTGTTCTGGATATAGACTGTAAATCATAAAACGGTTACCAGTGTAGATAGGGTCTACTCCACGCAAATCAGAAATGATAACATTTCCTTCTACCCGGGTATATTTTTGAACCATCTCAATAAAGTTCTTTGTCTGTTCATGATATACCTGAATTCTTTCTTTTACATCGCTAAGTTCAAGTATTTCTTCTGTGGTCATGGTGCGGCAGGCATCCATTAATTTTTCCATTAATTGATAATTAGAAATCGTAAATTGTCTCCAACGTCCAAGTCCGGTTCTAGGGTCCATAAGGAATCCGATGAGAATCCAGCCGGTAGGATTCATAATTTCATCTAAGGTAAGATTGCCGGAGTCTACCTTATCTACCGCTTCCATCATATCATCAAATTGAGGAAAACGTTCTTTTCCGCCATAGTATTCGTAGATAATACGCGCACAGGATGGTGTGATACGGCTTTCTCCTTTATACTTTCCTTTTAACTCATTACGTTCGTGTTCGCTGGAATGGTGGTCGAACCAAAGGCCACATCCTGGAACATAAGGTACATTCGCCAGACAGTCATTTTCATCTACAGGAATCAATCCATCCTGAAGATCCTTTGGGTGTGCAAACTTCCAGCAATCGATGATGCCTGCCTCTTTTAAAAGAGCTCCGCAGGCAAGTCCGTCAAAATCAGAGCGGGTAACTAATCTCATAATATTCTTCCTTTCATAAAATAATATGTATTATCAAAGACAAAAACTGATATCGGAACAGGTATCAATTCTTGAAACCATGAATGGTTCCGGAAATAGTTCTGTCATTCTGAATCGTTATAAACCAGTCTGTTATACTCTGTAAAATTATACCATAGAACAGATGAAAAAACAATCCTATTCATCAAAGAAAAAGGAATGAATCATCTTAGAGAACGATTGGTTACGGTTCACATGAAAACAGTAACCAGTATTGTTCTTACGCAAAATTTATAGTATAATTTTTGCAGAAAAGAAAAATACAACGTTTCAAAACGGAGGAACGAAGATGAATATAAGAAGAGCAAAAAGAAAAGATTTAAATAGAATCAATGATTTGTTATTACAGGTCTGTATGGTACACCATAAAGGAAGACCGGATTTATTTCAATTTGGAGCAAAAAAGTATTCCAATGAAGAATTAATAGAGATTCTGGAAGATGAAAAAAGACCTGTTTTTGTAGCAGTAGATGAGAATGATTATGTGTTAGGCTATGCTTTTTGTATGTTTCAACAACATAAGGATAATGCTGTTTTAACTGACATTAAGACCTTATATATTGATGACCTATGTGTGGATGAAAGGAAGAGGGGAAAGCATATCGGACGGACTCTTTATGATGCAGTGCTTGCTTTCGCGAAAGAACAAGGATGTTATAATGTTACCTTAAATGTGTGGAGTTTAAACGAAAATGCAATGAAATTTTATCAGGCTTGTGGGATGGTTCCACAAAAGATAGGTATGGAAACTTTGTTATAACCGGTTAGAATCGTATTTAGATATTGAAGTAATTTTCATATTTTCTAAAGTTTGATGTGATTCTGTTTTTTCATCAATCTTTCATGAAAAGTTAATAAATTTTTTCTTTACTTCTAAAATAAAAGGACTTATACTATAGAGTATTGGACAAAATTTTAGTAAAGAGGATTTGAAATGTACATAGATAGGGGAAGAAATAAAAGGAAAAGAAAAATTACCCATGTGATATTTATGATAGCAGCTTTGGCGGTTGCTTTTGTACTTGGTATATTTGTAGGAAGAATAGGGTATGATAAAAAGGATAAAGGACAGCCTGAGGGTAAAAAATCTTCAGAAGATACTTTGGCCAAAGATACTTCTTCGGAGGACACTTCCGCGGAAGGAATTTCCGTAGGAGAGCCGGATGGTTCTGGTGAAATAACATCTTTGGAGAACGGTTCCTCCAGTGTATCAGAAGAATTTGAGAATCCGGACGAAGATTCTGCTCCAGTTTATATGGAAGATTTCAGTGATGCTGTTTTTATTGGTGATTCAAGAACCCAGGCATTTATGATAGGAGCAGGTCTTGGAAATTCTCATTATTATTGTGAAAAAGGGATTAATGTTTCCACTGCCATGACAGATGCCGTGTTCACCTTACCGGATGGAACCAAGGGAAATCTTAGAGATGCCTTAAGTCAGCAGCAATTTAAGCGTGTTTATGTTATGTTTGGAGCAAATGAATTAGGATGGCCGGATCCGCAGGAATTTGGTATGAAATATACTCAGGTAATTACGACCATACAGGAACTTCAGCCACAGGCGAAGATATATGTTCAGAGCATTTTACCGGTTTCTGAGTCCAGAGCTTCAAAGGGAGATTATGTGAATAATGTGCAGATTGCCACCTTTAATGAAGTAATTTTTCAAATGACTATAAACACAGGAACTACCTATCTTCCAGTGGGTGCGGCCTTGGCGAATGATATAGGCTGTTTGCCGGAAGAAGCTAGTGTGGATGGTGTACATCCGAATAAAGAATACTGCATGAAGTGGCTGGAATATTTAAGACAAAATCCATAAAGATGCATGAAAAAGGCGTAAGAAGAAAGATAGAAAGGAAATGAAATGATGATGAAGAAGACGATAGCTGCAATGATGGTGTGTTTGACACTGTTTGCCATGACTGGTTGCTCTGATGATAAGAAAGAGGACAGAGTGATTGATGTGCATACTATGGCACAAAGCTTATTAAATGATATTACTTATGAAGACCAACTGACTCCGGTGGAAGGGAATATGTTTCAGATGATATATGGCATTTCTGAGGAAGATGTTACAGAATATGAGGCCTATGTAAGTACAGGTGCTACCGCTGAAGAAATTACCGTAATTAAGGCAAAGGACGAGGCAACCGCAGAAGCCATCGAAGAAAAACTTTCAGACCGTGTAGAGGCACAAAAGAGCAGCTTTGCAAGTTATATTCCAAAAGAAGTAGAGAAATTAGATGAAGCAGTAGTATATCAGGAAGGTGTTTATGTCATTTTATCTATCAGCAATGAGGATGAAAAAGCGGAAAATATCATTGAAGGTAAATAAAAAGAAATAAAAAAGCAATAGAAAAAAGCAATCAGGAAAGAAACTTTAGGGGAAGAATCTTTCTGATTGCTTTTGTTTTGTTATGAAAAATATTTTTCTTTAATAATATCTACAGGCATTTCTTTTCCTGTCCAGATTTCAAATGCTTTTGCACCTTGATATAAAAGCATATAAAGACCATTAAAGGTTTTTAAGCCCCGTTCTCTTGCAAGACGAAGGAATTTGGTTTCTCTAGGATTATAAATGACGTCAGAAACAATCAAATCATCCGGGAACTTACTCATATCCTCAATGATACAATGATTCACATTTGGAGCCATTCCTACGCTGGTACCGTTGGTAAGAATCTGGCTTTCGGCAATGCTTTTTGCTAACTCTGTTTTATCTGCCAGGTCAAATAACTGTGCTTTGCAGTTTGTATCTTTATTAATGGTATCCACCAGGTGTTCCGCACGATTCCAGAAGGCATCTTTAATGGAGAAGATATTGATTTCTTTTACACCGTCTAAAGCAGCCTGAACACAGATGGCAGTAGCAGCACCACCAGCTCCCAGTAAGGTCATCTTTTTACCGATGATGTCGTGGCCGGCATCTTTCACAGCCTGCATATAGCCCATACCATCCGTATTATAGCCGGTAAGTACTCCGTTTTCATTTAAGACGGTATTTACTGCCCCAATCATTCTGGCAGCAGGACTTAAGTGGTCAACTAATTCGCACATCAGATTTTTATCCGGCATGGTACAGTTAAAACCACGAATACCAATGGTTTTTAATCCATCTACAGCAGTTTTTAAAGTATCAGTGCCAACATCAAAACAAAGATAAACGTAATCCAATCCAAGTTGGGAAAAAGCCTCGTTGTGCATCATTGGGGAAATGCTATGGGAAACAGGAGAGCCTAAAAGTCCTGTTAATTGAGTATGTCCGGTAATAGGTATCATAATAAAATATCCTTTCGTTTCTTATGTGATTATTTTGCATGATGAGGTTACTGCTCAAACAGTAACCTCATCATAAAACGAAATCCCTTTGTTGTCAATCGGGAGGTTGCAAAAACATATAAGAAAAGTTATAATGAAGCCGAGATGATTCAAGCCATTAAAGATAGGTTGTGAATCACTGAGGTTAAGAAAAAAGCGTTATTGGTCACGTAAGGAACAGTAAGTATCAAAAGGGGCTGAATGACAGGAAAGGATTAGATGACATGAATACAGTAAAGATTAAGAATATAACTTTAGGGGAAGGAATGCCGAAAATCTGCGTATCTCTTGTGGCGGATACTTTGGAACAGGTGCAAAAGCAAATGGAGATTCTTAGGGAGCTGCCCCATGATATGATAGAAGTACGTTTGGATTATTTTGAAAGCCTTGAGAAAGAGTTTATTGAGAAGGCCTTTGGAATTGTTCAGAATATGGAAGAAGAAACAGCGGTGCTTGCTACTTTTCGAACTAGGGCAGAAGGCGGAGAGCGGGAGATTAGTGCAGCAGAATATGAAAATCTTTATGTATGGCTGCTGGAAGAAAAAATGGTGGATGCCATGGATGTAGAATTATTTATGGGAGAGGAAGTATGTAAAAGATTAGTGAAAAAAGCGAAAGAACAAGGAATTTCTACGATTTTTTCAAATCATGATTTTAATAAAACACCGGAAGCAGAAGAAATGAAGCAACGTTTGCGAAAGATGAAGGAGTTGGGTGCAGATGTTGTAAAGATTGCGGTTATGCCTAATTCTATGGAGGACGTATATCGTTTGTTAAGTGTTACAACAGAAATAAAAGAAGAAATTCAATCTCCTGTGATTACCATGTCTATGGGAAAGGAAGGTATGATAAGCCGTTTGATTGGTGAAAGTACAGGTTCTTGTCTTACTTTTGGTGCCGGAAAGAAAGCATCCGCTCCAGGACAAATTAGTGCTGATAAATTAAAAGAAGTTTTGGAAATCATACATAGCCATCTGGGATAAAGATGTTATAATGTCTTTCTTGTTTTTACAGGAGAAAATACCTTTGAAAGATAAAAAACTGCCGGACAGAAATTGTCCGGCAATTATGTTATTCACGTTCTGCTACATTGATATAATCACGGTGTTGTCCTACATATTTATAGGCTGGACGAATAATCTTACCCTTATTTACGGATTCCTCGATTCTATGTGCACACCATCCTGAAATACGGGAGATGGCGAAAAGAGGAGTAAATAATTCTTCCGGAAGACCTAACATAGAGTACACCAGGCCACTGTAGAAATCAACATTGGCACAGATTGGTTTGTGTAATTGTTTTCTGGACTGGATGAGTTCTTTTGCAACCCGTTCTACCCGTTCGTAGAATTCAAATTCCTCTAATCTGTCTTTTTCAATCGATAATTCTCTGGCATATTTCTTCAGAATGACTTCACGAGGATCAGATTCTGTATAAACTGCATGTCCGATTCCGTAGATTAAGCCACTTTTATCAAATACTTCTTTATTTAACATTTTGGAAAGATATTCTCTTAATGCATCCTCATCATGTAAATCCTTAACATTCGCTTTGATGTCACGGAACATTTGTTGTACCTTAAGATTTGCACCACCATGTTTTGGACCTTTTAGGGAACCCAAAGAAGCTGCAATGGTAGAATAAGTATCTGTACCAGAAGAAGAAACCACATGGGTAGTAAAAGTAGAGTTATTACCGCCACCATGTTCTGCATGAATGACCAAAGCAACATCTAATACCCTTGCCTCTAACTCGGTATAAGATTCGTCCGCCCGAAGCAGTCTTAAAATGTTTTCCGCAGTGGAAAGTTCCTTTTTTGGATTATGAATAATCAGACTGTCATCTAAATAATAATGACGGTATGCCTGATAACCATAAACAGAAATCAAAGGAAATTGTGCAATTAAAGCCAAAGATTGCTTTAAGATATTAGGAATGTCAATGGCGTTTGGATTTGTATCATAAGAATATAAAGTTAATACACTTTTTTGAAGTACATTCATCATATCCTGACTAGGAGCCTTCATAATAACGTCTCGCACAAAGTTTTCCGGAAGTTCACGGGCTGCCCCTAAGATTTCAATGAATTCCTGTAACTGAGCCTTCGTCGGAAGTTCACCAAATAATAAAAGATAAGTGGATTCTTCGAACTTAAATAAATCGTTTTCTTCTCCTTCAATTAAATCTTTTACATTGTATCCCTGATAATAAAGTTCACCATCAGAAGGGATTTTATTACCATCTATTAATTTATGGGAAACGACGTCGGAAATTTCGGTTAGTCCCGTCAATACACCTTTACCGTTAGCATCGCGAAGACCACGTTTCACATCGTATTCTGAGTATAAATTTAAATCAATGGAGCCGGATTTTAGGCAAGATTCTGCTAATCTGTCTAAACGTCCCTCTAATGCCGAGTTGATTGCACTGTTTGTTCTATTTGGCATAAACTCATCCTCCTTTTATGACATAAGATAATTCAATACTTTATCATTTCTTTTTATTTTTCGCAAGAGAAAAATAACACAAAGAAAACATATAAGTAACATTTTTCGAGTAAAAAACAGCGTAGTTCAAGTATAAAATATGGTAAAATAAACATAATTATTTACGTTTTTTTTGAAATGTGGTATCATAAACCTATCTATAAAAAAAGGAGGGGTAATTATGGATCCTATTATATGGATATTAATTAGTGCAGGATTGGTTCTGATTGAACTTATTACATTAGGACTTACCAGTATCTGGTTTGCCCTTGGTGCGATAGTAGCTGCTATATTTTCTTATCTGGGATTTGGAATTTGGGCACAGCTTGCAGCGTTTCTTGTGGTGACTACCATAGCATTGATATTTACAAGACCGTTAGCCCATAAATTGTTAAATAGTCGTGTGACCAAGACCAATGTAGAGGAGATTGTTGAAAAAATCGGTGTGGTAACAGAAGATATTGATAATTTAAATGGGCAGGGAGCAGTGAAGTTAAATGGTATGGAATGGAGCGCAAGAAGTATTGATGATTCCATCATATCAAAAGATCAAAAGGTAAAAGTATGTAAGGTTTCCGGTGTAAAACTGATTGTGAAGCCTGCAGATACAAATTAATAAAAGGAGGGCAAAAAAATGCCATACGCAATAGGTTTTCTATTATTTTTAGTTGTTGTAATAGCACTATCATGTATTAAGATTGTTCCACAGTCGCATAACTACGTTATTGAACGTTTAGGTGCTTATATTGGAACCTGGGGAACAGGACTTCATTTTAAGATGCCGTTTATCGACAGAGTGGCAAAGGATGTAAATTTGAAAGAGCAGGTAGCGGATTTCCCACCACAGCCTGTTATTACTAAGGATAATGTTACCATGAGAATTGATACGGTAGTATTTTATCAGATTACAGATCCAAGAGCATATACTTATGGTGTAGAAAGACCGATTCTGGCGATTGAGAATTTAACCACTACTACACTTCGTAATATCATTGGTGATTTGGAACTGGACCAAACCCTTACTTCCAGAGAAACCATTAACACTAAGATGAGAGCGATTCTTGATGAAGCTACTGACCCATGGGGAATTAAAGTAACCCGTGTGGAACTTAAGAACATTCTTCCACCACCTTCCATTCAGGAAAGTATGGAGAAACAGCTAAAAGCAGACCGTGACCGTCGTGAATCCATTTTAAGAGCAGAAGGTGAAAGAGAATCTTCTATCTTGATTGCAGAAGGTCATAAGAGAGCAGCGATTTTGGAAGCAGAAGCAGAAAAAGAAGCAGCGATTCTTCGTGCAGAAGCGAAGAAAGAAGCTACCATTCGTGAAGCAGAAGGTAATGCACAGGCTATCCTGGCAATTCAACAGGCAAATGCAGATGGTCTTCGTTTCCTAAAGGAAGCAGCACCGGATGAAGCAGTGATTCAGCTAAAGTCTTTAGAAGCATTCGAAAAAGCAGCAGATGGAAAGGCTACAAAGATTATTGTTCCTTCCAATATTCAAGGTGCAGCAGGTTTAGTTAGTTCCCTTACAGAATTAGCCACTACCAAAACACCTCAGATTTAACAAATAGAAAAATGCTGTCCCATGAACGATATATCGTAAGTGCGACAGCATTTTTTATTTACTATAAAGTTTAATGCGGACTTGTTCGTTTGATTCATTCTGATAAAACCATTACATCAGTGGAGCAATAAAGCGAAGCATACTTCCGATTAATTTTATGTGTATCGGAAGCTTCTTATGGTCGTCCATGGTAATATTTAAACTACGGCGCAGGGTTTCCTGAAAATCCTTTTCCATATCAAGAATAACGTCATTTTGATATAAGAATACGCCACATTCAAAATTAAGGTAAAGGCTTCGATAATCCAGATTAATGGAACCTACCACCGCTTTTTGACCGTCTACAATGAATTCCTTTGCGTGTATAAATCCCGGAAGATATTCATAGATTTTTACACCAGAGGGAAGCAGTTCTTTATAATAAGTTTTTGCAAGGTAAAATGCTGTTTTCTTATCCGGGATGTGGGGCATGATAATACTGACTTCTACTCCACGTTTTGCCGCGTAGGTTAATGCAGTAATGAATTCATGGTCCAGGATAAGATAAGGGGTCATAATATGAACATATTCCTTAGCAGTATTAATTAAATCCAGATAAACAAGTTCTCCGACATTTTCATTATCAAGGGGACTGTCGCAATAGGGCATAAAATAACCTTTTGGATTGGATACAAAAGAATAGTCTATATTTTCGATGAATTTGTTGGCAGACTGAGGTTTTTCTTCTGTTACGTCCCATAGTTGTAAAAACATTAAGGTAAAACTTTTTACGGCTTCGCCCTGAATCATAATAGCTGTGTCCTTCCAATGCCCATAGATTGAGATGGCATTGATATATTCATCTGCCAGGTTGACACCACCGGTAAAAGCAGTGTGACCGTCAATCACCAGTATTTTTCTGTGGTCCCGGTTATTCTGGTAGGTAGAAAGCGCTGGTTTAATGGGAGCAAACAGCTTGCACTTGATTCCTTTTTTCTGGAGGGTGGAAGGATAGCTGTGTGGCAGTTTGAAAAGGGAACAGGTTCCATCATACATAAAGCGGACTTCTACTCCTTCTTGTACCTTTTGTTCCAGAATTTCTAGAACTTCATTCCACATTTTTCCTTCTTCTACAATGAAATATTCCATAAAGATAAATTTCTTGGCTTTTTTTAGCTGGATTTTCATTTCTTCAAACTTATCTTCGCCAAGAGAAAAAAATTTCGCGTCAGTATTTTGATAAATCGGATAATACATGGAGGAATTCATGTATGTAGCCAGGTTTGCCACATACCGGTCTTCTTTTCTTAGTTTTTCCATAACCTCTTTTTGTTGTTTTAAGTAAGGTCGGGTTTCCTTTACCCGCTCTGTAATAAGGTGGTTTAAGATACGGGAACCCAACTGGCATTTAATAAACAGATAAAATAATCCACCGAAAACCGGAAAGACCAGAATTGGTATAATCCAGGCAAGCTTATAATCCGGATTATCCTCCCGGTTAATAATATAAAGTGTTAAAATGAATGCCAGTGCAGTAAAACCACCATAAAGATAAACCATATAATCCTGCATCCAGATGCAGACAGAGAAAAGTACTGCAAGTTGGACGAAAAGTAAGATAATAAAAACAATGGTTCTGCTGAAAATAATTTTTAAAAGCTTATTTCGTCTCTTTTTCAATTTCATCACCTTCATTTTATGTTTTCATCATTGACTGGTAATATATGTAATAGCATATATTTTAGTATTCTAACATATTTTGAACCAAGCCTCAAGAAAAAATCATAGATTTTTCACTTCACCTTATTACGGATTTGTGATAAAATAATTTGTATTACCTTATTGGGAAGGAAACAAAAACATGTTTAAAGAATGGAAAAAATTCGTGAAATATAATCTGGGTTCACTGGTATTATATGAATTGATATATAAAATCATATTGCTTTTGGTAATGGTACCTTTTACTTACCAGTGTCTGAACTGGATGATTAAATTTTCAAAGTATAGTTACATTACAAGAAATAATATTTATGCGATTTTAAAAAAACCTTCCAGTATTTTGATTATTGCGATTTATCTGTTTATTCTAAGTGTTTATTTTATGGTGGAAATTTATGCCATAAATAATTGTTTTCATTACAGTGCCCATGGATATAAGATGGGAATCTTCCGTTTGTTTTCTTCCAGTGTAAAGGGATTTTTAAAGATGTTTCGTCCGAAAAATTTTATCTGGCTGTTATATTCCCTGATAATGGCATTGCTGCTTAGTTATCCTGTTTTCATAGATGTGTTAAGCTCCGTTAAGCTGCCTAAGGTATTGCGTGTATTTGGGAAAAAATACATTTTGGGAAATGATGTAGTAAAAGTTCTTTTGATTGTACTAATCTTGGTTATGATATATTTTTTTATACGGTGTATTTTTGCCAGATCCATCAGTATCTATGAAAATAAAGGATTTCTGGAGTCACTTAAGGAAAGTTTTTCACTGACCAGAAAACGAACCAGGCATGTTTTGGGATATGGATTGATTGTAAATACAGTTTTGATGTTTTGTTATATTTTACTTTATGTCATCATTTTACTAGGATGTACTTTAGTCATTTATTTCTTTGTAAAAAGAAATTTGGCACTTACTTTGTTTATTGTAGTAAATCAACGGTTGAAGTATTATATGTATCTTGTGATTATGTCTGTGAGTATGCTTTGCAATTACAGTATCATTAATCTACTCTATTTTAAATTCAAAAAAGAAGATGGTCTGGAGGATATCTTTATTCCTACGCGAAATGTAAAGCTGCCGGGGAAACGGTATCGTCTGGGATTTTATAGTGTCTGTATTCTGGCAGCTTTTATCAGTGCATATTATTTTGGTAATGTGATATATAATGGTGCCAGTACTGCTGTTAGTTCCTTAAGTTCCGTTCAGATTTGTGCGCATCGGGGGTCTTCGGTGAGAGCACCGGAAAATACGTTGGAGGCGGTAGAACTGGCAATCGAAGAATTAGCAGATTATGTGGAAATTGACGTACAATTAACGAAGGATGGGGAAGTTGTTTTGATGCACGATTCCAGCTTGGAACGAACCACAGGGAAAAAGAATAATGTCTGGGAGCTGACATTGGAGGAGATACAGTCCTTGGACGCAGGAAGCTGGCATTCAGAGGAGTATGTGGAAACCAGAATTCCGACACTGGAGGAAGTGTTAAAAATTTGTAAAGGTGAAATTATCATAAATATAGAAATCAAAGGAGACAAGCATAACGAGGGAATCGAAGCCAAGGTAGTGGAATTAATTGAAAAATACGATTTGGAGAAACAATGCGTCGTGACGTCCATGTCCTATTCCTGCTTAAAAAATGTAAAAGAAATCAATGGGAAAATAAAGACAGGGTATATTACAGCCATGATTTATGGAAATATATATGACAGAAAATATGTGGATTTTTTAAGTCTGAAATCAGCCTTTGTAACAGAAACTACAGTGCAGAATGCACATAGTAAAGGTAAGGAAGTTTATGTTTGGACAGTAAATTCGGAACTGGAACTGGAACGTATGAAAAATTTAGGGGTAGACAATATTATTACAGATGATCCGATTTTAGCGAGAAAAGTAATTAATAAAACAAAATACAATGAGGGATATTTCGAATTATTAAACCGTATTTTTGCGGAAGAATAGGGAGAAAAATAATGAGTGGGAATGATGAAGGTTTATAACCTTGATGTTCTCAAAGAGGAGGTTTATATGAAAGAGCGAAAGAATGATAACAAGGAAAAGGATAAGGAATTAAAAAAGGAGAAGAAGGAAAAACAGAATTTCTTTTCTTCCAATGATAATAGCGGAGAAAATGGACAGAATCCGGAAGATTCAAAGGAAAGAAAGAAGAATATGATTTACCGGATTGTGTTCTGGATGTTATTACTTTTAACCTTTGGTGTGAATGTTGCACTTTTTGCAAAAAATAAGAGCGAAGACAGAAATCATATTGAATATCATGAATTTAAGCAATACTTAACCGAAGGAAATGTAGAAAAAGTAACCATTGAAACCAATGTTCTTAACATTGATTTAAAAGAAGGGGAAGAAAAGAAGTGTTATACGGAGCGTTTATCCGGAGATACCAAACTGATTGAGCAGTTAGAAGAAGCAGGTGTTAAATTCGTAGGAAAGTACAATGAAGATGCTTACCTATGGAATCTGTTGCTTTCTTCTGTTTTACCACTTTTGGTGATGGTAGGACTGGTGGTATTTATGATGCATAAAATGGGTGGTAAAGGCGGTATTTTTGGGTTTGGAAAGTCCAGAGCCAAGGTTTATGTGGAAAAGAGTACAGGAGTTACTTTTGCAGATGTGGCTGGAGAAGAAGAGGCGAAGGAATCCATTCAGGAATTAGTAGACTTTCTTCACAATCCGAAAAAATACTTAGAAATCGGAGCCAGACTGCCAAAGGGTGCATTGTTAGTAGGACCTCCTGGTACTGGAAAGACATTGCTGGCGAAGGCAGTTGCAGGAGAAGCCAATGTCCCATTTTTCTCTATTTCCGGTTCTGATTTCGTGGAAATGTATGTGGGAGTAGGTGCTTCCAGGGTTCGTGATTTGTTTGAACAGGCGAAGGAAATGGCTCCATGTATTATTTTTATTGATGAAATTGATGCCATTGGAAAGAAGAGAGACAGTGGATTCGAAGGTGGAAATGATGAAAGAGAGCAAACCTTGAATCAATTATTGGCACAGATGGATGGTTTTGATACTTCTCTTGGAATTATTATTCTGGCAGCTACGAATCGGCCGGAGGTACTGGATAAAGCCTTATTAAGACCGGGAAGATTTGACCGCAGGGTTATTGTGGAACGTCCGGATTTAAAAGGACGTGTGGATATTTTAAAGGTGCATTCCAAGAATGTAAAAATGGATGAAACCGTTGATTTTAAAGAGGTTGCCCTTGCAACAGCCGGAGCTGTGGGAGCAGACCTTGCCAATGTGATTAATGAAGCTGCACTGGGTGCGGTAAAAGCCGGAAGAGAGATGGTTTCACAAAAAGATTTACTGGAAGCGGTAGAAGTTGTATTTTTAGGAAAAGAAAAGAAAGATAAAATCTTAAGTGAAAAAGAAAGAGAAATTGTTGCATATCATGAAATTGGCCATGCTTTGGCATCCGCATTGTTAAAACACGCAGAACCGGTACAAAAAATTACTATTATTCCAAGAACCATGGGTGCTTTAGGGTATGTATTACATGTGCCGGAAGAAGAAAAAAATTTAAGAAGCAAACAGGAAATGTTGGATACCTTAGTGGGAATGGTAGCCGGACGTGCGGCAGAAGAGGTAGTTTTCGATTCCATTACAGATGGTGCAGTAAGTGATATCGAAAAAGCAACAGAACTTGCCCGGGCTATGGTAACACAGTATGGTATGTCGGAACGGTTTGGTTTGATGGCACTAGAATCTGTACGGGACCGCTATCTGGATGGAAGACCTGTGCTAAAGTGTTCCAATGTTACAGAAACCCAGATTGATGAAGAAGTAAAGAAAATGCTGGGGGATGCATATAAAAAGGCAGTTGCCCTACTGACAGAACGTAGAGAAGACTTAGAAAGACTGGCACAATACTTACTAAAAGAAGAAACCATAACCGGTAAAAAGTTTATGCAAATCTTAGAAAAGAAAGATACAGAGGAAGGGGATTTAGAATGTACCGATTGTTAGTGTTAGATATTGATGGTACTCTGACCAATCAGAAAAAAGAAATTACCCAGAATACCAAAGATGCCATAAAAAAGGCACAGGAACAGGGTGTAAAAATTGTAATTGCTACAGGAAGACCTACCAAAGGAGCCAAGGGAGTGGCAGAAGAATTAAATCTCTTTGAAACCGGAGGATATATCCTGTCCTTTAACGGAGGAAAAATTACGGATTGTAAAACCGGAGAGGTGATTTTCCAAAGAGTTCTGGAAAAAGAGGATGTAGCAAAGATTTATCAGGTTGCGAAAGAGAATGAAGTAGTCATGATTACCTACGAAGGCGATACAGTGTTAATGGATGTGGAACATGACGAATATGCTGAATTAGAAGCAAGGTTAAATAAAATGGAAATGAAACATGTGGATTCTATCGTAGATTATGTGGATTTCCCAGTAAATAAATGTCTTATGACAGGGGATGGAGATTATCTGGCGGAAGTGGAGCAAAGAGCTTTGGCACAATATAAGGACGTTTATAGCATTTTTCGTTCCGAGGCATTTTTCCTGGAATTTATGCCAAAGGGGATTGATAAGGCGAAATCCTTGGAAAGACTTTTGGAATATATGGGCTGTAAAAGAGAAGAAATGATTGCCTGTGGAGACGGATTTAATGATGTGTCCATGATTAAATATGCCGGACTGGGTGTGGCAATGGAAAATGCCAAAGAACAGGTGAAAGAAGTGGCAGATTTTATTACGAAATCCAATGAAGAAGACGGAGTAGCATATGTAATCGAAAGGTTTATTTTACAGAATGAAATATCATAGTCAGACAGTGGGGTGTGGGAATGTTTGATTTGGAGGAAGAATTAAAGAAACTTCCGGCAAAGCCCGGAGTTTATCTGATGCATAGTAAGAATGATGAAATTATTTATGTTGGTAAGGCGATTAGTTTAAAAAACAGGGTGCGTCAGTATTTTCAGGCAGGAACCAAAAAGACTGCCAAAATACAAAAAATGGTGTCCCAGATTGCCTATTTTGAATATATCATTACGGATTCGGAATTAGAAGCATTGGTACTGGAATGTAATTTAATCAAAGAACACCAGCCAAAGTATAATACCATGTTAAAGGATGACAAAAGTTATCCTTTTATCCGTGTGACCTTAGAAGAAGACTTTCCCAGAGTCCAGTTTTGCCGTAGGATGAAAAAGGACAAAAATAAATATTTTGGTCCTTATACCAGTTCCAAAGCAGTAAAGGAAACCATTGAATTACTGCAAAAAATCTATCAGATTCGCACTTGTAATAAGGTACTTCCGAAAGACATTGGAAAAACAAGAGCGTGTTTGAACTATCACATGAAACAGTGTAAAGCACCTTGTCAAGGGTATGTCAGTAAAGAAGAATACCAGGAGTCCGTCGGTGAGGTTATGGATTTCTTAAATGGAAACTATAAGAAAGTAACAGACCGTTTGTATGCGAAAATGATGGAAAAATCGGAGCAGCTGGAATTTGAAGAGGCGATGGAATATCGTGACTTATTAAACAGTGTGCAGCAGATAGCTCAAAAACAAAGGATTACCAATCAGGATTTAGAAGACAGGGATATTATTGCTATGGCAGCTTCCAGGGAAGAGGCGGTGGTGTCTATTTTTTTTGTCCGGGAAGGAAAGTTACTGGGCAGGGAACATTTTCATATGGAACGTACCATAGATGAAACCAGAAGTAAGATTATCACAGAATTTTTAAAACAATATTATTCCGGAACTCCGTTTATTCCAAGGGAAATTGTACTTCAGGAAGAACCGGTGGAAGAAGAAGTTGGAGCTATCGTGGAATGGCTAAGTGCCAGAAGGGAACATAAGGTAGTAATTACAGTCCCTAAAAAGGGAGAAAAACGACGACTGGTTAGTCTGGCAGAGGAAAATGCTTCCATGATTCTGGCTCAGGACGTAGAAAAAATCAAAAGACAGCAGCAAAGAACCGTTCTAGCGGTGGAAGAAATTCGTGATTTACTTAAGATTCCTTCTGCCAACCGGATGGAAGCCTTTGATATTTCTAATATCAGCGGATTCCAGACCGTAGCCTCCATGGTCGTATTTGAAGGTGGCCTGCCGAAGAAAAGTGATTACCGTAAATTCAAAATCCGGGGAGTGCAGGGACCGGATGATTACCAGAGCATGAAAGAAGCATTGGAGCGAAGATTTTTAAGAGGAATCAGCGAAGAAGAAAAAACTTCTTTTTCCAGACTTCCGGATTTGCTTTTAATGGATGGTGGAAAAGGTCAGGTCAATGTTGCTCTTAAAGTGTTGGAGGAACTGCATCTAAACATTCCGGTTTGTGGTATGGTAAAAGATGATAAACATAGAACCAGAGGGTTGTATTTTGAAAACGAAGAAATCAGTTTTCCGCCGAAAAGTGAGGCATTTTTGCTTTTAACAAGAATACAGGACGAGGCACACCGTTTCGCCATTGAATATCATAAATTGTTAAGAAGCAAGAACCAGATTCATTCTGTACTGGATGATATACCGGGAGTGGGACCGGCAAGAAGAAAGGCTTTAATGAGACATTTTAAAGACATTGAACGTATGAAACAGGCCAGTGTAGAAGAATTAGAGATGGTGGAAGGAATTACATGGGCAGTAGCTGAGAATATCTATGATTTTTTTCACGAAAAACCGGATAGTGGTAGACACATTGGGAAACCATATGATAAAATATAAGGGATACTAGGGGTGTAGGAATCTAAAAGATGTAGCAACTTGTAGGTATCATGAAAATAAAAATAAGTAGAAGCATGGTTTTGTGAGAGAATAAAAAGATTTAAGCTTTGATATGGGAAGCAGAAAGGATAATGCAGCTTAGGCTGTGAAGGTTAGAAGATGTATAAGGCATCCGTAAAGGAATTGATTGAGAAATTTCATCTGGTGAATGTGACACCGGATATTGATGTAAGTGAATTGGAAATTACGGTTTCGGATATTAATCGTCCGGCTTTACAGCTGGCAGGTTTTTTTGATTATTTTGATGCCAGCCGTGTGCAGATTGTAGGAAATGTAGAATATTCCTATACTACTAAGTTGATGGAAGAGGGAAACGGAAAGGAAGTCGAAGTTTATGAAAAATTGTTTTCCTACCACATTCCTTGTATTATTTACTGCAGAGGCTTGCAGCCAAGAGAGTTTGTATTTGAATTAGCAAGAAAGTATTCTACTCCAATTTTAATTACCAATGATAAGACTTCTGCCTTTGTTTCGGAAATTATCCGCTGGTTGAGTGTGGAATTGGCACCTAGAATTTCGATTCACGGAGTTTTGGTAGATGTTTACGGTGAAGGTATTTTAATTACCGGGGAAAGTGGTATTGGAAAGTCAGAAGCAGCCATAGAATTAATTAAGCGTGGACACCGTCTGGTTTCGGATGACGTGGTGGAAATTAAGAAAATCAGTGAGGAAACTCTGGTAGGTTCTTCTCCGGATATTACTCGTCACTTTATTGAACTTAGAGGTATTGGTATCATTGATGTTAAGACTTTGTTCGGTGTAGAAAGTGTAAAACTGGAACAAAACATTGATTTGGTCATTCAGTTGGAAGACTGGAACAGAGAAACAAATTATGACCGTTTGGGTCTGGAAGAGTGTTATGTGGAATACCTGGGTAATAAGGTTGCCTGTCATTCCATTCCGATTCGTCCGGGTCGTAACCTGGCTGTGATTGTAGAATCCGCAGCGGTTAATCACCGGCAGAAGAAGATGGGATACAATGCTGCACAGGAATTATATAATCGTGTAACAGGAAGTATTAAAAATAAGTCAAATGAGTAAAGAATATAGGAGGATTTAGTTATGTCAGAATTTGGTTTTGGTGTTGATATTGGAGGAACTACCATAAAGTTAGGTCTTTTTGGTGTGGAAGGTGTTTTGTTAGATAAGTGGGAAATTCCTACCAGAAAAGATGATGGTGGAAAATACATTTTAGAAGATATTGCAAAGGAAATCGAAGCAAAATTAGTAGAAAAAAATGTACCTAAATATAATTGTGCCGGAGTTGGTATGGGTGTTCCGGGGCCAATCAAAGAAGATGGGACTGTTTTGAAGTGTGTAAATTTGGGATGGGGAATCTTTAATGTTGCAGATGAATTAAGTAAAATGATTTCCATGCCGGTAAAGGTTGGTAACGATGCAAATATGGCAGCTCTTGGAGAAAGCTGGCAGGGCGGTGGAAAAGGATATCAGAATCAGGTTATGGTTACCTTAGGAACCGGAGTTGGCGGTGGTATTATTCTGGACGGAAAGATGATTTCCGGTGTGAATGGAGCAGCCGGTGAAATCGGGCATATTAAGATTAATCAGGAAGAACAGGATACCTGTGGATGCGGAAAATGTGGATGTCTGGAACAGTATGCTTCTGCGACAGGAATCGTAAAGGAAGCAAAGAAGGCTTTAAATAATACAGACAAACCTTCTAAATTAAGAGAAGTTTCTTATATTTCAGCAAAGGAAATTTTTGATGCTGCAAAAACAGGTGATGAATTAGCCAATGAATTAGTGGAAAAACTTGGGGAAAATTTAGGACTGGCCCTTGCACATATTTCTTGTGTCGTAGATCCGGAAGTTTACGTTATTGGTGGAGGAGTTTCAAAGGCAGGAGATATTTTAATTCAGGTAGTGCAAAAACACTATAAGAAGAATGCGTTCCATGCCAGCCGTGATGTAAAATTTGCCCTTGCAACACTAGGAAATGATGCTGGTATCTGGGGTGGAGCAAAGTTAATTTTTGGCAAATAGGTGATTCGGATAGAATTTAAGTAAAGCAATGAAACTGCAAGTGGGAAAGAAAATATGGGACATAAAAATATTAAGATGAATATATTTTCTATGATTTCGTTGGTGATTATCATAATACTATATGATATATACTTTATAACGAATACAAGTATCATATTATATTCAGATGATATTAGTATGATGTTATGTACTATGGTTATGGAAATAACAGTGCATCAACTTTTTAATTTATCAATAGTGTATTTGGGTGGGGTATTATTCATCAGTTTGCTGTTAAATGCCAGGAAAAAAATTGCATTAATATTAAATGTAATCATGATAATCGTGGATATTGTGTGTATAGTTCCTCTTTCATTCGTAATAGTGTTACATGGTTTAGCAGGTACGAAAATAAATAGTATTTGGACGTATTATGTATCATTTCTTTGGTTGATTGCATTACTTATTTATAATATATGTAGAAAAGAATAACAAAACCTCAAGGAATCATTGCGGTTAAGATAAGTAACTGGAAAAAACTTCAAGGAGAAGCTCCTTGGAGTTTTTTCTTTATAGATGAGGATTTGGGTATTTGATTCGTTGTTTTGACGAAAGGAATTGAATTTCGTTTCGTTTTTTCAGTAATTTTCACATTGAATAATAATCTTCAATATTGTAAGATAGGTTTAACTATGTAAATGGAGATTATTTTTAAAATGAAGGAAACATTGTTAGAAGAATTAAAAACATTACTGAATGAGGATTCTATCCGATATAATGAACCAATGAGTAAACATACCACCTTTCGGATTGGCGGAAATGCTGCGGTAATGGTTTTTCCAAAAACAGTGGAGGAGATTTCCGCTTTGCTAAAGTGGAAAGAAGAGAATCAGGTTCCTTTTGTAACCGTGGGAAACGGAAGTAATTTATTGGTGTCAGATAAAGGCTTTGATGGCGTGGTTATGAAGCTTCAGAGTAATTTTAATGAGATAAAAATGGAGCCGGATGGTAAAATAACTGCCCAGGCAGGTTGTTCTTTGTATAAGCTTGCTTTGTTTGCAAGACAGCATGGATTGAGCGGGCTTGAGTTCGCTGGGGGAATACCAGGAACTGTGGGTGGAGCAGTACGAATGAATGCCGGAGCTTATGATGGAGAAATGAGTCAGGTCATTGAACAGGTAGTGGCTTTGGATGGTAATGGTAATAGAAAAGTATTTTCAAAAGAAGAGTGCAGATTTGGATATCGCAGAAGTATTATTAAGGAAGAAGAATATTATGTGGTAGAAGCAGTGTTTCAGCTTGCGAAAGGCGAACACGATGCCATCAAAGAAAAACAGGAAGGGTTTGATCGTCTAAGGAGACAGAAACAACCCTTAGAATTTCCAAGTGCAGGAAGTACTTTTAAAAGACCGCAGGGCTATTTTGCCGGGAAGTTGATACAGGATGCCGGATTGAGAGGATATCAGGTAGGCGGTGCAGCAGTATCAGAAAAACATTGTGGCTTTGTCATCAATAAAGAGAAAGCTACAGCGAAAGAGGTAATGCAGGTGATACAGGATGTCCAGTCTGAGGTGCAAAAGCAATTTGGCGTAACCTTGGAGATGGAGGTTGAAAAGATAGGAGATTTTACATGAGATTTGTCATTGTTACCGGAATGTCTGGGGCTGGAAAAAGTACTGCATTAAAAATGTTTGAGGATTTCGGGTATTTTTGTGTGGATAATCTTCCAATTCCTTTGATTAAGACGTTTGCGAAAATTGCATACGACGAAAATACAGAGATTGACAATGTTGCCATTGGCATTGATATTCGAAATGGTAAGAATTTAGAAGAGGCTTCCATTTATCTGAATGCTTTGGAGGAAGACAAGATTCATTATGAAATTTTGTTTTTGGAAGCCATGGATGAGACTTTGGTAAAGCGTTATAAAGAAACCAGAAGGAGGCATCCTTTGGCTGCGGAAGGCAGAATTGAGGATGGAATTCAGGAAGAAAGAGAAAAAATGGCATTTTTAAAGAGTAAGGCTTCCTATATTATAGATACCAGTAAGCTGCTTACCAGAGAATTGAATATGGAACTTCAAAAGATTTTTGTGAAAAATGAGGAGTACCACAACTTTATTGTAACGATTCTTTCTTTTGGATTTAAATATGGAATTCCTTTGGATGCAGATTTGGTGTTTGATGTGAGATTTCTTCCGAATCCTTATTATGTTCCAAGTCTTCGGACCTTGACAGGGAATATGGAAGTCATTCAGGAATATGTGAAACAGGGTGGCGAAGCCCAGGAGTTTCTGGATAAGTTAAAGGATATGATTTTGTTTTTGATTCCCAAATATAAGAAAGAAGGAAGAAATCAACTGGTAATTGCCATTGGCTGTACCGGAGGAAAACATCGTTCTGTTACCATGGCGAATCTTCTGAGTAAAGAATTGGCAGGTGGCGAGTATACGATGAAAACCATACATAAAGATATTGAGGAAAATTAGCAAAGGAGTGGGGATATGTCTTTTTCCGGTAAAGTAAAAGAAGAACTTGTAAAACATATTCCAAACGCCAGGCATTGCCAGATTGCACAAATCGCAGCCATGATTACCATGGAGGGTAAAGTATCCATTTCTGCAAATGAGGAGTACCGGATTATTGTTACCACAGAAAGTATCTATGTTGCAACCTGTTACTATGAGTTATTGCGACGGGCTTTTCGGATATGTCCGGAAACGGTTTGCAGGAAGAACAGGGCAGTGAGTGGCGGATATACCTATCAGGTTTTGGTTCTTCAGCATGAAGAGGCTATGAGAATCTTAGAAGCAACAAAGTTAATTCATCCGGTGGATATATCCGGGGATGCTTATTCGAATATATATGAGGATACCATTCAGCATTTGGTAGTGCAGAATTTGTGTTGCAAAAGGGCTTTTTTAAAGGGAAGTTTTCTTGCAGCCGGTTCCATTAGTGACCCACAGAAAGGATATCATTTTGAGATTGTGTGTGACAGCGAAGAAAAGGCTGTGATGATGAAGGAAATGATGGAATGCTTCGATTTAGAACCAAAGATTATTTCTAGGAAGAAGTATTTTGTACTGTACTTAAAAGAAGGCTCCATGATTGCAGATATGTTGAATATTATGGAGGCACATATTTCCTTATTGGAATTTGAAAATGTGCGCATCTTAAGGGATGTGAGAAATGACGTAAACCGTAAGGTGAATTGTGAGACTGCGAATTTGAATAAAACAGTGAATGCTGCGGTGAAGCAGGTGGAGGATATTTTATATCTAAAGCAACAGGGAAAACTATTGAATTTACCAAAGTCATTATTGGAAATTGCAGATTTAAGACTGGAATATCAGGATGCGTCTCTTAAGGAATTAGGTGGCATGCTTAATCCACCGGTGGGAAAATCCGGTGTTAATCATAGATTAAGAAAAATTAGCAACTATGCAAATGAAATAAGAGAGAAAGAAGAAAATAAGTTTTAGGAGGAGAACAATGATTACAAAGAAGATGACAATTAACATTCCATCAGGACTGGAGGCTAGACCGGTAGCACTATTTGTGCAGGTGGCAAGCAGATATGAAAGCAGCATTTTTGTAGAAATAAAGGATAAAAGAATTAATGCAAAATCTATTATGGGTATGATGAGCCTTGGATTGTCAGCAGGGGAAGAAGTAGTAGTTTCTGCTGATGGTTTGGATGAAAAGGATGCTATTTTAAATATTGAAAAATATTTAAGTGAAGAGAAGTAGAAATACTAAGAGAAAAGTATTGTTTATGTAGGGTTATTTGCATATAGACAAGAGAAAACGTAATAATAGTGCTGATAATGATAATGGCATATCGCATATGATGTCTGTCAGTAGCTCCGTTGTACAGGACTTAAAAATCTAAGCATCTTTATTAAAGTTTACTATAATTAACGTAACCGCCCCAAACGAGCCGTCCATGGCTCGGTTGGGGCTTTGCCGGACATCCGTGTCCGGCAATTACTTTTTTATGGAACAAGATGCTAAGATTTTTTAAGCCCTTCCCAAAGTCGCTACTGCCGGACATTATATGTGATATGCCTATTTACATTGTGAAGAAATTAATTTGAGATTCTTTATATGGTTAGAATTATAAATGAGTGTTTTTACTTCAGTGGTGGATTAGAAGATATAGTATGAATAATTATGCTTAAGGAAATCAAAAGGTATAAAAATATAGTTTATGGTGTTAAAAATACTTTAAATGAATGGAAAATGTCGAAAATGGTAATATAAGGTTGATTTTTTTGATTTTCCATGCTATCATATGAAAATATTTCCACTCTATCTAAAAACAATTGAGAGTGGCAAATATGATTTTTACTGATGGTGGAGAGTAAAATATATAATTTAAGGGGAAAAATCAAATAATTACAATGAAAGAGAGGATTAAAATGAAAAAGAGAAAAAGAATAAACAGAATCATATCTTTGATACTGTTACTGACTCTTGTTTTCACCAATCTAGGATTGGAGAACTTTGCTGTACAGGCGGCAAACTACACCACTTTGTATCTGGTGGACAATACAGCAGAACAGTGGGTTGGAAATGACAACGCGGTCATAGAACTGGTAGACAACACCTATGGTCATGACCATTATATTATGACGAAAGTAAACAGTAACACCTGGAGTGCAAAAGTACCCTCCAGTACCTATAACGTAACCTTTAACCGTTTAAGTCCCGACCGGACCACCCAGTGGAATTCCTGGAGCGCCGGAGGAAGGGATAACCATAATACCTACCATGTACTTGGTTTTGAGTACGGATACTGGGACGGAACAGC
>JAFQBM010000047.1 GCA_017399685.1 Lachnospiraceae bacterium
CTGGTTTGAGGAATCGGATGAATATGGTGATTTCGTTACGGCACTGCTTGCAGGAGACTTAAAAGCCATGAATTACTATATGCAGAGGGTAACCATTGAAACCTTCAGCTATTTCGACACCGGAAAAGGAAAATTCGGAGACGAACCAGAACGCTTTTATCATGGCTTTGTACTTGGTCTTTTGGTGGATTTAAGAAGAGAATATGTCATAACTTCTAACCGGGAAAGCGGTTTTGGATGTTATGATTTGACCATGGAACCAAAAGATAAAACAAAGGATGCCATGATTTTGGAATTTAAAGTACACGACCCGATGGATGAGAAAAGTTTATCCGAGACAGTAGAAAAAGCCCTCGCCCAGATAGAAGAAAAGCAGTACGAAGCAACTTTGATTGCAAGGGGGATTCCGAAGGAAAAGATACGAAAGTACGGCTTTGCCTTTGAAGGGAAGAAGGTATTAATCGGTCAGCCGGATTTTATTTGAGGAAAAGAGGCTGTTGCATTGAGAATATGGTACACAGGATTAGGAGTAAATGTGGAAGAACAATAAATGGGTGATGAATCGGGTAGGAGGCTAATCATTAGTTGATTAGTTCCTACCCGATTTTGATTGTATATACAGTAAATTATCCAAATATAATCCGTAAGTAGAAGGCATCCGAGTCTGCCTTAAACTCGTAAAATGCCGTTACGCTAATGTCATGATTCTCATTTTTGGCAGCGTATTCTTTTATCAACTTAAATAACTTGTTTTCGAAAATGTGTTGGGAGGCTGTTTTTTTCTGCATAAAAATTTACGCAAAAAAGGGCGAATTTTACGCAAATTTCTCCTAAAATGAAAAAATATGATATACTATGTAGTATACAAAATGTCAGGAGAACGTGTTATGGACTATTTTAATCTTAAATTTCACAATACAACGATAAAAAATGAAATATTTGCAGGTATTGCCATGTTTATGGCAATGTCTTACATATTGGTTGTAAATCCTACCGTGATGTCTTCCATAGGAATGGATTATAATGGTGTATTTCTTGCCACTGTATGCGTATCAGGATTTACCACCATTGTTTCCGCATTTTATACGAAGCTTCCCATTGCGTTGGCGCCCGGACTTGGACTTGCGGGGATTTTTGCGGGGCTGGCAAGCGGTCCCGAGGCGGTAAAGTGGCAGGTACTGCTTTTAGCTACCTATACTGCGGGAATTTTGATATGTGCCTTTGTAAAATTTTCGGTATACGATAAAATTATGGAGATTATCGATGATGATTTCAGGGGAATGGTGATGTCCGGGATTGGACTGGCTCTGTTTTTATATGGAATCAGCACCACCGGATTGATTAAAAAACAAAATGGTATCTATATCCTTGGAAGCATAGACGTTGTTCCGGTGGTTATTACAGTAATCAGTCTTTTCCTTATCTATATAATGAAACGATATAACAAAAAGGGATTTGTCCTAACCGGGCTTTTGGTGGCATATGTTTTGAGTATATGTGTAAGTTATTATACGGCATACCAGCAGACCGGTATTTCTGTGAATCAGTATCTTGGAGAGATTTTTTCGTTTTCCTATAATGCTACGGATATTACGAAGGTTATGTTTTCGTTTCCTGATATTTGTGAAGTTATTTACGACAAAAAAACCTTCCTTCAGTTTATTCATGCGATCTTTGTGTTTACCATGGGACATTTTTTTGATGCCATAGGAACCAATATGTCTGCCTTTGATGCAATAAACAGTGATATAGATCCTAGAATGAGGGAAACGGTAAGTTTAAAGAGAGTCATTACTGTAGATGGTGTTGGAAATGTTGTCAGTGGTATCATGGGAACCTCGACAGTGACTAGTTATGGAGAGTCACTGGTAGGAATTGTGAGTGGAGGGAAAACAGGAATCACGGCACTTACTACAGGATGTCTGTTTTTGTTGTGCTTTTTCTTTTCGCCACTATTCACTTCCATGGCAACTTATGTTGCTGCACCGGCACTGATTTATGTAGGCTTGGAACTGGTATTAAGGTTTAGGGCGTATGACAGAAAGAAAGTGGCATTTTTTATATATGGTTTGTGCCTGATTGCTTATGTTGGAATGACCTTTAATATTGGCAATGCAGTTTTATACGGATTGCTTATTTACACGGTAATGAAAATCATAATCGAAAAGAAAAAACCGGTATCCCATTGGTGGTTGATGCTGATATTTGCAGCCATTAATCTGGTTTTAAATTTTGTGGTATAAGGAGGAAGGATATGAGCTTGTTATTATCAGTATTTTTTATTGCATCGGGAACCGTATCCTTCGTATTGGCGGTAAATAATATCATTCAGGAAGATAAACATCTGCATGGTAACTGGTATTTTCTCTTTCTGGGACTTTTTAGTTTTATCTGGTCTCTGGGAATGGGAGTATTTACCTTGCAGACAACCCAGGAAGGGGCATTTTTCTGGAGAGCCTTTTACCTGATTGGAGTGGTTGGGGTGTTGGTTATGGCAGGTCTTTTGGTAGGGACATGGCTGAACATTCCGCCTCTTTTTAAAAAAATAGCGGACATCTATTATGTATTTGGTGCTTTGGTGGTATATCCCATGATTAGTGTCAGAAATGCCTGTGAATTTGTAATTACAGACTATGGAATGTCATATATGACAGAAAAATATATTGGGCGTACTATTTATAACGTGTATTTAATCGGTTTTCTTATCATTGTATGTGCAGAAATGGTATATTGTCTCGTGCACAGGGGTAAGAAGAGAGAAATTGTTATGGCAAAGTCCTGTATTCTGGTGCTTGTGATTATCGGAACAGGTTTGTTTATGGACACATTTACCCTTGGAGAGCCACGTGCGGCATTTCCGACAAGTTCCATTTTTCAGCCACTGGCAGTTATCTTTGCTTATGCAATGTCCAGACGAACCAAAATAAACAATATCAGTGTACAAAATCTGTCGGATTATATCTATGCGTCTGTGAATGTGCCTATGTTGATTGTGGATGAAAATCATTATTTGAAAATATGCAATGCAAAAGCCGTTGATTTTTTTGATATGCCGGAAGAACTGTTAAAGTTGAAGACGTTGGATGAATTGTTTGATTTGCCATTGATAACAGAGCCTGGAAAGGATGAAACCTCAAAAACCATAGAATGTACCTGTGAATTAAATCATAAAGTATGTAAGCTGGAAATCAGTCATGTTAAGGACAGCTACAACGAATTTATCAGCGATATTATTGTAGTGAATGATATGACGGAAACCTACCGGATTATTGAGGAATTAAATGCGGCAAAAGAGGAAGCGGTCCGTGCAAATAATGCTAAGAGTGCATTTCTTGCAAATATGAGTCATGAGATACGTACCCCTATGAATTCCATTATAGGTATGAGTGAGATATTACTAAGGGGAGAACTTGAGGATGAAACTGCTAAAAATGTAAGCCAGATTTATAATGCAGGAAATAGTTTGCTGGAAATTATCAATGACATCTTAGACCTTTCCAAAATTGAATCAGGAAAATATGAGATTGTAAAGGAAGAATACGATTTTGCTTCTGTAATATACGATGTCATTAGTCTAATTAAGATTAGAATTACAGATGACAAGGTAAGTTTAAAATATGAAACCGGTGATGATGTGCCTAGTGTTTTATATGGAGATGCAATACGAATCAAGCAAATTCTGATTAACATACTGGGTAATTCGGTAAAGTTTACGAAAAAAGGTTTTATTAAACTGAGAATTGACAATGAAAGACTGGAAGGTAAGAAGTGTAAGATTATATTTAAAGTAATCGATACCGGTATCGGTATCAAAGAGGCGGATTATCATAAATTGTTTGATGCATTTGCCCAGGTAGATGTCAAAAAGAATCATCTGGTAAAGGGAACAGGCTTAGGACTGGCAATCACAAAAAATCTTTGCGAACTTATGGATGGAAGTATACAGGTAGAAAGTGTTTATGGAGAAGGAACCACGTTCACCATGACCATTGAACAGGAAGTAATAAATGAAACGCCTCTTAACCTGACAGATGACTTAGAAGGAAGAAGAAAGATACAAAAGAGTATATTTATCCCGACTGTCGATAAAAATATGTCCGGAAAGAGGATACTGGTGGTGGATGATAATGCTACCAATCTTATTATCGCGAAGAAACTGCTTGAGCCGTACAGACTGGTAGTCGATACGGCATCCGGCGGAGAGGAAGCCATTCGTCTCGTGAAAAACAATCAATATACCCTTATCTTTATGGACCATATGATGCCGGAGAAGGATGGAATCGAAACCACCAGAGAAATCCGGCAGCTGGAGCTTCCATATTGTAAAACAGTACCCATTGTTGCCCTGACTGCCAATGCAGTTTATGGTGCCAAAAAAGAATTAATATCAGCAGGTTTTGATGATTATGTTGCAAAACCCATTGATGTAAAGCAGTTAGAAGAAGTTTTATATAAGTACCTGGCACTGGTATCAGAAACGGGAATGACGTCAGAAACAACAATGATATCAGAAACAGAAATAACACCTGAGGCAGAACCGGTATCTAAGGCAATAGAAAAATCAGACTCCCTCTTTATTAAGGGAATTGATGTGCAAGGTGCCATGGAAAGAATCCAGATAAACGAAGAAATATATCTGAATATATTGCAGACTTACTATGCGGATTTGCGGACGAAACTTCAGCGGATTGACCAGGCAAAAAGAGAAGGAGATATTAAAAACTTTGTGATTGATGTGCATGGGTTAAAGTCAGCCAGTGCCTCTATTGGGGCAATGGAATTATCGGAACTGTCAAAGGAGCTTGAAATGGCAGGGAAAAAGGAGCAATTAGACTTTATAGAGTCACACTATGATGATTTTGTCTGTAAAGCAAACGAGGTGGAAGAAAACCTCAAGGAGTTCTTTGCGGAAGAAACCGTAGACGGGGAAGAAAACATGAGCACAGACTTCCCACAGCAAGCTTTGGATAAGAGATGGATAAAAGCCATGACAGATGCTTGTGACGACATGGATTCACAAGAGATTGCAAAATTAATGGATGAATTAAAAGGGAAACATTTTAACGAGGAAGACAGTAAGAAAATACAGCAGATAACAGAATACGCAAATCAATACGATTATGACGAAATCATCTCTGTTTTACAGGAAGTAGGTAATTGAGAAACTATCAAAACATATCTTGAGTGATAAAAAAGAACAAAAACATAAGCAGGTGCTTGTTCGACCGTCGGTACTTAATGAGCGACTTTCGCGAATTTAGTACCGCTACGAGCTGAACGCAGCGAAAGCGTGCCTGCGGTGTTTTGTTTCTTTGGCATCACTCTCGTATAGATTAACAGGGCTTGGTGATTACCTGTTACAGGAAGAACCGTAAGGAGGAAGAGGATGAAACATATTCTTGTGGTGGATGATACACCTACAAATCTGAGTTTTGTGGAAAGTGTGTTAAAGGACAAATATAAGCTTGCATTGGCAAAGTCCGGTGAAAGAGCAATAAAATATTTAGAAAAGAATCAGGTGGATTTAATTTTGCTAGATATCATGATGCAAGGAATGGATGGTTTTGAAACCTTTGAGCATATCAAAACCCTGCCAATGAATCAAAATACACCGGTGGTATTTTTGACCGCAGATGTCAATGTTGAAAATGAAATCAAAGGATTAAATATGGGGGCGGTAGATTTTATCAGAAAGCCCTTTGTTCCGGAGGTAATGCTGAACAGGATTGGTCGTGTATTACAGTTAGAAGAACTTATGACGGACCTTGAAAAGAAAGTGGAAGAGAAAACAAAGCAGATAGAACAAATTTCTTTTGAGACCATTGCTACCATCGCCAGTATCATCGAAGCAAAGGACAGCTATACAAAAGGACATTCCATTCGTGTGTCCGAATATAGTGCAAAGCTGGCAAGAAAACTTGGCTGGGATGAGGATAAAATTCGGAACTTAAAATACATTGCCTTGCTGCATGATATTGGGAAAGTTGGTATTCCTGACAGCATTTTAAATAAGCCTGGGAAACTTACGGAAATTGAGTATGGAATTATTAAATCACATACCAGCATAGGAAGCGATATTTTAAGGGAGATTGAAACCATACCAGACGTGGCATTGGGTGCAAAATATCATCATGAAAGATATGACGGCAAGGGATATCCGGAAGGGATTGCAGGGAATGAAATTCCGGAAGTTGCGAAAATCATATGTATTTGTGATGCCTTTGATGCCATGAACAGTAGAAGAATCTACAGAGACAAATTATCCGAAGAAGCAATCTGCAAACAGTTTGAGGAGGGAAAGGGTACACAATTTGATGCTGATTATACGGATGTATTTTTAGAATTGATACATAGTGGAGAGTTATCGATTCAGGAAGATGATAGAAATCAGAATAATGAAAAGACCCTTTCCGGTGAAAGTACACTTCTTCTGAATCAGATTGTAAAAAACATGGAAGAAGAATCTCAGAAAAGTGAAAAATATGATTTGCTGACAGGTCTCTTAAACAGAAAGAATGGCGAGAAGGAAATCATAGAAGCACTACAGGAATCTGCAGGCTGTCTGGCATTTATTGATTTGGATAATCTTAAGAAAACCAATGATATTATGGGACATCTTGCCGGTGATTATGCCATCAAAAGTGTGGGAGAGGTGTTACTGTCCTTTCCGGAAAATGCAATCATGTCCCGAATTGGCGGAGATGAATTTTTATATTACATGAAAGACACTGACGAGGAGAAAGCAAAAGCCAAAATAGAAGACATTATGGCAGCATTTCATCAAAGAAAGGAGGAAAATACCTATCTGTCTTTTTCTTCTTTGTCCATAGGAATGTGCATGACACAAAAAAATGATGTTTATCCGGAAGTTTTAAAAAAGGCAGACAAGGCTTTGTATCACATAAAACAAAGCGGTAAAGCAGGTTATTACATGCATACACAGAAAGATGGGACAAATCACAAGAAAGCTTCTGTGGATTTGAACAGGATTGTAAAAAACTTAGCGGATAACAGGGCTCAAGGGGGAACGCAAAATCTGGCGTACAGGGAGTTTGCGAAAATATATGATTTCCTTCATAATCTTGTGGACAGGTTTGGTTATAATGTTCATTTTTTAATGTTGACTTTAGAACCTACGGATTATAATCAAATCGATACCGAGGAACAGGAATATGCCATGGAATGTATGGAAAAGACCATTAAAGAGGTGCTTCGGAGTATTGATGTGAGTACAAGATTTAGCAGTGAACAGATTTTAGTGGTACTTCTGAATGTAGATGACAAGGATATAGAAGTGATTGTGAATAGAATATTTGGAATGTTCCGTAAGATATATCATAAAAATGCAGTAAACTTAAGTTATGATATCGCAGATTATCATAATGGGGAAAAAGTACTGTAACGTAGGAATCTGGGAAAAAATAGGGCTGAATCAAGAAGAACCTTTAAATATAAGGGCTTTGACTGATTTAAGTCCTATTTTTTCGTATTTTGATATCAGGAAATTTTTAGCTTGAATATTTTGATGGAATCCGTTACTATTATGAATTGGGAAAATAGGGAAAGTATAACTGCCATGTGAACAGTTACGAGAAAGTGACGTTGTTAAAATATGCAGACGTGTATCATTGAGGTATAGAATTGAGATTGCTAAAATAGAAATAGAAAAGAAAAAAATGATGTTTAAAGATAATATATCAATGACCACTTGAGTCATTTTTTTACCACTTGAGTAATAGGGATTGAATTTTGAAGGCGAAGTCGATAAAATACGTTTAGCAATTTTTAAAAGAAAATGAGGCGCTTTGGTGTAGAAACGTGAAAAAATAAAGGTTAAGAAAGAAATAAAAGGTAGTAAATTTGACATTACTGAAATTTTATGGAGAAAGTTTTTATGAGTAAAAAGAAAAAAATTTATTATGCACGTACATATCGAAGAATAAAAATAGACATGAAAATGAGCATTCTTTTCACCTGTCTTTTGATGATTCCTTCTTTGATTGTATTTATTTTAAATATAGATACTATTACACAGAAATTAGCCCAAATCACCACATGGGTGCTTTCGCAGGTGTTTCCAAAGGAGTCCATAACGGTGATGAACAGTGAGTATTCCATTTTTGGAACCATGCAGTATGTGGAACTTCCTACGACATATCCGGAATTTTCTACAGTCTGCATCAATTTGGCGATTTGCTTTGGCATATATCTTATCATGGAACTGTTGAAAAAAACAGGAAAACCGATAGGAATCTTTTTGTTGTATACGGTGCTGGTGCATGTGGTAAATTGTGTATTTTTTGTATTTGGTGGGAAAGAATTCCCTTACACTATAGGCGAGTATTCAGACCTTTATATCAAACAACAGATTGGAATCTGGATTACTTTTATTGTATTGGCCAGTCTGGTAGTGGGATTTATGGGGCGAAAAGCATATGGATATAAGTTGTTGACTTTTATGGGAATTATGCTTTATTCCATGATATTTGGAGCAGTTCGCTATATTGTATTCCTGTTTTTATTACATGAGTTTTCCGTTTTATATATGGCACTGTTGTTTTTTGTAATTGGACCAATGTTTGATTTTTCATATTTTGTAGCGATTTACGCAATCTTTATTAATAAAATTATAAAAGAATACGATTTTGGAAAGAGGAAAGGAGAATGGAAATGGTCGTAGCAATCATAAAAGGATATATGGTTTTCAACATTATCCTGATTTTGATTTATGTCATAAGACATTTTCTTTTTGGAATCAATCGAATGGCTGGCCGCCAAAGGCTGTATTATAATGATATCTATTCCAGTAAAATGAAGTCCATTACAGTATTGATACCGATGCACAATGAAGAACAGGTGTTATCTTATGTGTTGGATTCTTTGTTGGAATGTGACTATGACAGGGACAGACTAGAGATTATTCCGATTAATGATAATTCTTCGGATAGAACCAAAGAACTGCTGGATGAATATCATAAAAAATATGAATTTATCCGTCCTTTACATAGAGACTGCCCTGACAGAGGAAAGCCGGTAGGATTAAATGATGCTATGCAGATTGCCACTGGAGAGATTATCATTGTTTTTGATGCGGATTATCGTCCTGCAAAGGATATGTTAAAGCAGCTTGCCAGTGCTTTCGAGGATCCGGAAGTAGGCGCTGTTATGGGAAGAGTAATTCCATATAACACAAATAAAAATATATTAACCAGATTGATTAACTTAGAACGGTCTGGTGGTTATCAGGTAGACCAGCAGGCACGTTATAATTTGAAAACCATTCCTCAGTATGGTGGAACGGTGGGTGGTTTTCGAAAAGACATTTTGCTTAGTACAGGTGGTTTTAATCCATTGGTATTGGCGGAAGATACAGAGCTGACTTACAGACTTTATACCAGTGGATGGAAGGTAATTTATGCGAATTCCGCAGAATGTTACGAAGAGGCTCCGGAAACCTGGACTGTGCGGGCAAAACAGATTCGCAGATGGGCGAGAGGACATAATCAGGTGCTTTTCCGCTATTTTTTCAAGACATTACTTACACCACATATGAATTTCAGAGAAAAACTGGATGGAATACTGTTGCTGTTTGTATATGCAGTTCCATTCTTTATGTTATTAGGTCAGATAGCCTCTTTGGTTCTTTTCTTCCTTGGAGAGATGAATCTGTTTGCCGGATGGTGGGTTTTATTGTTCGTGGCAACGTATTGTTCCTTCGGTAATTTTGCACCATTCTTTGAAATTGGAACGGCATTATTTTTGGATGGTATTATGGGGGAAGTGTTCCTGTTACCATTGTTGTTGTTTAATTTCTATTTTTATATGTGGAATATTAGTTTGGGATTTTTAGATGCGATTGCAGATATTGTAACAAAGAGAAAGGTAAAGTGGGCGAAGACAGCTCGTTTTACAGAGAAAAAGAAAGTATAGCCTCAATGATTCTTGATTTGAATCATTGGGTATGGAAAGAAAATTGGAGGAAAACGAGTTGCAGTATATTATTGTTTTGACGGTTGTATTTGTCATTATGCTGCTGGCTCCTTTTGTTGGTGCAATGGCATATTGTAGGAAGAGAAAGGGCAGCATATTGAACATTCAGCAGGAAAAAATTAAGGACGCCAGATATTTTGGAAAATCTTTTGCGGAGCTTGTGGAAAAGAATATTTCTTCCGTAGAGGAAGAGACCATTATTTTGTCCAAAGAAGAGGAATTTGTGGATGGCGATGAAGAAATCAGCCTTCCAGAAGAGGTGGAGGAATTAATCATCTGCCAGGATAAGAGTTTTTATTCTCCAAAGAAAGTAAAGGTTTATCAAAAAGAGATATACAGTGGACATAATATGGCGATAGTGGAAAACGAAGTAAAACTTCGTGCAGCTTATGCCAAGGAAAAAATGGTGCTGGGAGAAAAAACTAAGATAGAAAGATGGGTGGATGCAGAACAGACCCTGGCAGTTTACGATCAATGTAATTTAGGAATGAGTGCATCTGCCGGAAAAAGACTAAGCATAGGGAAGGATTGCCGTTTCCGCAGATTATATGCACCTGAAATTTTGATTGGACAATATCCGGAGCAAATTAAGGATGCTATGGAACATAGAAATCCTAGGGTATTCAAGGCTGCAAACCAGTTAGACATAAAGAGAAACATAGATTGTGTGGACCAGGACGTTGCCGATGAGCAAGGTGTGGCAGACATTACTGTATTATCAAGAGGAAATGTAAAGATTCTGGAACACATCATAGTAAAAGGTGATGTGCGTTCCCACAAAGGGGTACGACTTTGTGATGATGCAGTGGTATGTGGTAATATTTTTGCAGAGGCAGACGTACATATTGGTAAAAATGCAGTAGTGTTAGGAAATGTATTTACACAGGGAGACATTTATATAGAAGAAAATGCCATGATTGGACAGAAAGGCAAAATCAGTTCTATCATTGCCAGAGAAACCATTACTTTTGAAAAAAATGTTTCTGTGTTTGGTTACGTCAGTTGTGAACGAGGAGGAAAAGTAGTATCCAGTAATTTAGAACGGGAGAAACAAAGTTGGGGTTTTCTTCCATTGACGGAATTTAGGACAGAATTGTATTTTAATCAATTGGATGAATATGAGAAGGTGGATGAACAGGGATTTCGTAAAGAAGAGTTTTTAAAGAAGGTGGAAATTAAGGTTCAGGCAAAAAAAATTCCTAAGAGTATGTTTTTTGACTGCGAGGCTTTAGAACAGGTAGTATTACCGGATTCTATTGAGAAAATTGGTCCTTATGCCTTTGCAGATTGTAATTCCTTAAAATACATCACTAGTTTTGCAAAAATGAAGATAACATCCATCGGTACCTCAGCCTTTGAAAATTGTGAAGCGTTAGAAATAGTAGAGTTTCCGAAGGAATTAGAGATTTTAGGCGGTGCAGCGTTTGGAGGATGTAAAGGATTAAAAAAGGTTCAGTTTGCAGAAAATTCCAGGTTAAAAGTCGTGGGAAATCACTGTTTTAGAGGCTGCGAAAAACTGGAAGAAATAGAACTGCCAGATTCTGTGGAAAAGATTGGATTAAGTGCTTTCGCAGATTGCAAGGCTCTGAAAAAAATAAGCATTCCAAAAAGTTGTGAAATGGAACCAGGAATCATGGAACTGCGACAGAAATCAGGAGTACAGATTTGTTGCAGAGGTCTGGAAGGAGAAGAATAGGATTTATGGAACGCAAGGGAATAAGAAATCTGCTGCTGATAGTGATATGTCTGGGACTGGTCATAGGATGCGTTCTTCTGGAAGCATTCGTAAAGAAAGAATCACAGAAGAAAACCTTGGAACAAAACACTCTGTTAGAAAATTCTTATCATGAAGAGGAAGTAGAAACAGGTCAGGAATCATCCGGACAAATACTTTATGAGGATGAGGAACTGATTTGTTATGAGGACCGGGTTTTTTGCCGTTTTCTTTATCATGAGGAAGATATAGGACGCACAGCAGCCATAGTAGAAGGCATATTGGAGAACTGCCCGGTTTTGGAGCATGTTTATGTAGTTCCCATTCCACATCGTATTTTGCTGGAGGCCGGATATACAGAAGATAAAGAGTCTTATTTAAAGTATATGAAACAGCTTTCAGACCAGCTTCCGCAAAAAAGTGTTTTAGTAAATACATTGTCAGTTTTACAGGAGCATAGTGACGAATATATTTTTTTTAGAACCGAGGATGCGTGGACAACAAGAGGTGCCTACTATGGAACGGAAGCCTTATGTAATGAATTGGGATTCGAAAGTATCCCTTTGGAACAATATTATGAATATATGTATGCTTCCTTCAGAGGGGGACTCATGTTAAATGAAAATCTGAGTTTTACTGAGGATTTAGAGGAGCTTAGGGATCAGAATTACTATTATTTATTACCGGATACTCCCAATATGGCCGAAGTCATGGGGGAAGATAGTTTTGGAAAAAAAATAAGCTATAAAAAGCCTATCGTTACCTCTTCTTCTAGAAATCTCGGGGCATTTATTGACAGTACTTATTTTAGGGCTATTGTTGAGGGAAAAACGAAAGATACAAAGAAAGAAGGACAGTATTTATTACTCCTTTGTGACAGTGTGGGAAGATTACTGGTTCCTTATCTGAAAGATTATTATGAAGGAGTTTATGTAGTAAATATTAATGTGGATGATGAGTTTTATTATGATTTAAATGAAATTGTGGAAGAGTACCAGATATCGGATGTTGTTTTTGCGCAGAATGCGATGGAAATGGGGGATTCCGGATACAGCAAAGCGTTAAATGACTTCTGTAAGGAGTGATAGATAGTATGAGTGAGTTGATGAAAGAATTTTTTCTGGAGTTTGTAAATACAACCGGCCTCAGTGAGGAAGTAAGTCCCTTTCTTTCTTTAGGTGGGATATGTGTCATAATATTGGGGATTATAGGATGTGTGCTAGGATTTCGTACCTACCGGATGTTTTTTTCTGCAATTCTGTTTATGGGAACTGCAACTGCGTCCTTTTATTTCATGACAGGAACAGAGTCTCTAAGAAGCATAGCAACCTGTGTTGCAGTAGTGGGAGTGGTACTTGCTTTTTTTGGATATCGCTGGCATCGTCTGGGTGGGTTTGTACTATGTTTTCTGGTAGGAATGTGTATAGGATGGCTGTTATATCCTTCGATTTTACTGGCGGTGGTGTGTGGAGTATTCGCTGGTATGGCAGAAATATTCTTCCCTGTGATTGCAATTTCAGCAATGACATCCCTATGGGGTGCATGGATGCTTGCGGATGCATTTAAGGTGAGTGGGGCATTACAGATTGTGACTATATCAGGAATCGCAGTAATAAGCGTGGTTTGGCAGTTATTTTTAAATCGAAAGCAGAAACTATTTACCAAAGTATGTCCTGACCGTGTGAGGTATTGGATGGAACAAAGGAGGAAATAGTATGGCACCAATCTTTCGAAAAGAACAAAAATATATCATAACAGAAGAAACATATTTGAGGATACAGGGTATGCTGGAAGCTGTGATGGAGCCGGATCAATACGGTGTGGGTGGAAACTACATGGTACGCTCCCAATATTACGATTCCATAACGGATGCGGATTTAAAAGATAATCTGGATGGTGTGTTGGAAAAGAGAAAAATAAGGGTAAGAATTTATTCTCCGGATGCATTGAGTGCGAAACTGGAATATAAGTGTAAAAATGGTTCTGACGGAATCAAATATTCGATTGAACTGACAAGAGAAGAAGTAATGATGATGGAGAGTCACCAATACGATTTTCTGTTAGAAAGACAGGAAGAACTGGCAAAGCGTCTTTATGTAAAGATGACAGAGCAGGTATATTTTCCTAAGACTATTGTGGAGTATGAGAGGACAGCATATACCTACCCAATTAGTGATGTACGGGTGACCTTTGACCGGAATATAAGAGGAACGGTAAATCCTTATGGTATTTTTGAACAAGAACCTTTTTATATTCCTTTGATAAGGCCGGATATGGGTGTGCTGGAAGTGAAGTATAACGACTTTTTTCCTTCCGCATTAAAGCCTTTATTAGAAAGCCTGGATGGTGTGGCGGAATCCTATAGTAAGTATTCCATGGCAAGATTGATGGTAAACGGTTAAATCTTAGTTATAAAAGCAAAAAAGGTTGAAAGAAATAAATGAAGGAAAGGAAAAGTGCAAATTACCCCTTCTTTCAACCTGTCGGGTAGTTCGTAAGATTGCTTGCGAAATGCATGGGTAAAAAGATGCGAGAATTTATTTTAGAAGAATTGATGGGTGGAACTACGATTGATGTAATGACAATCGTGCTAAATAATGTGGTAGCCTTGATAGCAGCATTTTTTATTATGTTTGTATATAAAATCACTTATTCCGGAGTTTCTTACAGTAAGAAATTTAATGTGAGTCTGGGTGCTATTGCTATTACAACCACCATGATCATGGGGGTAATTAGTAATAATATTGCACTCTCCCTTGGTATGGTAGGTGCATTGTCTATCATTCGTTTTCGTACCGCCATTAAGGATGTAAGAGATGCAGCTTTTATTTTTTGGGCAATCGCACTGGGTATCGGATGTGGTGTTTCCCAATATGCACTCGTTGGAATCGGAAGTGTGTTCCTTTTGATTTTTATGCTTTTGACAAAACAGTCTGTTTCTTCTGGACAGCAGCTTTTGATTATTCAAGGAAAGCTGGAGGCACAGAATAAGATAGAAACAGTAGTAGAAAGTCATTTTGAAGGAAAGGCACACCAGACCATTAAAAATGTAACAGCTACTTCCTGTGAACTGGTTTACAAAGTGCAGGAGAATATATTGAAAAAAGCAGATGCGAAGCAGATGGTGGACATTGCACAGCGTTTGATGAAGGTAGATGGTGTTATCAGGGTAAATCTTGTAGAACAGCAGGATGATATTTCCAGATAAGCAGAGCTTTGGAGTAAAGAATATGAAGAAAATCATTGCATGTACAAGTATGGCAGTACTTCTGCTGACCGTAGTGCTTGCTGGAGAGGCATATCTAGGGCAGGCAGGAGAACGGGAAGCAGAAATGACAGCAGCTTCCAAGGAGACTGGAAGCAGTGTATCGAATTGGATAAAACCGGATGAAGAATATCTGAACTATTATGACATCGGGGTTTTTGAAACTACCCTGCCAATTTTACATATTAATACCAATGAACAGCAGATTAGCAAAGAAAATAAAATATGGTCCACTCTTGCCGTAACGGATGCGGATATAGATGGTGGGGCAAACTCTATCCTGGAGACACCGGATTATGAAGCGACCATCACTATAAATTACCGGGGAGCTTCTTCCTATTCACAGTTTGATAAAAAGCAGTACCGTATTAAGTTTTACAAGGAAGAGGGAAGTACCAATGCCAAGGAATATGAATTCTTAGGTATGGGAAAAAATAGTGAATGGGTATTAAATGGACCTTTTTTGGATAGAACTTTAGTAAGAAACCGTCTGGTGTATGGTTTGGGAAAAGAACTATTTGAATGGGCACCGGACTGTCGTTATGTAGAGTTATTCATAGATGGGCAGTATCAGGGTGTTTATCTGGCAGTGGAACCTGTTACCAATGGAGAGAGCCGTTTGCGGCTTTGTGAATTTGGGCTGGCAAGTGGTGAGACTGCTTATATTGTGAAGCGGGACAGAGTAGATACGGAAGACAATCCCTTAAATGTATATGGATATTATGCTGGAAAGACCAGCAATTCTTTGTATATTGATTATCCGACAAGCAGTAATATTACCAGTAAACAGCGGGAATGGATTACGAAGGATATTGATACCTTTGAACGGATCTTGTATGGAGAAAGTTTTGACGACCCGGAGGAAGGCTATGCCAAGTATCTGGATGTGGACAATTTCGTAAATTATTATGTGTTAAATGAAGTGGTAATGAACAATGATGCAGCAAACTTGTCTACTTATATTTATAAGGAGCTGGGTGGAAAATTGCAGATTGCAATTTGGGATTATAATAACTGTTTTGATAACTACCAATGGTTTGCTCAGGATTATGAAGAATTTTTCCTTCAGGATAATGCCTGGTTTTCAAGATTGTTAGAGGATAGGGCATTTGTAGATAAGGTAGTAGAAAGATATTGGGAACTGCGGAAAGGAATCTTAAGTGAGGAATATCTCTATCAGCGGATAGATGCCTATATAGGGGAATTGGATGAAGCAAAGGAACGTAATTTTGCAGTCTGGGGTTATACCTTTTATGATGATTTGCTGGCAGAGGTAAATGAACTGCATATCAATCCTAGAAGTTACGATGAAGCAGTGAAGCAATTAAAAGCTTCGATTCATACCAGATTAAGTTTTTTAGATGAACACATCACAGATTTGTATCAAGGGTGCGTAAATTAAGATGGGAATGTTGGGAGGTACGGATGACTTATCATAGAAGAAAAAGGGGGCAAAAAAAAGGAGTCGGGGGAATCTGGATTCCCATTGTACTACTGGCGATTTTATTGGTGTTGGCAGTAATCCTGTTTATGGTGGCAGATAAACGTTATAGGGAACAAAACAAAGCTCTTTATGCAGATGAGATGGAGTTTTATCTAAGCTGTATGGAACAGGAGAAAGAATGGATTGCAACGCAGCAAGGAGAAGAAGGAGCGATTTATCTTTATGATTTAGGAGAAGATGAATCCGGTTCGGTGGTTCCTTATTTTTCCTGTTTGGCAGCCCTTGGAATGCTGGCCGGCGAACCAGGGGAGGAAGAACTTCAGTTTGTAGAGAATTATTTGGTCTGGCATACGGAGGAATTGGTAAAATCAGATGGAATCATAAGTGATTACCGGGTAACACCAGAGGGATTGGAATCCAAAGATTCCTATGATTCGGTGGATTCTTATATTGCTTTATACTTAAATCTTCTTGCGACTTATTTAGAAAAGGGTGGAAGTTTAGAACAGATTCCTTATGTGGAAGAGGCTGTGGAAGTTTGTGTATTGAGACTTATGGAGTTAAGCTGGAATGGACTGACGAAGGTTTCAGAAGAAAAAGAAGTGTATTATCTGATGGATAATTTGGAGATTTTGGAAGCCTATGAAAAAATGGCTGTACTCATGAATTCGGAAAATGAAGAAGTAGAAAATTGGGAAAACAAAGATAGTCTTGAAACCTTTTTTAAACAGGCAGTGAAAGCAAGCAGAGAAGAAATAAAAGAATATTTCTGGAACTCAGAGGAAGAAAGATTTGAAATAGGAATGGACTCGGATTTTTCGTATTTGGATTTTCATGGAATGGAAGAATTTTATCCTTATGCCATTGCCCAGGTATACCCGGTGGCTTGTGGAACGTATCTTATAGATAAGGAAAAGATAGAGGAATTATATTTGGAACTTTCCCAGGAACACTCCTGGCAGGATTTAAGCATGGAGGAAGATTTTGAATGGCCGGTGCTTTCCTATATTGCAGTAAAGCTTGGGGATATAGAAAGTGCAGAAGAATATTTAGAGAACTACCGAAGGGAATATGCAGAGGACAGAGAATATCCCTTCAATACCTCCGATGCCGGATGGGCAGTGAGAACCTATGCCCAATTATATGATTATTATGAAGAAAAAGCCAATCAAGGGCTGTTGGATTTATTTGTAGAAAAGATAAAATAATAAAGGAATCAACATAAGAAAGGGTGTTAGTATGATAAAAGTAATGAGCGTATTTGGAACCAGACCAGAGGCCATTAAGATGTGTCCACTGGTAAAGCAGTTTGAAAATGAGGAAGAAATTGAAAGCATTGTATGTTTGACGGGACAGCACAGAGAAATGCTGCAGCAGGTCATTGATATCTTTGGAACAAAGGTACACTATAATCTGGACATTATGCAGCCAAGACAGACATTGACTACGATTACAACCTCTGTTCTTGAGAAAATGGAATCTGTGTTGGAAAAAGAAAAGCCGGATATTGTTTTGGTGCATGGTGACACTACGACTTCCTTTGTGGCAGCATTGGCAGCATTCTACCAGAAGATTCCGGTAGGTCATGTGGAAGCGGGACTTAGAACCTTCGATAAGTTTTCTCCATTTCCGGAAGAGATGAACCGTTGTCTCACTGGCAGAATTGCCAGCCTGCATTTCGCACCGACAGAAAATAATAAGACAAATCTGGAAAATGAAAATATCAAAGAAGAGGTTTATGTTACAGGAAATACGGTAATCGATGCTTTTTCTACTACCGTAAAAAAAGAATATGAATACAAAGATGAGGATTTGAAAAAGATTGATTTTACAGGGAAACGTTGTATTTTAATGACGGCTCACAGAAGAGAAAATCTTGGAGAGCCTCTTCAAAATATTTGCAATGCAGTAAAGAGAATCGTCATGGAATATCCGGATATCGAGGTGGTATATCCGGTACATATGAATCCTGCGGTCAGAGAAACGGCACAGAAGATTTTAGGAGAACTGGACAGAGTACATTTAATCCATCCTTTAGATGTGGAAGATATGCACAATCTTATGGCAAGAAGCTTCCTTGTTATGACGGATTCCGGCGGATTACAGGAAGAAGCACCAGCCTGTGGTGTACCGGTATTGGTACTACGGACAGAAACAGAGCGTCCGGAAGCCGTAGAAGCAGGTACTGTTAAGGTAGTTGGTGTAGAGGAAGATGCTATTTTTGAAAATGCAAAGACTCTTCTAACTAATACAGAGGAATACGAAAAAATGGCGAAGGCGGTAAATCCTTATGGAGATGGATATGCCAGTGAAAGAATTGCTAAGATATTAATTGAGTGGAATCAGAAAAAGTAGAAAACTTATGGAGTTGCCTTTTAAAAACAAATTCGTTATACTAACCATAATAAACAAGAGAGCCTTTGAAAGGATGTGAATGGATATGGGGAACAATGTAGCAATTGGAATACAGGATTTTGCAAAATTAAGGGGACAGAATTATTTTTATATTGATAAAACCTTCTTTATTAAGGAATGGTGGGAAAGCGGGGATGATGTAACATTAATTACCCGTCCAAGACGTTTTGGAAAAACACTGAATATGTCCATGATAGAAGAGTTCTTTTCCGTGAATTATGCTGGGAGAGGGGATTTGTTTGACGGGCTTTCTATATGGAAAGACGAGAAGTATAGAAATCTGCAAGGAACCTACCCGGTTATTAGCTTGTCTTTTGCCAATGTAAAGGAAAATAATTATGAATCGGCAAAGCTTCGAATCTATCAGCTTCTTATGGAACTATATGATAAAAATAATTACCTTTTAAACAGCGGTCTGCTGACAGCGAACGAAAAGGAATACTATCTGTCCATAAAAACGGATATGAAAGAAGTGGATGCAACCATAGCAATTTATAAAATGGCAGATTTTTTAAGCCGTTATTATAAAAAAAAGACGATTATCCTGTTAGATGAGTACGATACTCCTATGCAGGAGGCTTACGTTCATGGATATTGGGACGAACTGGTATTTTTTATAAGAAATCTTTTTCATTCCGCCTTCAAAACAAATCCATACATGGAAAGAGGTATTATGACCGGAATTACCAGAGTGAGTAAAGAATCGGTTTTTTCGGATTTGAATAATTTGGAAGTGGTAACAACTACATCGAATAAATATGCAAAAGCCTTTGGTTTTACAGAGGAAGAAGTATTTTTGGCATTGGATGTATGTGGATTGGGGAAAGAAAAAGAAAAAGTGAAGGACTGGTATGATGGTTTTGTGTTTGGTGAACAGGAAGATATCTATAATCCATGGTCCATACTGAATTTTTTAAATAAAGGTAAATATGAAATTTACTGGGCGAATACTAGTTCCAACAGTTTGGTAAGCAAGTTAATCCGGGAGGGTGGAGAAGAGATTAAGCAGTCCATGGAACAGCTGTTAAAAGGAGAACGTTTATTTTACCCTATTGATGAGCAGATTGTATATAACCAGTTAGATAATAATGAGGAGGCTGTCTGGAGTCTGTTGGTGGCAAGCGGTTATCTGAAAATTCTGGATTACGAAGAGATAGATATAGTAGAGAAACTGCCGGATTATGAATTGACCATAACCAATAAGGAAGTTTTGTTTATGTTCCGCAACATGGTTAGTGGCTGGTTTACACCTGCGAAGTCTTCCTATCATGGTTTCTTAAAATCCATGCTTGCAAATGACCTGGAAATCATGAATAAATATATGAACAATATTGTCCTACAGACTTTCAGCTATTTTGATACCGGAAACGGTGTACTTGGTGACGAACCGGAACGGTTTTACCATGGTTTTGTATTAGGTTTATTAGTGGATTTAAGAGGGGATTATGTGATAACCTCAAATCGGGAAAGCGGTTATGGAAGGTACGATGTAATGTTAGAACCGCTGGACAAAAACAAAGATGCTTTTATTCTGGAGTTTAAAGTTCATAACCCGAAAAATGAGAAAAGTATGGAAGAAACAGTTGAAAAAGCCCTTTTGCAAATTGAGGAAAAACAATATGAAGCAAACCTTATTTCAAAGGGAATTTCAAAAGACAGAATCCGTAAATATGGTTTTGCCTTTAAAGGGAAAAATGTATTGATAGGATAAGAAAGGGAAGTACTCGGAACGTTCTTATATGAGGATAATTTGAGTATATGTAAGCTACAATGTACCATATTGCTATATGTGATGATGAAAAAGAAATTTTAAATGAAATCCTAAGAAAAATCAAGATAAGTTTTGAAGAAAAGGAGATTCCGGCAGAATATGTTCCAATGAATGATGCAAGGGCATTGATGGAGTTTCTTCAAAAACAAACGGTGGATGTATTGTTTTTGGATATTGATATGCCTTATTTTAGCGGAATGGATATTGCCGGATTTATTCGGGAAAAAGGATTAAAAACCATATTGGTTTTTGTTACCAGCCATGATACTTTGGTTTATCAGACCTTTGCTTACCGTCCTTTTGGTTTTATCAGAAAAACCCACATGGATGAAGAACTGAAAGAAGTGACAGAACGAATCTGTAAGGAACTGATGGATAGAAAACAGGAACTGCTTCTTGCGAAAGGTCAGGAAATCACCCGAATCCGAATCAAGGATATTTTCTATATCGAAGCAGAAGGAAATTACCTTAATATTTTCGGCAAGCATGGTGTAATAAAATACAGGGAAACCATGACTAATATGGAAACGGAATTATCCGGGAAAGGATTTATCCGCTGCCATAAGGGATATCTGGTGCATTCAGAATATATAGAAAAGATAAGAAGTGCGGAAGTTGAAGTAGTATGTGGAGAGGAAATTACCATTATTCCAATTGGAAGAAGTTATGAAAAAGAGGTAAAAAGAAAGATTATGGAATTACTTCGGAATTAAATAAAAAAGAGAGAGCAGGTCAGAGTGAATGAAGATAGCAATAGGCATTATCTTATTTAGTGTTGTATTGGAAATGGTTTTACTTCTAAGGCTGGCAAGACTTAAGAAACAAGAGAAAACTCAATATGAAAAAGCAGACCGGATGCTGACAGAATGCATTGCTAAAAATCTGGATATGGAAAAGATGTTAGCTGAAATGGGTCAGGATTATAAAAAACAGCAGGTTATGGAAGAAGAAATTCGGAAAATCCAGGAACAGAGTCGGCTTTTAAAACACGATATGAAGAATCATACCTTGGTAATGCTTTCTTATCTGGAAGAAGGAAGAGTGGAAGATGCAAAAAAGTATGCCGGAGAGATACTAAATAAGCTGAACAAAATGTATACCTATGTGAATGTAGGAAACTCTCTGTTAAATTATGTGATAAATCATAAACTCTCCAGTGCCCGGGAACAGGGAATTGAGATAAAGGCAGAGATTGAAAATCTTGCATTTGAATACATGGATAGTGTAGATTTTTCCGCCCTGCTTAATAACATACTGGACAATGCCATTGAGGGGGCGTTAGCTTCCAAGGAAAAGAAATTAGAGGTCAATATTTCCTATCAAAAAGGCTTTGACCGTATTACAGTAAAAAACAGCATAGATAATTCTGTGATAGAACAAAACCCGGAATTTGCTTCCACAAAGGAAGAATCCGGTCATGGATATGGAATGAAGCAGATTCGGCATATTACCGAGAAACAGGATGGAATCTTAGATATTTATGAAAAAAATGGAATGTTTGTGGTAAGTGTCATGTTTTCATCTCGTCGTTTATCACAGTAGAAAAGTCGTTTATCCCACATGCATTGACGTGTGGGATTTTTTTTCGTAGGATAAGGCTAGCAAACAGCGAAAGGGGTAGGAAAGATGGAAAGGAGGCGGAATCTGTGATTGTATTGAAGGAGATTGAAAAAGCATTAGGAAAGAAAATTGTGTTAAAGAACTTATCTTTTCACATTGCTTTCGGCGAAAAAGTGGGAATCATTGGTTTAAACGGAGCAGGAAAAACCACTCTGATGAATGTAATTTCAGGTATTTTAAAGCCGGATAAGGGTTTTATCCGGGTAAATGGAGTGGAAAGTCCCATGGAACATCATCATGCACTAAGAAATATAGCTTATATTTCAGGAACCAGGCCTCAACTGTGGAAGGATTTGAAAATCAAGGACTCCTACGAACATTGTCAGAAAATGTATCAGATTGACAAAGAAACTGCCAAATGCAGGTTGAATGCGTTGGATGAAATATTTGAGGTAAAGCCTTTTTTAACCGCAGTGCCAAACAGTCTGTCACTAGGGGAGAGAATGCGTTGTGAACTGGTATATGGGTTATTGGCAGAGCCTGAGATTTTGATGCTGGATGAGGCTTTGATTGGTCTGGATGTGTCCATCAAACATAAAATCATGGGGTATTTTGAACAGTGCAGAATGGAAAAGAAATCCACCATGCTGTTTACCAGTCATAATCTCTTAGAAGTGGAAAAACTTTGTGACAGAGTGATTCTCTTAGATAAAGGGGAAATTATATTTGACGGAAGTATAAAACGGATGATGAAAGAATTCGCCCCACTTTATCGTATAGAAGTGAAGTTTGAAGGGAATCTTCCGGATTTTGAGGATTTGCCATTAGAGAAATTTTATTATGAGCATGGAGTTTTGGAAGTGGTATTCGACAAGCAGAAAATTGAAACAACACAACTCATAAAACACATAATGGAAAAATGCACCGTAAAAGATGTAAAAATAAAAGAACCCGACTTAGAAGATACCATAAAAAAGATATATAATGGCAGAAAAAGGTCGTAATCTTATAAAAAAGAAAGGAAAAACTTAGATGGAACCTATCATTGAAGTAAAGAATATCAAAAAATATTATAAAGTCGCGAAACGGGAAAAAGGTCTTGGAGCAACCATAAAAAATCTGTTTCATAGAAAATATGAAATAAAAAAAGCGGTGAATGATATCAGTTTTTCTATTAAAAAAGGAGAAATTGTAGGATTTATCGGACCAAATGGTGCTGGAAAGTCCACCACCATTAAGATGTTGTCCGGAATTCTGTATCCGGATGAGGGAGGAATAAAAATTAACGGTTATATCCCTTATAAGCAGCGAAAACAGTATGTGAAACATATCGGAGTCGTATTTGGACAAAAGTCCCAGCTTAATTGGGATTTGCCTTTGATTGAAAGCTTTGAACTTATGAAATACATTTACAAAATCCCTGAAAAGGTTTATGAAGAGAATTTGAATAAGTTTACGCAGTTGCTGGATATGAAGGATTTTATCAATCAGCCCGTAAGACAGTTATCCTTGGGACAAAGAATGAGAGGAGATATTGTGGCAGCACTGCTGCATTCACCTCAAATTGTATTTTTTGATGAACCCACTATCGGTTTGGATGTAGTGGCAAAGGAAAAAATACGGGATTTTATAAAATATATGAATGAAACAGAACAGACCACCATTATTTTCACCACCCACGACATGCAGGATATCGAAAAAGTATGCGACCGTCTGATTATTATTGATACGGGAAAGAAAATATACGATGGCAGCATTGTGGAAATCAAGAATAAATATGCAAATTCTAAAACCATAGAAATATGGCTGGAGGATGGGAAAAAAGAAGTAAAAACCTTTGATGTGAATCAGACCCCTATGAATGAAGTCATGGAGGAATTATTTTCTAAATACCATATTAAAGATATTTCCATCTGTGAGCCGGAAATTGACGGAATTGTTCGGGATATTTATGAAAAAAGGGTTTCACTAGAGCCTGTCGTTGCCGGAATGGGGGAATGATGTATGAGAACATATTTAGAGTTTGCCATTAAGAAGTTTCAAAATAAGATGACATATCGATTTGATTTCTTTATGGAAATCGTGAATACCATTATTACCATAGTGGTGTATTTATGTATTTATAAGGCTTTGTATGGTGGTACAAAAGACATAGATGGAATTACATATCAAATGGTAGCAACTAATTTTGTCATTTCCATGGGGCTTTCCAATGCCTTTAAGTTTAATGAAATGTTTTTACAGGACAAGATACATGATGGGACGATAACCAATGAGTTTTTAAAGCCTGTCAATTTTACCTTCCGGATGTTATGGGAAAATATTGGAGAAGGAGCCTTTAAAATTGTATTTAATTTTATTCCGGCATTGATATTTACTATATTTTATACCAGCTTTTGTCCACCGAAGAGTATAATAAATTTCTTGGTTATGCTGGTCAGTATCTCTCTTGGCTATCTGATTTTGTGGCTGATTAGCTTTATTGTGCAGACGTGGAGTTTCTGGCTTTTTAGTGTGTGGGGAATTATCACAATTAAAAATGTGTTTGTAAATATTCTTTCCGGGTCATTGCTTCCGATTTGGTTTATGCCGGATTTACTTAGAAAAATCATTTCTTTTACCCCTTTTGAATCCATTTACTTCACACCGGTGCGGATTTACTTAGGAGAGTTAAGCGGAAGGGATATATTATCCGGAATGGCAATACAGATTCTGTGGATTGCGGTGCTTGCCATAGTTGCCAATGTATTTTGGAAAAAAGGTGTGAAAAAACTGGTGGTACAAGGTGGCTAAGAACGAAGAAGAGTTACCTTTGAAAACAGTAGCAAAAAAAGGAACAATGGAAAGGAAAATGTAAATGAGCGAAATAAGAACAGCGATACAATCGCTTAAAATGAGTTTTCGTACGAGAATGCAGTACAGGGTGGATGCTTTGGTGGCTGCACTGGCTGTTTTTGTCCGGGAGTCTACGAATATTATAGTGATTTATCTGGCGCTGATGAAGTTTCAAAATATGAATGGCTGGAATGTAAGTGAAATGTTGTTTTTATATAGTATTTTGTTTCTAACCTATGCCTTTGTGGTGTCATTATTTGCGGACCTTAGAGATTTCCCGCGGATGATTCGGGAAGGAAGATTTGATCGTTTGATGGTAAGACCAAGGGGACTGTTATTTCAACTGATACTAAGTAATGCAGATGTAATCGCATCGGTAGGGCATGGAACACTTGGAATCTTGCTGTTTGTATATTCTGCCGGGAAGGTAGGAATTGAGTGGAATCTTACCACCATACTTTATTATATTTGTGCTATCATCGGAGGAATATTGATACAGGGAGGAATGTTTATTTTCTTTTCCTCTTTGAGTTTTCACTTTGTGGAAACCAACAGCTTAAGAGAAATCTTTTACTGGAATATGAGGAAGTTTGCAGGGTATCCCATCAGTATTTACAGCAAATTAATACAAGGATTGATGATTTATGTGGTGCCCTTTGCCTTCGTAAACTATTTTCCGGCCCAATATCTTCTAAGAAAAGAGGATATGGCAAATTACAATGAAGTGTATATGTACATTGCACCATTGGTAGGTGTGGGAATTTATTCCCTTGCTTATGTATTCTGGCGGATTAGCATAAAAAGATATAAGAGTACAGGTAACTAAAAAAGCGAGCTAAAGTATTTGGATGTGATTCAAAACTTTAGCTCGCTTACTTTATTTCTCTGGATGTATTTTCGCTAATACTGCTGGTAGGTTTTGTGCCATAAAAACAGGTCAGGCAGTTATAAAACCTTCTTCTATCAAAGCTTTATTTTTTTATTTGTGTTTCAAGCTGCATTATCATTTCGTCACAACCCATAAGTGCCATGGCAGCTTCGGAAGAATATAATGGATATGGTCTTCCGCTGTCTACGATATCCTCATATTTATCCATATATGAGTTTAATTTTTCTTCATCCTTCATTAGTCCACCTAGATATGCAAAATTTCCCCAGCAAAATACGGAAGCCTTTTCTGATACATAATCCATGTCCTGCCAATCCCATGCTCCACATAAACCTTTATACACATCCTGTGCATAGACACTGTCTGCATCAATTATGCCATATAAGATTGGGAACATTTGAGCCGTTGCACATGGATAAAATGCATCCCATGAAAATTCATAACCTGTATACTCGCTATAGTCGAAATTTAATACTGTTGCATAATGGTCCCCTTTCCACCAATGTTCATTAAAATGCTCCTCATAAAATGCCAATGCATTGCTGACCTTTTCATACATTTCGGCATCATCAATCACATTAGAATAAATATATTCTGCTGCTTCAAGTCCTGCATACACTTCTGCGTTATCCATCAGATACATAATCTTATAATCCGGTTTTGCATAAGTATATCCACCTGACATGGTTGCAAACATTACATTTGTGATATCTTTAATCTGGCTTTCGTGAGTCTGTAAATAACTGGTATCTCTATAGGCTTTTTGGTAATCGGCCAAAGCCTTAATAAACAAAGCACTGTAAGAATCTGTAGAATCATAGGAACCTCTGGAAGTTTCACTTATCACAATGCCATTTTCAACCACAACGTCATAGTCATAAATGGTTCCAGCCAATCCGTTATAGTCTGTTTCTGCTGTGTTGATATGTGAAAAATGCCAATCAAAATAACGTTCTATCTTTGCTTTTGCCTCTGGTGAATGGTCGTGGTTGATTAATGCAATGGCTACGATTTCACTAAAGTATGGATTAATATAAACGCTGCCGTTATAGTGATTATAAAATGCAAATGCTCCATTTGACATTTGCTGAGTCCATAACCAATCTGCTTCTGCGTCGGCCATTTCTTTATAGTAAGAAATGCTTTCTTGTATTTTTTCCTGCTCAGCAGTTTCTTGTAGTGAAGATTCCTCTGTTGTCATGTCTTCCTCAGAAGATACTTCAGATTCCGTTGATTCTTGCGAAGTTAATTCTTCGTTTGTAGTTGCTTGTTCAGTGGTAAGTTCCTCTGTAGAGAAAGCTTCTTCAGTAGTGAATAATTCAGTGGTAAGTTCCTCCGTAGAGAAAGCTTCTTCAGTAGTGAATAATTGGGTGGTAAGTTCCTCTGTGGAGAAAGCTTCTTCAGTAGTGAATAATTCAGTGGTAAGTTCCTCTGTAGAGAAAGTTTCTTCAGTAGTGAATAATTCAGTGGTAAGTTCTTCTGTGGAGAAAGCTTCTTCTGTAGTGAATCGTTCTGTGGTCAACTCCTCTGTGGACCCGGATTGAGAAGTAGAGTATTCGGATGATTGAAAAGATTCTGCTTTCTCCTTGAGTTTTTTTAATAAACGCTGGATGGAAGAAGAAAGGTTGTAATTTGCAGCATTTGTTTCAACCGGTGCTCCACCAAAAATACCACATCCTAACATAGTGATTACTAGCATTACACTTATTTTTTTTCTTAACATATAATTTCCTCCGTTCTTATTTGCATGATAAGAACCAGAGCATCCTTGCGGGGAAATTAAAAATCCTAAATCTCAATGATTCCGGGGAAAGAATCATTTTGAAAATACGATAATTTTTCCAAAAAAAATGCCGCTAAGGCAATTACCTTAACAGCGAACGTACAAGATTGCAACTGGCTGCCAGTTTAAAGGCCCTTTAGTTTTGCGTCGCAGATTTTCATCTGTTTTGCCTATTTCATCTAAAACATATTATAGCATTTATTGCTAAAAAAAATCAAGTATAGAATGATTTTTTAGTAATAATACACAAGGTGTGTTAGTAGGTATATACAAATCATATTTCTCGAAAAACAGAATATATAGAAAAAATTTTATAAATCATTGACATGTAAGTAATTATATGAAGATTTTGAAAAGTGCCACGAAGGGGACACAGGTAAAATATGAGAAAGATGGGTATTGGTATAAAATAAATAAAAATGGTAATGAGGGATTGGATTTACTTTGCGCAAAGGTTAAAATGTCAAGTAATAGCATGTTTTCTATATTCAAACTTCTTTTTCGTTCAGCAATTTCGCAAACCGCAGGTGGTCTCGTAATGTACCATCGATTTCTACCCCTTCCCGCTCGATTCCTTCCTCAAAAAATCCAAGACTACGTAACAGTGCGATGGAAGCCACGTTATCAGGAAGTACCCTGCATTCAATGCGATGAAGACCATACTCCGATTTCATCTTATTAAGGCAAAAAGCAATGGCTTCTTTGGCAATCCCTAACCGGCGGTATCTTTTGTCAATCTTATATCCTAAGGTGGCACTGTAAAAAGGTGCTTTTCGGATATTAGAAAAACAGAGGGTTCCAATGATTTCCTCTGGCTGTTCCTTAAGGTAAATATGATACCGTAAATGTTTTTTATTTAAGATTTCAGCCTCCTCCATGCTCAAAGTCAGACTGTGATAAGCAAGGGTATAAAAATTGATAGGTCTGGTAGGTTCTACTTTCTCAAAATCTCTCTTATTTGCTAAATAAAAATCCAAAACCTGTTTTGCAGAATCCTTTGACTCAATATTAAGAATAAGACGTTGTGTTTGTTCTTGTTTTTTCATAAAATGATAGCCTCTGATATAATACTATGATATATTTAATGGTATGATAAAAGTTAAAAAAATGCAAGTAGGAATGGAGAATAGAATGACGGAAGACGAAAGATTTATGAAAGAGGCTATAAAACAGGCGAAAAAAGCCGCGAAAATAGGCGATGTCCCTATCGGCTGTGTCATTGTACAGGATGGAAGTATCATTGCCAGAGGTTATAATCAAAGAAATAAGAAGAAAACCACCCTTGGGCATGGAGAGATTTTAGCCATAAAAAAAGCCGGAAAAGTTGTAGGTGATTGGAGACTGGAAGACTGTACCATGTATATTACATTGGAACCCTGCCCTATGTGTGCCGGAGCTATTGTGCAGGCAAGAATAAAAAAAGTGGTAATCGGAACCATGAATCCGAAAGCCGGATGTGCAGGTTCGGTGATTAATTTACTGCAAATGGAAGGCTTTAACCACAAAGTAGAAATGGAACAAGGAGTTTTAGAAGAAGAATGCAAAAAACTCATGCAGGTTTTTTTTAAAAGTCTAAGGGAAAAGAAAAAACAAGAAAAAGAAGAAATAGGTAATGTATAATTGGTTTTGTAATAGGGCGTTGTTTATGAAATTGTGAATTTATGTCTAATTCTGGAAGTTAGAAATGAACTTTTTTTATTGACATAAAATAAAAATTTAGTTATACTATTAAAAGACTTTAAAATTGTCATAAGAATTCCATGCAGCTGGGGAGTTAGCGGTGCCCTGTACCTGCAATCCGCTACAGCAGGGGTGATGGTGTGTTTCGGAATATTCTTTGTAGTGCTGCCCTTTATAAGTGGCGTTGACGTTTGGGTCTTGCGCAATGGGACTTTATGAACCGTGTCAGGTTGGGAACAAAGCAGCACTAAGTAAATCATCCCATGTGCCGTAAGGTAGCCTGGACTGAGTTAACTGTAGAGGTAACGGTTATGGAGGTATTACAACGCACACCGCATGGATTAAATATAAATGTAACATAAGACAGCACGTAGCTTATATGAAATTTACGTGTTTGATTCTAAACAATTATATCAATTTAATGATTAAGTAACATCGTAAGTAACGAATGAGGATACACGAATGGAAATAAATTACATGACAGTAATTCAATATGTAAAAGAAATGACTGGCGAAAATGGCAGACCGACGTTATTTCCGTTTCGTAGTCGTTATGAACACACCATGCGTGTATATCGCTGGGCGATAAAGTTGCAGGCGATAGAAGGCGGAGATTTGGAAATCATTACCCTTGCAGCACTGCTTCATGATATTGGGTGGGATGATGAACGCCCACATGGAGATGTCGGGGCAGAGATGGCGATAGAATATCTTCTAAGCATCGGTTATGATGATGAAGCTAAATTAGGACGAATCGGTGAGATTATCCGTATACATACAGATAAAGATACTGCAGATTCTTTGTCTCTGGAATGCAGAATTGTGATGGACGCAGATTTGTTAGATGAAGTAGGTGCCATCAGTATATTATGGGATTCCATGGCTACAGCCATAGGGGATGAAGCTTCCTATAAGAAAGCTTACCAAAGGATAAAGAACTTTTACCGTATTAATAAGCCAAAGATTCGAAGATGTAAAACAGAAGCCGGAAGGAAAGAATATGAAAAACGTATGGATACCATAGAATCCTTTCTGGAAGAGTTGGAAAAAGAATTATATTAGCCAAAATTATCCGTGGATCATCGAGGATTAGTTTAATAAGAAACCATAGAATGCAAAGAGAATCGAAAAAAGGTTCTCTTTTTTCTTTCTTTTCCCTTGCTTTTTTTAGGTTTCTTTATTATCATGATGTTTGGGGAAATACCATCCCCTAAGAAGTTAGAATTTCAATGAATAAAATGGAGGATGCCGGAATGGTATATAAAACAAAGGGTGTTTGCTCAAGTAACATAGAATTCGAAGTCGAAGATGGTTATGTAAAGAAGGTAGTTTTCGTTGGAGGATGTAATGGAAATACACAGGGGATTTCTGCTTTGGTAGAAGGAATGAAAGTAGAGGATGTTATTAAGAGATTAGAAGGAATTCGTTGCGGAATGAGAAGTACTTCCTGTCCGGATCAGTTGGCGAAGGCCTTAAAAGAAAGCATTTCATAAATGAAAACAATGGATAAAAAGATTTTCAAACGAATTTATGTGGAAATTACGAATTGTTGTAATCTGGCATGTAGTTTTTGCCCACAGGATCCTCGTAAGAAAATGACCATGACTTTGGGACAATTTTCTCACATCATTAAGGAAATTGTCCCTTTTACTGACTATGTTTACCTGCATATAAAAGGAGAACCTCTCCTTCATCCGGATTTGCCGAAGATGCTGGCATTATGCCATGAAAATAAAATCTATGCCAATATTACCACTAACGGCACTTTATTTGAGAAAAACCAGTATTTTAAAACACCCATACCAGGATTAAGACAGGTAAACATTTCCCTGCACAGTTTTGATGCCAATGAAAAGGAACGAACCGGTCTTAGTTTTGAAGAATATTTGAACCAATGTTTCCGGCAAGCGGAATATTTTTCAGAATATACGAAAACCATTACAGCATTTCGTTTATGGAATTTGCAGCCGGATACAGCACTCTCGGAAGAAAATAAGAAAATACTAGAACAGATGAAAGAATTTTTCCGATTAGCAGAATTGCCCTTACCTCAGGGAGGAAGAGGGGTAAAAATAAAAGAAAATATTTATCTGAATTTCGATAAAGAATTTGTCTGGCCGGACTTGTCTCTTCCGATTATAAGCGAGGAAGGATATTGTCATGGAGGAATGGATCAGTTAGGAATTTTGGTGGATGGAAGGGTGGTACCTTGTTGTCTGGATCAAAATGGAGTGATTGCATTGGGAAATATATTTGAAACACCTTTTAAAGAAATCATAGAAGGAGAACGTCTTAAAAATCTTCAAAAGGGGTTCCGGCAACGATGTTTGAAAGAAGAATTATGTAAAAAATGTGGATATGCCACAAGGTTTGTAGCTGCGAAAAAGAAGGAAAGGTAGCAGTCAAAAGGATAACAGGAGGAAGGATATGAAACGGATTGTATTAACCGGAGGAGGAACTGCAGGCCACGTTACACCAAATATGGCATTGGTTCCAGCTTTAAAAGAAGAAGACTTTGACATTCATTATATTGGTTCTTATGAGGGAATGGAGAAGAAATTAATCGAAGAAATGAAAATACCATACCATGGCATTTCTTCAGGAAAATTAAGACGTTATTTTGACATAAAAAACTTCTCGGACCCATTTAAGGTAGTCAAAGGATATAAAGAAGCATTAAAGCTTATGAAAACATTAAAACCGGATGTGGTTTTTTCAAAAGGGGGCTTTGTAACTGTGCCAGTGGTATTGGCAGCAAAAGCGAAGAAGATTCCTGTGGTTATCCATGAATCCGACATGACACCGGGACTTGCAAACAAAATCGCCATTCCATGTGCGAAAAAAGTCTGCTGTAACTTCCCGGAAGCAGCAAAACACATCGGAGAAGATAAGGCTTTGGTAACAGGAACGCCGATACGAAGAGAACTTTTCCTGGGAAATTCTCAAAAAGGTCGTGATATTTGTGGTTTTAAAGAAACAAAGCCAGTGATTATGATTGTGGGAGGCAGCAGTGGCTCTAAAGCAATCAATGAGGCTATCCGTGAAAATCTGGACTTCCTTTTAAAAGACTTTCAGGTAATTCATCTTTGTGGGAAAGGAAATCTGGATGAAAGCAAAAAGAATCTGGAAGGTTATATGCAGATGGAATATGCGAAAGCAGAATTGCCACATTTGTTAAAATTAAGTGATATGGTAATTTCCAGGGCAGGTGCCAATGCCATTTGTGAGCTTTTGGCATTAAATAAGCCAAATATCCTGATTCCATTGTCAGCAAAAGCTTCCAGAGGAGATCAGATTTTAAATGCAAGGTCTTTTGAAAAACAAGGATTCAGTTATGTAATAGAAGAGGAAGCCTTTTCAAAAGAAACCTTAGAAAAGGCAGTAACATATGTCTTTGAAAATAAGGCAAAATACGAGGAAACTATGAAAAAGAATACAGAAGAAGATTCGATTGAAATTATCGTAGATTTACTAAAATCTCTGGCAAAATAAAAAACAGAGCAAGAAAGTGAAAACAGGATCATTCATGACATATCTTGTATAAATTAAAAAAGTTTTATAATAGGAAGAAAATAAGAAAAAACAGAAGGGATGAAAGTATGTTAGGAATTATTGGAGCAATGGAAGAAGAGGTAGAATCTCTATTAAAAGAAATGCAGGACTATAAAGAAACAAATAAGGCAGGAATGACATTTTATGCCGGAACATTGTGCGGAAAAGATGTTATTATCGTAAAAAGTGGAATCGGCAAGGTAAATATGGCAATGTGTACCCAGATTTTAATCGATGATTTTAAGGTAGAAAAAGTAATTAATACAGGTGTAGCAGGTGGTCTGCATTCAGAAATAGAAATCGGAGACATTGTAGTGTCTACAGATGCCCTGCAGCATGATGTGGACTGTTCGGTGTTCGGAGATCCGATTGGAACCATACCAAGAATGGATTGTTCCGTATTCCCGGCAGACATGGAAATGGTACGTATTGCGAAGGAAGCGTGTGAAAAAGTAAATCCGGAAATCAAATGCTTAACCGGAAGAGTAGTAAGTGGTGACCAGTTCATTGAAAGTGCTGAAAAGAAAAAGTTTTTAGTGGAACAGTTTGATCCATACTGTGCTGAAATGGAAGGAGCAGCCATGGCGCATGTTGCATATCTGAATCAGGTTCCTTTTGTTATTATTCGTGCGATTTCTGACAAGGCAGATAACAGCGCTCAAATGAATTATGATGAATTTAAAAATCAGGCAATTATCCATACGGTGCGTTTGGTAAAAGAATTCGTTACAACGATGTCAGTGTAAAAAACAAAAAATAAGGCAATTGTCTACAACCATCCATTTGGTAAAAAGAATTCCTTGTAAATATGCCTGCATAAAGAAAGCAAAACCCTCATATAAAGAAGAAAGACTTTATATGAGGGTTTTTGTGGGAAATAAGAAACTAAAAAGTTTGGTATTGGTGATAGGGGCTGCAATCTTAGTTTTATTTCTTTTAAAGCTTACGGGCTGCTCGTCAAAGAATGAAAAAAGTGGGAGCAGTGCAGGGACTTCACAGACAGAAGAAGGGGGAACGGGAAGCAATCAGGATGGAATCGATACAGAAAATGGAGAGGATAGTGATGAGGTTGAAAATCATCAACAAGGAACTTCGCCACTTGATTGCTTGCCGGAAGGTGTGAACTATGATGGACTTTCCAATGAAAAGAAGGCATGGTGGTTTAAACGAAACAAAGAACATCAACCTTCTGGGGCGGATGAGTCCATTGATTTGAAAAAGTACGGTGCTTATTATCTGGGAAATACAGAAGAAAAAGTCATATATTTAACCTTTGATTGTGGTTATGAAAATGGATACACAGAAACTATGCTGGATATTCTGAAAAAGCATAATGCCAAGGCTTGTTTTTTTGTGACCCAGACTTATATCAGGGATAATCCGGAACTTGTAAAACGAATGAAAGAAGAAGGACACCAGGTAGGAAATCATACCGTGACGCATAAAAGCCAGCCTGCTTTAAGTATGGAGGAAATTGAAAAGGAACTGGGAACTTGTTCCGCATACATGAAAGAAATTACAGGCTATGACATGGATCCTTTCTTTCGTCCGCCTATGGGAGAATATAGCGAAAGAACGTTAAAAATCACACAGGACATGGGGTATCAGACTGTTTTTTGGAGTATTGCCTATCTGGATTATGATGTCAACAATCAGCCCGGAAGTAATTATGTAGAAGAACATTTTCGTACCTATTATCATAACGGTGCCATACCTTTGATTCATAATGTTTCTTCCGCAAACTGCGAAGCACTGGATGGAGTACTTACCTTGTTGGAAAAAGAAGGATACCAATTCTGCACCTTATATGAATTGGAATCAGGAACGTAATTTACATATAATAATTTGCAGAATGGATAGAAAAATAAGCATTTGGGGGGCAAAGAGAAAGAAGTGCTTGCTATTTTGTAAGCTTTGTACTAAAATTAGCTTGTTTCTCAAAAAATGAAACGATGAAACAACGACGAAAAAAGGTTTTGTATGCGAAAGCAGATTTAGGAGGAAAAGAATGAGAAGAAAAAGATTATCAAAAATAGCAGCAGTTTCTCTGGCATTTTCATTATGTGTAGGAACTCTTGCCGGTTGTGGAAAGAAAGAAGATGAAAAGTCCAGCGATGATTTATACAACGTTATGCAGGATGCGCAGGAATTAAAGACAGGAACATTCGAAATGACAGTTGGTATGGAAGCACCGGAAGATGATGAAAAAATGGAACTTATTTTAAGCGGTGTTACTACAGATGAAAGTTTCGATATTGAAGTTTCAGTTGATATCGACATCGATGGCATGGCTATGAATGGTACAGTAACACGGATGGTATATGAAGAGGAACACTTATATGTAAATCTTGCAGATGCTATGGAATTTGTAAATTCTATGGAAGAAGTAGGAGAACTTAGTGATTTCGGAATTGATTCAGATTACATTGATATCTATGTAGGTGACCTTTACGAACAGACTGATAACACTGCAGCAGGTGAAATGGCAGAGCTGATGCTTGAAATGTTAGAAGATGCAGCCACAGAAACCGACAAAGAAGAGGGTGCTGCGGAAGACGGAAGCATCGAATTTAAGGATACAGAAGTAGTTGCTTTCATGGGAAATTTTGCACAAAGTCTGAAAGACAATGCAGAGGATTTGGTAGACCTTTTTATAGAATCCAGCAATGTATCTTATGACTATGATGAGGTTTTTGACTATTATGAAGATTTTTTTAGTGAATACGGTGTTGACGTAGATACTTTAAAGGAAGAGTTAGATGCCACCCAAGAGATGGAAATTACAGATGAACAAAAAGAAATCATGGTAGAAGAAATTGAAACAGCTTGTGATGAATTAATTACAGTTTGTGAAGATGACGAAGATGCAGATGCAAAAGGTTCTAAGTTCTTAATGGAGGCTTCTTTAGATGGCAAGAAAGGCTCCAGAACTTATGAAATGAATGTTGACTTCTTAGCTGCTTCTGAATCAGAAGGTGATGAAGTACGCATTTATATGAACTATGTATTTGAAGAAGGAGAAGAAAAAGTAGAAGCTCCGGAAGATAGCATGGAATTAGAGGCACTTATGGAAGTACTTGCTCCATTGTTAGAAGCTACAGGCACAATGGATCCTGAAATTGGATTCGATGAGCCGGCTACAGGTGAAAGTGTTGAAATTGAAAATGCAGATGGAAGTTATGCCTTGGGATGTTCTTGGGATGACTGTGAATATACAGGAAGAATGGATTATATAGCTCCTGCGGGCTTCAGTATTAATAAAGAAGCTTCTGATATGGGATTCCATGCATATAACGATGAAGAGTGGAATTCTTTATATCTTGCAGTTTATGACGGAGAAAACTATTTAAATAATTATGACTATGAATCTATTTCACAAAATAGTGAAGCACCAAAAGGAACCATTTCTACTCCGGTTGGAGAAATGGAATATTTGATTGACAATACAGAAGATTGGTATACTATTTATGGATTTATAACTATAGATGCGGGACATTATCTGGTGATGGATTATACCGTTTATGATGTAGATGAATCTACAGAAGCGAAGCTGGTTGAGTTATTAACTAACTTTGCACAAGGCTTAAAGGTAGCACGATAAAAACGGATTACTGATTTTTTGTGAATCATTTGGTAAAAAACGTTTCTTAAATAAAAAAGTTCAGGGCGGGATGCTCTGAACTTTTTTGTTATAGGTGACTGTTATACCTGTGATAAAAGTAAAAACTTCCATAAAAGAAAGAATCCCTATTTCTATAAAAGAAATAGGGGAGGATTAAAAATTAAAAAAACAAAAATAAACACTTTTTATACCTACAAAAATGATTATAGTCTGTATTTTATATAAAGTCAAGTGAAATTTTTGAAATATGCCGAAGTTTCAGGTGTGAAATTTTTAGAATGATGTTTCAGTAAAATGTTTAAAAGAATGTTTGAGTTTTTTTCTTGCATTTACTATATCGGTATGATAACATGGGAAAAAGCATATTTCTTAATCCTATGTATTCAATTCTATATGAGAAATCATCTCATCTTTACTCATCAGCAGTAGTCGAAAGTATTTTGAAATCTATGCTTATATGAAAAATAATATCGGAGTTCGAAATACAGTTCGGATAGAAAAGAAGATTAAATTTTACCACGAGATTTCAGTTTAAAAAATGTTTTATATGTAATGTTAGCCCATAAGATGTTTTTGGAAGAATGTATCAAAACGATGTTCTGGCAGACATACTAATCAAGTTTAATGCGGAGGCAAAAATGATAAGTTTAACAGAATATGATAAAGAACTGCATGAACAAACCTTGAAGGAAGAAAGTTGGGAAGATGGCTGGAATGATGGAATGGAAGTTGGGGTGGAAACTGGAGAAAGAAACCGTAAATTTGCAGTAAAGCATTTGTTATGGAAGAAACTACCACCCAAAGGGGTAAAATCCCTCAAAGTCTTGTGATTCTTGGATAAATATATGCAAAATACATGAAACCAATTAGACAAAATACGAAAAAAATAAAAAAAATAAAAAAAATGCTTCCCTTTTTAGAATAAGGGTGTTATAATCTTACAAGGTTGTATACTATGCTTTGAACTATAATGCTTCTTTCTTGAAGCAGAACCATGGCTGCCGTATAGGAAGCGGTGTTACAAAGTGGGCGTATACGAAAACCTAAAACTATTAACTGCGAACTGAATACTTGTACATATAGTGTTTGAACGAAGCTCGGAGAATCACGAACGATGAAATAACATCGCTGTCAAACGTGGAATGAAATTCATTCACCCGGAACGCCAAGTTCACCCTGGGGTTCAATGATTTACCATTGGTTGCCACTTTATTCATCGAAGGAATCCCCCAAAGATTTCGTGGCGTTATGTATTGTAACGAGTGCATACACCGTTTTACGAGAATTTGTGGTATCATTCACCCACAATCGACACGTTCCGTTCTTTTTCGAAAAAATTGGAACAGTGTCAGAAAAAAAACATTAATAAGGGACGAAGACAAGGTCAGGGAGCGAAAATAAGGAGGAAAAAAGAAAATGATTAAAATGTCAAGAAAAGCTAAAAAAGCTATGGCAGTAGCTTTAACAGCTGGTATGCTTGCAAGTACTGCTGCTACTCCTGTAATGGCAGCTACACAGGGATGGAAGCAAAACTCAAAAGGTTGGTGGTATCAAAACGCTGACGGATCTTACCCAGCAAACAAGTGGTCTCAGATCAATGGTGTTTGGTATTACTTCGATGCTAACGGATATATGTTAGCAAACTCTTGGGTGAAAGATAAGGCTGGAGATTGGTACTATGTAGGTGCTAACGGCGCTATGTTAACTAACTCTTGGGCTAAGGACAAAGCTGGTCTTTGGTACTGGTTAACAGATGATGGCTCTATGTTCGAAGGCGGTTGGGCTAAAATCAACGGACAATGGTACTTCTTCAATGAAGCTGGTGTTATGCAGTCAGGCGTTATTAAAGTAGAAGGCGAAACTTACTACTTAGGTGGAAATGACCAAGGTTGGATGCAGACTGGTAAGGTTAACGTAGCTGGTACTGAATATAACTTCGGTACTGACGGTGCTTGTACAGATGCAAAGGCTCCAGCAGCAACTAAGGCTTTCAATAAGAAGGGTGTTGAAATCGCTCCTGATGTTGAAATCGAAGCAGTTGATGGAATCACTGGTACTATCACTAACGCATTAGCTGATTACCAAGCAGAATATGGAAACGTACTTATTGCTGGTAGCGATGCTTACTTAAAAGTATTAGTATCTGACAAGGATGGAAATCCGGTAGCTAACACTCCTGTATCTTTAATGGGACAATATAAATTAGGTACCAGTTTTGCATTCCAGGTTAAGGGATTATCTGTTCAGAATACAGATGCTAACGGTTATGCAACTTTCGTAATTGGTGCTATGGATTCTGATGTAACTCCAACTAGCGGAGATTATGCATTATTATCTTTAACTGCAACTGCAGTAGCAACTAATCAAGTATACAAGACTGATTTAGCTTTCGCAACAGTAGCTTTAGGTGAAGTTGACGTATTAAACGACAACAAGTCTGATGATGATCTTTTAGTTAAACCATCTCAGAACGCATCTTCAACTACTGATGCAACTCCATTGACAACTACTATCGATGGAAATGCTGATATTGAATATGTTTCAACTCAGCAAGTAAACGAAAAAGGATCTACTACTAACAAGGTTCAGTTAAAGTTAGATCCACAAATCATGATTCCTTATGCAAATGCTACAAGTGTAGTTGATAAATATCAACAAGACGTAAATAAGGAAATCAAAGAATACACTGTATACCAGAACGGTGGAAGCACTTCTTTCAAGGTAGAAGGAATTCCAGCTGGTCTTAAGTATGCTACATTAAACTTCTCATCTATCGATGTTTCTGATTATACTAAGGTTGTAATCACAGCATACAAGGCAGGTTCAGGTACTGTAGTAGAAACTTACGAAATCGATGGACCTACTACTCAAAAGAACTTTGGTTACCAGATTCCAGTTCAGAAGAATACAGCTCTTGACATTGAAGTTAAGGTTATTTCTGAAGGACAGGTAGATGATAATCAAAATGCTGGTTTAGTAGTAACAGATGTTACTGGTTTATATGATACTAAGACTTCTGATGATGTAAAGACTATTTCATTAAAGGATTCTGTAACATGGTCTGTAGTAGAAAACAAATACAGCAATGCTAAGACTTTAACAGCTGCTGAAGCTGCTGCTTACATTCCAGATGAAATGGATGCTAAGTATACTGCAGAAGGTAACACTTATTCTTACCAAGTTCCTGTTTACCCATACACTGGTAATGCAGTATTA
>JAFQBM010000048.1 GCA_017399685.1 Lachnospiraceae bacterium
AGCTGACTGCTTTGTTTGAAGAGTTTGCATTAGAATGTAAAAGATAATAAAAACAGTAGTAGAATAATGAATCATATAGCCTCAATGATTCATGTCCTGAATCATTGAAGTATAGATATTCTTATTTGAAATAGGGAATGCTAACTGTAAAAAATGAACCATCTGTATTAGAAGTCGATAATTTTCTAATACGGATGGTTTTTTAATCCGCTAAATTTTATTGTAATTCGGCTCTTCTTCGTCTCATACCATCCAAATAATATTCTTTGCCTTGATAGCATCATTGGAAGTAAGGGTAGGAACCCTTTCTAGTGGATAATCAATGCCAAGATTTTGGTATTTTACGGTTCCTAGGTATCCGAGTTATGGCAGAATAGGCATCGCATCGGGCGTCCCTGCACGAACACAACATATCTGACTCTCGGTTCATCTACGGTTCCAAAGGTTTCTAGTGAATGAACACATTCTTACATATAGTGATTCACTTTCTATCTGACCTTGTTATATTTGAAATAGGATTGAACCAAAAGAATTTATGCGATATAATTTCTTTATATAGAAGAAAATGGGGTGATACATATGATTCGAATTGAAGACATTTCAAAAACTTATAATAGTACCATTAAGGCAGTAGACCATTTGAATCTTACAGTAAACGATGGTGAAATTGTAGGCTTTATTGGTCCGAACGGGGCCGGAAAGACCACTACCATAAAAATGCTTACGGGTATTTTAAAACCGGATTCAGGCTCTGTTTTTATCAATGATTTTGATATACAAAAGGAGCCATTAAAAGCAAAGATGGAAATTGGGTATATTGCAGACAGCCCGGACATGTTTTTGCGATTAAAAGGAATTGAGTTTTTAAACCTGATTGCAGATATTTATAAAGTACCTGTCGGAGTGCGTAAAGAACGTATCAAAACATTTGCTACAAGGTTTGAATTAGCAGAAGTGTTAGACCAGCAGATGCAAAGTTATTCCCATGGGATGCGTCAGAAAATGATGGTGGCAGCAGCTTTAGTGCATGACCCTGCGGTTTGGATTCTGGATGAGCCATTAACCGGCTTGGATCCGAAATCAGCATATAACTTAAAAAACATGATGAGAGAACATGCCAATGCAGGAAATTCCGTCTTATTTTCTACTCATGTACTGGAAGTAGCGGAGAAATTGTGTGATAAGGTAATCATGATTCATCATGGAAAAACCATATTCTATGGTACTTTAGAGGAGCTGACAGAAAAACACCCGGATATGGATCTGGAACAAATCTTTTTGGAGATGACTGCCCATGAATAGTTATGTTGCACTTACGAAAACTTTAATTGCTTCTCTTTCTATGAGTAAGCCACAGGATAAGAGAAGGAAGGTTATGATTGTAATTCTTTCTGTTTTTGCAGTATGTGGAATTATGCTGCCGGTTGCTTTTCTTGCAGGGTTCTTTGCGAAAGTTACAGCGGAGCAGTTAGCTTCCATTGGCTGTGAGACTTTTGGAATTCATTTGATTTTTCATGGAATCTGTCTTTTTACTGCGATTTTTGGATTTCATGTAGTATTAAATGAATTATATTTTTCCAATGATATCGAATATATTCTTCCATGGCCCCTTCGTCCAGGACAGATTGTGGCATCGAAATTTACTGCTGCTTTTATCGGGGAAAACTTTATGCAGTTTATTTTTATCGCGGCTTGTCTCATTGGATTTGGGTTAGGAACCGACATGAACCTTTTTAAGTGGATTCTTTCTATATTTGGAGTGGTTACATTAACCATACTTCCCATGGTATACACGGCTGTTTTATGCATGATTATCATGTGTTTTACCAGTTTTATTAAGAATAAAGATATGATACAAAAAATCACGCTCTTTTTTGTATTTGCATTGTTATTGTTGTTACTTGTGGGTGCTGGTTCGCTTCAGGATATCGACTTTGAACAGGCAATATTTCATTTAGCTTCTGGTAAGCAAAACGTTTTTGCAGTTTTGGATATCATATTTCCCAATGTTCCATTATTTATAGAAAGCATACAGGAAGAAAATCTGTTATCATTTTTATTGTATCTTTTGTTAAATCTGGCTGCGGTTGGTGTGATGCTGCTTTTGGCAGAAGCTTTATATATGAAGGGATTAATCCGGCTTTCCTCTTTGCCGGAAAAGAAGAAAACAAAAGACCTGGAACAATTAGTAGGAAAATGCAGGCAACATAGTCCCGCCTATTCCTATTTTATGAAGGAAGTAAAATTATTGGTAAGGACTCCGGCCTTCTTTACCCACAGTATCGTGGTGAACTTTATCTGGCCGATTTTTGTTTTTGCAGCATATAAAATTCAAAGCCGACAGGTTACCATAGAGGGTCTAACGAAGGCATATGAGAAAAATGAATCTGCCTTGCAGCTTCTTTGTCTGGTCTTTGTTGTGGGAATATCTGCCTTTATTGCATCCCTTAACAGTATCAGTTCCAATGCTATATCCAGAGAAGGAAAACATTTTCCTTTTATGAAGTACATCCCGGTATCCTATGAGACGCAATGGAATGTGAAGACTTTGGTGGGGATTGTATTTGCAGCAGCAGGAGTATTGATTTATGTTATTCCTGCTTGTGTGCTGATAAAAGTTCCGGTTACTCATATTTTATGGTATATTTTTCTATGTCTATTGTCTGTTACATTTGTATCTTATATGGGAATCTATATTGATTCCATTCAGCCGAAACTGGTATGGGATGATGAAATGAGTGCCTTACGGGAAAACTATAATATGTTTTATTCCATGGCGGCAGTCATTGCTTTTGTAGCAGTGGTATGTGTGGGAGGATATTTCTTATTAAGAGATTCTACTTCCGATTTTAGTTACCATGCTGCCATTTTTCTTTTGATACTGGCAGCAGCCAATGGGGCAATATTATTATTGATGAAAAAATCCGGTGTAAGAAACATCGGTGAACAGGAGGAAACATGACAGAAAAAGAAAAGATGTTAAAACAAATGTTATACGATGCAAATTATGACAAAGAATTGATGCAGGATAGAATGGATTGTAAGGATTTATGTTATGAATACAATCACCTTCGTCCGTCTCAGGTGGAAGAACAAAAAGAAGTAATAAGAAAACTTTTAGGAAAAACCAAGGAAAACTTTTTTATTACAGCACCGTTCTGGTGCGATTATGGTTATAATATCGAATTAGGAGAAAATTTTTATTCCAATCATAACCTTGTGATTTTGGATTGTGCCAAGGTTACTTTTGGAGATAATGTGTTTGTTGCTCCGGATTGTGGATTTTATACTGCAGGACACCCGATTGATGCCGAAAGAAGAAATGTGGGATTGGAATATGCTTATCCCATTACGGTAGGTAGTGATGTCTGGATTGGTGGGGGAGTCCGGGTAATGCCGGGGGTAACCATTGGAAGTAACGTAGTCATTGGAAGTGGAAGTGTAGTAACCAAGGATATTCCGGATAATGTAGTAGCAGCGGGAAATCCTTGCCGTGTGCTTCGTCCTATTACGGAGGAAGATAAATTAAGGAATTATGACAGGATAAATGAGGAGAATTAGAATGAGCAATTTGGAACATTCGGAAGAAAACGTAAATCAGACGGAGCACAAAAGACGTGTCCGGTATAAAGGAACCCATCCTAGAGCCTTTCACGAAAAATACAAGGAGGCACAGCCGGAAAAATATGCAGATACCATTGAAAAAGTAATCAAAAAAGGAAGTACTCCGGCAGGAATGCACATTTCCATTATGGTGGATGAAATCTTAGAGGTATTAAAGATTCAGCCGGGAGAACAGGGACTGGATGCAACTTTAGGCTATGGAGGTCATACTGCCGCTATGTTGAATTGTTTGAATCAAAAAGGGCATATTTATGCACTGGATGTAGACCCTATTGAAATTGTCAAGACAAAGAAACGACTTTTGGATAAGGGATTTGGACCAGAGATTCTAACGGTGAAACAAACTAACTTTGCAAATATCGATGAGGTAGCAAAAGAAGCAGGAAAATTTGATTTTGTTCTGGCAGATTTGGGTGTATCCTCCATGCAGATAGACAATCCGGAAAGAGGATTTTCCTATAAAACAGAAGGACTTTTAGATTTGCGGTTAGACCCGGAACATGGGGAATCCGCGGCAGAACGCTTAAGTCATATCACAAAGGAAGAATTTATTGGAATGATGGTGGATAATTCCGATGAACCTTACGCAGAAGAAATTGCCAAAGTGGTATTTCAAAAAATGAGTAAAGGACAAAAGATTGAAACAACCACAGATTTAAAAAATGCCATTGAAGAGGCATTGGTTCTTGTTCCATTAAAAGAAAGGCAAGAAGCAGTAAAAAAATCCTGTGCCAGAGTGTTTCAGGCGTTACGGATTGATGTAAACAGTGAATTTGAAGTATTATATAGTTTCTTGGAAAAACTTCCGGATATCTTAAATTCGGGAGCCAGGGTTGCGATTTTAACCTTTCATTCCGGAGAAGACAGACTGGTGAAAAAATCCTTCAAGCAGCTTAAAAAAGCGGGAGTTTACAGTGAAATATCAGAAGATGTCATAAGACCTTCTGCAAGTGAATGTAATCGGAATCCAAGAGCAAAGTCCACGAAGTTACGTTGGGCAGTAAAATCGTAGAAAAACAAAGCAGCGAAGGAAAACTCCGCTGCTTAAAATTTGAAAAAATATGGTATCATTAGCCTCAATTATTCATCTCGGATGATTATGTAAAATCCACGATTCGTCCATTATTTACGTTATCTGTATCCACGTAATGCTTGCTATAATCTTCATAGTCTACATAGACATTAATTGGGCTTCCTGTTTCAAGGTAATTGTTTGGATTTGTCCAAAGATTTTCACTTTTAAAACGATAAGTTGTATTGGTGTTTTCGTCAATGTATTGGCATTCCACGATAAAAGGACTTCTTCCATTTACTTTATAGCTTGTATTGCGATAAATATTGTCTACAATGGCAGAAAGAATTTTTCCGTTGGCTAACAGATATTTTTTTTGCCGTGCAGCCTTTATCCTGCTGAAAAGATTCAAAAAGCCAACCAGGAAAAAGACGATTCCCAAGATAAATAAAATAACCGTTGCCGCGATGTCTATGCTTTTTACTCTGGCATCGGTTGGGGCATCAGGGTCTAGGTAAACAGTAAGTTCTTTTCCTTCATGCATGCTGGAAGAATAACCGCTAATCTGTATGTTTTCATAGGTTTTTCCTTCAAATTCATAGGTGATAAATACATTATGATGGGTATCACCTTTAGAGGTATATGTCTGTATGTCTGTGATAGTGGCAGTTGTGGAAACTGCAGTTTTATTAAAGGTGATGGTATGAATCAGCTGATAAAATCCAACGATGAGAATAAGAATACCAATACAGCCGAAAAGACCAAAAAAGAAGCAGTCGTTCGTTTTTTTCATGTCAATCTCCATTCCGCCGTTTTTGTGTGGCACAAATACTAATGAAAGTGTGTCCATTTACGGCTTTCTTTTCATTTTTTTGTACTACTTTCTTAAAAAAGCTGTGTTGATTATAACATATAGTGACAAAAAAATCTATAAAGATACGTGGTGAATCATGGGATTTTTAGATTTTATAGTTACTGTTCACGAGGTACGAGTGTACAGTAACATTTTATATTTTGATTTGATATTAAATTTTGGGATGGTTTGAATGATTTCATTGCTTGCTGTACTAATTTTTGTATGGTATACTTCAAGAATCGAAAAAAGAATATATAATTATTCTGATTGGAGGACAAGATGAAATTTGTAATTCAAAAAACAGCTCATGCATCAGTAACCATCGATGGAGTGGTAAGAGGAAAAATCGGAAAAGGATATTTGGTATTCATTGGCATAGGACAAGGAGACGATGAGAAAATAGCAGATAAAATGGTTCAAAAATTAGTAAACTTACGGATTTTTGAAGATGAAAACGGAAAAACCAATTTAGGTCTTAAAGATGTGAATGGTGAATTATTGCTGATTTCTCAATTTACTCTATATGCAAACTGTAAAAAAGGAAATCGTCCATCTTTTACAGATGCCGGGGCACCGGAAGAAGCAAACAGATTGTATGAATACATCATTGAAAAATGTAAAATGGAGATTCCTATCGTAGAACAAGGAGAATTTGGGGCGGATATGAAGGTGGAATTATTAAATGATGGTCCTTTTACTATAATTTTAGATAGTAATGAAATAATCCCTCGATAAAGAAGTTTGTTTTTGAAGATATTACCGTATTTTGTGTTTTTTAGATGATGAACAAAGCTAAGAATCATTTGTGATTAAAAATATAAATTTTTCTTTTCATTTCGATGTAATTCTGATATAATAGCTTCGTTTGGTAAATTAATAAAGTGATATATAAACCAATATGTAATAAATATTAGATTTATGTAGTGCGTATAAACAGACAGGGTTGGTCTGACATAAGGCCTGCCCGTCTGTTTTTTTGCTATGAAAGTTCATCAATGAACAGGCAGATAGGGTGCTTGCACACTATTCTGTCTGGACATTGGATGGGCTGAACTACATGAGCAAGGAGGAAACTATGGCTGAGCAAGAGTATATTATTGAACTGAAAGACATCATGAAAAGTTATGATGGGGATGTTGTAATAGTAGAAGACATTAATCTTCAGATTAAAAAGGGTGAATTTGTAACCTTTTTAGGGCCATCCGGTTGTGGAAAAACCACCACATTACGAATGATTGCCGGATTTGAACTTCCCACAGAAGGAAAAATCCTTCTGGATGGAAAGGATATCAGTAATTTACCCCCCAATAAACGTCCCATTAATACCGTGTTTCAACGATATGCTTTGTTTCCTCACTTAGATGTAGAAGATAACATTGCATTTGGATTAAAATTAAAAAAGCTTCCAAAAGCAGAAATCAAACAGAAGGTAAAAAATGTACTGGATGTCGTAGACCTTGCTGGTTTTGAAAACAGAAGAGTATCTACCCTTTCCGGTGGACAGCAACAAAGAATCGCCATTGCAAGAGCCATTGTAAATGAACCGGAGGTTTTATTGTTAGATGAGCCTTTAGGTGCGTTGGATTTAAAAATGCGAAAGGAAATGCAGCTGGAATTAAAGAGAATGCATGAGAAACTGGGCATAACCTTTATTTATGTTACCCACGACCAGGAAGAAGCCCTTACTATGTCCGATAAGATAGTGGTAATGTCAGATGGTATTGTACAGCAGGTAGGAACTCCGGAAGAAATCTATAATGAACCTAGCAATGCTTTTGTTGCTGACTTTATTGGAGAAAGTAATATTTATGTTGGAAAAATGACAGACAACAAAAAAGTAACCTTTTTAGATTATGAATTTGAGTGTCTGGATGATTATCCGGTTGGACGGAAAGTGGATGTTGTAGTAAGACCGGAAGATATTATGATTACAGAGCCGGAAGAAGGACAGATTACAGGAACCATTACGTCTGTTATTTTTAAAGGAATGCATTATGAAATTATTGTGGAAGATGGAAAAAATGAAATTGTCATTCAGAATACCAAGTTTTATGAAGTTGGAAAGAAGATAGGTATGCGAATTGGTCCGGATGAAATACATGTTATGTTACCGGAAGCAATCAGCAATCAGTTTGTAGGTGTCATTACCAAAAATAATACAGTGGCATTTGCAGATGGTGAATTTGAATGTGATGTAACCCAGTTATACCAAGATTCCCATTTGGACGAAAAAGGATATCTTATTACAAAAGATGGAGAAAAACTGGATTTAACAGGAATTTCTGTAAAGGTAGAAATCGAAATTCAGGATGTATCCATGAGTGATGATGCTGAGGCGGGTGGAACCTGTGGTAACATTATTTCCTTGATCTATAAAGGTGACCATTATAAATATACGGTTCGAACCAAGAGTGAAGAAGACTTCATTATTGATGATGAAGATCTTTGGAATGAAGATGATTATGTTAGTGTCATTATTCCAAAAGATAAGATTAAGCTTACACTATTTACCGAAGGAGAATCATAAAAATGGGAAAAATTCGTTTTTCAAGGAAACAGCTTTGTATTCCTTATGCAATTTATCTGTTTTGTTTTGTGTTTGTACCATTGTTAGTGTTAATGTACTATGCCTTTACGGATGCAGATGGGCATGTGACCATTCAGAATTTTATTAACTTTTTTACACAAAGCAACACCATGGGAACGTTAATCTACAGCCTTGTGCTTGCTTTCGTAACAACAGTGGTATGTCTTTTGATTGCTTATCCTGTTGCCTTTATTCTGGCAAAAAGTAATTTGAAGAATAAAGCCATGATACTTATGATCTTTGTAATGCCTATGTGGATTAACTTTACATTAAGAGTGACTGCATTAAAAGAAATTTTAACGGCCATTGAACATAATCTGGCATTTCATCCCTTTTTGAATTCGGTCATCGGTATGACCTACGACTTTTTACCTTTTATGATTATGCCGATTTATTCTACCATTATAGGAATTGACCATAATTTACTGGAAGCAGCAAGGGATTTAGGAGCAGGTTCAATAAAGGCTTTTTTAGCTGTAACACTTCCGTTGTCGGTTCCTGGAATTATCAGTGGAATTACTATGGTATTTCTTCCTGCAATGACGAATTATGTTGTATTGGATATGCTTTATAACAGCACATATATTATGGGAAGTCTGATTGGAAGTTATTTTAGTGCCTATGACTGGCATAATGGTTCCATGATTGCCATTATACTTCTTGCTATTATTTTAATTGTTACACTTGTAACCGGAAAAATGTCAGAAGAACAGAGTGAGCAGAAGGGAGGAGCACTATGATGAAAAAAATAATAAGTACTTTGATACTTGGTTTTGCATTATTATTTATGTATGTTCCTATTTTGCTCCTTGCGGTATATAGTTTTACAGATTCTACTACCATTGGATCCATCCGTTCTTTTTCTCTGGATAATTATATTACGTTGTTTACAACAGAGGAACTTCGGGAAATGATAGGAGGAACCCTGGCTTTGGCACTGGTATCTGCTTTGATAGCTACGGTTCTTGGAACTATGGGAGCCATTGGAACTTTTTATTCTAAGAAGACAGTGAAAACCGTAATTAATAGTGCGAATCAGGTTCCAATCATCAACGCAGATGTGGTAACGGGTTTTTCGATTTGCGTCTTAATGATTATCGTGTTAGGAATGGAAAAAGATACTTTTATTCCTTTATTGGTGGGGCATGTTACCTTATCTGCACCATTTGTTTATACCTCTGTTGTACCAAAATTAAAACAGATGGATAGTTCTTTATATGAGGCAGCACTGGATTTGGGCTGCAGTCCTTCCAAGGCGTTAATTAAAGTAGTAATTCCACAGATTATTCCGGGAATTATTTCCGGATTTATGCTGGCAATTACTTTGTCGCTGGATGATTATTTTATCACTACTTATACAAAACCTGCGACCTTTGATACCATAAGCACTTATGTGGTAAATGCCACCAGAGGTTCTCAGACTGAGATTAAAACGGCACTTTGGGCATTATCTACTGTTATTTTTGTTGCGGTAGTACTGGTTGTGGTTGCCATGAATCTTTCAACACTTAGAAAAAAGGGGGAAGAAGCATGAAACGAAAATTAACCTCTCTTTTCCTTTTTACGATGTTGTTCCTTCATACTATGATGCCATCGGAAGTATCTTGGGCAGAGAAAAACGAGGAAACTCCTTCTTCAGAAGAAGAACCGGTTGTTTTAAGAATCTGTAATTGGGAAGAATACATTGACGAAGGCGACTGGGACGAAGAAGAAGCCATTGATTTGTCCGAGGATAATGTAATCATTGGACAAAACAGTATGATGGAAGACTTTGAACAATGGTACTACGAGGAATATGGAGTCCGTGTAGAGGTGGAATATTCTACTTTTGGTACCAATGAAGATTTATTTAATCAGTTGAATCTTGGAGACACTTATGATTTGGTATGTCCATCAGAATATATGATTATGAAGCTTATGGTAAAAGGAAAGCTGGAGCCATACAGTGATGATTTCTTTGACAGGGAAGCAGAACATAATTATTATGCAAAAGGGGTATCACCTTATATCCGCCAGGTATTTGAATCCAATGAAATAGGTGGTGAAACCTGGGCAAAATATGCAGCAGGATATATGTGGGGAACCACGGGAATTGTGTATAATCCGGAGGAAGTACCGGAAGAAGATGCTTCCACCTGGGCTATTTTAAATAATGAAAAATATAATAGAAAAGTAACCATTAAGGATAATGTAAGAGATGCTTATTTTGCAGCACTTGGCATTTATAAGAGGGAATTATTATTAGAGGAAGGTTTTCTTTTAGATAAGGATTACCATGATAATCTATCTGAAGTTATGAATGATGTTACACCGGAAACCATAAATGAAGTAGAAAAAATACTAAAAGATATTAAGGATAATGTCTACTCCTTTGAAACGGATTCCGGAAAATCCGATATGGTTACAGGTAAAATTGTAGCCAATTATCAATGGTCTGGAGATGCAGTTTATACATTGGACCAGGCAGAGGAAGATGGCTTATACTTAAACTATGCAGTACCGGAAGAATCTACAAATCTTTGGTTTGACGGCTGGGTTATGTTAAAAGACGGAATCAATGGTGATGAAGCGAAAAAGCAGGCAGCACAGGCATTTGTAAATTTTGTGTCCCGTCCGGATAATGTAGTAAGAAATATGTATTACATCGGATATACCTCAGTTATTTCCGGTGGCGAGGACAGTACTGTGTTTGATTATGTGGATTGGTGTTACGGTGCTGAAGAGGAAGAGAAAAGTGTAGAATACAATCTTGATTACTTCTTTTCAGGGAAAGAAACAGGAGAGTATATCATTGCCACACCAAAAGAACAGCTTTACAGACAACTGTTCGCACAGTATCCAACCAAAGAAGTCATTGACCGTTCTGCAGTTATGAATTATTTTGATGATGAGGCAAGTGTAAATATTAATCAGATGTGGATTAATGTAAGATGCTTTGACTTAAATCAGATACCAGAACCAGTGTTGATTTTGGCAGGAGTTGCTTTCATTTTTGTTGTGGTTTATATTATATTTATTTTATTTGTATCAAAGAAATTAAAAAAAATGTAAAGTCAATAAAAAAAGAAAAGGTTGTCTTTGGCAGCTTTTTCTTTTATTATAATATAGAAAGTGATATTTTATAAAAAAGAGAAAGGTGGATATACTATGTTAAACGAGTTTAAAAAATTTATTGCAAGGGGAAACGTTCTTGATATGGCAGTGGGTATCATTGTAGGTAGTGCTTTTACTGCTATTGTGAATTCTTTGGTAAATGACATTTTTACTCCATTAATGGGGCTTATTTTAGGAGGAATTAATTTCTCCGGTTTGTCCATTAAAGTTGGAGAGGCAACTATTGCATATGGTTCTTTTATTCAGGCGATTATTAACTTTTTATTAATTGCATTTTCAGTATTTATGTTAATTAAAATGATAAATAAAATACCTAGAAAAAAAGAGGAAGAAAAAGCACCTACTACTAAAAAATGTCCATATTGTAAGTCTGAAATAGCAATTGATGCAGTGAAATGCCCACATTGTACTTCAGACATTGAAGAATAGGAGTATTTTGTTGTATGGCAATAAAGTATTATGCAGTAAGAGCAGGAAGGAAAACGGGAATTTTTCGTACCTGGGATGAGTGCAAAGAACAGGTAAGCGGATTCTCTGGAGCGTCTTATAAAAGTTTTACCTCGAAAGAAGAAGCAGAAGATTTTCTGAATTCTGTGAATAAAAAAGCAGTTTCTCATGAGAATGGTGTCATCGCTTATGTGGATGGAAGTTATCATATACATACCAAAGAGTTTTCTTATGGGATGGTAATTTTACAGAATGGTAAAGAGTATTGCTTCTCAAAAAAATTCGAAGATTCCGAATTAGCACTTATGAGAAATGTTGCAGGAGAAATCATGGGAGCAAAGGCAGCCATGGAATATGCACTGCAGCATGAAATCAAATCATTGATTATTTATCATGATTATGAAGGAATCGCGAAATGGTGCCTAAATGAATGGAAAACCAATAAAGAAGGTACCAGAAAATACAAAGAATTTTATGACAGCATAAAAGATAGAATACAGATTCAATTTGTTAAGGTGAAAGGACATTCTAACGATAAATATAATGATATGGCAGATCGACTTGCAAAGGATGCCTTAGGAATTGAATGATGTATAAAATGAAGAAAGGATAATGCGGTATTGTTAGGATACTGTATGGGTAAGAGATGCTTGAGAAAATTTTTAAACTAAAAGAAAATAATACTACTGTAAAAACAGAAGTAATAGCCGGAATTACCACGTTTATGACCATGGCATATATTATTGCATTAAATCCGAATCTTTTAACAGGATTTTCAGTGGGAACTCCTTTATGGAATGCAGTATTCCTTGCAACGGTAATTTCTGCAGGTGTAGGAACATTAATTATGGCATTTTATGCAAACCAGCCTTTTGTTCTGGCGCCGGGAATGGGATTAAATTCTTACTTTGCTACGGTAGTAGTCAGTATTGCAGGATGTACCATTTATGAAAATTATGAGGGATATGTGGAAGGATTCCAAGCGGGATTGGCCATTATCTTAATTTCAGGTATCTTGTTTACGGTATTAACGATTTTTAAAGTAAGAGAAAAAATCGTAGATGCCATTCCAAAGGCAGTTAGACTTGGAATTCCAGCCGGAATCGGCTTTATGCTGGTGAATGTAGGTCTTACTACCAATGCAGGTGTTTTTGATTCAGAAGGAAATGCATATTATATGCTGACGAATTTCTTTGGAGACGGCCCAAGCGCCACAAAGGCAGCGTTAGGTGACCAGTACCCTGTCATGGTTTTATATGTTATTACCATGTTTATTGGAATTTTTGTGATGGCTGTATTAGGATATCGTAAAGTAAAGGGTTCTATTTTAATTGGTATGATAGTTGCCAGTGTTACTTACTGGATTTCTCAATTTGTCATTTTAGGAAATAATCCGTTTGCCTCTTTGGAAGGTGCATCTTTTGTTCCTCCTTTTAAGGATATGTTAGATACTACTTTCTTGAAATTTGATTTTTCCAGTTTATTTAAGCTTGGAACATTTTCAGCGATTATGACGATTGTTTCTTTCTGTATGGTAGATATGTTTGATACCATTGGAACCTTATACGGAACTGCTAAAAAGGCGAATATGTTAGACAAAGATGGAAATTATCCATATATGAATAAAGCTATGTTATCCGATGCTGTGGCGACTTGTGCCGGAGCATGTACCGGTACTTCTACGGTTACTACATTTATTGAATCCGCTTCTGGTGTGGAAGAGGGGGGACGTACAGGATTGACTTCATTCGTATCCGGAGTGTTGTTCCTTGCTTCTATGTTCCTTGCACCGATTGCAGCATTGATTCCGGCACCGGCTACTTCTGCAGCTCTTGTATTTGTAGGTGTGCTGATGATGGGTTCTTTGAAAGAAATCGATTATAATGATTATTCACAGACCATTCCTGTGATTTTGGCTTTAATCTTTATGTTAGGAACCAGTGGAATTGGTAACGGTATCGGAATCGGTCTGATTGCATATTCTATCATTAAAATCTGTACCGGAAAAGCAAAGGAAGTATCTGCCTTGACCGTATTTTTATCCATTCTGTTTATTGGAAAGTTCTTTATTACATTTTAAAATTGAAAAAAATAATGTGAGTGAAGAATGGATTTTTTATTGTGGAAATGCATAGATACTGACATTAATATTTGTTTACAATAGACTAAAATTTGCCATAAATTTTAGTCTATTGTTATTTTGCATAAAAATCATTGGATAGAATCTACGATTTTCAAATCCTTTTTCTTGAAATACGGAAGAATTTGTGCTAATATTACTATACGAATTAAAAAATTATACATAATTGCTAAATGTGTTAGGAGGAAGAGAAAATGAAGTCATTACCAGCTAGCGTTTCTGCTACAAACGAGAATAGTATGCTGACGATTGCATCTTCTAGTAATAAAAGTCTTTTATTCAGATTTCTTAATGAACAGGTTGAAGAAGGTTTTTATGCATTAGTTATTGATTATTTGAAGGAAAATGATTTTGATTTATCTGCGGTGAATGTAGATGAGGAAACGAGAAATTCATGTACTAAATTATATGAGTTATCTGATTTCGTCCAGGAATATATAAAGAAACCGGAACGCTACGAAATCGAAGATTGGATTGAACCATTATTTAAATTTGTATATGGTGACATTGATCCGAATCAGATTGATGCACCGGTTGCTGTATCTGGTGTATATCGTTACAGCATTTGGCTGATTTATTTATATCAATGTGAAAAGTTTGAAGTTGCTATGAGATTGATTGGGGAAAAGATTGCCCCTCAATTAATTAATACATATTTTCAGGTGTTAGAAATCGAAGAAAGACCGAAATGCTTTGATAAGGCAATTATGGGATATCTGGATTTAATCAGTGTTGTTATGGATATTGATGTTGCAGCACAGATTCGTTCTCCGGAGACTTACCTGAATAATCTTGAAGTGTTATATGATTACCTGATCGAAGATGAGAACGTACCAAGTGATTATAAGTTACATTTCAGTATGGGATTATTTAATGAATTTGTACGTAATTTAAATTTTGAAAAAGCATTTGAGTTCTATGGTTTAAATGCAGAATTCATTCCAATTGATAATTTAAAGGTATATGATAGCTTTAAGGATTTGATTCGTCATTGTGATAATGCACAGTATACAAATTTCTTAAATAGAGCAGTGGTAACTGCTATTTCAAAACAGGATATTTATAATCGTCGTATTGACGGACTGATTACAGAAGTATCCCAGTTTATTAAGAAAGTATATAAGTTTATCGAAGACGAACCTGTTATGAAGAAGAATTTACAGGTATTAGGAGCAGGTCAGTCATTAACAGATAAGAGTAATATTTTCGAAGGATTATATGAATATAATCTTATTTTCTACGAATGTGGAATTAAGGCATTGGTAAATCAGGATGTTTCCTCTCATTCATGGGAAGAGAAATATGAAATTCTTGAATTATTATACACTACATTGAATGTATTATTTGATGGATATAATGTATATGAATTATCAAACCGTATTGAACATCAGTATGTGGAATTAAACTGGACAGGAACCTATGTAAACAGTAATCCTACTTTATTAAAGAATTTGTTCAGTATTAAGGAAAAGATAAAGGCATTCAAGGTTCGTAAGAATTCTATTGTAGAAAAGAATAAAGCAAACTTCGAAATTAAGAAGTTACTGGAAGACAGACAGAAACATCTTGTATTTATTGCAGCAGATGAAATGATTAAACATGGTTTGAATAATGGTAAGATTAATATCATTAATTCTAATTATGATACAAAGAAAGCAGAAAAGATGTTCTTAAAGACTTATGGAGAAATTAAGCTGGGAACCAGATATGCACAGGAAAGCACAGAAAAAGGTTCATTGTTTGGAAATAAGTTAAGTCCTTCTGAACAAGAGGCATTAAGGCTTCTTAGACATCCTCACCTTTCTGAAATGATTTATAAATCAGAATGGTTATGGAATCAGTATCTGGATAAGGGTGTTGACAAGCAGACTCCAGAAGAACGTACTTATTCCGTAGCTTGTTTGATTAAGGCCGTAGAAATCTTAATCAGTAGAAAAGCTCCAGAAGAAAAGAAAGATGATACTCAAAGTAAGAGAGTCATTATTACTAAGACTGGTAAGGTAATTGAATTATCAGATGAAAGTAACCAGACTACTACTACTGCAAAACCAGAAAGCAATGTTATTACATATATTAATAATGTAGATAAGTTCTTAATTGATAAGAGCGAAGAAAATGTTGCTTATGTCAGAAAGTATCTGGAAGACTGGATTAAGGCTTTAATGGAAAAACAAATTGATAAAGATAAGTTATTGGATTTAAATGATGCAGAAGACTTTAGAAGTCATACCTTAAAGGTGGTTAAGAAACTGCATTTGGATTTGATTCCGATGTAAGAGTGTACATATTAACCGTGGTGAAAATTCACCACGGTTTTTTTCTTTCTAAAGAAACACATTTTTTCTTTAGAAAGAAGTTGACAAATTGTTTATAGTGTAATATATTATAAACAAACAATATTATACGACGTATAATATTAGTGAATCATAAGATATACAAGGAGGGATAATATGATATTTCAGTTAGGAACACCTTTATTGGATACCTGTGTTTTAGCGGTATTAAAGGAAGAAGATGCGTATGGATATACTTTAACGAAACAAATTCAGGAAGTATTTGATATTTCGGAATCTACCTTATATCCTATTTTACGCAGACTTCAAAAAGAAGGACTTGTAAGTACCTACGACCAGCCTTTTAATGGAAGGAATCGAAGGTATTATACCATTACTCAGGAGGGTAGGATAAGATTTCGGTATTATAAAGAAGAATGGATTTCATACCGGAATAAAATCGAAGAATTGATAGGAGGGAATATTGATGAGTAAAGAAGAGTATTTGGCAGAATTAGAGCGGAATTTAAGAAAATTACCGGAAGTAGAACGCTTAGAGGCGATGCAGTATTACAGAGAATACTTAGAAGAAGCAGGGGAGAATGTAGAAGAAGTAATTGAAAAACTAGGTCCTCCCAAGGAAGTTGCCAATGGAATTATTCGGGAATGTGCAGTGAAGTCTTTGGCAGTAGTAGGGCAAGGACAGAGACGGGAATCTGAAGAAAAGGAAGCAAGAAAAAAGAATAGTACGGCCACCAATATATGGTTGATTGTACTTGGCATTTTTGCTGCACCGATTGCTTTCCCGGTTGCGATTGCCGTTGTAGCTGTTTTATTTGCAGCTTTCATTAGTCTGGCTGCGTTTTGCTTATCTGTGGCAGTTTTGGATGTATGTTTCTTTGTGGTAGGAATTATTGCACTTGTGGCAGGAATTGGGGTTGCCGCTATATCACCGAGTACTACCGTATTTTTTATCGGTTGTAGTTTATTCATGATTGGACTTGGAATAGGAGCAGTAATAGTAACGATTCAAGTGATAAAGTTGATAATAAAATTAATTACGTGGTTAGTATCAAAAATCGTAAAAGGAGGAGATAAACATGAGAAAGAGTACTAAAAGATGGTGCATAGCGGCATTGGTATTAATGTTGATAGGAGCAATTATGGTAATTTCATCCGCTAAGTTAGGGGCTGCCACCCTTGTAGCCTGGGTTGATGGCGAATTTAAGATAGGTCAGGAAACCACAATATTAGAAAAATCACCTGTGGAGGCATTTCATAATATAGACATTGACCTTCAAAGCAGTAACATTGAATTTATTGCTTCTGATGATTATTACATTGAATTTGATGAGTGTGCTGGTACTTTAGAATATGAAGTAGTGGATGATACACTCACAATAGGGCAAAAGGAAAAATCTGTTTTTATGTCTATGGGCTTTGGTTTTGCAAATAACAGAAAAAATACCGTCAGAGTGTATTATCCGGAAGAAACGACATTAAATAATATATCATTAGAAGTGGATATGGGTAATCTTTATATCGAAGAGATGAATGCTTCTTCCATGGAAATTAATTGTGACATGGGTAATGTGGAGTTTGAGAAATGTTTTGCCGGAGAGATTATCATTGAGGCTGACATGGGAAACGTGGATCTGGAAGAAGTGTCAGTGGATAAGATTGATGTTAAAGCTGATATGGGAAATGTAGAAATTTCCAAGATAGATTTATTGGAAGAAGGATTTGTAAAATGTAATATGGGGAATGTAGAAATGAGTTTCGAAAAACCTGTTGAATCCTATGAAATATATGCTAAAATAGATATGGGAGAACTTTTGATTGATCATGAGGAATGTGGTTCCACATATAAATCAGAAGGCGAAATTCCATTGGAAATAACCAATGATATGGGGAATATTGAATTATACTTCGCTAAATAATGATATCCCCAGAATGGAGGGTGCATATATGGATATAAAATGTGTTTTAGAGGAATTAGATTATTTATCTGTATTAAAACAGACCGATGCCATAGAGCCTTTTTTGCTTGGAAAAGCAGAGGAAGCAATGGTAGAAAAGGATACTGGTGCATTGCTTTCCATACTGAATGAATTAGTGACATACTATAAAAATATGGGAAGACAGTCAGACAGTATTAAGATTTGTGAGAAGATTTTAAAACTGGCAGAAGAGTTAGAATTGGAAGGAAGTATAGAATATGGAAGCCTGCTGTTAAATATTGCAGCCGCATATCGCATGGCAGACAGATTAGAGGAAGCCAGAAGTTTTTATTTACAGGTATTTCCTTGCTTTGAAGGAAAACTTGAGAAGAATGATTCCAGGTGGGGTTGTTTATACCATAGTATGAGTGTGTTGTATCAGGAATTAAAGGAATGGAATCAGGCGATTGTCTGTCTGAAAAAAGCATTAGAGATTGCAACCATGAACGATAGAGTTTCTGAAGTTTCCATGATACATACGAAACTGGCTGATACTTATCTTCAAAAGAAAGAAACAGAAACTGCCATTTCTCATTTGAAGAAAGCATTAAAACTATATCGTGCGACAGAAGAAAATCAAGATGGAAATTATGGTGTTGCACTTTGCACTATGGGTGAAGCATATTATCAGTTGGGTCAATTAGATAATTGTAAGAAGTATTATGAAGAAGCTTTACAGATTATGAAGCAAAATGTAGGGGAAGACCAGGCTTATGCAGTGGCTTGCGAAAAGTATGCGAAAGTATTAAAGGAACTGGGCGAAACAGAGCGGGCGAAACTAATTTTAGATAAGGCGAGAGGTGTAATGGAACGTCTGGATTTTGGTATTTCAGGCATGGAATTATGCAAGAGATATTATCTGGAATATGGAAAGCCTATGATTGAGGAAAAATTTAAGGAGTATGCAGATAAAATAGCAGTGGGTCTGGTAGGTTACGGTTCAGAATGTTATGGATATGATGATGATATTTCCAGAGATCATGATTTTGGACCGGGATTCATTCTATGGCTTACCAATGCAGATTATCAGATGATTGGAGCGGCTTTGGAAGAGGAATATGAAAAGCTTCCAAAGAGATATTTAGGTTTTGAACGTTTAGAAACCAAAAAGGGAAAAAGTAGAATGGGCGTTAAGACCATTGAAGGATTTTATCGTGAGATTCTAAAGACAGACCGTTCTTTCTTAGAAGAGTTTGAATATGAAGATTTGGATGAAAGTAACTTAAGCTTATCAATAAACGGAGAAGTATTCCGTGATGACTTTGGAGAGTTTACTAGAATTCGTAACCGAATCGCAGGATATTACAGCAAGCCTTGCCAGTTGAAAAAGATTGCGGCAGAGGTTGGTAAAATGTCACAAAGCGGACAGTATAATTACCAAAGAATGATGCTTCGAAATCAGCCGGCGATTGCACAGATGGCAGTAGGTGAATTTGTTACCAGTTGCGTTCACCTGATTCATTTGTTGAATAAGAAATATACTCCTTTTTATAAATGGAGTATGATTAGTTTAAAAGATCTTCCGATTCTTGGGGAAGTAGAGGCGGATTTGGAAGAATTGTTGTTAATGGACAGCCAACAGGACAGCTGGGGTGGCAATGCATATTTTGTAGAAGGAATCAATGAAGCGGATAAGAAGGTTCTTCTGATGGAAAAGATATGCGAAAAGATAAAAGAAAGTTTACAGGCACTGCATTATTATGATTCCGCAGATAATTTGCTACAAAACCATGTAAGAAGTATTCTGGAAGATAGTAATAAGAAAGAATAATGCTAATGTAATAGTAGAATAAATAGGAATCAGTTATAAAATAAAGACTGACAATGGTGTTAGAAGGCGATATGCTACTGGTTATGTGATGAACAGTAGGGAAAACACGATTGTCAGTTTTTTTGATGAAAGAGTGAAGTTTGCTCAAAGGTTAAAAGGTAGAATTTAGAATTACGATTTTGACAGTTTATTGTTAGTTTATCGGTTTTGATTTAATTAATATTAAAAAAAGTGTTGACAGAGTATATGCTTTTGTGATAATATATTAATTGTTCGTGAGAGCGAAAAGTTCATATCTTTTATTTGCGCGAGTGGCTCAGCGGTGGAGCACCTCCTTGCCAAGGAGGGGGTCGCGGGTTCGATCCCCGTCTCGCGCTTTTTTATTTCAATCTCTGTATGCTTGTGATAGTATATAGGGATTTTTTATATACCAGGAAATTATGGTATTTTCCTGATATATAAAAATATGAGCATTCGTATCATCTATTTAGACAGATTCATCTATAGATGAAATGTTGTTAATGAGAAGATGCAGTTACATTTTTTATTATTTCAATACATGTTTTAAAACCCAGAATACCGCTGTTTAAACATAAAGCATAGTTTTTGGAGGCACCCCAGACCTGTTCCGTGTAATAAGCATAATGAATGCTTCTTTTTTTATCCATATCTTTCATTAGTTGTAGAGCTTCTTTTTGCGATTTTTTATAAAGTTCCTGGATTCTATCACATTTCTTTTCTTCTGTACCATGAATAAATATGTTTAATACATCTTCTTTGTCTTTTAAAATGAAATCAGCACATCTTCCTACGATAACACAGTTTCCTTTTTCAGCAAGATCCAAAATAATGTTTCTCTGTACCTGATAAATGTAATCTTCAATGGAACCGCCTTTTGAGTCTCTTCCAAGGAAGGAATAGGAGAAGATACTGCTTTTGGGAGAATATTCTCCGCGTTCAGAAATAAATTTTTCCGATAATCCGGTTTCCTTGGCGACCTGCTCCATAATTTCTTTGTCATAAAAGGAAAATCCTAATTCTTTGGCACAGAGTTCTCCGATGAAACGGCCACCGCTGCCAAACTCTCTGCTGATGGTTATGATTTTTTTCTCCATTGTTATAATTCCTCCAAATCAGATATAATGTTTTGATTGATTTTTCTCATAAATATTGTTGCAATCAGGCAGGATAAACCTTCTGCAATGATAAATGTAGTCCAGACAATCCAAAGCATGTCAGAATTTTGTTTTGCAAGAAGGGAGAATCCCCATGCAACGGGAAGGACAAACAGAAATTGCCTTAGCACGGAAATAATTAATGATTCCATACCGCTATCTAATGCCTGGAAAATACCCTGATATGCGATATTAATACCAGCGAAGATAAAACTTAAAGATATAATACGCATTGCACTGACACAGATTTCCTGGGTTTCACCGGATAATCCGAATAGGGTAGAAAAAGGATTCGCAAATACTTCCATAACCAATAATCCTACCAGCATAATGATTATGGTATAGGTTATACCGTATTTGATACCATCTTTTACTCTGGTTTTACTACGCATTCCGTGATTAAAGGAAACGATAGGAGTAATAGCATCACGAAGTCCAAAGGCTGCAAATAAAATGAATTGTTGTACCTTATAATAAAGGCCATAGGCTGTTACAACATTTTCACTGATGTTGACAAGGATAATATTCATTCCATAAGTCATGATGGACATTAGTGCCTGAGAAATAATAGCAGGAAGTCCAATGGAGTAAATGGATTTTATTATCTTTAGGTCAGGTTTGATATACTCTAAGCCGTTCGAAATCTCTTTGTTCTGCCTTAAATGGAAGATAAGACCTAATAAGGCAGATGCAATCTGTCCTATGATGGTAGCATAAGCTGCACCTTCTACCCCCATAGCAGGGAATCCCAACCATCCATAAATTAAGATTGGGTCAAGGATGATGTTGGCCAAGGCACCGGCAACCTGTGCAATTGTAGAAAAAACAGAATGTCCGGTGGCCTGCAATAATTTTTCAAAGATAGAAAAGAATACAATCCCTACGGAACCACAACAGCAGATTGTCAGGTAATTTACTACCATTTCTTTTACTTCCGGATTTGTGGTTTGGGAAGAGGCATAAATATCAACACCAAATAAACCAAACAGGATAAACACAATGCAGATGATAATTCCTAAAAAGATGGAATTTCCTGCTACATGACTTGCTTTTTTGGAATCTCCTTGTCCAATACTTTTAGATAAAAGGGCATTGGTGCCAACTCCGGTACCGATGCCGATTGCTACCATTAACATTTGGACGGGAAATGCCAGAGTAAGAGCATTTAATGCCATTTCTCCATTTTCTTTCATGTTAGAAACAAATGCACTGTCAACGATATTATAAACCGCCTGCAGCATCATAGAGAGAATCATTGGAATACCCATGGACAGCATCAGCTTGTTTACAGGTAGGATTCCAAGTTTGTTCGTTGTTACTTTTTCTTTCATAAGAACCTCCATTTATTTTTTAGGAGACTTTTTAAGGAAAGCTGCCATAACCTTTATTTGTCAGTGTAGCATTGTCATTTAGACGAAAAAAAGGTGTAAATCCATGAATCTGGATTTACACCTTCCGGCTACGCGACATGATAAATAATATCAAATTTCTTTGAGAAAAGTCAAATGTTTTTTCTTTTTTAATATGAGAAATAAAAAGAACTAAGAAAAATGTTGAAAATGGTAATAAAAGGTTGAATTTTTGGATTTTCTATGCTATGATATGAAAATATTTCCACTCTATCTAAAAACAATTGAGAGTGGTAAATATGATTTTTACTGATGGTAGAGAGTAAAATATATAATTTACGGGGGAAATTTAAAAATTTCCAAAGAAAGAGAGGATTAAAATGAAGAAAAAACAAAAATTAAACAGAATTATTTCAATGATACTGTTACTGACTCTTGTTTTCACCAATCTTGGATTGGAGAACTTTGCCGTACAGGCGGCAAACTACACCACTTTGTATCTGGTGGACAATACAGCAGAACAGTGGGTTGGAAATGACAACGCGGTCATAGAACTGGTGGACAACACCTACGGTCATGACCATTACATTATGACGAAAGTAAACAGTAACACCTGGAGTGCCAAAGTGCCCTCCAGTACCTATAACGTAACTTTTAACCGTTTAAGTCCCGACCGGACCACCCAGTGGAATTCCTGGAGC
>JAFQBM010000049.1 GCA_017399685.1 Lachnospiraceae bacterium
AGGGCTGGAGCGTCGTTTACACCATCTCCGGTCATGGAAACAATATTGCCCTTCTTCTGCCATGCATTTACGATACGAATCTTATTTTCCGGTGAAACACGGGCATATACAGAGATTTTTTCGATATTGGCATCCAATTCTTCCTCTGTCATCTTGTCCAGTTCCATTCCTGTCACAGCCATGTCACCATCTTCAAAAATACCGATTTGTTTTGCAATGGCTGTTGCTGTAATTTTATGGTCACCTGTAATCATAACCGGACGGATTCCCGCACGTTTTGCATCGGTAACAGCATCCTTTGATTCTTCTCGTGGAGGGTCCATCATGGAAATTAATCCAAGGAAGATATAATCCGATTCTTCTTCTAATGAAAGAGTATGATTTTCATCTACCTCACGATAAGCAAAGGCTAATACACGCAATCCCTGCTCTGAAAACTGTAAATTGGTATCTATAATTTTTTGTTTTTCTTCCTCTGTCATAGGAAGGATGCCTTCGGAAGTACGGATACTTACAGTTCTGTCTAATAAAACATCCACTGCACCCTTGGTTAAAATGGTTGGCACTCCATGTAACAGATATTTGGTAGACATTAATTTTCTATCCGAATCAAATGGAATTTCTTCCATACGTGTCATAATGTCTCTTAATTCTTCCTCTGGTAACTTGATATTTCTTGCCATTTCCACAAGAGCATATTCGGTAGGATCACCAATTCCTTTTCCGTCTACGATTTTGGAATCGTTGGTTAAAATGGCATCATATAATAAATAACGGTGTAACTGGTCATGTAAATCTAACTCCTGTGCTGACAATACCTTATTATCAATATAAATTTCCTGTACCGTCATCTTATTTTGAGTTAAAGTTCCTGTCTTATCAGAACAAATAACAGATACACAACCTAAACTTTCTACTGCCTTTAATTCTTTCATAATGGCATGTTCTTTCGCCATTTTCTGTGTACCCATAGCCTGTACAATGGTAACGATAGAACTTAATGCTTCCGGTATCGCTGCTACAGCAAGTGCTACTGCAAACATTAAGGAATCTAAAACTGTCATCTCATTATATAAACTAAGGCCAAAGACCAAAACACAAATTACAATAATTACGATTGCAAGTTTGCTACTGAATTGGTCTAAACTTACCTGTAAAGGTGTTTTCTTTTCCTTGGTGGCATTCATCATGGAAGCGATTTTACCGATTTCTGTATCCATACCGGTTCCTGTTACTACCACAGTGGCACGTCCATATGTAACCAAACTACTGGTATAAACCATATTAGTCCGGTCTCCCAATGGTACTTCTTCATTGATGTCCCCATCCATCTTATCGATGTTCGTAGACTCTCCAGTTAAGGAACTTTCATTTACCTGCAAAGAGAAGTTTTCTAAGATTCTTCCATCTGCTACTACCATATCTCCGGCTTCCAGGTTGATAATATCCCCCGGTACTACTTCTCTGGACGGAATTTCCATCACTTTTCCATCTCTCACTACCTTAGCACTTGGTGAAGACAGCATTTTTAAGCTTTCCAAAGACTTTTCTGCTTTTTTATGCTGTACGGTTCCAAGTATGGCATTTAAGGTAATAACTGCAAGAATTACTACGGTACTTTCTACATTGTCAGAAAGCATGGAAATAATCGCTGCAATAATTAAAATTACCACCAGTAAATCAGCAAATTGAGAAAGGAAAACCTGCAAAGTGCTTTTTTTCTTTCCTTCCTGTAAAGCATTTTCACCTTTTTCTTCCAGAAGCTGCTTTGCCCGTTCTTGGCTTAAGCCTGCAGTGGTAACATTCAGCTGTTCTAACACAGACTGTTTTGATTGTTGATACCATTCTTTCATATTTTTTCCTCCTTTAAAAATACAACGAATAAAGAAAAACGAGACTTTTAATGTATGAACAAATTCCTTTGTTCTGATACATTAAAAGTCTCGTAACCTTGTAGGTATGTATTGCCAGGTATCACTACCGGGTCTGTTGACAACACATTTTAACTACTCCCTTTTCAAATATTCGATTGACTGTTTTTTTATCATACTGAAAAAATTTTAAGAAGTCAAGCATTTTTTTCATCTTAATGATAATTTGTCGTCAACTACCCTTGATTATTTATCCGATCATTTAAGTCATTTAAATATACCCAGCGTTCCATTTTTTCTTCTAATAGCTGTTCCGCCTCTTCTTTTTCTTTTACAACCTGATTTAATTTTACAAAATCTGTGGCATTGGCACTGACTTCTTTTCCAAGTTTCTCTATCTTTTCTTCCAGTTTCGCTATGTCTTCGTCAATGGTTTCAAACTCTCTTTTTTCATTATAGGTCATTTTTAGCTTTTCTGTTCTAGGCTTTTGACTTGTCTTTTTTCCCTTGTCTTCCGAGTTTCCATTCTCTTGGTTCGCAGCCATAGACTTACCACCAGTTCCTTTTCCTATGCTTCCTCTTTGGGTATAAAAAGGACTTTTCGCCATATAGTCATCGTAATTTCCTTCGTATTGGTTGATCTGTACCTGACCGGTAACGGTATCTTTTTCATAAGCAAAAATCCGGTTTGCCATGCGGTTTAAGAAATAGCGGTCATGAGAAACAGAAATCACGATTCCCTGGAAAGAATCCAGATAATCTTCCAAAATCATCATAGTAGCAATGTCCAAATCATTGGTAGGCTCATCCAGAATTAGTACATTCGGGGCTTCCATCAATATCTTTAACAGATAAAGTCTACGTTTTTCCCCTCCTGAAAGGCGGTTTATCATTTGATACTGTAAGGTGCTGTCAAATAAAAAGCGATTCAGCATCTGGGTTGCTGTGATTACCCCATCTTCTGTCTTTACATTTTCGGCAGTTTCCTTAATGTAGTCCACCACTCTCATATTCTGTGGCAGATGCTCATTTTCCTGTGAAAAGTAACCTATCTTTACAGTCTGACCGATTTCAATGGTTCCACTGTCCGGAGTCACTTCTCCCATAATTATCTTCATAAGGGTAGACTTTCCACAACCATTTTCCCCTACGATACCAATTCTGTCATCGGATAAAAAGATATAATTAAAATCTGTGATAATATCCTTTTCTTCATATTTCTTGGATACATGACTTAATTCTATGGTCTTATTTCCTAATCTGCTGCTGATGGAGTTCATTTCAAGTTTCTGGGTTTCCTTTGGTGCTTCCCTGTCCCTTAATTCTTCATATCGTTGAATATGGGCTTTCTGCTTGGTACTTCTGGCTCTGGCTCCACGTTGTATCCATTCCAGTTCCACACGAAGGATGCTTTGTCTTTTCCGTTCGGAAGCCATAGCAATGTCTTCTCTTAATGCCTTCTCTTCCAGATATTTTTCATAACCTCCGGTATAACGATAGATTTTTCCCTGATCTATTTCGGCGATACCGTTACATACCCGGTCCAAGAAATAACGGTCATGGGTTACCATAACCAAGGCTGCCTTTGACTTTTTTAAATATTCCTCCAACCAGGAAGCCATGGTACTGTCTAAATGGTTGGTAGGCTCGTCTAAAATCAGAATGTCACAGTTACTTAACAAAGTGGCTGCAAGGGCTACCCTTTTTCTTTGCCCTCCGGAAAGGCAGTCCACCTTCTGCTCATAGTCCTGAAATCCAAGGATATTTAAGATATTCTTAGCCTCTCCTTCTACACTCCAATGATTATGTTCTGTGCTGTTTTGGGATATCACATAATCATATATGGTAATTCCTTTTTCGAACTCAGGATTCTGTGGCAGGTAGTTGATTTTCACCTTATTTGCTTTCACTACCTCGCCCTCATCTGTATCGATAAGTCCCGCCAGCATCTTAAGAAGGGTGGATTTTCCCGTACCATTTACCCCAATGACACCGATTTTTTCTCCTTCGTTAATGGAAAAATCCGTGTCTTTAAATAGTACTTTATCTGTAATGGATTTTGAAAAATTCTTTATAGTAAGTAGATTCATTGTTTTCACCGTTTCCTTTTTCTAGTCATGATGGTAGTATAACATAAAGTTCCATTATATGCGACGAAATAAATTTGCGAATTTTCTCTTTCATTCAAATAACTATGAAATAATCTCTAACGTATCTTCCGTTACCTTACATTCTAAAAACAAAAACTCAATCCCTGCTTTTTCGGCTTCTTCCCATGCCTTGCCAAATTCTTTATGAGTTTCTATATTCGCCCGTACTTCTTTCACGTCTTCCATCTGAATGACAAAAGCAACCATGCAATGATATCCTTCCTTTACAGCCTTCGTTAATTCTCTAAGATGCTTGACTCCCCGTTCTGTAGGAGCATCTGGAAAATATCCTACTTTATCTATCTCCAAGGTACAACCTTTTACTTCCATAAGATATTTTTCTTCTCCCTTTTCCATATAGAAATCAATCCGGGATTCTCCATAGGTGTATTCCGGCTTAATATAGGTATAATCCTGTGTTTCTAACCATTCTTTTACTACTTTATTTGGTGCCTGACTGTCAATGTTTACCCAGCCTAAATTTTCTTTATATACACAAATTAAATCATATTTGGTTTTTCGTTTCGCCTGGCCTGCCACTTCCAAAATCACTTTACTTCCCGGAAGAAGCAGTTCTTTACAACGCCCGGTATTTTTAACATGAACCGTTTCTAATTTATCTTCTATCCACACATTTGCAATAAAACGGTTGGGTCTGCTATGAAAAGTCCCTGTTACGGTTTCTTTGTATTTCATTGGTAATTCTCCTTATATTTGTTGTTTTTTAAAGCAAACATTAGTTTGTTTTTTAACAAGATATATGTTATTATTACTATAATTATTTAAGAAGTCGGAGGACAGTTTGATGGTTGTCTCCTATCGGTGTTTTTTCGAAAGGAGGTATGTATCATGGATACACAAGAAGTATTAACATTGGTATTAGTTATTTTTGCTATACTTACATACCTCGATGACCATCAGAATAGAAAATAAGCTGCCCTCTACCCGCAATAGAGGACAGCTCGTAACTTAAAATTACTTTTGTTCCGAAGTTGCAATCATCGAACAAGTACACGTTCTTTGATTTCTTCTAGAATAATTATAAACGAATCTTGCTAAAATTTCAAGTAGTAATAGTTATGTAACTATTCACACAGTAACCTGACACTCGCTGTCAGGTTACGTAATAGCATGATTCAGGAGTTGGTTTCTGCTTCGCGAAGCGAATTTGCATGCAGAAACCAATATGTTACTGTTCGCATGAACAGTAACATATTTATTGGCAGATGCCTAATCGATACCTAATCATCGACATCTGCCATTTTCAATTTATTTCTAATGTGGAGGATGTACATGGTTTATTTATCAAATTTTGAGTTTCCTGATGTAGAAAAAGAGTATGATTTTTTGCTGTCACTAAAAAGAACCTGCTACGATTCTTTTTATCCTTTCCAGACGGTATCAAAACATAATTTAGAATCTCTCACCTTCGAACCTGTGACTATCCTGTATGGTGGAAATGGTTCCGGAAAGACTACGGTTTTAAATATCATTGCAGAAAAACTTGGATTAGAGCGGGATGCACTATATAACCGTTCTAACTTTTTTCACGACTACACCCGTATGTGTGATTACGAATTAGAACAAAAGATTCCATCCCACAGCAGAATCATAACCAGCGATGATGTATTTGATTTCATGTTAAATTTAAGAAGTATGAATCATGGAATCCATCAGAAACGGGAAGAATTATTCAAGGAATATCTGGAAGCGAAATATTCTCATTTTCAGGTAAAATCTTTAGATGATTATGAACAACTTAAAAAAGTCAATGCAACCCGTAATCATTCCCAATCCAAATATATCCGTGATAATCTTATGGATAATATTCCGGAACATTCCAACGGAGAAAGTGCTTTTCTATACTTTTGCGATAAAATAAAAGAAAATGCCTTATATCTGCTGGATGAACCGGAAAACAGCCTTTCTCCGGAAAAACAATTAGAACTGATTCAATTCTTAGAAGATTCTGCCCGTTTTTTTGGATGTCAGTTTATCATTGCTACCCATTCGCCTTTTATTCTTTCTATGAAGGGAGCAAAAATATACGATATGGACGAAGAACCGGTAACGGTAAAGCCTTGGACAAAGTTATCCAACGTCCGTACTTACTTTGACTTTTTTCAAAAACATATTAAAGAATTTGACTAGGGATTTTTCCCTAGTCATATAATTTAGCTTTTCCCACTATAACTCATTTCCACCAGTTTTACATAATAATCAGCCAAATAAAACTAAATATGAAAGCAAGTATGAAAGACAAACTACAGTCAAGGTATAATCTTTTATTTATTAGTTGTTCACCTTTCACACACCCGGTTCAAACAAATATTTTACTGACACATAATAGAGGCATTGCAACAACAAATACTCAACTGCAAATGAAATAATAACATACAATGCAACTTCTGCTAAACTCGTACTTACGTTGTCAATTGTGATATTTTCCATTTGAATAAAAATACACATTTTATTAATTATTTGCTGTATATTTTCACTGACTATATTTTTTGCTACTTCATTAAACATAGTCTCTATTAACGTAAACTTAACAAATGCGATTATTGCTCCTATAATGGCATTTTTACAAATTAGAATAAACATTAACACTACTGAAGCAATATGTGATAAGACTAACATGACAAGCAAAAGCCTAAACAAATCGTATTTATCATTTATTGCATGAAAAATAAAAAGGTAAACTAATAAGCAAGCAACCACAATAATTGGAACAAATAATCCACAACTAATAGTCTTATCGATACTTATTCTAAAAGTACTCATCCCTCGCATTATTTCATAATTCAACGTCTTATTTTTTATTTCTTGTCCAATATATACTGAAACAACAACTATTATCATAAGTAGTATATATACAAAACAGGTGCCTAACTCCACCCAAGCCTGCATCGCACGGACAGATTTATCCTCACACTCTGAAAAAAGAATGTCCATATAGCAAAGTAATAATAAAACTCCTGACAATAAAGGCAAATACTTAAAAATAGAAAAAGAATACCTGAAACGATATAATTCTTGTCTACTCATCTAATAATCTCCCTTCCTTGTACTAAGCGATAGAAGTAGCATGAGAACAAAGTATTCAATCACTGTTGAAAATATAATTCCAATATAACATGCCATCGGAATCTCAACACCAGTAGTTGTCAAATAAGACCATTGTGACATAGTCAAAAATCCTTTTACCCAAACCAAAATATCATCTGGAAGTAATAAAGCAAGAAAACTAATAAGAACTTCAAAAAATTCAAATCTACAAAAAGCCAGACACCCTCCAGTTGCTCCATTTCTACACAACATTACATATAAAAGTGTGCATGAACAAATATGAAACAAATAAATATATATCAGAAGAAGTCTTGTAATAGAAAACTCACTTAAATAACTAGGGTTTATCATCAAAAAAATCAGCACCGAACTCCATAATATAAACGAATAAATAAATCCACAACTAATTGTTTTTGATAATGCAATTTTTGTTGACGAATATCCCTTCATAATCTCGTGATATATTGTCTTATACTTAAACTCATTTCCAACGTATACGGAAATGCCAACTGCTCCAACAATACAAAAAAACATTCCCATCATTTTAAAAATAGATTGTGTTTCACTTCCATAAGACAAATCCGTCTCAAACATAGATGTATCTGAACTTATAAGTAACATCACACCCACAGAGCCTACACCAATTAATACAAACATTAATATCGATTTAAAGAACCTATACAACTCCACTTTGCTTAATTTTGAAACGCTCATAAACCAACAATCTCCTTCATATAAAAGTCCTCTAAAGTTCCGTTTACTTCTTCTTTGGAAACACACTTTTGTATTCTTCCTTCCTTAACAAATACAAAGTCTGTAGAGAGTTGTTCTAGTTCTGATAAGATATGACTTGATAACAACAATGTAATGTTACTATCTTTGTTCAGAGAAAGTAACACTTTCCTAAGTTCAACGATTCCTTCAGGATCAACACCATTCATAGGCTCATCCAACACAAGGACTTGTGGTTCTGAAATTAAAGCACAAGCAATACCTAACCTCTGTCTCATTCCCATCGAAAACTGTTTAACCTTTTTATTTCCTGCTGAATCCAAGCCCATCAAAGATATCAATTTCTTCAATTTATCAATATCATATTCTTCCTTGATACTTCCAATGATTTTCATATTTTGAAGGGCTGTCATATTTTCATATAAATATGGACTTTCAATCATAAAACCCGTTTTATTTCTAAATTGTTCAATAGACTCCCCCGACTTTACTATTATCTCCCCATTCGTTGGTCTTACTAACCCTGCCAACATTTTAAATAAAGTAGTCTTTCCTGCACCATTTGGTCCAACAACTCCATAAATATGCCCTTTTTTAATTTCTAAATTTGCATTCATTAACGCAGTATTTTTCTTGTATTTTTTTGTTAAATTATTTATGACTAACACAGTTTTCCCCCTTCAACATGATATACCTTATCAACATAATTTTTAAACTTTTCTCTATGTGAAATAATAATTACTGTTTTTTTAGAAAGATACTCATTAATTAAATTTATAAACATTTCTTCACTATCTGAATCCATATTGCTAGAACTCTCGTCAAAAATGTACACTGGCGTGTCTCTCATCAATGCTCTCGCAAGTGCTATTTTTTGTCTTTGACCTCCCGAAAGATCCTTTCCACCAGCACTTAATATATGAGCTAATCCTTCTGTAAATGATTCAATTATTTCACGAACACCCGTCAACTCACACACCTGCATCATTTTTTCATACTCTACATTCGTACAACCAAAAACAAGATTGTTATATAAAGAATCATGAAATAAATATACCTCTTGATTTACATAAGTTATATTATTTTTGATTGATTCACGATTAACTTCAGATATGCCATTATATTTTATTTCACCTGTTTGAACCTGATAATCAGCTGATATAAGATGAGCTAATGTTGACTTTCCACCTCCATTTGGTCCCGTAAGAAGAATTTTTTCACCTTCATTAATTTCAAAAGATAGATTCTCAATAATCTTCTTCCATGGTGTGTATCCGTATGTTATGTTATCAGCCTGGATACTCGTTATAACATCTATGTTATTTTTAAAATCACCAACTGACTCATTTTCACATTCGCCAATATCTTCCATTCTCGAAAAAATGGTTTTAATTTCTGCTATTTCAGGTTGTAAATAAACCAATCTAGATAACGAAGACATAAAATATGTAAAAACCAAGTAAAATAGTATAAGATGATCAATTTGTATTTTCCCATTAATGCACAATATTGTACCTAAACAAAGAACAATATAATTTCCCACCTCCGATAAAAACTCTATAATACTATTGTGACTCGAACCCATCACCATAAATTTTCTCAGTGATTCAGAATATTTTTTTAAGTCACAGAAAAAATTCTCTTTTTTCTTTTCTTCTAAAGCCAACCCTTTAATCAATTCTATGCCACAAAGACTTTGTTCAATATCATCAACAATTTTTGCATTGTTATTCAACACATCTAAACTTCTCTTTTTAATCTTTCCATGAAACATACTAGTAACAATAAAAAGACTCACACCAACTATAAGTAAAACAAACAGTAGTGTTGGTGAAACTACAAATAGAACAATACCAAATCCCATTAAAAACACTATATTTGAAATTCCTGATGTAAGAGTATGAATTATATAATTATTGAACTTTCTTATATCTGTAAATCTAGCAATTAACTCACCACTTTTTCTTCTTTTTATTGTATCTAAAGGAGTAATAAGTAATTTATCATAGAAATTTCGCAACATATCCGCCTCTATTCTAGATGCTGCAAATGAAAATATAACATTCTGAATGAGTTCAACCACTAATTTAGCACAAAAAATCAAACATAATATTATTATAAATTTTATGTCGTAAACATTTTTTAATATATCAACACTCTTTAATGAGTTTTCTTGGGATTCAACAAGATAACCCATAGCAGTAGCGACAACTATACTGGCAACAATTCCTAAAAATGTAATCAATACAGAATTTACAAACAAAAAAATGATACCTTTTCTATTTTGATTAAGACATTTTTTGATTATTTTACCAGTATTACTACTATGCTTTTGCTTTATAAACAATTCATTTGGTTGCAATTCAATTATTACATTTTCATATACTGAAGCGAATTGTCTATGAGAAATTTTACAATATCCCTCAGCAGGGTCGATGTAATATATTAATTTAGATGTCACTTTATATACTACAATAAAATGAAAAAATACCTCAGATTTAACTAAAACAATACAAGGTAGGTGTACCTCTTTCTTTTGAATCGACTCCAATAAATTTTCAAAATTCCCTTTCAATGGCATAGCATTGAAATTTAAACTTTCTGCAACTTGTACAATATCATAAACAGATGTTCCATTGTTGCTAAAACACATAAGGTTACGAAACTTCGCTAACGGAAGTTTTAAACCATAATACCCTGCTATCATCGCCATACAAGCAGCGCCACAATCTTCCTCATCATGTTGTAAAACAGCTGAAATCTTCATTTTTCCTCACAAAGAAGTCACAATAGCATTCTCTTCAAATGAAAATACTATTGTGACTTTTACCTCTCTTTATTTTTTACTATCTTGTGCCTACGCCAGTTTCATCAGCAATATGACACCAACCATGTAAAGGGTACGCATACCATGGAATATTCTTTCCACATGCAGGACACTTTACTCCTCCGATTGTTTCAATCTGCTCTTTTTCTGTCATCTTTGTCATTTTTCTTTCTCCTTTCGCATTATTTATAGAAGCCTTCTACTTTTTAGTTAACATGCACGATCACTTTTATGTATTTATACATATTAACCAAAATCAGTATACAACACTATTTTCATCATGTCAACTATACATTTCATAATTTTACACAAACAAACATATTGTGCCAAAAAATCCCGTAAAAAATATTTTTTTCAACTACAAATGAAATATAGGGTTTGCCACAATGCGACAGCCCCATATAATTCAAGAAATCCGACTAATTTTGTCCAAGATATAAATTAATCGTATCTATTTCTTTTTTGGTAATCTTATAACCCACCACTGTCATAATGACATAAGTAGCTATAAACCCGGAAAGAGTTCCATAAAATGCCTGAGGATATCGGTTTAACTGCCAGATAAACACTACAATCGGAAACCACACAATACCTGTTAATATAAAATAAATAAGATTTTGCAGGATAAACCCTATCTCTACCTTTTCATAAATAAACGTCATAAAAGAGAAAGCTGCTCCTATCACACCATAAAGCAGAATATTTACTTCTACTGCAATACTTTCCGAAGGAAACATTGCGATATATTCCGGTGAAAGTGGAGTAAAATCCTCCATCCCTGTCACCATCCGCACCACTACTTCTATTATTAGATTCATGAATGCCCCCCAGACAGCCGATATAAGGAAACTGCTAATACTACGTTTTAATACCTCTTTCATTTTACATTTTCTCCCTTCTATATAATCCCTAACGCCTTCTTTAAACGACTCACATTTCTTCTGGAGGTATATGTTTCTTTGCCGTTGGACAGGATAATTTTAATGGTGCCTGTAAGGCTTAAATCCAGTTTTTTAATCTTTTTCAGATTTACAATCTCTGATTTAGAAATACGCATAAACCGTGTATCTTCTAATATCTCCTCTAATTCGTATAATTTACTTGGAATACTGTAGACTCCCTTTTCATCCTGTGCAAACACTTTCTGCCCCTGGGCATAAAAACATATCATCCCATTTAAGGTTAAGACACATTTTTCCCCTCGTTCATCCGTACCCATAAGAGAATCGTTCATCCACTGGTCTAGTTCCTTCACCAAATCAGATACTTCTTGATTCATTTCATTGTTACAAACATGTATTTCCATTGTCTTAAATGCTTTATCGATACATGCTTTTATCTTCATAGCTTTTCAATCCCCTTCTTGTTATTTAATATCTGCTTTTCTAAATGTCAGCCATGCAATCACTCCACAAATAGCGGTAAATAGAATACTTACTATAATACCCATACACATGTCAGAAGTCTCTGCCTGAACACCCAGTTTACTGACACCATAATGATATGGCGTCAACTGATATATATTATCTAATATTTCTACTTTTGATGCAAGCGTAGAAATTAAGGCAGTCATCATGCCAAAGAAAAATCCGAAAGCAGTTACCACTACGGTCTTCTTCACTTTAATCGCAACAGGAATGCAGATACTCAGCTGTCCAATATAAACAACAGCAGATGCCACATAGGATAACATCAATTTCGCAATACTGTCCCCATCTTTAAACTGAAGCACATTTCCCATGTAAGCAGAAATTACAGTTCCTTCTGCTCCTGTCATATCTGTTCCGGAAATGAGCAGTGCCAGAGAACCTATCGTATAAGGTAATATTAAAATAATCATCAAAACTGCAAATACTGTGATAAAATTTATCACTATCTTTTTTCTTCCATAACCAATGGCTCCATGAATGGTTTTATTTTCAAAATCACTTCCTACCAAAATTCCAATTACCAAAGAGCCAAATAACCAAAGAATCATGGCATCTCCAAGTCCCGTAATGCTTCCTGCCTGTTCCGCTGCAATGTCACCTTTTGCTACCATATTGGCTGTTACATAGTAAAGAATGGCTGCAAAATAAGTAAGAATCACCGCTACCCTTATTCCTGTTGATTTTACTACCCGATACAATGTTGATTGAACTAATTGTTTCATTCTGCTTCTCTCCCTTCGCCTTGAATGACTTCTAAGAAATATTCTTCTAAACTTTCCTTATGTTTTTCTTCTAATTCTTCCTGGGTAATTTCTTTCTTTATGCTTCCTTTGTCCATGATAATGAAATCTGTTGCCGTCTGAAATAATTCCGGTAAATTATGACTAGATACCAGGAACGTGATTTTCTTTTCCTGATTCAGCTTCTTTATCAGATTTCGAATTTCCACCACACCTACAGGGTCCAGCCCATTTACCGGTTCGTCCAGCATCACAAAATCCGGTTTTCCTAAAAGTGCTACTGCAATGCCTAGTCTTTGTCTCATTCCTAAAGAAAAGTCTTTTACTTTTTTCTTTCCAACATTGTCTAATCCCACAAGCCTTAAAAGCTCTTCTTCGGAATTTTCGTTTTTTCCAGTTTGATAAAGCATGCGATAAAACTTTAGATTTTCTTTTGCACTCATATTACCATTCAATCCCGGTGCCTCGATTAAAGTTCCAACCCTGCCTGCATTCACTTTTATACTTCCCTTTGTTGGAATACTTAAGCCTGCTATCATACGCATCATGGAGGTTTTTCCGGCTCCGTTCTTTCCCACCAAACCATAAATCTTTCCTCTCTCTAATTGTAAATTAACCTGATTTACTGCCACTGTACCTTTGTATTTTTTCACTACATCTTTTAATGAAACTATGTATTTTCCCATGTTCTTTAACTCCTTTCCTTAACTTGTTCCTACCATAACAATTTCATTGGAAAGTGTAAACGGATTTTAGATGAATGGTCGAAATGGGAATATAAACGGTCACTCTCCCCTTGCATACCCAAAACGCCCTATGTTATAATGGTTTATAACGATTCATGGTTGAAGTATAGAAAATAATTTATAAAAATAGCGATTCCCTTTCATCTGATTATGAAAAGGAAATCTCACAAAATGAGGGATGTTTATGGAGAAAATATTACCAAATATATTAATCGTGGATGACGATATACAAACCATCAAAATTATGAGTCTTTATCTGGAAGAGACTGCTAATGTTTTCAGTGTCTTAGGTGGCATCCAGGCATTGGATTTTTTAAAACAGCACTCTGTAGATATGATATTACTGGATGTGGAAATGCCTGATATGAATGGATTCCAAACATTGGAACAAATTCGCAAAATCAAAGAATGCTCCCATATTCCTGTTATTCTTGTCACAGGGCATCGTGACAGATACGCCAGCCTAAATATAAGGATTTTAGGTATTGAAGGCTATTTATTAAAGCCTGTGAGTAAGGAAGTATTAAACTGCAGAATTTCGGAAATATATCAAAAAAACACGGAAACCAGCCATCGTAAAACCATTTTGTTGATTGATGATGACATGGCTTATTTAAAACAGTTAAACAGCCTTTTAAAGGACTCTTATCATGTCATAATGATTAATTCCGGCAAACTTGCATTAAATTACCTTCTTAAACATACTCCGGATTTGATACTTTTGGATTATCAGATGCCCGGGTATAATGGTTCGGATTTTATGAGAGAAATTCAAGAAAAATACCCTGATAAACAGATTCCCGTTATTTTAATGACAGGAACTTTAACCCAGGAAATATTAAATGGATTTGATACCTATATTCCTGTTGCCTGTCTGCAAAAACCTGTCAACAAAGAAACTTTGTTTGAACATATTGAAAATGTGTTTAAACCTTAGAAGGGACGGAAGATAATATGAAATTCATTTTTCCCCAGATATTATTTGCCTGCTTTGTTCTGGCACTTTATTTTGCTATTGTAGTTTTTCGCAAAAGAGAATTTAAATATATGGAAAACCGGCTCTTTTTTGTCTTTTGCCTTTCCAGTGCTGTCTGGAGCCTTGGATTTTATGGGGTAATTGTTCAAACGGTTCCGGATCGTGCCTATGCATGGCGTGCTTTAGGAATGATTGGTACCTTTGCCTATTTGATTTCCGTTCAGTTCTTGGTATGCTACCTTTCCGGAATGAAAAAGCGTTTCCATACTTTTTCAAAAGCGTTTTCATTTTTAGGTGTTATTATTTATTTCTTCACTATCCAGAAGGAAATGGTCACTCACGAATTAAGCGAATTTGGAATGACCTACTCTTTTCATTCCGGAATTTGGAACACCCTATACATTACATACTGCGTTGTCCTTGCGATAAATCTGCTTATTATTGTGATTGATATGATAAGAAACTCACCAAATCGACGTATCAAGGAATTAGGTAAAAAATGCCTTTTGGCAGAAATTATCATTGTTTTTGGAATGATTTTTGACACCATTTTTCCTATGATTAGCAACATGGTGATTCCAGGTAGTTCCATTGCTCAGTTTCTTGGACTTATCATCTTTTATCATGCCATTATTTTTATGAGCCATTCCCGTATCACCATCGGTAATATGTCTGAGTTTATTTATTATTCACTTACAGTTCCTGTACTGGTTTACGATTCCAAACAGCAGCTCCAGCTATTAAACGACACAGCATATTCCTTTTTGGGTGTAGAAAAAGAGAATTTATCAAACACTGATATTAAACAATTATTTACACTGAAACAATCTGATATTTTTGATTTCAGTTCCAAATCCCGGGAAGTAGATGCTGTTTGCTGTCATAATCAGCTATACTGTAGTCTTTCTGTGAACAAAATTCATGATGCTTACGGTGATACCATTGGATATATTATTATTGTAACAGATCTTTCAGAGCGCATGAAAACCATGCAGGAACTGGAAGAAGCTATGAAAGATGCAGAATATGCGAACCATGCTAAAAGCGCCTTCCTTGCAAATATGTCTCACGAAATCCGTACTCCAATGAATGCTATTATGGGATTTTCTGAGCTTGTATTAAAAATGGACATTAATAATGAGGTTCGGGAACATGTAGAAGATATCAAATGGTCTTCCCATAATCTGCTTGCCATCATTAATGATATTTTGGATATTTCTAAGATTGAATCCGGAAAAATGGAACTGGTGTTAGACCGTTATGCCACCGGTGACCTTTTAAATGATGTTGCCTTAATTATTTCCGCACAGGCTGAGAAAAAGGGCCTTGAGTTTCATATGCAGGTAGCAGAACAAATGCCAAAAGAACTCTACGGAGATAAAGTACGAATCCGTGGCATTTTAATTAACATTTTAAATAATGCAGTAAAATATACACAAAAAGGACTGGTTTCTTTCGATGTTTCTATTTTAAATCAGACAGAAGATTTCGTTAGACTGGCATTTAAAATCAGTGATACCGGAATTGGTATCCGCCAGGAAAATTTAAAGAATCTGTTTCAAAATTTTGAACGCTTGGATCACAAAATCAATTATGGAATCGAAGGTTCCGGGTTGGGACTTGCCATTGCCAATGGCTATGTTACCTTAATGGATGGAAAAATCCAGGTAGAAAGTACCTACGGTGAAGGTTCTGTATTTACGGTAATCTTAGACCAGAATATTATTGATGCCACACCTTTGGAAAAGGATTTCTTCCATAAAAAGAAGCCTCTTCATAGCAACAATACTTCCAATATGAAAATCCATGGTTTAGAAGTATTGGTGACAGATGATAATCTGGTAAATCTAAGAGTGGCACATGGTATCTTAAGTTACTATGGTCTTTTGGCAGATACTGCTTCCAGCGGAATGGAAGCCATCGAACTTTGCCGTTCAAAAAATTATGACCTTATTTTTATGGATCAAATGATGCCAGGATTAGATGGAACACAAACTATGAATCAGATCCGTGACTTGAATTCCCACTATAGCTTTGGTGGTAATTGTAAAATTATCGTACTTACTGCAGATGCTATCAAGGGAACCAGAGAACTCTTAATTGATAAAGGATTTGACGAATATCTTGGAAAGCCAATTAATACAACAGAACTGGAACAATTATTTTTACGTTTTATCTCTGAGGAAAGAATCACTTATGATACTCCGGATGAAAATTCTTCTGAAAACGGAAGAAATACAGAACATATAGGAAACGCAAAGAATGAGAAAGAAATATTGTTCTTAAAAGAAAAATTACCTGAAATCAAGGTAGAGAATGGTATTTTAAACTGCGGCGGAGAAATTCAGGATTATTTAAACATACTAAAGATTACATATGAATATGGTGAAAAACATCTGGCTGAATTAGAGTATTCCTGGAAACAACAGGATTATGAAAACTATATCATTAAAATCCATGCTTTAAAAAGTACATCATTAAGCATTGGTGCTACAGAAATTTCTGATTTTGCCCGTAAACAAGAGGAATCCGGCCGTTCTGGCGACTTTGCTTATATCGACCAGAACATGACCACTTTCCAAAAAGACTATCGTGTTCTTTTAAATGATTTAGAAAAAGTCTTGAGTCATTATCAAATGCTGGAATCCATAACCAGAGCAGACGCTCTTCCAAAATTAGACGAAACCACCCTCCTTCCTATTCTAAATAATATGGAACATTGTATTGATGAATTCGATTTTGGAAAGGTTTTCGAAATTCTGGAAGAAATGAGGAAGTACTCTCTTCCTGAAAAATATAAATTTCTTTTTACACGGATAGAAGAACTGATGGAAACTATGTCTGTGGAAGAAATCAAGGAATTACTTCATGATACTTAAATCAAAACAATCTCTAACTTAGTCAGTGAACTTGATACTGCAAATTCAATTTGTGACAAACTAGATTTCACTCATAAAAGTCCCTCCGTTTATCGGACAAGATATATCAAATAAACGAAGGGACTTTTTCTTATTCTCTATGCGCTTCTTTTCTCTTATTTTTCTTCATACTCCATTAAATCTCCAGGCTGGCACTCCAAGACCTTACAAATGGCATCCAGGGTTTCAAAGCGGATACCTTTCATTTTTCCATTTTTTAAATTAGAAAGATTCACGTTCGTCATCTCTACTTTTTCTGCTAATTCATTTAATGACATCTTTCTATCTGCCATTACCCGATCTAATCTAATAATAATAGCCATCTTATCACTCCCATATTCTACTTAAACTTTATGCAATCAAATCAGAATCTTCCTGTAATGCACATCCATACTTAAAAATTTCTGCTATCATCCAAATCACTCCACCAATTGCAATCACAAATAATCCAGATGGCGTTAGATTTCCAAATATAGTAACACTTTCCAAACATACAATCAATGTCATTAATCTTACAATCCAAGGCACTATGTTTACGCACATTGTTAATATAGCTGCAATTCTAAGACAATCAACGGATCTCTTTTGAAATGGTGTCTTTCCTCTCTTAACATCCATAAAAATAACTAACAAACAAAATAAAATAAATCCAATAATGACACACTGAATCGCCTTCTCACCTTCATGTGCCACGCAAGTCGCTTTTAAATAATCCGGAACTTTTTCTTCCTCAATATTGCAATACTCATTATAATCCAACTCGCCATACTCTACCCCATCAATGTATATGGCATAATAGTTACATGACTTCTTATCATCTTCGCTGTCCTCTTCCACCAGAACTACTTCATACGCATCTAAAGATTCCTTACTATAACGAATCGCATTCACCAAGGAATGTGCACTTAAAGAAAAAAACATAATCATCAGTATAAGAATGCCTGTCGTATCTGCTTTTAAATGTTTTTTTGCCTGTTCTAAAGATTTTATCATAATTTCCTCCATTCTGAGAACCCCTTTTATGTTCCCTTCACTTCATTTTTATTGCTCAGAAAATATTTTCTATGTTTAGAACTATAACATTCAAAAAATCATTTGTCAATACATTTTTAAAGTTTTACTTTAATTTTTTATTCTTATAATTTATTAGTTTAAATTTTTATTTTAAATTATCGTTATCATACCAACATATTTTTCAAGTTTCCAAGCTTATCTATACACTTAGCTATATTAACAATCGAAACTGATATATACTGGATTTTCACTGAAACATGTGATATAATCCCTCGAGGAGGTGAAGTTTTTACATATTATACTTATACATAAAATATTATGTTTTTTATAACACTATTTTTGAAATACAAAGCATGAACATGTAAAACAGAGGAGAATAATCATGATTTTTTTACAAATATTATTATTAGTTTTAGGATTTGCAATGTTAATCAAAGGTGCTGACTGGTTTGTAGAAGGTACTTCTGGAATCGCCAGAAAAATGGGAATTCCGCAATTAGTAGTTGGTCTGACCATCGTAGCTATGGGAACCAGTGCCCCGGAAGCCGCAGTTAGTATTACCGCTGCATTAAAAGGAACTGCTAATATAGCAGTGGGAAATGTCGTAGGAAGTAATATTTTAAACATTTTTATTATTTTAGGTGTTACTTCCGTAATTACTACTGTTGCAATTCAAAAATCTACCTTAAAAATCGAAATTCCTTACATGATTTTTGTTTCCATTTTATTAGTCGTAATGGGTATGAACGATAATAGCATCTCTCGTATCGAAGGCATCATTTTATGGGTACTTTTCATTATCTATTTAGTATACCTATTCATTCTTGCTAAAAATGGAAAAGAAGAAAATGAAAAGGTAGAAACCAGTACTGTAAAATTAATCATCAGTGCCCTTATTGGTGGTGTGGTTGTTGTCATAGGAAGTAATGTAACCGTAGATAGTGCTACTGAAATTGCAAAAACTTTTCATATATCGGATCGTTTTATTGGACTTACCATCGTAGCATTAGGAACTTCCCTTCCTGAGCTGGTTACTTCAGTTACTGCTGCAAGAAAGGGAAATGCTGATATTGCCATTGGTAATATCGTGGGAAGTAATATGTTTAATGTTTTATTCGTACTTGGTACTTCTGCTCTTATTATACCAATCGAATATAAATCAAGTTTTCTGATTGACGGAATCATAGCTGCTACTGCTGGTGTGATTTTATGGATTGCAGTGTTTAGAAAACTGGAATTAAGACGATTCTGGGGAATTGTGATGCTGATTTGTTATGCAGGTTACTTCATCTATCTGCTGTAATCTATCACAATACAAAAATCAACAGGTAGGATGCGGTTACTGTTTGTGTGGGGACAGTAACCGCATGAATTCAATATCATTTCATTTGCAACAAATGCTCATTTATGATATTCTATATTAAATGTAGTAACAATTTAGAACCAATCTTGTAAATACCTTATATTTAAGAGATTAGTGTATCAAGGAGGATAAAAATTGGAAATTCACGAATCTGCAGAAGATTATTTAGAAACCATTCTTATATTAAAACACCGGTTAGGTGAAGTTCGTTCTATTGATATTGTAAATGAGATGCACTTTTCAAAACCAAGTGTCAGTGTTGCCATGAAAAAGTTACGGGAAAATGGCTATATTAAAATGAACAAAGATGGCTATATCCATTTAACTGATTTAGGTCACAAAGTTGCTTCTAATGTATATGAACGTCACACCCTGCTGACTAAGTTTTTTACGATGCTTGGTGTATCAGAGGAAGTGGCTTCTGCCGACGCATGCAAAATTGAACATGACCTAAGCGAAGAAACATTTATAAAAATCAAGGAACATACCCTTGCAAGAATATCAGAACTTTCCTAGATAAAAACAAAGTTCTTGTAAAATCTTTGTTTTTCCAAAAAAACTGGTGAAATTTTCTATTAAGAGACAAAAAAGTGGACATCCGCAAGATGTCCACTTTTTTTAAATATTTTCCAGCATATATTTACTTACATCTTTCTTGTTCAAAGGATATAAATGAATCCCCTCTACTCCAAAACTTCTTAAATCCTGTATTTGTCTTAATGCAAATTCCATTCCTGCCTTTTTTAAATCTTCGGGATTCTCTGAATACTTTTCTACCTGCTCTAATAAATCCTTTGGCACAGAAGAACCAGACATAGTAATGGTATTTTTAAATCCGGATACGGTAGTAACCGGCATAATTCCAGCACAGATTGGAGTCTGAATTCCTATTTTCCGAACATCTTCATAAAATCGGTAAAAGATTTCATTGTCATAAAATAACTGGGTAATCAGCAAATCAACTCCACATTCTACTTTTTTCTTTAATGCCGCTAAATCAGCCTCTTTCGAAACTGCCTCTGTATGTACTTCAGGATAACATGCTCCTGCTACGGTAATGTCTTTTTTTGCCCATTTATGTATCAATGGAATGATATCACTGGCATAGGTAAAATGTCTGGACTTAAACTGCTCCTCAGTCATGTCTTTCGGCTTATCTCCCCTTAATGCCAGAACATTCTCAATACCAAGGTTAAGAATTTCGTTTAAATATGTTTCCAAAGATGCTTCATCATGTGCCACACAGGTAACATGTGCCAATGCTTCTAACTTACATTCATTTTTAATAAATGCTGCAATATCTGCTGTCTTCTTCGAAGTAGAGCCACCTGCACCATAGGTGACACTAATAAAATCTGGTGCATATGGTTTTAGTTCTGTTAATGTATCAAATAACTGCTCCATTCCTTCTTCTGTCTTAGGTGGAAACACCTCAAAGGAAATTAAATTTTTCTTTTGTTTTAATATGTCTTTTATCATTTTTAAATTTACAAATTCTGCTTTATCATATTATAAATGCAGCCTTTCTCCTTTCGCTTCACTATACTGGTTTTAGTATAAAGAAAATAAAGGGTCTTTGCAAGCAAAAACCCTTTCGCGTAATATATGTATTTTTTTGAGTTGGCTATAGTTTAAAACTATAACTATTTCTTTTCTGACTGTTCATATGATAACAACGGTTCTATATTTTTTCCACAACGGTGGCGGTCTAAATAATTTCTCGTAATCTTTACCACCACTGGAGATAAAACTATGACTGCAATTAAGTTTGGAATCATCATTAATCCATTAAAAGTATCTGAAATATCCCAAGCCAGGGAAGACGTCAAGGTAGATGCTCCGAAAATCATGACCACAAAAATAAACCGATACACCTTTACTGCTTTTACTCCAAGCAGGTACTCAATCGCTTTCGCACCATAATGAGACCACGCCAGCACCGTAGTAAATGCAAACAATAAAATAGATATGGCAATAAATGCCTCTCCTGCCTTACCAAAACTTCCTTTAAATACCTGTGCTACCACAGTTTCAGGAACCGTTCCTTCCACCGGAAATCCTGTTTTCAGATCAATAATTCCGGACGAAAGTACCACCATGGCTGTCATAGTACAAACTACAATGGTATCAGCAAATACTTCAAAGATTCCCCACATACCCTGACGAACCGGTTCTTTTACATTAGAATTGGAATTAACCAGTACAGAAGATCCAAGACCTGCTTCATTCGAAAAGACACCTCGTTTACATCCCTGAATGAACACTTCTTTCATAGTAATTCCTACCGCGGCTCCTCCAACTGCCCTTACGCCAAAAGCAAACTTAAAAATAGCAGCAAAAACCGCTCCTATCTGGTCAATATGTAATACTACTGTCACCAAAGCTCCAAGAACGTATGCCCCCGCCATAAAAGGTACAATATTTTCTGTTACAGAAGCAATTCTTTTTAATCCTCCAAGAATAATAACTCCACCAATCATCATCAAGGCTGCACCTAGTATTAATTTCGTATAACTGATTTCACCAAAAGCATAATTGGCAGAATATTTCTGGAAAAAAGCGGATTCTATGTTTTTTACAATGGTATTTACCTGAGCCATATTACCAATTCCAAAAGAAGCAAGTACCGTAAAACAGGCAAATAAAACTGCCAGAATCTTTCCTATCATCTTACAGCCTTTTTTACTGCCCAGCCCATCTTTCAGATAATACATGGCACCGCCGGACCACTCTCCATCTGCGTTTTTCCTACGGTAATAAACACCCAGTATATTTTCAGAAAAACTGGTTGCCATACCTAAAATAGCTGCCACCCACATCCAAAAAACGGCTCCGGGACCTCCAATACAAATCGCACAGGAAACACCGGCAATATTCCCGGTACCAATGGTTGCCGCCAAAGCGGTACATAATGCCTGGAACTGTGAAATCGCTCCCTGGTCCGAATTTTCTTTCGCACTGCTGCTTTTCTTAAACACTCCGCCTACTGTCATACTCCACCACTCTTTTATATTGGTGAATTGAAAAAATCCAGTCCGTACTGTCATTAACATGCCTGTTCCAATCAATAAAATCAAACCAACTTTAACCCAGACAACATCTGAAATCTTTCCATTGATTTCGGCTATGGTATCTAATAAATTACTTAAATACATTTTTTTACTCTCCTTTTTTGCGTCACACTAGAAATTATACTATAAGAAATAAGGAATGGCAAGAATTTCTAGATTTTCTATTGACAAAAAAGCGTATTCCTTTACATAAAATCGATGCAAAAAGGAAATACTCTAGGTAATATCTTTTAACATTGACAAAGAAAGGAATTATGCGAATTGCCCATTCTTTCAACCAATTATTTGGGCAGTTTCGTAAGCAGGCTTACGAAATGCATGGGTATAAACTATGAAAGAACAAACTATCCATACCGAATCTCCATATGTAAACCTACGGAAAGTTGCCATTATTGGCTGCGGATTCGTAGGAGCCGCCACTGGCTTTAGTTTATTGCAAAGCGGACTTTTTTCCGAAATGGTTTTAATTGATGCAGACAAGGATAAGGCAGAAGGTGAAGCCTTAGATATCAGTCACGGCGAGCCCTTTACCAAGCCGATGGAAATCTATGCCGGAGACTATGATGACATTGTAGACGCTGCCATTATCATCATTACTGCAGGAGCAAATCAGAAACCCGGAGAAACCCGTTTAGATCTGGTTAAAAAAAATATTCAGATTTTTAAATCCATTATTCCAGAAATCACCAAAAGAAACTGCAAGGGAATCCTTCTTATTGTTTCCAATCCTGTGGATATCCTAACTTATACAACCTTAAAACTAAGTGGATTCGCAGAAAACAGAATCATTGGTTCCGGTACGGTTCTTGACACTGCCCGCTTGAAAGAAAAATTAGGTTCTTATCTATCTGTAGACAGCAGAAGTGTGCATGCCTATATTATTGGGGAACACGGAGACAGTGAAATTGCCGCACTAAGCAGTGCCAATGTATCCGGTATTTCCCTTCACGACTTTTGTGAAATGCGGGGATTTCAAAATCCGGAAGAAACTACAAAGGAAATCGAAGAAATGGTTAAAAACAGCGCTTATGAAATCATTGATAAAAAACAGGCTACCTATTACGGAATTGCCATGTCTATACGAAGAATCTGTGAAGCCATCGTCCGGGACGAAAAATCCATCTTACCAATTTCCAGTATGATGCATGGTGAATATGGTATTCACGACGTAGTCCTTAGTATTCCTGCTGTCATAGGAAAAAATGGTCTGGAAACGAAGGTTCCTATTTCTTTAAATAACGAGGAAATGTCAAATCTCCACAAATCAGCCAAAGCTCTGCAAAAGGTCATCATGGAAAATGATATTTAACCGAGATTCTTCATGTTCTGAATCATATACATTATTTTAAATCTATGCTTGACAAATCAAATTTGTGGAGTATAATAAAAACAATTCATTAAAATAAAAATAAACCGTTGACGTGGAGATAAAAATAAAAAATGCGCTTACAGAGAGCTGGGATTGCTGAGAACCGGCAGAATGCAGTTTATTAAATGGACCACTGAGGGCATGGTCAAAGAAGCCTTTGGGCTTTGAGTATTCCATGACGTGAAGGCATACGTCAGTTGCCGGGAATATGTTAGTATTCTGGTGAGAGTGTGGATTCCACAAATCAAGGTGGCACCGCGGTATAGAGAAAATTTACCGTCCTTGACAATAGATAATTCTATTGTCAGGGACTTTTTTATTTCCTGTGAAATTAAAAACGCTCCGCTAAGGATATGGACTTCATTCACTATAAAACACCATAACACAGAAAGGATGAAAAAAGATGGAAAAAGGAAGATTTGGAATTCACGGAGGTCAATATGTACCGGAAACATTAATGGAAGAAATACATAAACTTGAAAAAGCCTATGAATTTTATAAAAATGATGCTGCCTTTTTAAAAGAACTGGATACTTTATTAAAAGAATATGCTGGTCGTCCTTCTTTGCTGTACTTTGCAGAAAAAATGACAAAGGATTTAGGGGGAGCTAAAATTTATTTTAAGCGGGAAGATTTAAATCACACCGGCTCCCATAAAATCAATAACGTATTAGGCCAGGCATTGCTTGCGAAAAAAATGGGAAAAACCAGAATTATCGCGGAAACAGGGGCCGGACAGCATGGTGTGGCAACCGCTACTGCTGCTGCGCTTCTTGGTCTGGAATGTGAAATCTTTATGGGAAAAGAAGATACCATCCGCCAGGCACTGAATGTATATCGTATGGAATTACTGGGGGCGAAGGTTCATGCTGTAGAATCCGGAACCCAGACCTTAAAGGATGCAGTAAACGAATGTATGAGAGAATGGACTCAGAGGGTAGATGATACTTTATATGTATTGGGTTCTGTTATGGGACCTCACCCATTCCCTACCATTGTAAGAGATTTTCAGAGTGTTATCAGCCGAGAAGCCAGAGCTCAGATTTTAGAAAAAGAAGGAAAACTTCCGGATGTGGTAATGGCATGTGTCGGTGGTGGAAGTAACGCCATGGGTATGTTTTATGAATTCATTCAGGATGAATCGGTTCAGTTAATTGGATGCGAAGCCGCAGGACACGGTGTACATACTGATAAAACTGCCGCTACCATCGCAACAGGTACAGAAGGAATTTTCCACGGGATGAAATCCTACTTCTGCCAGGATGAATATGGCCAGATTGCTCCTGTATATTCTATTTCTGCCGGTCTTGATTATCCCGGAATTGGTCCGGAACATGCACATTTACATGATTCGAAAAGAGCCCAGTATGTACCGGTAACAGATGAAGAAGCCGTAAATGCCTTTGAATATATTGCAAAAACAGAAGGAATTATTGCTGCCATTGAAAGTTCCCATGCTGTGGCGCATTTAATGAAAATTGCTCCAAAAATGAAAAAAGACCAGATTATTATTTGTTGTTTGTCTGGTCGTGGAGATAAGGATGTGGCTGCCATCGCCAGATACCGTGGAGTTAACTTAAATGATTAAAATGAAATAAAGAAAAAGAAACTGCCCAACCAAGTCTTTGAGAGACTTAGTTGGGCAGTTTCTTTATTTTAATGTTTCACTATTATTTAGTACCAAAGTACTATAAAGAAATAATACATCCTGATTTTCAAAGGTAATAAATTTGTTTAACATATCACTTCTAAGATAGCGTATGTCCACCAAAGTGATTTTTGCATAGCCTTCTACCAAAAGTGGTGCAAGACTGCTTCCGAAGGAATCCCGGAATATAATTAATTCCTTCTCTGTGGTGGCATTGGGGTTTTCAATGGTGATAAGGGAAATGGCACCGGATAGATACATTTCATACGGGTCTCTTCCCTGTACTTTTTCCATATCATAAATTGAAATTTCTTTGTTATTTTGAAAATCATACACCTTGCATTGCTCTAAAGTATCATTGGTGAAATAATATATGGTATCTGCCGGAAGAGACGATGCTGCCTCTTTATAGTAAATTCCATAAAATGGTGTTTCCAGCATTTTCTCTTCATAATCCGCATTTAAAGATACTCCCATCTCTTCTGACAGTTTTTTCGCAACCTTTTCTAATCTTTCCTGCCTCCAATGAGTATCCGTTTTATAATAATCTTCTATGCTTAATAACCCTGTAATATCAACATACTCCATAAAATCGATATTTTCCTTCAAAACGGAATAAAAAACATCGTAATCCATAACAAGCTGCCCAGCCTCTTCCGCCAGAAAGTAATTTTTATCCGGTATCACGGAATAATAGACTTTCATGTCTTTTCCTTTTATATTTTCGTCGTAAATATATCGAAAGCGTTCTGCTGCACGACGGATGGAATCCTCATCCATGGGATATTCCATTTTGCTTAAATATCCATTACTTTCATAAATCTTATTCTCATCCGTCTGTTGAATCTCGGAGTCTGTTACCACTTCCTCAGATTTTTCATCCTCATTCCATAGCGGCCAATGAGAACTCTTCACCAGATAAAAAGTGAAAAATAATACCAAAAGCAACAATGCTATAAGGCCTAATATTTTTAAAATTCTATGTCCCACTTTCTTCTCCCTTCTCACTGATTCGCCGGCACCAAGACCATTTGCAGGCTAAATTAATGAATTGCCTCTTCAAAAAGAACCTTGGAATCACTATATTCTGCCTGTAATTTTGTCAAAAAGTTATCCATAATTTCTCCATTACCAAATGCAGTTACCAAATAGTCTTCCCCAATCTGAACCACGATTAATTTATCCGGGAATCCGCACATCCATTGTCTTGCTAAAATATTATCCTTAATAGCATTGGCAAGAGAATCCAGATTTCCGGCATCCGTTACATGATAAGCGGCTCCTGTAAAGGTATTTGCATTCATCATATGCATAATAGACGCAGCATCGTCAATCTCTGAAACATTACCCTGTGGAAATCCTAGGGTAGCATCTAAATCCTCTGCTTTGGAAATGTCAAAAGCTCCTGGTGCATTATCCACAGGATGTTCCATATCTCCACCAATGGCTGCAAACTTTTCTTCCTCCCCATAAGTTGTCCAGACATTGGATAAAATTTCCACCGCATCCTTAGCAACTTCTTCTTTCTGAGTTTCTTCTACTCTCTGATTGTTCTCAGTGGTGCTGTCTGCTTTATCTCCACATCCTGTAAATCCTAATGTCATCATGGCTACTAAAATAAGTGCAATTTTCTTTCTCATTATCGTTTTCTCCTTGTTCTTTTTTCATTGTTTTATGCATTACCTATTCATACTCCGAGTAGGAATCTATGGTATTTGTTCCGTCTTTGTCAAGCAGTATCTCACTTTTTATATAAAGTATAACTTTGCTTTTCCTCATCAAAACTTAAACCATAAACCTGCTGATTTCCATTTTGTTCTAGCGTCATCTCAGGGGAATCTTCTTCATTTGGAATCATACACCAACAAATCGACTGATTTTCCTTTATCTCCAAAGGGTTTCCACTCTCAATTACCTGCTCTGTTTCCTTATCTATCACTTCGATGGTTCCATAAGTAACAGTAATCCTGGTGTTTTCCACAACCTCTATATCCAATGGAATCTTCATATCAGGACTTGACCTCTCATATAAAGCCGCCACTGCAACGGTTGGTGTAGAAATTTCAATGGGTTCCTTGGTAACCTGTGTTCCATAAAGATATAAAACCGCATTGGGTTGGCTTGAAGTTTGATGATTTGCTCTTTGAATGCAGAATACTCCAATCAGCAGAATCATACAGGATGCACAGACAACAGCCACTTTCCGGTACTGCTCCCATCTGCCGAATGGAAATTTACCTCTCATTCTTTCTGTAACAGGATTTGAAACCGCATTTCCCGCTGTTTCCATATCATTGTTTTCTTGAAAAGATGATATAATTTTATCTTTCAATTCTGGTGGTGCTGTGATTTTCTTATATTCTTCTTTCTCTTTTTCTTGAAACATGACCTTCCTCCTTCTAATATATTGTTTACCAAATACCTCATATCAACCATATAAACAATGTACTAGATATCATCCTTTAACAACAATCTCCCTCGGGAAAGTCTCATTTTTACTGCTGAAACAGAAATTTTTAACATTGAAGCAACTTCTTTCACATTGTATCCTTCCAGATAATGTAATGTGATTACCGCCCTGTATTTTTCCGGGAGCCCGGATACCAATTTACAAACATCACATTCCAACTCTTTTTCTTCAGAAGGGATTTCTTTTATTTCGTCTAAAGATTCATGCATACGATACTTTTTCTTACGCAACATATCATGGCACTGATTAATGGTACATCGAACAAACCACGCGCGCTGGTGTTCTTCTCCCTCAGGTTTATGAACCGCATGTAAATATTTTATAAATACATCGTGTACCGCATCCTGAGCATCTTCCCTGCAATTCAGGTATGAAAGTGCCAATCGATATAGCATATCCGCATATCGGGCATAAGCATAATCAAAGTCCTCTTTCTTATCCTGGAGCATGTTTCATCTTCCCTCCTATTAAGAAAACGTATCAACCTAAAAAAAGGTCACAATAAAAATAAAAATTTTTTATCTCAATTTTTCACGACATCTCGGTTTCATTATTCCTCAGAAATAAAGATTGGAAAATCTAATTCTCCCGAAACATTCGTATTATATCTTCCATTTTCAGTTTCGGATAAATAATACCATCTTCCATCTTCCACCATCAGCAGTTCGAATTCATATCCACCCATGGTTGGAACAAATGCCTCATAATACTTTGCTTTCATTCCATCTTCTAACGTACCTTCTGTTACAGAAAGAACACCATTTCTTACTACCCAGGCAAAACACTCTTCATAAACATCTTCTCCTAATACACTCTTTAAGCTCTCTAACTCTTCCTGGGTAAAGTTGTCCTCTAAGATAGTGGCATTGGTATATATCGGTTCTCCTGTTACATATTCCCCATCCGCAAATACATTCGCCCCAAAACCAAGGGAAGCTGAACCGTCTGAAGCTGTAACTTCCATTTTATCTCCATTCATTTGAAATATTATATACTCGAAATATTCTTCTCCCATGTCATCGTATCTGTAGATAGCGGTATTTTGAGAAAGATAATATGCTTTTCCTTCCATACTGCCAGAATGGGAATAGTAATATAACTCCCCTTCAAACTCAAATCCTTCCTCATCCTGATTTTCTATCACAATGGTTCCACTCAACCCGGATACGGTATTGGTGCGATTCCAGTCGCCGATAAATGATTCTGCATCCTTTACTACCACAATTTCATCGTAACACGTTTCAAAAGCACTTTTTCCCTCATCCTCAATTTTCTGAAGGTCAATTTCTTTCTTCTCAGGGTTTGAGACCTCTGAATCTTGTTCTTCTTTCTTTTCTTCTGTGGAAGACACTTCTTTGGTATTCTTTTCTTCCGTATCTTTTCCTTCTGTATCTTTTTCTCTTGTATCTTCTACTTCCACATTTCCCTTTGCAGAATCCCGTTTCTTTTCTTCTTCCTTTTCTCCACAGCCTGTCATCATCATCAATATAGACAAACATGCAGCACTAAACAAAACCTTTTTTCTTATTATTCTCTTTTTCATATAGTTTCTCCTTCGTTTTTCTTCATCATCATTTTATGACAGATTATACTTTATTAGCATCATACTGTGAACTACCCATTGTCTAAAGCCAACGAAATTGCGGTCGTAATATTTCAAGGAGTGAATCATCCCTTTTACTGTGAATCCTTTAACAATTCCACCTTTTTACCCTCTAAGATTAAGTTAGTAGTTCTCACTGCACACATTTTACCACACATAGAGCAGGTATGTCTATCTGTTGGTGGCGTACTTTCATAATATTCTCTAGCCTTTTCCCCATCTATGGAAATTTTAAACATTTCTTCCCAATCCACATTATGGCGGGCAACTGCCATTTCATTATCCTGTTCTTTTGCACCTGGAACTCCTTTTGCAATATCCGCAGCATGGGCAGCAATTTTACTTGCCATAATTCCTTCCTTTACATCCTGTAAGTCCGGTAATCTTAAATGTTCTGCAGGAGTTACATAACAAAGGAAATCTGCTCCACTGGCAGCCGCAATAGCTCCCCCAATGGCAGCTGTAATATGGTCATATCCTGGTGCAATGTCTGTTACAATCGGTCCTAATACATAAAAAGGTGCATTATGACACAAACGTTTTTGCAACTTCATATTGGCTGCAATTTCATTCATTGCCATATGTCCCGGTCCTTCCACCAAAACCTGCACATCCTTTTCCCATGCCCGTTTGGTTAAATTACCCAACTCAATCAATTCTGCAATCTGACCTGCATCTGTACTGTCATCAATACATCCAGGTCTAAGGGCATCCCCAAGGCTAATGGTAACATCATATTCTCTTAAAATCTCCAGCACTTCATCGTAATATTCGTAAAAAGGATTCTCATTTCCTGTCATCATCATCCATGCAAAAAGCAAAGAACCACCTCTGGAAACAATATTCATCTTACGTTTATCCCGCCTGAATGCCTCCACTGCCTGACGATTGATTCCGGCATGAATGGTCATAAAGTCTACTCCCTCTTTTGCATGGGCCCGTATTACTTCAAAAAAATCAGAGGCAGTAATTTCAAGCAAATCTTTTTCCAAATAGCCTATGGCATCATACATGGGAACGGTTCCAATCATGGCTGGTGACTTCTCAATCAGTTTCTTACGGAATACATTGGTTTTTCCGTAATTACTTAAATCCATGATGGATTCTACCCCATGCTTTATTGCCAAATCCACTTTTTGCATTTCTACATCATAGTTTTTACAGTCCCCGGAAATACCAAGATTTACATTAATCTTGGTACGAAGCCCATTTCCTATTCCCTCTGGAGAAATGGAAGTATGATAAATGTTACTAGGAATTACAACTTCTCCCTTGGCAATTAGTTCTCTTAATTTTTCCACATCCATAGATTCTTTCGTAGCAACAATCTCCATTTCCGGAGTAACAATCCCTTTCTTGGCTGCTTCCATTTGTGTTTTGTAAATTCTCATCCTGTGTGTCCTTCCTGATTCTTATCTTACTGTTTTGTGATTTTTCTGCTTTCTTCACATAAAATTCTACATTCTCTTTCTATATCTTCCGCTGCGAAAATTCCAGATACTACTGCTACACCACAAATCCCCGTATGGCACAATTGGAAAATATTATCTTTATTGATTCCTCCAATTGCTACAATAGGAATGGAAACAGTATCTGCAATCTTCTTTAATTGTTCTTTCGTAATAGGAATGGCATCCTTTTTGGTGGTAGAGCCAAAGACTGCGCCAACCCCTAAATAGTCCGCACCTTCTGCCTCTGCTTTTTTTGCCTGTTCTATGGTTTTTGCAGTAGCTCCTATGATTTTATCCTTTCCCAGAATCTTTCTTGCTTCTGAAATACTCATGTCTTTTTGCCCCAAATGTACTCCATCCGCATTACAAGTCAAAGCAATATCCACCCGGTCATTGATAAGAAAAGGAACCTGGTAGCTTCTACATAACTCACCCATTTTTAAAGCTTCTTCCAATAATTCCTTCTCTTCCATTTCTTTTTCCCGTAACTGTACACAGGTAACACCGCCTTTTATGGCACTTTCTATCTGTTCAAATAAAGTCTGCTTTTTCGTCCATGTCCTGTCAGTAACAGCATAAAGCAATAATTTTTCACTGTTCCAATCCATATGTTCCTCCATTTTATCCGCTCTCTGTTTTATCGGTTCTCATCCATGTTATATTTTTGTCAAATCATATAACCACTCATGATACAGCCTCCCTCGGCTCCTGCCTTACATACTTTTTCTATATTTTCCATAGATATTCCACCAATGCCCCATACCGGAAGTTCCACACTTTCACAAACCTCTTTCAGAAATTCCAAACCACGGGGCGGCATATCTTTTTTACAATCCGTTGCAAAAATATGTCCTGCAATGATATAAGTGCAGTTTAACTCCTGTGCCTCTTTGGCTTCCTCTACCGAATGACAGGAAGTTCCCAAAATTCGAAAAGACACTCTTTCTTCTTTTGTCAAAGAACGTAACTTGGGTAAAGGAAGGTGCAAGGCATCACAGCCTAAGTCTTTTGCAGTCATTTCAAAATTATGCAGAATACATAAGGTTCCCTGTTCCTTGCAGATTCTCATAACCTCTTTTGCTAACACCTTATACTCTGCTTCCGGTAAGTCTTTTTCCCGCAGAATGATTCCTGCCGGTTGTGTTTTTGCAATCTCTTCTATCTTTTTAATGAAATCACCTTTACATAATTTCCGGTTCGTTACACACATCAACTTATACATAGAGATAATCATTCAGCACGGGCTGAAGTCCTTCCTTTGAAATATCCTGGTACATGGTTTCAAAACTTCTGCCATCGTTGATTTCAAATTGTTCATCTCCCTCAAGGTCAGCACTTTCTTTTCCGGTATATTTACTTTCATGGTCACCAATTCCGGTAGAAACTCCGGCAGAAACCTTTGTGGCTGCAATTTTTACAATGCCGTCCCGAAAAGTTGCACTTTCTCTGGAAGAAACCGTAATCCCCACATAAGGAAGGAAAATGCGGTAAGCACAAATAATCTGGCATAACTGTTTTTCATGCACATCCAAAGGATTGATTTTATCATTGTTTACGATGGGTCTTAATCTAGGGCAGGACAAGGACAATTCTGCATGCGGATATTTTCTTTGAATATAGTAAGCATGCAGTCCCGTTGCCAATGCATCCTTTCTAAAATCCGACAACCCAAGCAATGCAGAAAATGCCACTCCACGCATACCTCCCATTAAAGCCCGTTCCTGGGCATCAAAACGATAGGGCCATACTCTTTTATGTCCCATTAAATGTAATGTTTCATATTTATCTGCATCATATGTTTCCTGAAATACCGTAACATAATCCGCTCCACATTCTCTTAAGTAACGATATTCCTCCGTATTAACTGGATAGATTTCAAGACCCACCATACGGAAATATTTTCTCGCCAGTTTACAAGCCTCGCCAATGTAATTTACATCGCTTTTGCTTCTGCTTTCACCGGTTAAAATTAAAATTTCTTCCATCCCGGAATCTGCAATGACTCTCATTTCATGTTCGATTTGTTCCATGGTAAGGCACATACGGTTTATGTGGTTATAACAGTTAAATCCACAGTAAACACAATAATTCTCGCAGTAATTGGCAATGTAAAGCGGGGTAAACAAATATACCGTGTTTCCAAAACGTTTTCTGGTTTCCATCCTTGCCCTTTGTGCCATCTGCTCTAAATAAGGTTCTGCTGCCGGCGAAAGCAATGCCTTGAAATCCTCAACGGAACATACTTCATGCTGCAATGCTGCCTCTACATCTTTTGCGGTGTAGGTGTGATAGTCATAAGAATCCATCTGTGAAATCACCTTTTCACAAATATCAGACTTTATCTGCTCCATTCCCTCCATATATTCCATATGATTGGTACGGGTGGTGGGATCAGTTTCTAACTTGTGTTTCTTCTCTAATGCTTCCTTTGAAAGATATTCCGAATCCACAAAAAATTGATTTTCCATGTTTCCTCCATTACGATACTCTCATACAGCAAAACAAAGACTCAACTTTAAAATCTTCTTAATTACTGCAAATGTTTTGACATTTCGAGTTCTCATCCAATTTTTTCACTTACTCATCTCTTAAAAATCCGGTCAACGGGTCAGAGGCTGCTGCTCCACGGACAAGTACCCTGCCAAGTCCGGATAAATACGCCTGTCTTCCTGCTTCGATGGCTTTACGGAAGGCAGATGCCATAAGAGGTAAATCCCCTGCTGTAGCCAATGCAGTATTCGCCATAATGGCTGCCGCACCCATTTCCATGGCTTCACAAGCCTGGGATGGTGCCCCGATTCCTGCATCTACAATTATTGGTAAATCGATTTCATCAATTAATATCTGAATAAATTCTTTTGTGGTTAAGCCCTTGTTGGAACCAATAGGAGATGCCAGTGGCATAATCGAAGCTGCTCCGGCATTCACCAAATCTCTGGCAACATTCAAATCCGGATACATATATGGCATTACCACAAAACCTTCTTTTGCTAATATTTCTGTGGCTTTGATGGTTTCTGCATTGTCCGGAAGAAGATATTTCATATCTCTCATAATTTCAATCTTAACAAAATCTCCACAGCCTAATTCCCTTGCCAGCCTTGCAATACGAACTGCTTCTTGGGCATTTCTAGCTCCAGAAGTATTTGGGAGCAAAGTAACTCCCTCCGGAATAAAGTCCAAAATATTCTCCTGTTCCTTGGTATTGGCTCTGCGGACTGCCAATGTAATAATTTCTGCCCCAGCATCCCTTACTGCTGCCTCAATCAAATGCAAAGAGTATTTCCCGGAACCAAGAATGAATCTTGAGGAAAATTTATGCCCTCCTATGGTAAGCGGGTCGTTATTTAAAGTATTGTCATTTGGGTTGTTTCTTATATTATTTTCCTGCATTTTGCTTCTATCTTCCTTTCGCTATCTCTATTATTTAAGGTTCGAACTCCCCGGCAATAATGCGTAAGACCATGTTAGCCTCCTGGGCTGCACACACCATTACTCTGGAAGAAAATAGCCCTAATCCGTCTTTAATGTCGCTTACTTCATCTCCACAAAGATACAGATGGCTTAATACTTTTCTGGTTTTTATGGTATTTGCAGAAGAAATTCCTGCCATTCCAGAGCCGGATACTACATATTTTCCCGGAAATTGCTCCAAAACACCTTCCACCAGCATTGCCTTGGCTTCTGCTTTATCAAAGGCCTCACATATAATATCTTCCTGTTCCAATAATTCTTTGATAGCATCCCTTGTTACTTTTATAGTGGTGGTTTTTACCTGACAATAGGGTGCAATCTGTTTTAAAGTCTCTGAAAGTGCTTCTGTTTTGTATTGTCCCAACTGATGAACAAAATACTGCTGGCGGTTCAGATTGGTAATATCCACCTTATCAAAATCAATCAGATGTAAAGAGCCAACTCCTGCCCTAGCTAAAGCAATGGCAATATTAGAGCCTAAGCCACCTAACCCTAAAACAGCCACTTTGGCATTTTGAAACTTCGCCTGTAATTTAGCTCCATGCCGTTCTTCCAATGCCTGATACATTTCTTCTTTGCTGGGTATCATATCAGCCACCTCCTACAAAGCTTACTACTTCTAATGTATCTCCATCATTTAACATGGTACTTTCATAAAGTGCCTTGGGAACGATTTCCCCATTTCTTTCGATGGCAATTCTTTTTTTATCATAATTTGTGGTTTCTAAGTATTCTAAAATCGTTTTTCCCTCTGCTTCTACCGGGATTCCATTTACTTTTATCATTGCTGCCTCCTTTTAATTTTCTTAAATAGGCGTTTGTGAAACTATAATATTTTATACGAAAGTGATGTCATCACTCAACATATGTTTTGATAGTTTGTAATTACCTACTTTTCAAAAACAAATGCATGGTTCATTGGTCCGCTGCCTTTTCCTAGATCCAACATTGCCCGTAACGCTCCAGAAATATATTCTTTCGCATTCTCTACGGACTGTTCCAGGGAATATCCTTTTGCCAGATTAGAAGCTATGGCACTGGATAGGGTACAGCCGGTTCCATGGGTATTCGGATTATCAATTCGTTTTCCGTTAAACCAACGAAAAGTACCTTTTTGATACAATAAGTCATTGGCATGATTTATCTGATGTCCGCCTTTACAAAGTACAGCACAGCCATAGGTTTCATAAATAATTTTTGCCGCCTGAATCATGTCTTCTTCGGATTCTACGCTGATTCCAGCCAATACTTCAGCCTCCGGTATATTGGGAGTAATCACTGTTGCCAAAGGAAACAATTCTTTTTTTAGGATTTCTATTGCATTGTCACTGATTAGTTTTGCCCCGCTGGTTGCCACCATGACTGGGTCTATCACGATATTTCCTGCGCGATACTCCTTTAATTTTTTACCAATCATTTCAATCAGTATTTTTGAGGACACCATTCCGGTCTTTATCGCATCAGGATAAATATCGGTAAAAATACAATCAAGCTGTTCTTCTAAGAATTCCGGCGTTACCTCCATAATGCTTTTTACTCCCAAGGTGTTTTGTGCTGTCAGTGCGGTGATGGCACTCATGGCATAAACACCGTTGGCGGTCATGGTTTTTATATCTGCCTGAATGCCAGCTCCTCCACTGGAATCACTACCGGCTATGGTTAATGCTGTTTTCAAAATTTTTTCCTCCTGTTTCTGTCATCTCATACGAAAAAGAACGAGTTAAGAAAGTAAGGCAACTTCCACTATTTTGCTACTATGAAAAAAAGCTAAAATGAACGAATTCACTTTAGCTTTTCCCTGTTTTATATTGAACAAATCAAGGCACCCGTTTTCAGGTACCAAAATCATTCTTCCCCGCGAAATATAAGAATGCCTCTGGCATTCCACTGCGAGTTACGTGTATCACGCGTTCCATATTTCCCTACGTTGGCATTATCCAAATCAGGTCACAGGTTTAAAGCATCCGCTTACTCTCAGCCCATCTACATGAGCACCCTTTTTTTCTAAGTATAACACGTCTTTCGAATAATGCAAGAAATTTTCTTTCCAAAATAATTGAAATATCTTAAATGTAATTTTATTATAATAACATAAGTGGAAAGCACCCACTCCAAAGTGGATGCTCCCAGCGGGTTTTTTACCTCTTAATTAAGAGGCACCTCCCCTGTTTGCCGGCAAGAGAGGCATTTTTATTTTCGCTTATTTCTCTTATCGAGAAAGGTAAGCAATGCTATAATTAAGCCACCAAAGAATGTCAATAAAGACAATATTCCTAAGAAAACCATCATTGAAACTTATTATTTCTTTACCTTTAATTCAGCAAATGCACCATAATGTAACACTTCGAAAGATTCCGGTGCAATTTTATTTAAAAGACTGACATGTTCCTGCTCCCAATTTGATAGTTCTTCGGCACTTAGTGATGCTCCAACTCCTCTGCAGGCTTTCATTCGTCCATGCCAGGTTTCTCTTGTAAATGGCACCAACACTTCAAATTCTTCCTGTTCTACCATCTCAAAATATTCATATACTACATCCGGAATGCCAATTGGCTTTTTCACTTCTCTTGCTCCGGACCAGTCAGGACTATATTTTAAAACCAGCTCTTCACTGGCACCGGCAATTTTATCTTCAAAAGGCAGCCATGCCATATATAAAATCAAAAGTTTTCCGTCTTTTTTCAGAATATCTGAAAGTACAGGCATTAATTTAGGATGGTCAAAATACCAAAAACATTGACAGGCTGTTACCACATCAAAGGTGTCTCTTGGAAAACTGATATCTTCTGTCGCAGTAACATAATATTCAATCTCCATATTCTTTTGTTCTGTGAGTATTCTCGCCTGCTCAATCTGTTCCTTAGAAATATCTGTTCCAATCCATTTCGCCCCATACTTGTATAGATTTCTCGGAAGTACTCCTGTGCCAGTACCTAAATCTAATACTTTCTGGTCTTTTATGCATAATCCTCTGTCTACAATCTTTTTATAAAATAGTTCAGGATAAATGTCCCTGTATTTTGCATATTCCCTGGAAGTTCGCCCCCAATCAAACGCCTTCCCTGCATCAATTCTATTATCTCTAATCTCCATTCCATCTTACCTCTAAAAAATATGTATCTGTTCACACATAAGCAATAACATATTGGTTTCTGTATGCAAAAATTCGCTTCACGAAACTTAAAACCAACCCTTGAATCATACTATTACGTAACCTAACCGCATGTATCAGCTAACTGTATGGACGGTAACAAAATTTTCATCTTAAAATATCATTTTTATCATTTTTATTTTAAATATACTTGCAATATGTCAATTACAATGTTATTATACTTATATAAGTGGAAAGCACCCACTCCAAAGTGGATGCTCCCAGCGAAGGTTTATTTACCTCTTACCAAGAGGTGCCTCCCCTGTTGGCCGACAGGAGAGGCATTTTTATTTTCGCTTATTTCTCTTATCGAGAAAGGTAAGCAATGCTATGATTAAGCCGCCAAAGGATGTCAATAAAGACAATATTCCTAAGAAAACCATAATAGTTTTATATGCTGTCATAAACATCACCTCCCTCTTATGTATTCTGGCGAACCAGTTTCAAAACCGGGAGGCTACCTTCTACGCTCCGCTCCGGTCGGCGCTGAACAAGCGTCCCCCGGACGCTTAGCGCCCTGTCATGGGTACTTTCCGTAACGATATTGTATCACACATGCAGCCAAAAAAACAACACTTTTTTTCATTTTGCTTTTTGCAAATATGACATTTCAAAAAGCAGCCATTACGGCTGCCTTCCTTAAAATTTTCTTCTACATTTATGCACTGTTCCTATTACTGATATAAAATTGAACATACTTAAGCACTAACCGAATTACTGGAATAAAGTTGATAATATTTACGCACCAATGGAATTACCGGTATAAAGCTGGTAATACTTACCTTTTTCTTCCAGTAATTCTTCATGGGTTCCTCGTTCAATGATTCTTCCTTGTTCTAATACCATGATACAATCGGAATTCTTAACAGTGGAAAGTCTATGGGCGATTACGAAAGTGGTTCTTCCGTGCATTAACTTATCCATACCTTCCTGTACAATTCGCTCTGTTCTGGTATCGATGGAAGAAGTGGCTTCATCCAGAATCAATACCGGTGGGTCTGCAATGGCTGCACGGGCAATGGCAAGCAACTGTCTTTGTCCCTGGCTTAAGTTTGCACCATCTCCTACCAGCATGGTATCGTATCCATCTGGAAGCTTACGAATAAAACTATCTGCATTGGCAAGTTTTGCTGCTGCGATAATTTCTTCTTCCGTAGCATCCAATTTACCAAAACGGATATTATCCTTAATGGTTCCTGTAAACAAGTGGGTATCCTGAAGAACGATACCTAAAGAACGACGAAGGTCACTCTTTTTAATTTTGTTAATATTGATTCCATCATAACGGATTTTACCATCTTGAATATCATAAAAACGATTGATTAAGTTCGTAATGGTAGTCTTTCCTGCACCTGTCGAACCTACGAAAGCAATCTTCTGTCCTGGTGTGGCAAATAATTTTACATCATGTAACACAATCTTTTCATCGTTGTAACCAAAATCCACGCCATCAAATACCACATCACCCAGAAGTTCCACATAATCCACACTTCCATCTGCCTGATGTACGTGTTTCCATGCCCATCTTCCTGTCCTTTCCTTGGTTTCTGTCAGCTTTCCATCTACTTCCTTGGCATTTACCAAAGTTACATATCCTTCATCTACTTCTACCTCGGCATCCATCAGCTTAAAGATTCGGTCCGCTCCTGCTAATGCCATTACTACGGCATTAAACTGTTGGGATACCTGATTGATTGGCATACTGAAACTTTTATTTAAAGCTAAGAAACTTGCCAATCCTCCAAGGGTTAAACTACTGTTTCCGGAAAGCGCTAAAAGTCCACCTACAATGGCACAAAGAAGATAACTTAAATTTCCTAACTGTCCATTTACCGGTCCCATGACATTTACGAATTTATTGGCACGGTTTGCACATTCACATAACTTATCGTTTAATTCCTTAAATCTTTCTTTACTTTCTTCTTCATGACAAAATACTTTTACTACTTTTTGTCCGTTCATCATTTCTTCAATGTAGCCATTTACTGCACCAAGGTTCGTTTGCTGTTCCACAAAATACCGGCTGCTTTTTCCTACAATGAATTTTGCAGCAATGAACATAATCACTACCATGATTAAAGTTACTCCTGTAAGTGGAAGGCTGAGAAAACACATGCTGACAAAAACACCAACTATGGTTACTGCACTGTTAATCATCTGTGGAATACTTTGACTAAGCATTTGTCTTAAAGTATCAATATCATTGGTATACACTGACATGATATCTCCATGGGCATGGGTGTCAAAATACTTAATTGGAAGCTTTTGCATATGCTCAAACAATTCGTTACGAATCTGTTTTAAGGTTCCTTGAGTAACAATAACCATAATTTTCGCATATGCGTAAGTAGATGCCGCACCTATCAGATAAAACACAGCTACTTTTCCAATTGCCTTTGCTAAAGGGCCAAAGTCAGGATTATCTGTTAATAAAAACGGCGTAATATAATCGTCAATCAGATTTTTAGTGAAAAGCATACCTTGTAAACTGGCAAACACACCTAATAAAATTCCAATTAACACTATGACACAATGCACTTTATAATAACGAAACACATACTTCATTACCCTTACAAATAATTTCCCAGGGTTTTCAATTTTCGGTTTTGGTCCTCGTGGTCCTCTTGAACCTGGTCCCATTGGTCCTGCCATATTACTTATCCTCCTTCGAGTCAAAATCTCCCGAACCTTCCGTCTGGGATTCGTATACTTCACGATAAATTTCATTACCTGCAAGCAATTCTTCATGAGTGCCAAAGGCATTTACCATACCATTATCCATAACAATAATTCGATCTGCTTCCTGTATAGAAGAAATACGCTGGGCAATGATAATCTTTGTAGTGTCCGGAATTTCGTCCCGAAACGCTCTACGAATCTTAGCATCCGTTGCAGTATCAACTGCACTGGTGGAATCGTCCAGAATCAAAATTTTCGGTTTTTTCAGCAATGCTCTGGCAATACAAAGACGTTGCTTTTGTCCACCGGATACATTGGTACCACCTTGCTCAATGTGGGTATTGTATCCATCCGGGAAGCGGTTGATGAACTCGTCAGCACAGGCTAAGGCACAGGCTCTCTGACATTCCTCATCCGTTGCATTTTTATCTCCCCAACGAAGATTTTCGTAGATTGAACCGGAAAATAATACATTGGCCTGTAATACCACAGATACCTGGTTACGAAGGGATTCCATGTCATATTCTTTTACATTTCTTCCGCCTACCAGCACTTCACCCTGATTTACATCATACAAACGACTAATAAGGTTTACCAGACTGGTTTTGGCACTACCGGTTCCACCGATAATTCCAATGGTTTCTCCAGATTTAATACTAAGATTAATGTCCTTTAATATCGGTTCCTCTGCTCCTTCTTTGTATGCAAAGGTAACATTTTTAAATTCAATGTTTCCATTTTCTACTTCAAATACAGGTTTTTCCGGATTATGTAAATCACTTTCTTCCTCCAGAACTTCTGAAATACGCTTGATACTTGCGGTACTCATGGATACCATAACGAAAATCATGGAAACCATCATAAGATTCATCAAAATATTCATACAGTAAGTCAAAAGACTCATTAATTCACCTGTAGAAAGTGAATCCGACACAATCATTTTTGCCCCAATCCAGCTAATCAGAATAATACAGGTATATGCTGTAAGCTGCATGATTGGCTGATTTAAAATAACATTGTTTTCTGCTTTTACGAAAATCTTATAAATATTTTCGCTGGCTTTATGAAATTTACTGGTTTCTTCTTCTTCTCTTACATAAGCCTTTACTACACGAATGGCAGATACATTTTCCTGTACCGACGCATTCAAGGCATCATACTTTGGAAATGCCTCGGAGAAAGTACGCATTGCCTTTTTTACAATAAATCCAATAATAAATGCCAGAATGATTAAGGCGATTAAATAAATAGAAGCTAATCTTCCATTTATCATAAATGCCATAATCAAAGCACAAATCATGCTGGCAGGAGCTCTCATTGCCATACGTAAAATCATCTGATACGCATTTTGTACATTGGTTACATCTGTGGTAAGTCGGGTTACCAGACCTGCAGTACTGAACTTGTCAATATTTGAGAATGAATATGTCTGTATTTTGCTAAACATACTTTCTCTTAAATTCTTTGCAAGACCTGTAGATGCCTTTGCTCCGTATACTCCACCCAGGACACCACCTAAAAATCCAATGGCTACTGCCACAAGCATAATGGCACCTATCTTTAAAATGTGATTCATATCACCGGCATTCACACCTTTATCAACGATGGATGCCATAAGAAAAGGAATCATGGTTTCACAAACTACTTCCACCAGCATCCATATAGGCGTGGCAATGGATGAAGCTTTATATTCCTTTACTTCTTTTAAAATTCTTTTTACCTGATGCATTTTTACCTCCATTCCGGGAATTATTTTTCTATTACAGATACTGACGATTCCAAGTCATTTTTTCTTTCAGTGTACTTTGAACGTAAAAACATGACCTTTTTCTGGTATCCTATTATCCTAAGTTTTCCCTTATTTTTTTTAGAATCTGATACAGGGTTTCCACTTCCTCTTCTGTAATTCCTTCTATCATTTTCAGATTTGCCTCCTGAATGGCTTCACTGATGGACTTATGTACCTCTTCGCCTTTCGGCATTAAAATCACCCGCTTTAATCTGGCATCATTTTCTACAGAAGTGCGGCTGATATAGCCTTTTTTCTCCATAATCTTAATCGTGGCTGTGACCGTGGAACGACCAATATGAAAGTGTTTTTCGATGTCCTTTTGATAGACTTCTTTTTCTTTGTTATCATAAAGATATTTTAAAATCCATCCATTACTGGCAGTATATTCATCCAGTCCTAATTTTTTCAGTTTTCCATCGATTCGTCTTTTCATGGCACAGTCTAAACGATGCAGTTCGTATCCTACCCATAAATCTTTTTCCGTAATTCACACCTCATTTCTTCTTGGAATATTTTGTTTTTGAAACTTTCTTTTTCAATCAAGTATTACGGTCATGAACCAAAAGCGGAAAGCAAAAGGCAGAAGAATTTGAATTTTATCCATCCCTTTTAGACATCTTCCAGTGTTGTTCATAAACCGTTCACATTTTGTTCATTTTCGAATTGTTCACAAATGAACTATTTCGTTAGTAATTATAGCATGTTAGTTTTAGATGTCAAGATGAAAAAACAAATACGATTCCAAAATCCTCCACATATTCTATTGACAAATCATCTGGATAATCTATAATTAACTTTAGAGTAAATTACTTTTATTTCACTTTAAGGAGATGATACTATGCCTGAAACCTTTATCGGCAGAGAGCAAGAACTTGCTGATTTGAACGAACTTTATTCACAAGATAAGTTTCAGCTTTTTGTTCTATATGGTCGTAGACGTGTTGGTAAGACAACTCTGCTCAACGAATTCTGCAAAGACAAGGATACCATTTTCTATTCCGCTGAGCAGAGCAACAACAAGCTTAATCTTGAAAAATTTTCATCAAGAGTTTTTAACTATTACGACGAAAACAATTTAGAACCTTTTTCCTCCTGGACTAACGCATTGTCCTATATCGACGAACGTCAAAAGAGTGAAAAACTGGTGCTTGTAATCGATGAGTTTCCCTATATTGTGAAAAAGAACAAGGCTCTGCTTTCAGAACTTCAGCATTTGATTGACCATAAGCTTACAAAAGGAAATCTTTTTATGATACTTTGTGGAAGCTATATGGGATTTATGGAAAAGGAAGTCCTCGGTTCAAAGAGTCCCCTATTTGGAAGAAGAACCGCACAGCTTCATATGAAACCCTTTAACTATCAGACCAGTTCCATTTTCCTAGATGGCTTCTCTGATACGCAAAAGCTTGAGCTATACGGTGCATTCGGTGGCACTCCGCTATATTTACAGCAGATAAATCCTAAAGAAAATTTTAAAGAAAATATTAAGAGAGCATATCTTAAAGTGACTTCTTATCTTTATGAAGAAACACTACTACTTCTTCGTCAGGAAGTACAGGAACCGGGTGTTTACAGTGCAATTATTGAAGCTATCGCAAGTGGACATACAAAAGCAAATGAGATTTCTACCAAAATCGGTGAAGATTCTGCAAAATGCCTGAAATATATTAAGACTTTATGCGAACTAGGCATACTACACAAGGAAACTCCGTTTGGCGAAAAGGACTCCTCCCGAAAAACTATTTATGGCATTTCTGATTTTATGTTCCGATTCTGGTATCGTTATGTCTTTGCAAACAGAACACTTATTGAAACCGGCGCACAACAAGCTTTATGGACCAAACGTATTGAACCTGATTACAACAGCTATATGGGACTTGTTTTCGAGAAAGTCTGTACTGATTATCTTAGTGTAAAAAACGCAAAGGGAGAGCTTCCGATTCTCTTTACTTCTATCGGAAGATGGTGGGGAACTAACCCTGCTACTCATGTTCAGGAAGAAATTGATCTAATTGCAAATGATGGAAAGGATTATATTTTTGGTGAGTGCAAATGGAGAAATGAGAAACTTGACCTTTCCGTTCTTCGTGAACTAAAAAATAAAGCTGACATATACAGTAAAAACAGAAAACGTACTTATTATGTCCTTTTTTCCAAATCAGGATTTACCGACGCTGTAATAAACGAGGCAAATTCCGATAACAGCATTATGCTTATAGAACTGAGTGATCTTATGAATTTCTGATATAAGCCCGGACAGTGCTTTCTTATTACAAAGAATTCCAAAAGATATTTAGGTTAGTTTTTACCAAAATATCTTTTGGAAACGTATGTAATAATTTTAAATCCAAATCTATCTTTCAAACCAACATTACCATCATATAATTTAGAATTTATTCCATCAAGTATCAAATATGGTATAGTTATCGAAATACAAAAAGCACCTGGATTTCTCCAAATGCCCTATTGATTATTATTTAATTAAAGATATAATAAAAGCGTAATTATTCAGGATGGGCGGTGTATCCATCATCTTTTATCGCATAAGTGGATTTTTTGCATGAAATCTGACTATTTTATTGCGAAAAGTTTTTATTCCTCAAAGCTGGCGTAAACGGTCACCAATCACCCCTCCAATGTCAAACCCTGTAATTCGATCAGTTTCACTGGTTCTTGCACTGGCAAAAATAACAGGAACTGTGGACACCTGTCTCAGTTCCTTGCATAACTCAAATCCGGTTGTATCCGGCAAGTTAATATCCAATAATATCAAATGATAGGTATTGTCTGATAAAAGTGCAAAAGCCTCATCACTGTCTTTCGCACAGGCCACCTCATAACCATAGCCTTCTAACATATCTGAAATGATGAAGGAAAGGTCTTCGTCATCGTCGATGATTAATATTTGTTTTTTCATACGTGCTCCTTGTCCTTTCCATTAAAAAATGCCTTTTAGAAATATTTCTACTCCAATAAAAATTAAAATAAGTCCTCCCAAAATAGTAGCCTTATTAGAAAACTTTGTACCAAATCGTTTTCCAATTCCAATACCTGCCAGGCAAATCACAAAGGTTACTACTGCAATGATCAATGCACTCACCAATGCCATAGGCAGGTTATATCCTGAATTAGTAACACCTACAGACAAGGCATCGATGGAAGTAGCCACCCCTTGAACCATTAAAGCCACGAATCCCAATGCGGGACTTTCTTCTTCCTCATCCTTGTTTTTGATTCCATCCATTAACATCTTTCCACCAATAAAAACAAGTAAAATCAGTGCAATCCATGGTACAAACTTTTCAAATGCCTCAAAATACTGCATCACGGTATGCACACATATCCACCCAATCATGGGCATTAACGCCTGAAAACCGGCAAATACACCTGCAACACCCGCCATTTTTGACTTTTTCATTTTCGGGTCCTGTAATCCATTCGCTAAGGATACGGAAAAGGCATCCATCGCCAATCCAACACCTAGTAAAATACTGTTGATAAAAAAAACTAAGTTCCAATTCATTGGTATCTTCCTCCGTGTAATAAAGTAAGCCTTGATGATTCACAATGCTTGCATACCATATTTTATGGTTAAGGCCGTGAATCATCTTGGTTAAATCATGGTCTTTATTGAATATTTTTGTTACTGTTCACGTGTGGACAGTAACATATTTTCTGGCATAGAAAAACTCAGGCACAGCATTGCCACACCTGAGTCAAACATTCCAATAAAAAAGACTACACGTATAGCATAAAAGTTATACATGAGTCTCGCATTTTAAAACAAGCCAGGCCAAAAGGCCAGTATGTTGACTTGTTACGTGCCGAAACACGCTTGCTACTCCCTCACCGGAAAATATAATGGTAGTATATCATTTAAGGAGGATTTTTTCAAGATGTTTTTGTAGTAAATGACATTTGTTCACCCCTTCACTCATAAACTTTTCTAATTCCTATCGTTTCTCAATCATCAAATGATGAAAAAACGCAATATCCTTATATCCATCCATATCAGATACCCGCATTTCGACCTCTACCATTTTCTCCTGCCAATCAGCATCTTTATGTATCTCTTGATTCTGCTGCATGTCCCAGAACGTTCTCATACCAAGTGTCTTTGTAATCCTAAGTTCCGGACACCATGTTTCAATATCAGAATCTTCATAATAACGAATCGCTCCGTACTTGGAAGCCATACCATCATTTCCATCTAACAGACTGTGTGCATGTTCAAAATCATTTAAAAGTACAACCATCTGCATCACTCTTCCTGCGCGGTTATGTTTCACAATGGAAATCTTTCCATCCGATTTTAGAACTCTTGCAAGTTCCTTAACAATATCTTCTCTATCCTCAGCGTACTCTAAGACATTATGGCAAATAACCAAATCAAAGGTCTCATCAGCAAATTTATGCACTTCCTCGGTACTTCCGGTAATTTGTGTATATTGATTATCTGCCCATCGTTCCTTTATACTTTCTTCATCCGGTTCAATGGCTGTTACATCATTATGTTCTGCCAGATAATTTGCAGTTATTCCAATACCACTGCCAAAATCAAGTATCTTCTTATCATGAATGTTTCCTAATTGTTTCCACACAATTTTCTTCATGAGACATTCCCATGGTTGTAAATCTGTCACTTTTCTACTCACTATACCAGCTCCATTTCATCCTGCATTTTTACGAATCCGTATTTCTCGTATAATGGTCGTCCCATATCTGTTGCCTCTAATGCAATCTGTAACACACCTTGTTCCTTCGCATCCTTTACCAGTAAATCCAATGTATGAAATGCAATTCCCTGTCTACGGTATTCCGGGGAAGTATACATATTCATAATATAAGCCTTTTTGCCCCTTGGATTATGATAAGTGGGCATAACCTGATAAAAGCTGACACCACCTGCACCGATAAACGTTCCGTTATCATATACCAGATATGCTATGTGTTCTCCAGTTTCCAATGCCCGCTTGTAATATGTATAAGATTCCTTCTCTACCATAGACATATCCACATCATTGGACAACTTATTTGCTGCACGAAGAACGATAATTCTTGTTCTTACCAGTTCTTCGATGTCATCTATGGTTGCTTTTTTGTATTCAAAAATAGTATTCATTTCAATCTCCCTTCTAACACATACATAATCACATCATAATTCTTCTATTCCACCGGCTCTTGGCTTAGTAATACGACTCCTTCTTTACAATGGGTAAGCTTAAGTAAAACACTTCCATAGGTGGTTTTCGCCGAAACATTACCTGCAGGATATTCGTATAACATCACATTCCCACGATTCCACTCATATACTTTTATTATTGCTACTTTATTATGAATAATATAAGAATGAAAAACAACTTCCTTTGCGTAAATAAACTTTGCTTTTCTTTTACTATTCACCCTCTTAATAAGAGTCAGCAACCAATAAAATACCGCCAGTCCCGCAAAACAAGCCATTCCAAACGGCAGTATCTTCCATAAAGGATACTCCTCGTTTATGCTTATAACAACACTTATGATAATCATACAAACAATGATTATGATACTGTAAATCTTTGCCTTTTGCAACGCTGCTCTTTGCACCATTTTAACATACCGGTTCGCAAACGATTCTTTCTCTTCATCAGAAAGTGAATGTCCGTTTTTATCTATTTTTAACACGCTTGGGTGTGGAACTCGTATGCCTCGTTCTAATACGTCAGTAGGTACCAACGCATAATTTGATATCATTCCCCTTAATTCGTCATTCAATTTTACCAATTGAAAATCCGTATCTGAGGAATATAGAATGATCATTCTCTTACCTATGTCTTCCGGCATAATATCATAAGCACAAGAAGGATAATCGATAACAATCGGTCTTCCATCTTCATTTAACACATCATCTTCTATGTAAGAAAATCGATCTGACGTATCTACTGCAACAATGGTGACACCATTTATCATAATATTCTTTTGTTTTGTATACTTCTTTGCTAATTTATTTGCCCAAAAGACATACATCATCCTGGAAATAGCAATCTTTAAAGGGAAAATTAAGGCTATCATAAACAGTTTCATTCCTAACTCTATTCCCTCGTTGTTAATTCCAATTCTTTCCTCAAATACAGAGAGCAAAGCAATTGTTAATATAACAGAAATAACTACACTCATAATAAGCGGTGCAGACTTACTATCCGATGCTGTCTGAAAAATACCTTTTAACATTTGTTTTCTATTTTTGTATAATAATCGCTTTTCTTCTTTTGAACATAATCGTTTCATATTTTCTGTTCCTCAAGCCTAATATAGTTATTGATATCCTCTTTTGTAACCTATTTATCCAGATATATCTTTTTCTGTTTCATGTCTACTTTTGCAATAACACCATACTGCAATGCACATCGTGGTGTTGCATGTCCAAAATTCACATTATAAACAATGGGAAGTTCCTCATTATCTATCACTTTTATAAGAATATCTTTATATTCCTGATAATAAACTTCGTCCTGTGGTTTTCCCACCAACACGCCATTTATCACATCGAATACACCTTTTTCTTTTAGTAACAAAATTTCCTTTTCAAATAATTCCGGAATTGGTTTTTCTTCGCAGGTTTCTATAAACAAAATTTTTTCGGTCCACTCTTTTTTATCCGGAAACAGCCCATATCTTTCGCAAATTTCCTTTTCATCTTCATATCGGGTATTTGTCAATATATCATAAAAACTTTCCAGACATCCTCCTAATAATTCCCCTTGAAAAATTTCACTTCCTTGCAAAAGTTCAAATCCCCGTTCTTCTTTATGTGTGATTCTATCTGTTCCTATTGCAGCACGGGAAAAATCTTCTCTTTCTTCATACCATATTTCACTGGATACAATTTCACTGGATTCATATCCTTCCAAATAGCTTTCAAATGCCATTTTGCTATATGGTAACATCTCATTTGCAATTTCTCCCAAGTCACAAATAAAAGTTGGACCATAATAAGTAGACAAGCCCAGCTTGTAAAGCATTAAATGATTTACCGTAGTGTCTGAAAATCCAGTAAATAATTTAGGATGTTTCTCTACCGCTTCTATAAATTCAGCATCTTCCATCAAATAGGGTAAAAGTCTGTATGTATCATCGCCACCGATTGCACAAATAATGCCTGCAATAGAATCATCTAAAAAAGCATCTTTTAAATCCTTCGCTCTTGCCTCCGGATGAGCCTGTAAATATTTAATTCCTTTCAAAGCATTGGGCATAAATACCGGCTCCAAACCATAGTCTTTTAATCTTTTTACACCGATTTCTATATTATGACTGCAAAATTCCTCCCCTAACATTCCGCTTGATAAACTGACAATTGCTACCTTGTCACCTTTTCTTAATTTTCTTGCATAGTTCATATTTCTATTCCTTTCTGTACGTATATCTCTCATCCTGCTAATTCATTTCCAACCTTGCATTTTGCAAATACTTTCCGATACCATAACACTATCTCCCCAGCTTTTATCCTGCTGTTTCGGGTCTATTTTATAATTCCAATAATGTTCATCTACCATATCTATCGTAATTTCACAATCTTCGCCACATATTTCTCTTGCTTTTCTCTTTACAACTCTATAAATTGGTATTTGCCAAATCCAGCACCTGATACTGCCTTAATTACCTTTGCAGACTTCATCGCCCTCATTACATTTGCAGACTTGGACTTTGAGCACTTTAACCATTCTTGAACATCTACCTGTCCAAATATTGCATCTGTACCACATATAATAAAAACTTTTTCAATACTTCCTATAAATTTATCTGTTATTTTTGCTTCTTGTAAAAAAGGAATATATTTATCAAATTTACTGCTTACTTTTTCATCTTTACTGCTTACTTTTCCATCTTTACTGCTTACTTTTCCATCTTTACTGCTTACTTTTCCATCTTTACTGCTTACTTTTTCATCTTCACTGCTTACTTTTCTAAACATAGTAACCTTAATACCATCGCCGAATTCTTCAAACAAAGGCTCTGGCAAACCATATTCTGCACTTCTATTATATAATCTTGGAATTCCAGTACCCCAAGACTCAATAATGTGCATATAATGAAAAGCTTCTGCAATTGCTTCATTTCTACATCTGGATTTACCCATCTTAGCTGTTGCTATATCAAGTCCACCATATAACATTCCTGGTGATAATACTTCAATTCGGTCATCAAACACACACACCTGCACACAAGATTCGTCAAGATAACTTCTATGCACAACCGCATTTGCTACCATTTCTCTAACAGCCTTTGTAGGCAGTTCATATTCTTCGCTTCTATATACGCCATTAATCTCTGCCCCCAAATTAATGTGTCTTAAAACAAAATGATATGCCTCATCAACCTGCTCATAAATAGGTCCAGTAAATTGTTTTTGATCAATAAATATATCTCTTGTTGTTCCTTTAAATAACGCACATTGAACTTTTGCATTTCTATTCTTGTTATCCGTCATAAGATCAAATGCATGTGTCACACTAAACTTTTTGCCTGTTTTACTTAACACTCCAAAATCTTCAAGCTTTTCAAGTGTCATATCCTTCACTTCCGCCTTTTCGTCTTCAGATTTACAAGCTTCTAATGCAATTCGTTTCATCTCTTTGCATAAATGCAATGCTTTTTCTTCATCATATTCTTTACCGATACAAAGCATCTTATCATAGGCTAGATTTTGTCCTTCAAGTTCTAATTCCTTTAATCTCCTTGCATCCGCTGGTCTACTCGTTCCATTTATTCTGATATATGAAGTAGTTTCTTTTCCTTTACTCTCAATATAATACGGTCTAAATTTACCTGGCACAACATCTATTTCAAGTACTGTTTTTCCCTCCAAGGTTCTCATAGTAATATCAGGATCTATCTGTGGTGTACAAGCATCAGAAATCATATTGGAAATACTGTCTGATAATTTAAACGGGTTCTGCTCACCAATACCATATACAATATTGGTTTTATCCTCGATACCTATAATCACTTTGCCACCTGATGTGTTGGAAAACGCAATAATATCCTTAAGGAATTTCTAATGATTACTCGGTATCTCTCTTTTGAATTCTATATTTTTATCTTCGCCAAAAAATTCTTTTTCTACCATGTTTTCACCTTCTTTTTATTGCTAATGCTGAATTATTTTAATCCCTGCACATTAGTCTTTCACATTTTTATATTTTTCATTTCCATCGAAATCACAAACTATCTTTTATTATATTCCGTTGCCCGTACATATTCAACAAAAAATATACAATACCTACCAACTTTTGTATAAAAAAAGCAGAAACAACACGCCCTTTCCGCGACGTCCTGCCTCTGCCATTTTCATGTCTTCTAACCTCTTTTTCTTCCTGGGTTTCCACAGTCTTATCATAAATTTCCTGATAATCCTTACATGGTTCTTTCATCATCGTTGTGCCAATATGACACCCCTTGCACCTAAACTTCTACGCATGTGCCAAAGTTGGAAACATAAGTTTCTTTCCCGTAAAGCCTTCCATTGCAGCTTCTTTCACAAACAAAGTAGTATCTTCTTCCTCTACTTCTGTGACCTGATATCCGCTTGCATCCTTTGGTACAAATCCCAGCACAACTTTCTTTATTTCCTTTCCGAATGCATTTATGATATCATCCAGTTCTACCTGTTTCTTTGAAAAAATGCTATGTATCATAAGCTCATTTCCGTCTACTTCAGCAATGACATAAGTATCTGTTTCTTCCTGATAATATACGCATTCCTGCATAAATTTTGATACATAGAACATATAAAGACCGTTGTTGTTTACCATGTCAAACTGTCCATGGAAGGTATTTTCGTTCATGGCTTTCTCCAAACGTTCCCATTGTTCGGCATTGTCCATCAGGACTTGTTTCATGGTCTGTTCCCCTGTTATTTCTACTTCTTTTGAATATTGATATTCCAAAACCTTTTTATAACCGAATTTAGGATAGAATTCTACCACACTGTCATTTGCAAAAAGATACATTCCGTCCACTTCGGTTCCATAATCCTTTTCTACTTCTTCCATTAACTGACGTATCAATCCTTTGTTTCTGTGGGTTTCTTCTGTCATGACGGTTCCAAGCTGAATCAATTTTTTGATTTCACCATTCCATAAAATATCAGTAATATTTACGGATACGTTTGCAATGACTTTTCCATTTTCTACGAAGGAATATGGAACATAGTTTTCTCTCCAGAATCCATTTTGGTACCAGTCTTCAAAGTCCAACCCAAAAGTTTTTCCGGCTAATTCATTAAAGCTAAGTCTTAATGCTTCGTTTTCTTTATAATTTTTCATCATTTCATACATGTTAAATTTCTCCTTTTTTCTTTCCTCATCGTTTATGTTATGCTCTACTGCCAAACCCCTTACACGAATCATTATAACTTACTTTCTGATTTTTTTAATACCTCATATTTAAATAGAAAAAAACATGTTCCAGATATTATTATGATAACACCATATCCAAAAATTCTTCCACCGTCATACTTCCTAAGTCTCCCTCTTCTCTGTTTCTTACAGATACATGACCTAATTCCTGTTCTTTTTCTCCTACCACAAGGATGTATGGGACTCTTTCCATTCTTGCTTCCCGAATCTTATAGCCAATTTTTTCTGTTCTTTGGTCCATTTCGCAACGCAAACCGGCACTTTGTAATTTCTTCATTGTTTCCTTAGCATAATCATTGAATTTATCAGAAATTGGAAGAATTTTCACCTGCACAGGAGATAACCATACCGGAAACTTTCCTGCAAAATGTTCAATTAAAATACCGATAAATCGTTCAATGGAACCGAATACCACTCTATGAATCATAATCGGACGATGTTTTTCTCCATCCGGGCCAATGTATTCTGCTTCAAACCGTTGTGGAAGCTGAAAATCTAATTGTATCGTTCCGCATTGCCATGTTCTTCCGATAGAATCTTCTAAATGAAAATCTATCTTTGGTCCATAAAAAGCACCATCTCCTTCATTGATAACATATGGCAATCCTAAATCATCTAATGCACCTTTTAATCCATTGGTTGCAAGTTCCCAGTCCTCATCACTTCCGATAGAATTTTCTGGTCTTGTGGATAATTCTACATGATATTTGAAACCGAATTTTGAATATACTTCGTCGATTAGTCGAACAACACCTTTTATTTCATCCGGAATTTGTTCCTGAGTCATAAATACATGGGCATCGTCCTGTGTAAAGCATCGTACACGCATCAATCCATGCAATTGACCGGATTTTTCATGTCTATGCACCACTCCAAGTTCTCCTACCCGCATTGGCAAATCACGGTAAGAACGTGGCTCCATTTTATATACCAGCATGCCTCCCGGACAATTCATTGGCTTAATGGCAAAATCTGTTTCATCAATGGAAGTTGTATACATATTTTCTCGATAATGCTCCCAATGACCGGAAGTTTCCCAAAGCTGTCTGTTTAACATCATCGGAGTAGAAATTTCCACATAACCTTCTCTGGTATGAATGTTTCTCCAGTAATCAATGAGAAGATTTTTTAATGCCGTTCCCTTAGGTAAGAAAAATGGGAATCCAGGCCCTTCCTCCAATAATGCAAAAAGCCCCAATTCTTTTCCTAATTTTCTATGATCTCTCTTTTTCGCTTCTTCCATGCGGTTCAGATACTCTTCCAACATTTCTTTCTTCGGAAATGAGATTCCGTAAATTCTTGTAAGCATCTTATTTTTTTCATTCCCACGCCAATAAGCGCCTGCAACGGATAATAACTTAAATGCCTTCACTGCACTGGTATATGCAACATGAGGACCTGCACATAATTCCACATATTCTCCTTGTTGATAAAAACTTAATTCCTCATCTTCCGGAAGTTCCTGAATCAATTCTACTTTGTAACTTTCCTGTTTTTCTTCCATCAGTTTCAAGGCTTCTTCTCGGCTCATTGTGTAATGCCGTAAGGGAAGATTTTCTTTGACTATCTTTTTCATTTCTGCCTCAATGGCTTCAAAATTCTCTGCTGAAAAATTAAAATCAAATTCAAAATCATAATAAAATCCATTTTCGATTGCCGGCCCAATGGCACATTTCGTAGTCGGATATAACCGTTTTACTGCCTGTGCTAAAATATGGGCAGTAGTATGGTGGAACGCCTTTCTCCCTAATTCCTCTTCAAATGCTGCTTCTTTCATAGAACCATCTTTCATGCTAATCTTCATAATAATTTCTCCTTTCAAATTTGAAAACCTGGATGATTGCGAAACTTTAAGAACCACAAATATCCGTTTGAATGATTGTTGATTAACATAAGAAAAGCACCCTCAAAGACACAGATACCTATGTCTTTAAGGGTGCATAAAATTGCACGGTTCCACCTTAACTTTTCGCTTCAGATTCCAACAAATCCTAACCTTTAACGCAGGTATACGGCAATACATACTGGGAATAAATTCCGCATTGCAGCTCTAGAATGGTTTTCACATATCTCTTTCATAAACAGATTCCACCAATCTCTGTTCTCTCTGGATGACTTCTGATATGTTACTTCTTTCCGTCATTGCTTTTCTCATGTTAATGATAAAATGATATACCTTTTCTAAGTTCGTGTCAAGCATGGAATTTTAAAAAATATTTAAGCAAAAATATTTAAGATATGTCGTGAATAATTAAAGTTTTCCTTTTCTTTTGCAACTTCTTGATGCTTCACTGTTCATTCTTATTTTGTATTTCTTCTTATTCATTTTCAATTATTTCAAATTCTGCTGTTAATGTGTGAAAGGAAACTTCTCCTGATTCTTGCCAAACTTGAACTTCTTTTACAACACGATACTTTCCTTCCTCAAGTTCACCATAAAGATTCATCCAGTCTGCAGACCATGTGCTGTTTTTTCCCTTCTCAACCGGATAGGCAATATCATGGAATCCTATATCTGAATTCAAATAGGGAACACCTGTCCATGTATCAATATCTTCCTCATATTTTTCTAAAGAATAATCGTCTCCATATTGCAACTTTGAATCGGTAGTATTTTTTATTTCCATGGTTATGGTATGCTTTGTATTCTCTGTCACTTCCATGGTAACACCTTCTAAATCATTTTCCTGATAGGCAAATACATGCCACACATCATCAATGCAAATCTCAACTCGATTCTCCCTAATACTATACTGTCCTGCATATCCGGTTCCGAAATTTGTCTGATAATTTTGGGTTGGTTTCCCCTTTTCTACCGAAGAATCAAAACCAAAATCTGCATTTCCACACCTTAGCATGGAAGAAGTTTCTTTGGTGTCAACATAAAGCTTATCATTGAGCATTACCATACGGACAAATTCTTCGCCATCCATGGCATCTGACTCATTTATTGTAGTATTCGTAACATTTTCTTTGGTACTATTCACATTTTCACTGGAATCTGCTTTATTTAAAATAGTGATTTCTAAAGCCGTAATTTGTGCAGGGTACGTTTCTGCAATCATTCCATCATATCCAATGCTTACTGTGTCTCCTACTCCAATCTGTTCCATGATTTTTAAGGATTCTTCATCCTCCATGTTCTTCCTGCTTACTACTATTTTATCTGCTGACTTTTTCTCATTGGATTCCTCTTTTGGTTCCACGAGGAAAGAACTTTCATTTACTTCCAATACAACAGCATCGAAATATACTTCTGCTGTTACTCCTGTCTTGACTTTTTCCTCTTCCTTTCCGCACCCGGCCAATAAAATAAAAATGGACATCATGCTAATAAATAAAATTTTTTTCATCTTTTTCATAGGTTCCTCCATTCCGAAGCATAGATATCATACGGAACATAAACTTTTTTCTTTCTGCATATAAAAAAGCTTTTGTGATGCTTCTGCACAAAATTTCTGTTGAACATCTGCACTATGACAATGAAGCCAACATAAATTGTCCCTCTTATTATAATAGTGTAAAGAAACCATTGAATTGTTGCATTCAATTCCATTTTCAGTTTGCAATTAAGATTTCTCAAATCATACAAAAAATATCAATCCCACAAGTTTGTTTGTAACGAAATAAACTTATATCACTCGTAATTTACAAATCCTTAAGATTTAAAGTTTTGATATCTTATCAATTAACGAAACATCTGCAGGAAGCCAGTCTACGCTATAAAGTGTTTCTTTGGACAGCCATTTTGCTGCTTTATGTTCTTTTAATACAAACTCTCCTGATTCTATCTTGCACCAATAACATTTCATGGATAAGTGAAATGCAGGATAATCGTATTCAATGGTATCAAGCAGTTCCTCAACTTCTATCTTAACATCCAGTTCTTCCTTAATTTCACGCATCAAAGCTTCCTTCGGTGTTTCTCCTTCTTCTATCTTGCCCCCTGGAAACTCCCATCCTCCTTTGAATTCTCCATAACCACGCTGGGTTGCTAAAATCTTTCCTTCATTTTCTCCATTTCCTTTTATGATTGCTGCTACAACTTCTACTACTTTCATTAATCTTTTCGAGGGGTCTATGATAACCTTATTTCCTTCCTTTATTTTATTGGTGATGAGCCAGGCATCTTCTGCTTCAAGAGTCATGACTTCTCCGTTTTCCTCTTTTAACTGTACCATTACTTTCAATGGTTCTCCTTCTCTAAGCCCTTCACAGCCATAATCGGCTTCATATATGTTGGTAATCGTGTATTTTTTCATTGGTGGTTTTCCTTTCCAAATAAATAATATTTATAAAATACCATATGTCATGTATCTACATTAGAAAAAAATCCTCAGCAACCGCTCGAGGATTTCTTCTAATTGTTTCGTTTTTATTTTTCGGCTATTTTACCAATTAAATCAAATGAAGTTCATTCGCAAAAATTCCTTCATAATCCTGTAATTGTTTTGCACTTGGCATGATGATTACTTTATAAGCCATACTTCGCACTAATTTCATCAATGGCACTGTCGAAATTTTCTCCCTCACCATTATTGTAACTGTTTCTTGCTTCTGCAAGTTCAGATAGAATTTCCTTTGCACTTAATGTTTTATACGGATTGTTTGTACAAAAGTTCATCAACAAATAGGCGTGTATTTCATCCTGACATTCTTCCGGAATCGTTGATAATAATGCTAAATTAGCTTCCAATGTACTCATAGAAATATCCTCCATTTTTATTCTATATATGCTATCCATCATACTCACATTATTTATAATACTACTATATTACCTATTTTTATTTTATCACGAAACATATAAAACACAACTAATTTTTCTTGACCTCTCCAAAATTATCCAAACAAGTTCTTTATAACTTTATAAACAAAGTCGAATATGCTTGTTATTAACTGATTCTTTTTGAAAAATCCCTTTTTTCCTTTATTCGAACATCAACCTGTTGCTTAAGCTTTTTAATCCTATGTTTTTTTACTTTTTCATATACAACCATATCATATATACACACAGCATACTAACAAATTCCAAAATTGCACGACAAGACAATTTCTTTTGTCTCTGATTTTTATTAATATCTGGCATGGTTTTAATTATTCGATATATTTCTGCTGGTGCTGTAGAATTTGTTTTCCCTGTTCATTTTTCTCCTTTCCAAGTTTTATCACTTCGTTAAATACTCATAAATATCTTCCCTTACCGACTGCTGCATACGATAAATAATATTCACAATCGGCAACTTTTTCCCTTTATCATCTTGAATCGTTGTTTCCTTACTAGCTTCTTTTATTGGTTCTACTTTTCCAAGATAATAAAAGTCACGTCCCTCACCATCAGCCTTCTTCACAAACAAATGAATATCTATTCCCATTTCTTTATGATTAAAAATCGCGGTTGGCTCTTTGCTATCCCAACGTACATTATTACGTGTCAACCAACTAAATAATTGTGGATTAATAAAGGCATCCTCATATTTGGTACTGGTTGCAATATCATCACTTTTATTATATGTAACGAATATCACGCAAGTATTATGTTTAATTTTATAACCGTACACCGTGGAGGATTCATCACTGTCCCAGTTCAGCAAACGACAAACATCCCTTCTGCTATATTTTTCATACAGCACCAAATTAGTATCTCCATAGCGATGGCTATATTTATCTTTATAAATTGTCTTTCCAAGAGAAATAACATCCTGAATCATATTTTTTAAATTCATATTATTGATTCTATCTTGATACCACTCACAGATTTTTGCCTGATTTTTATGTGTATTCTGCTCGTATTCTATTTCAACCACATTTTGCTTCCAGTCATACAAGGAACAATCCGAATAACGAACCTTATCTGCACCACTTAAAAATCCACCATTTACCTGCGAAAATGCCTTCTCCACTGATAAATCATCATTGATAATCTGATACTCTTCTTCCAAACGTTTGATAATTGACTCCTTGCTACATTCTCCCTGCATTTGAAGTTCGTCTAAAATTAATAATTCATGTGGACGCTTACCATTTGCAAACTGGGTAGAAACATATTCCAAAGCCAATAATTCTTCCGTATTTAACAAAATCGTATTATCTTTGTCCACTTTCGTTACAAAAGTATAATATGATTTATACTTATCAATAAAAATAAGTGGGTCAACGGAACCATTTTCGTAAAAATTCATAAGAGAAGGGATATGACCTAATCTATTCTTTAAATTAAAATACTCTTCTTTTAAAGTCTTTAAAGTAGTCAGATTATTATCATTTATCGACTGGTAAATTCTTTCTTTTGTAATCACATCAAAATTTACTGTGGAACATCCTGGAATAACACGATTTCCTTCAGAAACATATTTTCTAATGGAATCTTTGTTTAAAGAACGGTCTCCGGAAAGTGCAATCGGAATCAAAAAATTATTCTGATAGTTTCCAATAAAGTCAATTACAACCACATATTCTTTCTTCGAATATTTACGCAAACCACGTCCTAATTGCTGGACGAAAATAATAGATGACTGGGTTGGACGCAACATAATTACCTGATTAATTGCAGGAATATCAACACCTTCATTAAAAATATCTACCGTAAATATATAATCATACCCATTTTCATATTCGTCCTGTTCTAACTTTGCAATGGCATATTCTCTTTCTTCTTGACTATTTTCTCCGGATAATGCAACAGTTCTATAACCACGATGGTTGAATTGTTTTGATAGCTCATTGGCTTCTTTATTACTACTACAAAAAATCAGCCCTTTCACACGATTTCCACTAAAACCATAATAGTTCGCCTGTTTTATGATATGTGATACCCTCTCATCTGAAATTAAATAACGAAATTCGGTACTATCATCTATCAGTTGACCATTGATGCTTAATTCAGAAATACCAAAATAATGAAACGGACAAAGAAGATTCGACTCCATGGCTTGCTGCAATCGAATCTCATAAGCAATATTATGGTCAAATAATTCATAAATATCAAATCCATCGGTTCTCTCCGGACTTGCTGTCATTCCCATCATAAATTGTGGCTGAAAATAATCAATGATACGACGATAACTTTCAGCTCCGACCTTATGGGTTTCGTCAATTACGATATAATCAAAATGATTTCTGAAATATTGACGCATTACATCATTTTTTGACATTGTCTGCACTGTGGAAAATAAATAATCCGCATCATATTCTTTGTGATTTCCTGATAATAGACCTACATTGATGCTTTCTCCCAATACATCCTTAAAACTCTCCATGGCTTGTTTTAAAATTTGTTCCCGGTGAACTAAAAAGAGCATTTTCTTCGGAGCAAAATTACGGACATCAAAGGCGGATAGGTAGGTTTTTCCAGTACCCGTTGCACTAATCAACACTGCCTTTTTTGCTCCATCTGCACGTAATGTTTCCAAATTCTTTAGTGCTGCTTCCTGCATTGCATTCGGCATCAAGCGGTACTGCTTCATACGAATTACTTTTTGTTGTTCACGTACTCTTTTACTTGCTTCATATTCTTTTTCGTATTCTTGTATCCATTCTTCTGTAAGAGGTATTGCTTCTTCCCACATTACCTCATATTCAGCTACCGTATCCTTTAACAACTCGCCTTTTTCCAAGGAAGTAACTTTCAAATTCCATTCTTTGTTTGCCCGTAATGCGTTCTGCGTTAAATTTGCACTTCCGACTATAAGACTATACACTTCTCCCGTCTGAAATATATAACCTTTTGTATGCAAATCGTCATTCCCTGTATTACAATCTTGACTGTAAATTTTGACTTCCAAATTAGGAAATTTCAACAATTCACGCAATGCTTTTGGCTGATTAAAATTGTTCATTTTAGAAGTGATAATTCTACCTTTTATTTCGTCATTCACTAATCTTTTTAATACTTCTTTCAGAACAATTAAACCACTTTCAGAAACGAATGCGACTGACCACATAAATGAATTGCATTTTGATAATTCTCTTTGTATTTCTGATGCAATTGTATTCCCCTTCTGAATATTGTTATATATTAATTTCGGTCTATACTTTTCAAGTGATTCAAATTCACTATCAATACAACCAGTCTGCATTGCGTTGATAATCTCTTTTGCTAACTCCATCTTTTCTCCGACCTTTCATTTATTCATATGTATATTACCGCACAATTTCAATAAATCAAATACAAACAAAAATTTTCTTTATTATTTTATACCATTAATAAAAATCACAATGCACCTTCCATTTCCCTTCTTTTTCATTATAAAAGAAATAAAAATTACCATCATCTACAATATTAAACTTCGCTTTTTCATCCGATGAAATCTGAAATACATACTCATAACCTTCATAATCTTCAAAACGATAGGGTTGCTGGCAAAATGATGGATAACCTCCTATTTTGTGTTTGTCATAGTTTTCTTCAAAAATATCTTCATAATAATCAATATCATCATCCAAAGCCCAAATCGCATCAAATATCTCTTGTGAAATAACCATTTCGTCATCCAGCATAGGATAATCATTTGTTACAAGTACTGGCACTAAAGGAAATACTTTGACTCCTCCTGCCTCCCAATCACAAGGTATCAACTCTTCCAGTTTATCATAGGTTCTAATACAAAACCAATCGCTGACATCTCCTAAGTGTTGGAACACATCCTCAGACACAAAAACAGTTATCAACTCTATCCTTTCTAATTCTTTCGGAATTGGTGTTAAGCCCTTTATAAAAAATGTTGCAAGGGGTGCCATCTTTTCCCATTTGGATCTTTTGGTACTTCTTCTCCGGCTTTTTTCCACCCTACTCTTCCAAACCAACTTTCCATTATGTCATAAGTTGGTTGGATTCCTCCTGTTTGAAATATAATTGCGTTTTTTTCTAATTGTTTTCTTATTTCTTCAAGTGTCATTACAGTATCCTCTTTTCCCCATATATATCCTATTTTTCTTAATTTTATCCTTATTTTATTCTTTTCCGCCCAATATTGCAATACGCTAAACCTCATTTCATCAAATTTCTTATATGCATACTTTTCAATCAATACTTTCACTCCAATAAATCCCTCTATTCTCTAAAATAAGAATAAATTAATTAAATAAATCCAGAAAACTTTTAATCCAATTGATTTTTTAATGGAAAAACATGTCATAAAAATTGGCATCCGCAACCAAAACCTCACCAATGACTTATACCTTCTCCACAGGCATATCTGCTTCCAAAACACCACCCAAATCCTATTTTTCTTTCACCTATCATAAATACTTCCTTCAAGAAAAAGTTTCCCCTCCCGCCCTTTTCCATGCTATAATACTACAAACCCCCAAAGAAAGAAGCGATTACATCATGATAAATTTCAAAACCCTTATGAATACACCCCAATACGATTTTTTACGCACCAACGAAAGACTTGGTAAGCGAATCATCCTTTTGGGACTTGGTGGCAGTTATGCTTATGGTACAAACACTGAAAGCAGTGACATTGACTTTCGTGGCATTACTTTAAATATGCCTTCTGATTTACTTGGTCTGACGGAATTCGAACAATATGAAGACGAACATACCGACACCGTGATATATTCTTTTAATAAAATAGTCCGTCTGCTGTTAGAGTGCAATCCTAACACCTGTGAAATTCTTGGATTAGATGAGGAACAATATCTAATTAAAACACCTCTTGGACAGGAACTTATAGATCACAGTCACCTTTTCTTATCCAAAAGAGCAGCAAAGTCTTTTGGTGGATATGCAAGTGCCCAATTAAGAAGATTACAAAATGCCATTGCCAGAGATTCCATGCCACAACCAAAGCGGGAGCAGCACATTCTAAATTCAGTATCCAATGCTTTAGAGGATTTTAATCGCAGATATGAAAACTCACAGCATGGCAGTATTCGATTATACATTGATAAAGCGGTAAATCCTGAATTAGAAACAGAAATTTTCGTGGATGCAACTTATAAACATTATCCCTTAAGAGATTACGAAAAAATGTGGGCAACCATGAGTAATGTAATAAGAGATTATGATAAAATTGGAAAACGAAACAAAAAGAAGGATGACAATCATTTAAATAAACACGCCATGCATTTAATCCGCTTATTTATGATGGCAATTGATATTTTAGAAAAGGGTATCATTCAGACCCATAGAAAAGATGATTTAGACTTATTACTGAACATCCGTAATGGAGAATTTTTAAAAGACGACAAAACCTTTCAACCTGAATTTTATGATATTCTCTCCCACTACGAAGAACGATTAGAAAAAGCAACCAAAGAAAGTACCCTTCCTGATAACCCTGACATGGAAAAGGTGGAGGCTTTCGTGGAATATGTAAACAAAAAAGCGCTAGAAGACTTCTAGCTGATTGAAACAAATGATAACTAGTTATTACGAAAATCCATTTTCAAAAATAACACTACAAATAAGGAAAGGGATCTAGTAAACAGTCAAACAAGATTTATTCTTCTACCATAATGACACGTGATATATTCTTTTAATAAAATAGTCCGTCTATTGTTAGAGTGCAATCCTAACACCTGTGAAATTCTTGGATTAGATGAGGAACAATATCTAAGTAAAACACCACTTGGACAAGAACTTATGGATCACAGCCACCTATTTTTATCCAAAAGAGTAGCAAAAACAATACATGAATTCCTTTCCGCAAGGAAGATACCACCACATCCCACTCCATAGCAAACAATATCCTTTATATCAAAAGTAGAACCAATTAGTATTCTTAAGAACGTATTGTCTTCTACTCCCAAAATCTTTACAATTTCAAAATACTGCAATACTTCTACCCCTGCTGCAAAAAGAAATACATAAAGTGGCAATAACTTCAATTTATCCGGTATCCAAATCCGAAGAAAAGTATAAATAACCACAACCACCAGCATATCCCCTACATAAGGACGGATAAACCGGTCATGTACAAACAAAGCAATCAGTATTTCTATCAGTAAAAAAATGATTGTTAATAAAGCATAAAATGTTCTTTTTCTCTTCATGATATATTTTTCTCCTTGTGTTTCATTAAACATAGTTTGAGCCTAAAATGAATAAAAGTCAATATTTTTCCGGCAGTAATGTAACTGTTCACACGTGAACAGTTACATATTGGTTTTTGCATGCAAATTCGCTTCGGGAAGCAAAAACCAATCCCTGAATCACTCTATTACGTAACCTGACAGCAAGTGTCAGGTTACTGTGTGAACAGTAATGCAGTAATTCATGTTTCATGCTACAAAAATATTACCTATTGCATTTTCTGATGTTATGTGATACTTTCAACTGATACAGAACATTTTTTATGTAATATACCCCAAACTGACAGATAAGGAGCTCCTATCATGCTTAACTTTATCAAAGAACTCCGGGACGACACCGGATATTATTATACAAATGAAAGACTGGACCTGAATGATTTCGTGATATTAATTGCCTTTATTATAATTTCAACATCATTGGTTATCGTTGAATTCATTTATTCTTTGCAAGAAATCACTCCTGAATTTATCATAATTTTTGCTATGGTATGCATTATTTTTACTTCACCGTTTTTGGCTCACTTTTTGGTCAAAGCATTTAAAATAGTTTCTTTTCGAAGAAAAAAGAAAAAGATTTTAACCCAAGGGCAGATGTATACTGCAAAATTAGTAGATTCCAAAAAAGGACCTTCCCTATTTAAGGATTCTATCACAGGAACAGAAAAATTCTCTTATTATCCAGTGGTGGAATATTATGATAATGGCGACCATATCCGGCTTACCTCACCATTTGCAGTAAACAATACTTACCTACAGGCACTTCGCAGCCAGCAGGTAACCATACATATTTATAAGAATGCTTTTATTCTTAGTGATGTTTCCCTTGCAGATTCAAAGGATGAGTCCCTGCAAGCCAGAAATTCAAGGTATACCGACCTTACAGAATCCTTGGAAAAAGCACATCGTATCTATGTGATATCCCTTGCTTGTTACCTTATCATCATGAATCTATTACGATTAATTTTAAAAGCTATATTTTAGAAACGCCAAATGAGGCTGTTGCATGCAAATTCGCTTCGCGAAGCAAAAACCAACCCCTGAATCACTCTATTACGTAACCTGACAGCAAGTGTCCGGTTACTGTATGAACAGTAACCTCATTTCACTATGCATTTATTAATATCTTTCCAGCTTTTCTTGTAATATCAAATCTTTCGATATCAGCCACTGCCGGAATTCTTTTTTCTACTGCACGAACCACGACATATCCCATAACTCCACCTAATGTATTTGCCATTAAATCATCTACATCACAAAGACGATATGCAGATGAGAACATAAAGAACAATCCGGTAAACTGAGCAATTTCAATGAAACTGCTTAATAGAAAACTTGCTACTGCAACTTTCTTTCCATCGAAATGAAAATCATATCTTAAATACATACCAAAAGGTACTGTCATAATCACATTAAATACTACCTGTAACACTGCACGGTCACAGATTGCCATAAGATAAGTCTTTGGCTGATTCCATACAAAGGATGTTTCACGAATAATATCGCTTACAAAATGAAATGGAATTGCCTGTAAGCCTACTGACTGTGACACATCACCAGTCATAGTTGGAAGTGGGAAAAACACAAGACTGATGACACATAGCATATAAAACAAGAAAATATAATTTACACCGAAACGTACCAAATTGAATTTCTTTCTTACTACTTGTGTAACCAAAAGAACAATGGTTAGTAACTGTGCACATGTAAAAAAGTGATTTGCTGCGAATGAAATTGCGGATAATATATTTGACATCATGAATTCCTCCAAAAAGTATGTATTTCACCATAATTTATCATATATATTTTCCAACACATGTCTTCAAACATCTATTTCATAAATCATGGAAATTGATTTACCTTACACATTTCTTTTATGTGCCTTGCTGATAAATCTAGTATACTTTTTAAAGGTCGTTCTTTCCATCGATGCAGCTTACAGTTTTAATTTAGTACATTACAATTTTGTAAGGTTACAATTCCGATAAAAAACAATACATCTATAAAATTTTTCTGTTTATTCCGTCTCTTCCTCCAACAACCTACTTCACCACATACATAAAATCCCTGATATTCTCAAATCCAAATTCCATATTTGGATTCATACATTCTACCTCTATGCAGTATAATGATGTATCGGAATTGTTATATGTAGCATATAAACGCCGTATATCGCCTTCCGCATTTACAGTCATAAAATAATAGCATATGGCATCTCCCACTTCTTCATTCTTTACCTTTATGGTTGTGTCGGAGTCACTCTCCCAATTTATCATACTCTGAATATACATTTCTGCACTATCATAGGTATCTTTTCCCCATAAACGACATTGAACAAATACGTCGTAATCTTCTTCCTCAAAATACTCTACTGCATAGTAGTCCGTCTTGTCTCGCATGATAGAATAAAATCCTTCTTGAACTTTAAAGGTTACAGCATCATTTCCAAAAGTTAAAGTACTCTCTTCTTTCACATCCCCTATGGTCGTCTCGTAATTTTGCATTAGAATCTCATCCGCTGTGGAATCTTTCGCATCTGTCACCTTCGCCTTGGCAACAATGCCCGCAAATATATTTACTACCTCTTCATCGGATTTCTCTTTATCAAATAAAACCAACTGGGCGCCAATGGTTCTATCCGCATCCGGACTTTGTGTATGTATTACAAATACTTTCTCTTCTTCCAACAAAGTTGAAAAATACACATATTCTTTTCCATTCACCATCGTTTCGGTTGGCTCTTTCGTTACCTCATATCCTCCCTTAATTGCCAATTCTGTCAGGCTTTCTTTATTTTCCACCAATTCTTTATAGGATTTTTCCTCTATCTTAAATCTCAACTGAAATACATCTTCCAATTGAACAATGCATCCAAGCCCTTCCTCATAAAAGCAATAATATTCTGGCGGAACGTGTATCTCAAATCTATCCATCACAAAAGTTACGCCTTTTTTCGTTCCATTGCTGATATATAAATCATCTTCCCCTACTTCATTTTCCTTTATTGCTTCGGACGTTTTTTCATCTGAAGTTTTATCATCAGATTCTTTTTTGCCCTTTTCATCGTCCTGAATTTTCTCATCCATTACCAGTTCTATGGGTTCTTCCACTTTTTCCTCTGACTTTTTCTCGTCCTTTCCAAATACCAGAACCGCAACCAATACACCAAGTGTAATTACAAGAACTGATAACACTCCCATTACTGCTATCATGCATTTATGATTCTTCATCTTCTCTTTTCTCTTACTTTCCTTTCTTCTCACTTTTCATTTTTATACTTCGGCATTCCATTAAGAAAACAATAAAAAATATCAGAAAAACGATACCAAAAATCAAAGGAAGAACCAGCGTTTTCGTATAATATTCAAAGGTAAGTTCATCGCTTTTTCCATCATTATAGCAACTGATATAGTCTCCCTCGGCTACATCTGCAATGTCGAGCCATACGGTATCACGATATATCTTCCCATCCATCGTGAATCCTACAACATCCGCATTAGTATATTGATGATAGATTTTTTCAACGCATACTGGCTGTTGATTCATATTCTTGATATCCGAAACCTTATTGGAAAATAATTTCGCCGCAAAGGAAAGTACACATACACATAGAACTCCACTGATTATGGTACAAATCAGGCAAATGGTATATCTGTATATATGAAATATCTTTTCTTCCTGTTCGGATGTTTTTTCTGAAATATGTTCTACTCCATTCTCCAAACCATTTCCTGTTATATCTTCCGATACATACTCTGAACCATTTCCTAATACGTCTTCTGATACATCCCCTAAACTATTTCTTATATCCATTATTGATGTATTCTCTGATGTGTTTTTCAAACTTTCTTTTGTCTTAACAATTTCGTCTGAATTTTCCTTTGTGCCTTTTATCAGATAGTCCATACTTACCTGATATAAATCTGATAACTGCATCAGCCTTTCCACATCCGGCAATGTTTTGTCAAGTTCCCATTTCGATATGGATTGCCGGCTAACATTTAGTTCTTCCGCCAGTTTTTCCTGAGTCATATTATTCCGGGTTCTAAGTTCATATAGTCGCTCTCCCACCGTTTGATTCTTTTTCGTCATTTCCGTCTCCATTTTTCTTTTCCTTTCCGGGTGCATGCAACCCGTAATTTATTACATATCAAATTTCGATTCTTTTTAACAGCAATTTCCTTTGGCAATTTCGCACCCATAGGTTACAACACTGAAAATACGCCGTTTTCATGAGCCTGAATACAGAAAAAACGCCCGTTAGAAAATCTCCCTAACAAGCGTAAAACAGACTTTTCTTCTATGAAAGCATATTTAAAACCTCATGATTTCCATTTCTGCATGATAATCCTTCTACAAATACTTCTCCGGTACATCATATCCTACGGATAATAATTCCTGTGCATAATTTTTATCCTGCAGTCTTTGGTCTGATTTTATCTGTAATTTATCAAATCTACGTTTTTTCGCACCTGTTATAATTCGAAGAAAGTCCACAATGCTTACTATCATTATAATTACTCCTGCAACACCCAAAAGCACTGCCATAGGATAATAAGAACCATCCAGTTTCATGGTGAAATATGTAATTCCAAAAAATATTGCAGCCAGCACAGTGCCACCTAATACGCCAATTGCAGCCTCATCCGCTGATAATGCATTTTGGCGAATCCCATCAATGACAATCTCATGATACCGCATATCGATGTACTTCTTCTTGCATTTTATACAGCTTCGAATGGGACTTCCATACTTCCAGGTTCCCGGATTATAGTTAAATAATTTTCTTTTACAATATGGGCAATTTCCTCTTGTAAGTACCATGTTATGATTCCTCCACACTCAACTCATTTTGATGTAAAGTATACCATATTTTTCAACCATTACAAAGAATTTTTCTATATTTTTATAACATAAGAAAATAATTAATTTAGAACAATCAAAGTATGCCAACAAAAACTAACATCATAAAAAACTCTGTCTTTACAAGAACCAGCTTCTCCCCATAATACCCCTTTATCTTTGCCTCCATTCTTAAACATCATTTAATGTGATTTCATTATAGCAGTGCAGTTATTAAATAATCCTTAAATTTTGTTTTGCCGAAAATAAGGCAGAAAAGACTGACACTGTATAGAAAAAACAACCACAATCCCACGGACTTTTCACCTTAGGATTGTGGCTACATGATTTCATATTCTTTGAACCAAATGGCATTACTACAATCTTATTGCTTATCAAACACTACATTACTACAATTTTGTTACTTATTCACTCTATCTTGAAAGTTGAATCCAATTTGCATGTTGCATGATGATTTCTATAAAGTTATCTGCTGCATCTGGTGACATAGGTTTAATATCTTTCGAACCTTCCACCTGTTTTCCATTTTCATCTGCAAGCAGTACATTTGCCAGTCTGCCTCCATCCATTTTTACAACACGTGTTTCAATCATCTTTACTTTCGTTAAATCAATGATTATGTAACCTTTTACTCTTTCTTTCAACACCAATGTGTTGTCTGCAATATATCCGTTATAGTAAAGATCATTAAAATCACAAACATGCTTTCCTTCGAAACGTTTGTCAACATCTGACCTGATACCATCTGCCTTTTTCTTGTCATACATAAATGCTATTACTATGATTACTAAAACGATAACCATAATAACTGCTCCTTGTGGTGTCATACCTGTCCTCTCCTTTAATTTATATTTTTTGTTACAAATCAAAGCTGAATCAATAATGCAGTTTACTGTTCTTTCAAAAAGTGATAAGTTAGTTATGCATTATTGATATTGCTATTAACATAATAACATGATTACTTTCTATATTACAAGTTTTCATTTTGAGCATTGAACATGGATACTGACAATTTTATTATTGACAAAAGGAAATAAATGTTTTATGTACAAATCATTCCGCATCAGGAATTAATCACATCAACAATGCTTTTTCTTATCAAATCTACATTCATTACCACCGAAATAACAATCATAAGCAAGGATACCATCCCTCCTGTCAGTATAATGGCAGCCACCAATTCCTGAATAGAAACCGCAATGAAATATCCAACCGATTGCTCAATTATATATTGTAAGGCTTTCAGTACCAAAAATGTCAAAATTACAGCCAAAACCATACAAAAGCAAAGAATCATAAGCAATTCATAGAAACAAATCCGGATAATTTCCTGTTCCTCCATTCCCATTGCTTTCAGGATGCCATAATAATATGCTCTGCTTTTTCGATTGATATAAACGTTGCAAATCAACTTGATTACCATTGCCACAACAATAATCACGATAAAAACACTAATCACACGTTTGCATATTAATTGAAACTTATCAATCATTCCGAACATATATATAGTGGAAGAAACATAATAATAATCATCATACTTTGTTTCGATAGAGTCTAAGATTTTCTCACTATCTGCAAAAGTACCAATTCCTACTTTCTGAATCAGTTCTTTTACTTCAAACTCAGAATAAAAATCAGAAGTTCCTGAAATAAGTACTTGGCTTCTATCACATTCTGATAACACCCGAAAATAATCTGAATTTATAATACCAACAATGGTGTAATCCTCTAACACCATATTTTGATTTACCTTAAAAGAAATCTTCTGATTTAATAATGAATCATAATCTTCATAAATTCCAAACCGATTCAGCATATAATCCGAAATAACAAGTTCCTTTTCTCCTTGAATTTCTCTGCCATACAAAAACATATTAGAATCGAATTTATATTGATACTCTTTTAACATATTTTCTGTAAACATTGCACTCTCTAAATCAACAGCATCCACAGAAAAAAATACACTAAACCGTTCTTTATCTTCTCTCTTTGATATACTTTTCTCTTCTGTAAAGTCAAAAGAATAGTCATCTTCTCCCACATATTCTTTCCCATTAATCAAACATTTAACTTCTTCAATATTAACACCATAGCATTCTTCTTCCGTTTCCGATAAATTTACTAACGAATATTTAGCTCCCAGACTGACATTTTCAATACCTTCCATTTTATGTAATAATTCAGATGCTTCATTAGAAATTTCTTTCCCATCTAAATCTAAACTCAAATAAATATCAATATTATTGGTAGAAATTCTATCATAAATAATATTATTGTACATTTGTCGTATAATAAGGGAAACGGAACAAAAAAGCATCATAAAAAAAGTAACCATAAAAATACTGATAAAGTATTGTTTCCTGCTTTTTTTGAAGGTTTTTAAATTATAACACGCCAAATGAAAACATTCTGATTTCTTCATACTACACTTTATCCCTTTATATCACTATTAATATCAATTTTTTTATTCCAAAGAATCACAAAGCCAAATAGCAAAGAACAGACAAGTATCATAATGGATTGTCCAATGGTCAGATTTAAACTTAAGTCCATAAAATCAAATAAAGTCTTTATGTACTCTGTAAAATACCATGAGAGCCCTTTGGAAAGAAGTATCCCTATGCCATAGGAGAGTAAAATTACAAAAAAACTAATAAAGCTGCAAATAAATCTCCTATTATCATCTGTTAATCCTAATGCTTTATTTATCGCCCAGAATTTTTGACGTAAATTCAAATAAATATGTATAAAGTCCACCACAACACTCAATGTTATCAACAATAACAATCCAGCACAAATTCCTACAAATGCAATCAGTAAGAACATTGCATATATGTTATTTCCCCATGAATCCACGATAAAATAATCCTTTTTTAAAGAATGAATAGTTGTCAAAAAAGTATATGGACTGGTATTACATCTGGCACGAATCATGATGCTTTTCCCTTGTTCACAAATCAATGTTCCATAAAGTTTTACACTTACATAAGAAGCCGCCAAAGAATGCTCAAAATCACGATAAATACCTTTCACATAAAAATCAACGTTACAATCTGTATTCGAAAATCTGACAAGGTCACCCACATTTAACCCCATACTCTGAGCAAGGCTTTCCTCTATCCATAAAGGATTTATCTCCTGCACCTCATTGTCTTCCTTGCTCCATTTTTCCCCCGAAATAAGATTTTCATTTATCATAGAAATTTCAACCGTATCATCACTAAAGTAATATACAAAGTTTAAAGAAGTGTCGATATCGATATTAGCATTTATTTCTTTTTGCTTCTCATTAAGAGACTCCTCAAACATCGACCAATCCATTTCATAAGCAACAATTTCAATTTCTAATGGCAATTTCGTAATATATTCTATATCTTTATAATCAATATTTGAAATTTGAATTTCCCCAAATTCACTATTTAAAATCTCGTCTTGAATTTCTTTTGGTATATTACACGCCAAACCTGCCATTGCCAGCATAACTCCAAATAACATGCCACATATTACCACATTTACAGCAAAAAGTTTCTTATTTAGTTTAAATTCATAAGCTGCAAGAATCAATAAATTAAACAGTTTTTTCATTCATAATCTTCCCGTCTTTAAATGTAATACATCTGTCTGCAATTGCAGCATCCGACTTACTATGTGTCACCATAATAATCGTTTTACCTTCCTTGTTTAGCTGCTTTAAAATTTGCAAAATATTCTGTGTATTTTGGGAATCCAAATTACCACAAGGTTCATCCGCCAAAATAACCTCCGGTTCATTCACCAATGCTCTTGCAATACAAACTCTTTGCTTTTCACCACCGGAAAGATTTTTGGCAAGCTGGTTTATTTTATGTTTCATCTGAACCTTTTTTAGTGTGTTTTCTATCATGACTTTCCTTTGTTTTTCACTATATCCTGCTATTAATAATGGAATTTCAACATTTTTATATACCGTATACTCCGGTTCAAGATAAAAATTTTGAAAGATATAACCTAATTTTTGGTTTCTAAATTGTGCAGCTTCTTTTTTCGATAAATCATCATAATTTATTCCATCAAACATAATAGCACCACTATCTTTCGTATCAATCATTCCTAAAATATTTAAGAATGTAGATTTTCCACTTCCTGATTCTCCTATGATTGCCAAAAATTCACCGTCTTTTATATCCTCAGAAATTCCATCCAATGCCTTACAATCCTTGCCATATTGTTTTATGATATCATAACATTCTATCATTTAATTCCCCTCACTACTCAGAAGTTCTTCTAAATTCAACATTATATATTGTAAGCGTCTTATATTTCAAATCATATGTACCATACATTTCGTATTCATTTTCAGTTACAGACTCAAACCAAATAGTCTGAGAAGACTCATCGTATTCTACATTATATTTAAAACTTCCATCCTCAAAGCTACTCCAATCTATTTCCGAATTGTATTTCGCCCTGATTGCTTCTTTTTCTTCCTCAGCCACTTCCTCAGAACTTTCTTTTTCTAATCTCATAACTTCTTTGTATACTTCAAATTCAACTTTTGCATTCTTCATCTCATCAATATTAACATTTTGAAATGTAATTTCTTCTTCATCTATTATGATAGTTGCAAGCGAACCATCTGTATTTTCATATTCGAATGTCCCGTAAGATTCTTTTACATTATCAGAATCACCACATGCAGTTAATATAAATGAGAACACACATAATAATACTATTAAAGTTATTTTTTTCTTCATCGTTTCCTATATCTTCCTTTCGTAAGTGGACCTCCCATCATCTAAAGCCAACAGGATTACGGTCACCTTATTTCAAAACTTACTAAAAAGTATCGTAACAGAAAAACAAATCATTTACAACCACCACATAAAGTTAAACAATACATTTTTAACTATGTATTTCATTAAAAATATTGTGCAATAACAACATTTTATTACCTGTTTCTAAACCAACATGATTCATATTATTCATGATATTGTTTTTAAGAGGTATTTAGGTATCTCATACCCTATCCATGTAGCTCATTCTCCACAACCTTATTTACCTCTTCTCTCGTAGGATAAGACACTATCGCTCCTTTTCTTTGTACACTAAATCCGCTAAAAGCATTGGCAAATTCCAAATATCTTCTTAGGTTTTCTTCTGAAAGATTAGATACCTTCTCTGCCGTAATTTCATCCTGAAACAGGCAATACAAAAAAGCTCCCATAAATCCATCACCTGCCCCGGTTGTATCTATGGCAGTTACCTTTTTTCCCTGTACTGCTGCCTTTGCATTTTTCGTAAATGCCTTTGCTCCCTTGGCACCTTCGGTATAAAGAATTAACTTCACATTTCCCTGAAATAATTCTTCCAAACCTTGCGATATATTCGTTTTCCCCGTAATGGGTTCCAATTCCTCATCGGAAATTTTAATGATATTTGCCAAGGGTAAAAATTCTTTTACTGCCTTTATCATAGATTCCTCATCATTCCACAAGGCAGGGCGCAAATTAGGGTCAAAACTAATTAACATATCCTGTTCCTTTGCATATTGGATTGCTTTTTTATGAGCATATTTCATTGGAAACTCTCCTAATGATACGGAACAAAAATGTAATGCATAACCAGATTGAAACCATTCCTTTTGCAAATCTTCCTCCGAAAATAACATATCTGCTCCCGGATTTCGAAAGAAAGAAAACTCTCGGTTTCCATCCTCTTTTAATGCTACAAAAGCAAGGGAGGTATTGGCTTTTTCCGTCCTTTTGATACAATCACACTGAATATCATATTTTTCAAATTCACTGATGATTTTATCCCCAAAAGGGTCCTTTCCTAACTGGGTAATCATTCTGCTCCTGCCACCCAGCTTCGAAAATGCTCCACAAACATTCGCCGGAGCCCCACCCACTGCTGGCTGGAATGCAGTCACATCCTGAATTCTCTTTCCGGTTTCACCAGGAAGAAAATCAATCAAAGCCTCACCTATGGCAATTAGTTCTGTTTTTTCTCTTGTCTTCATACAAATCCCTGCCTTTTCAATCTTATAAGGGATGCCAAGTCTTTAGCATCCCTTTTATCTATATATACTGTATCTCCAATTGTCCAAAAGCGGACTCGCCTTTTATTACAAATACCTTACCACTTTCTCCTGTTGGTCGTCCTACTTCTGTTACATTTCCAAAACTCTTGGTTACTTCCACTCTTGTTTCCCATTCTTTTGGTATAAAAAGTGTCATTTTTCCAAAGGCATTATCCACCTTTGCCATGGCTTTTCCATCACTGATTTCTGCATTGTCAAAATATACCATAAGACTTCCAAAGGCATTTTGCAAATCAGCTAATTTTAAAGATTTGCTGTTTACATATTTCACAGAACTGCCAAAGGATACATCACATCGAAACATTTCATCTTCCTCTACCTGTACATCAGAAAGGCAGCCATTGTTTCTTTTTTTATTATCATGTTCTATGTTAAAATCCACAGAAATATGGTCTTCGTGCTTTTTCTTAAATATCATGTTAAGTCCAATGGAGCCAAGCAGTGCTGCCCCAAGTACCGGCCATGGGGTAATAGATTCTATCCCAAGAGCCTCATCGAATAAAATTGCTCCGAATGCCAAAGAAAATAACATTCCGCCCCAACGAAGTTTTAACAGACTTTCGATAAACCATGCAATTAACAAGATGGAAAACGAAATCGTCCAACCACTGACATCTCCGAAATATCCCATCCCTCCTATGATGATAAAGGCTGCTGCTGCCAGCAGGAAAATTCCCCAAAATACATTTTTTCTTCTTATTTTATCTTTCATTTCATTCACCAAACCTTTCATTTTTACTCATAAATCATAGCCTGTGACCCCATCGCCTAATGCCAATGGGATTACCGTTACATTATTTCAAACCCATAAAAACTTATTTTCATGCTAATTCGTTTCTTCTTATAATTCTATCTTTCACGAATCATACCGTTTCATTTTTCTCTTTTCGTCTAACCTGGCAATTAACGCCTTATAATAGTTCCTTGAAACATATATTTGCTTATGACATCCGGCAAATTCCACAATACTGGAAGATGTAATATTTTTTGTAATAGAATATATATGGTCCAAATTTACAATGGTGGATTTTGATACTCTCATAAAATGCCTTGGTAATAAATCCTCTAATTCATAAAGCTTGTACTCCGTCTCATACATTTCTTTTGCTGTATGGGCCCAGATCTGTTTGTTTTCGGTTTCAAAAAACAATATCTTTTCCAAAGGCATATAATAAGATTTTTCTCCTTTATGCAGCAGGATATCTCTTCCACTGTTTGTCTGCTCTGCCAATAAATTTTGTAATTTTATAATATTTTCGTCCAGTCTCTGGCATCTGATAATGATACATTCCTCGCTTAATCCTTCCTCAACTTCAATTACTACCTTCATATCATGCCCCCTTTCTTTTCCCATTGATGCCCTAAGACTTTTTATAACAGCTGTTGTAATAGATGTTAGAAATCAAAAAAGCTTTTCTTTGTAAGAAGTTTTTGGCTTTTTGCCACTCACATCTAACTATAGGCTAAGTATAACATTCAAAAAATATTTGTAAATAGGTTTCAACCAACAGGTAAAAAAACGGAACCAAGATGTCAAAATACCATTTCTTACATGTCGTTTACCGGCTTAGCCGAATATTTTAATAATACAACCCCAATTATTGCAACCATCCCTTCCGTAACAAGTAACGCAAGCCATACTCCGGTAATCGTAAAAAGATAAGACATGAAAAATGCCATTGGTATCATCAGTACAAATCCCCTTGCCAAAGATATCACTTGTGATTCTAATGCTCTTTGAATAGAGGAAAAATACGTTGCCAAAACGATATTAAATCCCATGAAAGGTGTTGCCGTAAAATATAATTTTAATCCCCACACTGCAATTTCCTGAAGCTTCATGTTTTGCTCATTGTTAAATATGCTTACAATCGGATTTGCCAGAAGGAAAATCACTAAATAAATGCTGATGGAAACAAAAATTACAGTTCCTAAAGCATATCGAAACATCTGCTTCCTATTATCCTTGTCCTTATTTCCATAGGCACGACTGGTAAGTGGCTGCATTCCTTGGGCGATTCCGGTAAAAATAGAACTTACCACCAAAGATAAATTCGCAATGACTCCATAAGCTGCTACTCCTACGTTGCCTTGTATCCCTAAAATAATAGAATTAAATACTATCATTACAATTCCGGAAGCCACTTCCGTAATAAAAGAAGGAACGCCTAAGGTCAGGATATCAGAAAAAAATTTGAAAGACGGCTGTGTTAGTACAAAATGAATCTGACTTTTTTTCGTAATCCAATGTCCTGACAATATACATATGCTGATAACAGGAGCAAGTCCTGTAGCGAATACTGCTCCGAAAATGCCCATGTTCAATGGAAAAATAAAAATGTAGTCTAATACAATGTTAGAAAAACTGCCTACAAGCATTGCAATCATAGAAAATCTGGGATTTCCGTCATTCCTTACAAAACAAACAAGAATGTCATTCAGTATAAATGCGGGAGAAAATAATAGAATATACTTAATATAAGTCTGGGTCATGAAAAAAGCTTCCTTGTCTGCCCCTAAAAATCTTGTGATTTCCTCTGTAAAACCAATCCCAAGTAACAGGAAAAAGGTACTTAAAATTCCTGCCAGATAAATCCCATGAACAAAAACTTTTTGGGCATTTTTTTCAGACTTTTCCCCTCTGAAAATAGAATATCTGGTTGCTCCACCCATTCCAATCATTAACCCGCTTCCGTGGACAAAACTATAAATAGGAATTGCCAGATTCAATGCAGTAAGCCCATTGGTTCCAAGACCTTTTGAAACAAAGAAGGTGTCCGCCAATATATAACAAGATAAACCTATCATACCTATTACATTCGTGATTACATAATATAAAAATTCCTTTAACGATGATTGCTGTTTCATACTTCCTCCTAAAACTGCCCAATTAAAATAACTTCTTACCTATTCCTGATATGGGTAACTCTCAATTTACACCACATCTTTTCTCTCATTTGCAAAGAAAAAACCGCACTTCCTATCTTCTAAGACCTAACGATAGAAAGTCCGGCGTTTTTCTCCCTTTTACCCGGTGGCAAAAGAGCGTCCGTTTAATTTTTGCTTATCATATCACATCACTTTAAAATTTGCAATTCTATTTTTCACATAATGATAGCGAAACCATGTAATTTATGTTAAAATAAAGAAAATGAGAGCCTTCACGAACTTCCTCATGAAAATCTCACTATCCACATTTTAACTTCATTTACACATAAAAAGGGGTGATACTATGATAGGTGCAGTAGGAATGAGTAATACTTATATGGGTTCTGTTACAAATCATTATACGAACCCGGTCAATACGAAAAATGTCACGGGCGATGCTGAAAAAGTGCAATCCGGCGAATGTCAGACTTGTAAAAACAGAAAGTATAAAGACGGTTCAGATGAAATGGTATCTTTTAAGACACCTGGGCATATTTCCCCGGAAGAATCTTTTTCTAAAGTTATGTCACATGAAAAAGAGCATGTTTCCAATGCGGTTGCAGAAGGACGAAAAAATAACAAAGACCTGGTTTCTGTTTCAGTCTCCCTACAGACTGCAGTTTGTCCGGAATGCGGAGATTCCTATGTTTCCGGTGGAACTACCAGTAGTGTAATGAGAACCTACAAAGATGACCCATACAGTCAGAACAGAAAATCCTATGAACAGGAAGCTACTAAAGGTAAGAATATTGATTATGTAGCATAAATTAAAGAAGCTGTTACATGAAATAATACAGGATATCCCTATTTTCTAGTGAAAGGCTAAGCATATCTTGTAAAAATTTCTTAATGTGACAGCTTCTTTTTTGCTCGAACATCGCAATCACATATTAAATTCTCTCATAAAAAAAAATGATTCCATACATTTATTTTTTACATAAATTCCTTCGTCGCCAATATTGGTTTCATTGTAAATTCGGGCAAGTGGATGCATTTTTCTTTGTTCTCCCGCTTCAGTCTGTAATATGAGAAATACCCTTCTTTTCCCGTGGGGCCGTTTATACTTATCTACAACCGTGGCTCTTGTTATTGTTATGTTATCTTTCTCTACATCCAGTTTAAATCGAATCCGTGGATAACATGCCCAAAGAAACAACGCTACGCCAAATACAAACATAACAGGAACTCTTCCCTGTCCCAAGGAGGTGAATCCTTTTATGATACACCACGCACTTACAAACAAATACAGCATCATCGAACCATTCATCATTCTTTTCGAAATCACATGCTTCATTTCATCTGTCAATACCATAATTCTACACCCATCCTTTCCTTATTTCTCTTTCTTTATTATCCATCATTTTTTCCCTTTTGCCAATACATTTTTACTATTTTTATTCTATTTCTAAAACCTTAATAAAATATGTAGTTGTTAAGTTTTTAATTCCATGTTACCATAATCATGGTGGTCTTGAAAATATGTGATTGTTTGTTGTGGTGACTTAACGATACTTCATAAATTCAAAAAACTGCTATATTTTTTATTTTCATGTATTTAATATTTCAAACTTTGAACTAGCCGTCGCGTGGCGACTTGGTACAATCAAAAATACATGAAAGCAAGGAAAATGTAGTCATTATTTTAATAATGACTACATTTTCCCTATTCTTCTATAAGATACTGTTAGAATAAAAATAAAAGAAAGGATGAAAGTTATGGGAAAAATAATCATTTCCAGAGAAAATGACAAAGGAAAAACATCTTCCATCTGGTTAAGTATGATTGTCACTGCCTTAATTGGAGGCTTCGGTGGAATTCCTATCGGTGCTATTTTAAGCGGTGTAATGCAGAATGTTCTTGATGATAGTTCCGCCCCTGTCATGTATGGCTTTTTTGCATTGCCTATTGTATTAGGCATGATAATTGTATTATTTGTTGTAATGAAAGATATGGATTTAAAAAGTCATACCCATTGTTTCGAGTGCAAACATAAATTGCAGGCTGTAACAGAACTGGACGCACTTTTTTATATTCCGGCAGAAGAAGACCAGAAATATGAGAATCCGCTTCCATATCTGGCGCAAAACATGATACGGATTTCCTCTGTTCAGGATATCCCTCCTAAGAAAAGAGGATGTTATGTTTGCTGTTATTCCTGCCCAAACTGCTCGAACCGTATCGTAAGAATTGCTGATTTTCTCCCAAAACCAGGAAGTTGTCAATGGAAAGAATCCTATTATTTTGACCTACAGGAATTCGTTACGGCACGAGGAAAAAATGACTTAATATAAAGATTCCATTAAAGACTATATAGAAAGGAAACACTTACATGAGACGAATTACCATTGATTTTGCAATTCCTTTTATTGTGGCAGGTGCTTTTGCGGCACTAACCAATTTTATTGGTGATAAATGGATTGATAAAATAGAGGAAAAATCAAATGATGTAGTATATTCCGATTCCATCATTGGTGCTGCTGCAACGGATGATGTACCTGTGGTATCCAGTATTGAAGAAATGATGGAAGAAGATTGCTTTACCATTCATAATTATGATTCATTTATTGGAATCCATGATTCTGCGTATTATAACGGCGTAATATATGATATTGTTAAATTAGAATCCGGCGAATATGTATTGGTAGATGCTTATACCAATCACATCGATTATAGGCACCAAAAAGAATCCAAAGGATCAGTGTCTTATGATGATTATCGGGTTTTTCCCGTAGGAAAGGTAGTACATAAAGAAATTCCAGATGAATTAATAGAAAAATTCGAAAAATCCGGTTATTATTTGACAGATACCTCTTTTTATGTTGACATGCACGGCATTTTCAAATATTTATCCTGGGATGGATGGGAGCAATTCCCTTATTTGATTCGTTATTGCATCTCTCCCCTTGTATTTATCATTGTATTTATCATTGTGCGTTATCTCATGATAGCCAGTGGATTATTTTCCCCTCTTATTCCTCTGCGTTTCCTTAAAAAATGGAAACACTTTATTGTATATTACAATGTAATTTACTATGATGAAAACATAAAGAAAATATTAGACTATAGAAAACAAGGTAAAATGGAAGAAGCTGCTAAAGAATTTTCTATATTAACAAATGTAAGCATAGAAGAAGCAAGAGAAGCCATGAAAATCTGGAATGATATTTATGGAGAAGGGATTCTTCCAATGTTGGAAGTAAAATAAGGCAAGGTGATTATCTCTGACACAGCCTTCCTAAATTAATTGAGCTAACTCTTAAGATTAAGTCCAGATGGAAGGGCAGAAAATTAATTTTCTGCCCTTCCATTACCTCAACAAATCTGCCAGATATAATTCATCTTTTTTATGTGTTCCCTTGATACGCTTATACTCCTTGATACTGTCTACCAATAAATCTATATCTTCAAAATATTCTGTATAAAATTTCGAGTCATTCTTATAATAGTTTCTTCCACACATTATATTTTGCTTTGCAAATATTTTCGGTTTCATTTTAGACTTCACTTTATCATATTCTTTGATCTTTTTTTCTGCAATGATTAGCAACATCTCTAATTCCGGTTTGGTGCAATATTTTGTAACTTCAATAATCTTATCTTTATACATCATTGGAATTATAAGTTTTTCATTTAGGGAATCCCCTATTCGAATTATTTTAACCAGACCAGAATACATATTTAGTTCATTTTGAACAATCCCTGAATTTTTAATCTGCCTTGCATGATAAGGTTTTAATCCTAATAAATCGTCAATTGAAATCCGTAAGCAACTGTTCCTTAACAAAATAGAAATCACTTCTAATTCATTCGGTCCTTCGCACATGATTAAATATTTCATTACATCAACTTCCTTTTCAAGTTCATCAATTCTTCGTAATTTACCGCCGTTTGAAATGTATTATTATAAAATTGACGACTTTTCAAAAGTTCTCCACGAATTTCATAATTCTCATACATATTGCTTAGTCCAACCTTTCCGTCAGACTTTGCAATCCAGATATTATCACGTCGATTAAATAAATCCAGCACTTCACAGTAATGCGTTGTAAAAATCAATGATGCATGGTTCTTATTTACATTTTTATCTTTATATAAACTTAACATATTTTCAACCAAAGTTTTATGAAAATGATTTTCAATTTCATCAATCAGCAAATCAAAACCATACTTCAAAGAAGCTACCATTAATGTATATAATAATATTCCTTTTGTTGTTCCGCTTGATAATAGATATACTAATTCCTTATCTGATAATGTTTTTACATCTTTCTGGTAAAACAAACGATAATTGTACTCATCAACTTTTTCAATTTTTAGAATATTTTCATCAAAAATCTGAATAATATTCAAAAATATATCATTAGAAATTTCATAATTCTTCAACACCCGAAACAAAAGCTGATAGGTATTTGCACCTTCCCCAAAGCTATCAAAATATAAAGCTCTGGTAACCTTTTTCTTCAGCACAAAAAAAACAATAGAAGTATCATCCGGAAGTTCTCCGCAATCTGTAATCTCCATATATCCGTCCATGTTATAGATTTTTTTCAGCTGGGTTTTAAAATACTTTTTTTTGTAAAGATGTTGCTTGGTAAACATTGCTTTATTCCCTAATGTCCCATCAGACTTTAACGTTGTCATATAACGGTAAAGGTATCCTTCATGGTAAAATATCATATCCAACTGTACATCGTCATAACTATAATGTTTATCCTCAAGTCGAAACTCTCCAAGTATGGAATAACAACAATCAAGTAACTCAATTGCCGTGGTTTTTCCGGAAGCATTTTTCCCTATAAATGCAAGTGTATTATACACATACAAATCTTGTGCTATTTCTTGCAATTCATACTCCTTATCCTCTGATGTTTTCTTTGATTTTGCCACTAAATCAATGCTAAAATTATCTTCACAGTTTTTAAAATTACTAGCTTTTACAAACAATAGCTTCATAAGAATCCTCCGTTTCGAATACTTTCTTATTTACTATTCTTAGTATATACCAAAATTCAATTTTAAACAAGTTTTTTGTTTTTAATCAAATATCACTGTTTACATGGACGTAATATGAAAATTTGCATAGAAACAGTAACAACCAAACATAAGTCCCAAATATTCATCCCGAATAATATAAACTTTGACGAAAAAAAGGTATGGAACTTTACTCCCATGCCCTTTCTATTTTGAAACTTTTATAACTGAATCGGCTCTTTTTTATCAAAATTCGTCACCATGGTCCAGGTTACAGCGGTTCCATGTTTCATGCGAAAAATCTGCAATAAACCATCGATTCCATTTTCTTTCCATGCCTGCAGGAATTTTCTTGTTGGGTGATTGAAAATTTCTTCTCGTAACGTTTCATCTTCCACCTGTTCTAAAACTCCAGTGACTCTTATCTGAATACCTTGACCTTGAAAACATATTTCTGCTTTTGGATTTTTTTGAATCTGTTGATATACCTCTTTCGTGGAAGCTGTGTGAAAAATAATACCATCTTCATCTGCACGGAATAAGAGCATTCCTCTTACTCTTGGCTGGTCTCCATCCATAGTGGCTAAATGTAAAACCGGATTCTCGTTCATAATCTGAAATAATTCTTCTTTTTTCATTCTTCATCGCTCCTTTGTAATTATTACCTATATTATCCATCATTATAAATTACAAAGTTCTTTTATGTCTTTCAAAATAAAAGCAAATACTATCAAAATTCATTCATCTAATATTCTTATGTATGATTACTGATACTTACTTCTATATTCCGTGGGTGTCAACCCATACCATTTTCGAAAACTTGCAGAAAAATGTGCACTGCTGCTAAATCCACATCGTATGGCTACCTCTGTGACAGAAACTTCCTTTCTTCGTAAAAGTTTTTTTGCCTGTTGTAGCCTTATTTCCATCAGATAATCCATAGGAGTCATTTTTGTCTCTTTTTTAAAGACACGATTAAAGCTGGAAACCGACAGATTTCCAAGTTCTGCAAGATAATTTACTGTAATTTTTTCTGCATAATGCACTTCTATGTATTGCTGAGCCCTTGCTGTGGCATAGTCATTGGATACGGAACGCATATCGTAAGTTTCTCCCAGTACACTTCGTATGAGCCAATGTACTAAAATCGTTGCCTGAGCATCCAATGTTATCTCTGCATTAGGCATTTTCTTACTATATTCGAACACAAACATATTCAGTGCGTGCAAAATATCGTGACAAATTGCAAACTGCTTACACTGAAAATCCGGTTTCTCGTTAGAATATAGTTTATACTGCTCCTCAAAATAATCCTTTTCAATCAGAATGCAATAATAATGTAACGATGGTATGTCATTATGTGGAATATCCGGTGACACAGCCATACCTGGATATTGATTTTCTCTTACCACAATCTGGTTTTCCCTCTCCTTAATACTTCTCGCTTCTTGAAATTCTTCCTTTGAAAATGTAATCACAAACATATAGGAAGGATGCGTGTGAAATAATTTCTGTGCATACCCACAAGGACCAAGACTCGGAATAAACAATCCCATTTTCTTATGTATGTAACAATCCACATACTTTAAATCTTCCTCTGTTACGGATTCTCCTATCAACGCTTTCGCCAATTCAAAATATTCCATTCTACCACCCCTCTTCTTCTCCTGCTTTAAAATTATAAATAGGTTTTATGATATGAATCATCTCTGCAGTTTCACCGATATTGTTTACAATATCCTCCATCTTCTTATATGCCATAGGGCATTCGTCCAAGGTAGAACGGCTTACAGAGGTCGTATAAATATCTTTCATTTGTTTCTTAAATTCTGATACGGTAAAGGATTCCCTGGCTTCCGAACGACTCATTAATCGTCCTGCACCGTGAGGGGCAGACTGATTCCAGTCTTCATTTCCTTTTCCAATACAAATCAAAGAACCGTCCCGCATATTTATAGGGATTAAAAGCTTTTCCCCTTTTTTTGCAGAAACTGCTCCTTTTCTTAAAATCATGGTTTCTGTATCAATATAATTATGAATAGTGGTAAATTGTTCTTCCACATGCAGTTTCATGCCTTTTATAATCTCGTCCATCATGGCTTTGCGATTTAATTCGGCAAATTCCTGTACAATTTTCATATCATGTATATATTGCTGGAACAATTCCCCTTCTACGTAAGCTAAATCCTTAGGAATGGAAGTCCTTTTCGTATTTTTCAGTGCAGCAATGCTTTTCTGAATATCCTTCTCTTTCCCTTTCGCCTTTAGTTCGGCTATCAAAGCATTCACATCTTCTTTTCCCGATCCATTTAGTTTTTTATAGCCTTCTCCCTGATAATAACGGGCTACTTCCAATCCAAGATGTCTGCTTCCTGAATGAATGACCACATAAATATTTCCCTCTTCGTCTTTGTCTACTTCAATAAAATGATTCCCGCCACCTAAGGTTCCAAGACTCTTTTCGGCTCTTAATTCATCAATTTCCTTAAAACAATATAATTGTTCTAAGTCGATTTCATTAAAATACCGATGCTTTTTCTCCCGAATCTGAAATCCGGATGGAATTTTTTCATATATGAGTTTATCCAGTTTTTGTAATTCCAAATGTTTTTCTTTGATTCGGATAATTTCCATACCACAGCCAATATCAACTCCAACTAAATTCGGAACTACCTTATCCGTAATGGTCATGGTGGTTCCTATGGTGCACCCGGAACCTGCATGGATATCCGGCATTAAGCGGATTTTACTTCCTGCGGTAAATTCCTGATTACATAATTGTAATACCTGTGCAATGGATGGGGAATCCACCACATCCGTAAAAATTTTGGCTGTATTATATTTTCCCTTAATTTCAAGCATAAATTCTCCTCCCATTTTCTTTCACCCTTATCTTCTCCATTTTTCTTACTTCTCCCAAACATTGCTATTCTTCTTCACCCTCACTATGAATTCATCAACTGAAATAAAAACTTTATTCCCAGTTCAAATCCAGCCTTCTCTGCTTCCAATGAAACAGAAAACAAATCATCCTTCAAGTCTTCTAACTCATCTTCATTTAACTTATTCTGAAATTTATCCATGATTCGCAATACTTCACCATCCACTGCTTTGCAACATTTTATGGTTTCCTTTTCATTTACCATTACATAATCAAAAATCTTTCCATATAAATTATCCATACTCATTACCTTCCTTTAAAATATTTCCTACCATTTCTATTTTTATTGAAGTTACTTTATCATTATGGTATCATAATTTAAAGAAAAAGTATAGCACTTTTTGACATATTCCAAGTAGTTTAATTTACATATTTGTCATTCTTTTCACTATCAGTCGTTACTTTTCATATTTATCTACAAACTTCAAATTCAAACTCATACTTTCCTATTCTTTTTTCACGCTTCCTCTTCTATCCAGAGTAGTTTGCCTTGATGCTTCATTTTCGACAAGGTCTGCTACATTTCTTAAAAATTTAAAATGAATGAGCCTATTTCTATGATAATGCGATACATTTGATTTTTTATCAATGAATTTTCGATTGATAAAATACCCTTACATTTATTTATACATAACTCTCCCTTGCCCACCCCAAAATCTCATGCTAAAATTATTACACCAAGATTATTCATAACGGTTTACAAGATATGTCGTGAATAATCGAGGTTACATCACAATACATAAAAGGACTTAAACCATGAACGAAAATACCATTTTAATCGTAGAGGACAATCGGGAAATCAGCGATATGTTGTCAGCATTCTTAACAGAAAACGGTTATCAGACAGAGTGTGCCTACAACGGGCGTGAGGCTGCTGCCTGCTTAAAAAACAAGGAATACACCCTTATCCTGATGGATTTAATGCTTCCTTACCGCAGTGGCAATGATTTGATTAAGGAACTGCGAACCCGTTCCAATGTCCCTGTGATCTGTCTGTCTGCGAAATCCGGCATGGAAACCCGTCTTGAGGTTCTTCGAATGGGAGCGGATGACTATATTTTAAAACCATTTGACTTAAACGAAGTTTTGGTTCGTATGGAAGTTGTACTTCGCCGCAGCAATACGGGAGCGAAACCCTTAAACCCAGAAGATGGTGGAAAAAAACTGGCATTTAAAAACCTGGTTCTTAATATTGATGGAAAATGCGCAACCATGAAGGATACTCCCCTTTCCTTAACTGCAAAAGAACTTGCAATTTTGCAATTATTAATGGAGCATCCAAACAAGACCTTTTCGAAAGCAAATATTTACGAAGCCATCTGGAAAGAACCTTATTATTATGAAGATAATACTTTGAATGTCCATATGAGTAATCTTCGAAATAAGTTAAAGAAAGCAGATAACGGAACCGAATACATTGACACGGTTTGGGGCATCGGCTACCGGCTGGCGGGCAATGAGGTGGGAAAAAGCTTATGAAAACAGCAATAATTATATTAAGTCTAATTTGTCTCTTTCTGTTTTGTTACCTGATTCTCATGAAACGTGAAATTCGTAACATTTCCAGAGAACTAAAGTTAAATCGTCAGGAATCTTATAACAAACAGATTCGGGTGCAGCTATTTGACCGGGACTTAACAGAACTAACCAAAGAATGTAATTACAATCTGGATTATCAGACGGACTGCAAACGAAAAGCCGCACATCAAAAACAAACCTTAAAGCAGGCTATTTCTGATATTGCCCATGATTTAAGGACTCCCCTTACCGTTGTGAAAGGAAATCTGCAATTGATAAAAAGGGAAGGCTCCCTTGGTGCAAAGGAACAACAATATCTTAAAGTTTGCGCGACAAAGACAGAAGAACTAAAATACATGATTGACGAATTTTTTGAACTATCCATGTTGGAAAGTGATAACTCCAGCGTAGAACTTACCTCTGTAAATATTACTAGCCTTTTACTTAACGTCATCTTAGAACATGAAATTTTAATTCGGGAACATGGACTTGCACCAAAACTTGATTTGCCCGAAAAAACCATATTTGTACAAGGAAACAGTGCACTATTGGAACGGATTTTTGGCAATATTTTAGGTAACATTTTTAAGTATGCAAAGGAACAATTTTCGGTTCAGTTAAAAGAAGAAGACTCATATTGTATCATAGAATTTTCCAATCCTTCTTCGGATATTCATAACATTAATGTGGTTCATTTATTTGACCGCACCTACATGACAGATGCTTCCAGACAAAAACCGGGAACCGGACTTGGACTTTACATTGTGAAATTACTTGCGGAAAAACAAGGAGCCGAAGTTTTTGCAGAAATCAGAAAAAATGAACTGGTAATTGTCATAAAATTAAAAAAAGAAATTTGATTCCTTTTATCGTTTCAACTTCCAGCTGTTCCTGACTCATGTTACCAACGGCAGTCGTTTTTTTACTCCGATGTTATACACACAAAAAAAATAAAGAATTTTTTTTTATTTAAGAAATTCTTTATTTTTTTATTTTATGATATCAGTATCAAAAGTCAAAAAAGTATTTCTCCTGTAAAAATTCTTAGAATCATAACATGGCGAAATTTACTTTTAACCTTCAAATCATCAAAAAACAAGAAAGGACGAAAAGCCATGAGTGAGCAGATTATCATTGATGTCAAAAATTTGACAAAACAATATAAAAAGCAGGTAGTGGTGAATCAGGCAAACTTCCAGATAAAAAAAGGAAGTATTTGTGGTCTGATTGGACCGAACGGTGCCGGTAAAACTACTATTATGAAGATGCTGGGAGGACTGGTAATACCTTCTGACGGTTCCATGTCTATCTTCGGTAATACGGATGAAACAAGCTGGGCAAAAGCAAGGGAACGGATGAGTTTTATGATTGAAACCCCTTATGCCAGCCAGAATCTGACTGCACAGCAAAACCTTGAAAAGCAGCGTTTACAAAAAGGAATCCCAAACAAAGCCCGTATTGACGAAGTATTAGAAATAGTGGGACTGACAAATATTGAAAAGAAAAAATTCAAAGAATTTTCTCTTGGTATGAAGCAGCGGTTCGGACTTGCCAATGCCCTGCTTTCCAAACCGGAAATCATGGTGCTGGATGAACCCATCAATGGATTGGACCCGGAAGGAATTGTTGAAATCCGTGAACTTTTAATAAAACTAAACAAACAGGAGAACATCACTATACTGATTTCCTCCCACATTTTAAGCGAACTTTCCCTAATGTGCGATGATTACTTATTTATCGCACATGGTAATATCATCAAACATCTAAGCCAGAAAGAACTTCAGGAAGAATGCCGGAATTACCTTCATATCCATACCGATCATGATGAACTGGCAATTGCGATTCTTCAGGAAAAATTAAAGGTAACCAATTTTGATGTACAAAAAGATGGCAGCATTACCTTATATGAATATGTGGACAATGTTGCCCCAGTTTCCCGTACTTTATTCGAAAATGGTGTATTACCGTTGGAACTAAGTACCGGTGGAGAAAGCCTGGAAGAATATTATATGTCTATGGTTGGAGGTGTCTAATATGTGGAATGTAATGAAATCGCAAATATATCAATTAAAAAAAGATATCATGGTTTTTGGTGCTACCTTTTTTGGATTCGTAATTACCCTTCTTATGAATCTGGAAGCCTTCGAAAACGGACTGACCGGAAGCGAAGGAATGGCATATATGGGTGAATCCAATAGCGTGATAGCCGGACTATTACCAATTATGGTAGTCGTAGCAAATGTAATGGGAAAAGATTTTGCAGATAAAACATTACATTATGAGATATTGTCCGGACATACCCGAAAAGAAGTCTTCTTTGGACGATTGGTGGTTGCAATCCTTCCTGGTATTTTGTGTTCTTTCCTTACCATAATCTCTGTTCCTGTTGTACTAACAGTCATAAATGGTTGGGGAAACAGCTTAGAATTAAACGGTGTTCTGATTCGCATTTTACTAATTTTCATCACCTTAATCCGAATTGCCTGTGAAGTAGCATTCTTAACTATCCTGACAAAGAACCATTACCTTACATATTTTCTTGCTTATACATTCGGTATGGCACAAATGCTTGTATTACTTATACAAACTGAACTTACGGATTCTAATGTGACTCCATTGCTTCCTGTGGCAAACTGTATACAGCTTTTAACTTTTCAGGATTGGTCTACCTTTTACCTTGACGAAACAGACCAGATTCTTTATAGTTCTGCTGTTACCTCAGAAATGGCACTTTGGGCAATCATACCGTCTATTGTCATCGGAGGAGTTGTGATTTTACTTTCCTATGTATTCTTTAAACATGACGATTTGAATTAGGAGTGTGAGAATATGCTAATACGAGATTGGATTTTATGCATCATATTTATGGCTGCGGTTCTTTTCCTTCTAGTATCTTGTAAATGGAATGCCGCAAAATACAATAATAAATGGCGTATTTTTTATCTGGTGCCAATCATCATCTGTATCATACATGCATTGATTACCGGTACGGAATGGTGTTTATCCGGTATTTATATCGGTGCTTTGGTTATGATTGGTGGCTACCTTGTGGCGAAGGTATCCTTAAGAAAGAAATGTTCTATCCTTGCTGTGATTCTTTGCATTTTGACCATACCGGTTTGTTTTCTTTCCAATGATTATCGTACTTTAAATTATCTGGAAGATTTTGAAGAAGGCTTCGCCATTATGAAAGAGCATTATACTCTTTCGGAACACAAACAGATTGACTGGGATGCTTTATACGAAGAATATTACCCTTTGTTTGAAGAAGCGGATGCCAGTCAGGACGAAAATAAAAATTTTGCTGCCTGGTTCCGGTTTTGCAATGAATTTTATGATTGTCATACCAGTTATGTGCCAAGAGAAGATTCGAAAGAAGCTATCGCATCATACGCAAAAACCATACTTGGAAACGACTATGGATTATCCCTGGTACAATTATCCACAGGGGAATATGTGGCAGTTTCTGTGGAAGAAGGAAGCCAGGCTTCTCAGGCAGGTATCCATACCGGAACTGTCATTACCAAATGGGATGGAACTTCCATTGAAGATTTGCTTCCAAATGCACTGGAACGGATGAAAAAATGTCTTTCTATTGGAAATATTGAAAATCAGGAATTTTATTTGAGTCTCTTTGTTCCCGGTATTGGCAGTGAGCAGATTCAGGTTACGTTCCAGAATGAAAATGGAGAAAAAGAAACTGTCACTTTAGATTCCATAGGAAATTATTATGACCGATTTATGGATACCTTTTCTACTTTGACTTACAAAACTCCGAGAGAAAATATGGGTGTGGTTCGATTAAATGAAGATACCATTTTATTAAATGTCAATATGATGGGTTATGATAGCAATGCGACGGAAACTTCCAATTACAGCAATATGCAGACTGAGATTCGTGAAGCCTTTATGACCTATCGGGAAGAAGGAGCTACGAAGCTAATCATTGACCTTCGTAATAATAGTGGCGGTTCTACCATAATGGCAAAGGCTATTGTGTCACTGGTGGCAGAAGGAGAATTTTTCTGGGCAGCGGATGGCACTTATAATGAAGAAACCAAAGAGTATGAAATGCTAAAACGTTACACGGGATATGGAGAAAATCTTTGGGAAGGTGGAGAAATTATCGTTTTGGTAAACTCCGGAAGTAATAGTGCTGCAAACCATCTGATTGCAGGTATTCAGGGTATGGAGCAGGTTACCATAATGGGACTTTCGGAACCTGCCGGTACTGCCCAGGGCTGCACCCAAATTCCACTAAATAACGGCGTTCTTTCCCTTTCCATGACTACTGTATTAGATGAAAACGGAGAAATCTGGGTAGATTCCGATGAATCCGGACATTGCAGGATACTGGTGGATGAAAGAATCCCTCTTACAAAAGAGACCTTGGTAAAAATGTTTGATGAAAAAACGGACTATGCGCTGGATTATGCATTAGAGTATTTTGAAACGAAATAAAAACCATCGAACTGTACTGTTGTAAGTTTCTTACAAACAAGCACAGTTCGCTGTTTTTTTTCTTTTAAGTTTATGCTTTTGCTAAAATATGAAAAGTAATCCGAATCATAAATTTATCTCCCTCTAATTTCGCTTCTATATTACCACCCATCTGCTCTGTAAATTTCTTTGCAATGGCAAGACCCAGCCCTGTTCCTTTTTTCGTGCGGGATTTATCCGTAGTATAAAAACGTTCAAAAATCCGCTCTACATCAGTTTCTTCAATAGAATCCGTAAGATTTGATATATTAATGATGCAGGTATCCTTTTCTTTTAAGAGTTCTACCCCATATCCTCCAGTCCCATGCCTTAAGGCATTGCTTAAAATATTTTCTATGACTCGGAAAATGGCATTTTTATCTGCATTGATATACATGATTTCTTCACAAATGGTTACTGCCGGTTCTTCCTTCTGTTTAGAAAATTCATCATAAAAATTAGATAACACATCGTATAGAACATTTTGTATATTTACCTTCTCCATTTGTAAGGTAATTTCTCCATTTTCAATTCTGGCATATTCAAAGAGCTGGTTTAACATTCTTTGCACCGCATCAAATCTGGATTCCATAATCTTAATGTAGCGTTCCTGTTTTTCGGTAATCTCCGTTTCTTTTCGCATTAACTGGATATATCCCCTCAGTGAAGTAAGCGGGGTTCTGATATCATGGGAAATGCTGGTAATACTTTCCCGAAAATTCCGGTTTACCCTTACGGTTTCAATGGTGGCATTACGGTATTTTCCAATTACCCGGTTTACAAGAATCACCAGTTGGTTGATTTCTTTCGCATTAAAAAAACTAACCAGCCGGATGTTGGTCTCCTCATCCTCAATAAACTGCATCTGCTCGGCTAGTAGCTTTAACTGCTTTTTATAGCCATATAAATAGGAAACCAATAATAAAATAATGATGACCAGAATTCCAATGATAATTAATAACAGTTCTTTTGTCATTTTTCTACCCATGCACTTCACAAGCCTGCTTACGAAACGAACCCGTTAAACAGGTGGAAAGAATGAACTTTCTGCATTTTCCCTTTCCTTATTATTTCTACTTAGTAAATTGCAAAACAATTAAAAAATGTATATGAAGTGATTCAAAAGAAACAAATACATTAGCAGGTGCTTAGGCGACCGCCGGTACTTAATGAGTGGCTTGCCACGAATTTAGTACCGCTACGAGCCGAAGCAACGAAAGCGTGCCTGCGTTATTTTGATTCTTTTGAATCACTTACAAATAAAATTATTATAGTTTTGCAATTGTCTATTTATTTCTTTTCCTATCGCACCAAAGCCCCAAATGAATTTCCTTCATCTGGGGCAAGATGCCTTATTCTCTTAACATTCTTTTACTTAATATCTCCTAATTTAAACTGTGCCGCTCCTGCTATATAAGTAACCAGTAAGGTAACTACTCCCACGATGATACCTCTTTCCAACAATTCCGAAGGAATGGATAAAGAAGTTATCTGGGCAACAATATTACCAATCCAATAATCTGCTACACGAAACGTTTCACTGTCTATCAACAGGTCAAACAATTGAAAAATCATACTTGCAAACATAATAACACAAACATTAATGGCAATGGAGCCACCTGTATTTCGAACTACCATGGATACAAAAACCATAAGTCCAGTTAATGCTGCAATCAAAAAGAACTGAACTCCTAAGAAGGTAAGAAGGTTACCGATAAAATCTCCACCTGTTTCACCAACGCCCCATAACAAAGTTCCTCCTAAGAACGTTGTAAGTAGTACAACGATGGAAAGAATGATTCCTCCAATAACACAAACAATATACTTGGCAGTATAAATTTTGGTACGGCTAAATCCTCTGGATGCAATATTTTTGATAGCTCCACCTGAAAATTCGGTACAAACAAAGATGCTTACCAAAACTGCCAGCAAAGTTTGAATGACATCCCCTGCGAAGGACATTTCCAGCATTGAAATCCCGGATAAGTTTTGGAAAAAGCTTAAATCCAATTCTTCACTCGCCTGAAAGGATACTCCTGATTGTGTTGCTGTTTGCTGATTTAAATTTTCAATAAATTCCGGTGTATAAACTTCCGACATCATTTTATACGATGCCAATAAAATAACTGACATCAAAGCTGCTATGATGCTGCAAATTAAAAAAGTTCGACTTCTAAATAATTTTCCTATTTCTGCTTTTAATATATGATACATATTCTCCTCATTTCTGCGTTTCTTCTCTTTACGCCTGTTTTTATTGATAAAAATTATGATTCTTCCCCGCCTAACAGTTCCATGAAATATCCTTCCAAATCCTGTCCTGCCATTTTTAATTCTGTCACTTCCAGATTATTTTCTACCAAGGTTTTATTGATGGTTCCAATTTCATCAAGGTTGGAAAAGATTCTGATTGCTTGTTCTTCTAATACTTCATATTCACTGATGTCAAGTACTGTTTCTAAAATATTGGCTGCCTTTTTGGTATCGTTTACTTTTACTTTAATACAACGCTTACAACGCTCTTTCAATTCTTCACTGGAAAATTCTTCAATCAGACAGCCATTCTTAATGATTCCATAAGTAGTTGCAAGTTTTGATAACTCTCCTAGAATATGACTGGAAATCAGTACTGTAATTTCCTGTTCTTTATTTAACTTTAACAACAAATCTCTGATTTCTTTGATACCTTCCGGATCCAGACCATTGATTGGTTCGTCTAAGATAAGGAAATCCGGGCTTGCAAGCAATGAAATGGCAATTCCCAATCTTTGTTTCATACCAAGGGAAAAATTTCTTGCTTTTTTTGTATCTTTGCTATCAAGTCCAACCCACTCTAATACTTTATCGCTTTGTTCTTCTTCCTTAATTCCAAAAAGCTTTCTAAAGTATTCCACATTTCCTTTTGCAGACAAGTTTCCATAAAAACCTGGACTCTCAATCAAACAACCGACTCTTGCTCTTTGCTTTACCAAATCTTCACTTCCAAAAAGCTTCATCTTTCCTAAACTTGGTTTTGCAAGTCCGGTTACCATTTTCATTAAAGTGGTCTTTCCTGCTCCATTCTTTCCAATAAAACCGTAAATATCTCCTTTTTTCACATGCATATTTACTTTGTCTACCGCCTTTTTGGCTCCATAGACCTTAGTTAGATTTTCTGTGGTCAATACATATTCCATAGATTTATTCATTCCTTTCTTCTTTCCTGATAATTAGGTAATTGCGAAATTTCCTATCATCGCGGTTCATTTCTTACTTCTGTTTTATCATAACGGATATGTTTTTAGTTTTTTTAGGAAAAGTATAAAGTTTTCTTAAAGTTTTTTCTTAATTTTTTATTCTAAAGTTTCATTTTAATGTTTATGTTAAACTTTCATCTTAAATCCAATTCCCCAGACTGTCTGAATGTAGGTATCCTCCGGGTCAATTTTGGCTAATTTCTGTCGTATATTACTAATATGTACGTTTACCGCATTGTCTTCTCCCACGAACTCTTCTTCCCATACTGCTTCAAAAATATTATTTTTGGTGTAAACACGGTTTGGATGACTCATTAGTAGTTTCAAGATTAAATACTCCCGTTTGGTAAGGGATACCGGTTCGTCTTTTAGAGTAACCAGAATATTATTTACGTCTAATTTTAAGTCTCTTAAGCAATATATGTCTTCTTGTTTTGCATCGGCTTTGTTATTTTTTCTTAGTGCGACTTCTACTCTTGCCAATAATTCTTCGGTATCAAATGGTTTCGTAATATAATCGTCTGCTCCGCCTCGAAGCATATGTATCTTACTTTCTATATCATCTTTGGCTGATACTGCTATGACGCAGGTGTCAGGATAATCTTTCTTTATTTTTTCCAGTACGTCTTCTCCCGGCATACCTGGCAACATTAAATCCAGTAATACCAGGTCAAAATTTTGTTTTTCCAGCCATAGCAAGGCTTCTGTGCCGGAATATGCACTTACTGCCTCGTATTCCTGTCCGGTTAGTAATTCTACTAATAGGTTATTGATGTCCATGTCGTCTTCTACGATTAAAATTTTTACGTGATTCATGTTTTTATTTCCTTTTCTTCTATATTATGAAATATTACTCTCTATGTTGTGTTGTCAAATTGCATAACCCGAAACATTAAAATACAATTTGACCAACCTATTTTATTGAAAAATTTAATATCTTATCTATCATATCATTGATAGAAGGTATTTCACTACTGATTAATATCCCTTTTAAAAACCATTTATCTCTCAATATCATCATATAGTTTATCATTAAAAAAGAGAAGTTACAATAAAGAAAACCTTGCATAAATTAGAAAAAAATCGTATCATAGCATTTGTTCGTAAAATTGTAGCGAATCATTGAAGTTAGAAAATATCTGAATTTGAAATAAGGACACCGCAGACCCATTGGCTTTAGACGATGGGCAGTTCACATTTACCAAGGGAGATAATTTATGTATAAAATTTTAATTGTAGAAGATGACTTTACCATCGCCCATAGCATCAGCAATCATCTCAATAAATGGGATTTTGACACAAAATGCATCGAGGATTTTCATGGCGTGCTGGAAACATTTCAGGAATATGCACCGGATTTGGTGTTAATGGACGTGACTTTGCCTTGTTATAATGGATTTCACTGGTGTAGTGAAATCCGAAAAGTCTCCAATGTGCCGATTATTTTTGTTTCTTCCATTTCCGATAACATGAACATTGTAATGGCAATCAATATGGGCGGGGACGAATATATTGAAAAACCTTTTGATATCAATGTACTTACCGCCAAAGTTCAGGCACTGTTACGCAGGACTTATGGATTAACACAAAAGAAAGAAACCTTGGATTACAAGGATTTATCCTTGAATCTTAATAGTTCCAACCTTTGCTGTAAAGTAGCGGAAATATCTCTTTCCAAAAATGAATATTTGATTTTAAAACTTCTGATGGAACGGCATAACCACATTGTTTCCAGGGATGAGTTAATGGAAGTATTATGGGGAAATGATGAGTTCGTGGATGATAATACTTTGACGGTAAATATTACCCGTGTACGAAAAAAGCTGGAATCGGCCGGATGTAAGGATTACATTAAAACGAAAAAGGGGCTTGGATACATATTAGAGTAGGATTTTTCTAACTAAACTTCAATTATTTATAATGTAGCTTGTAAACAAGTGACATTTAGAACATAGCACCTTGCTACCCTAATAGCATTTTACCAAGATATGTGGTGAATCATTAAAGTTAAAATAAAGAAAGGACTTTGGTGTTTAAAATGAAATTTTTCGATTATTTTAAAGGACGTATCAAATATATTAGTTTGATTTTATTTTGTAGTGTTTTAAATGCCGGTGTTCTTCTGATTTATCAGTGTGAGGTAGAACCGGTGCTTTATGCTTTGGTGATTTATCTTTGTTTTCTACTGGTTTGCGGGGGCATTGATTTTTATCAACAAAGAAAAAAGCATCGCATCCTAAAACACTACGCTCCCTTCAGCGAAGCACCGATTTCTACCTTAATTCAGGAAAAGGATTTGGTTCGCTGTGATTATCAGGCATTGCTTGAAGGGGTAACAGAAGAAATACAAAAAGAACGTAGTGAACAGAATACCCAAAACAAGGAACTATCTGATTTTTATACCTTATGGGTGCATCAAATTAAGACTCCTATCGCAGCTCTCCAGCTGCTTTTACAAACGGATCCGGAGAAGATTTCTGATATGAAGAGTGAATTATTTAAGATAGACCGTTATGTGGACATTATTCTTGGTTACCTTCGAATGGAAAACATCAATCAGGACCTTGAGTTTCAACATTATCCTCTAGAAATAATGGTAAAACAGGCGGTAAGAAAATATGCGCCCCTTTTTATTAAAAGCCACCTTTCTTTAAAAATGGAGCACCTGGACATTTCGGTACTTACCGATGAAAAATGGCTGGTTTTTGTAATAGAACAATTATTGTCCAATGCCATTAAGTATACTCCTTCCGGCGAAATCCGTATTTTTGCAGACAGACAGGAATCGGATGGAATCCGCAGTACCCGTTTGTACCTTCAGGATACCGGCATTGGCATTCATCCGGAAGACCTTCCTCGGATTTTTGAACGGTCTTTTACCGGTTATAATGGCCGTATGGATAAAAAAGCCAGCGGACTTGGGCTCTATCTATGTAACACCATATTGAAAAAACTGGGGCATAGTATTTCTGTCGATTCCATACCGAAAGAAGGGACTACGGTTACCATTCTTTTTCAGGAGAATTTAAACTATTAACCTTAATGATTCACTGCATGTAAATACAAAAGGCAAGTTCTCTTATCTCTGATAAGAGTTCCTGCCCTTCAAACATGGTATTATTTTCTCTATTATCTTATTCTTCTATTTTTCCTTCTTCTCTTAAATATTGCAAAAAACTTTCTAATCCTAACATAACATCCTCGTATGTCCGGTCAAAATTTCCGGTGTACCACGGGTCCGCCACATCCCTCGTATCCTTGGTAAAATCCAACAAGCGATAAATCTTGTCTTCTCTATCTCTTCCACAGATTTTTACAGTATTTTTAAGATTCATGGTATCCATACAGATTAAATAATCATACGTATTATAATCTGCTTTCGTTAATTGTACCGCTCTTTTCCCTTCACAGGAAATACCAAGTTCAGCCAATTTCTTTCTGGTTCCCGGATGAACCGGATTCCCAACACCATTCCAAATTTCCTCAGTACTTGTAGCAGCGGACCGGATATAGAACTGCTCTGCAATACCTCTTTTTTTGACAATGTCTTTTAATAGAAATTCTGCCATGGGGGAACGGCAGATGTTGCCGTGGCAGATGAAAAGTACTTTAATCATTATATTTTTCCTCCTAAAATGCCTCGTTTTGCCCTATTTTACGCACTTTTTTGGATTTCTTCAAGACTTACAGTTTTCCGGAAACTGTAGCAAAAGTGGCAAAATACGGCAGTTTGAGACCAAGTGTAGTAGTCTGTAGTAGTCAATTGGTAGTCAGTTTAGGGGGTGCAGACTACCGAGGTTTTTGAACCTGTTAACGATAGAAAATGGAAGGGGGTACAAAAATCTCTATTCCTTTTCTTCCATTTCTTTAATCTGAGCCTTCTCTAATTGCTTCCACGAATTATGACTGCTAAGACTTTGACGTACTTTTTCCTCGATATCTATACCTAATACTAAACAAATGTGATACTCCAATAAACTACTAAGCACAAATATTGCATCTCTGAGATCATCACCTTTTAATGCTTTTTTCTCTTTTGAACTACCATAATGGGTATAGTAGTGACGTGTATCAGCAATTACCTGTCCGTAATCCTCTTCACACCCCCAGTAATCATAGAATATGGTGTTGTAGTTACCAATTAGCAAATCATTCAAACGTGAAACAAGAATTATGTAACTACAATTTTCATCCATCTGGGTAGGCGATAATAATTTTTTCTCAAGTTGATCAAAGATTACTGCTCCCGAAAATCGCTCCATTACAGATTCAACATATTTCTTCTTTTTATCTCCATAGAAAAAACGTGAATGAAAGGTTTCTAAAGCCTGTACAATATTCAAAAATACCATTTCCAATGGCATATCGCGATATTTAAACAAAGATAAATATAAATTAAAAATAGGACCTAATTTCTCTAATTCTTTATTAATATCCTTATCAGAAGGAAGTTGATTTAATGTAAAATTATAATCCCATACTTTTGAATCATAAACTTCTAATTCTCTCTGTGCGCTTAATAAATGATGTTTATGATATTGTTCTATTTTATCTCCAATTAAATATGAATCCTCATAATCTAAAAAGTATTCCTTTTCGACATTAATATTATTTTTGACGGCAAAAGAAATCATTGCCAAGATTTTATCTCTGATAGAAATAAGTTCATCAATCGTTCGTTTCGTTTCACTTGCAATAGTTAATTTAACCCTTTGAACAATCGTCTTCTCTTCACTATCGAATGGTCCCCAAAAAGTTTCATTCGAAAATACCGAAAATTTAACTTTTACCCCAAACCAAGAAAATTCTCGTTCATCAAAACCTTCTTTCATTTTAATTCCCGTATCTGTTGTTTCAAAAACCGATAACTGAGTCCAAGCGAACGCATTTTTTAATGTACATACTAATTCATTAAATTTTGCATCCTTTTGTACTTTTGATGACCAAACCAAATAATCACTTCTAAAACAGATTCTCTGTGTTTGTCCAACATTTGTATGATTATTTATACATTTATTATTAAATAAAGTTACTATTGCCCCTGAATTAATTTTACCTGAAATGACCGGCATGTTAGCATAACTTTTCCCCATAAAAGTTTTTTCATCTAACTGTTTTGCCAAATCCAAAAAAATCACTCCTGTTTTTTTATTGTGAATGATTTCCCCATCAATTTCTTCGCCTAATATATTGAACGTACCTATATAACGATTTTCATCATTGTAATACTTACTCATATGTAATTCCTTTCTAATCCATCTATTCTGTCTTTCATACTCCTCATTAATTATACTATTTTTCATTCCATCCCACAATTCCCGAACACAAAAATAACGCCCAAGGTCTCCCCTGAGCGTCTGCTGCGTGTCTTATACTACTTTAAACATATTCTGCCTCATTGGCTTCTTGCCTTCTGTCTTGTCCACTTCTTTTCGTGCCTGTTCCAGTTCTTCCATTCGAATCATTTCATTCTTCGCATCATCCAGTCCCAGATGGGTATAAGTATTCATTGTTACCCCGATATCCGAATGTCCCATTATGATATTGTCAATATTGGTTTACACTTTTTTCTCAAGAATGTTCGACCTTATGCTGCCTTCTGTTGTGAAGCATAGTACTGCTGTCGTTTAACCATCGGAGGTAATCCACCATTAGCAGAACAGATTC